>CAJUMV010000029.1 GCA_910587715.1 uncultured Lachnospiraceae bacterium | reverse complement strand
AGCAGAGGACTGAAAATCCTCGTGTCACTGGTTCGATTCCGGTTCTGGGCATTAACTCGTGAAAAACCTTGCGGTTGCCATTTTTGTGGTGACTGCAAGGTTTTTGTATTATATAATGAATAAGCAAACTATGAAAAGAAAGGCGACGGACGGTGGAGAGATATGAGTAAATTAAAAAAAGCCATTCTGGCAGCGTTTGATCATGTTACGGCATGTATGCTGCCGATTATACCAATTCTATTGGCGGGCGGTATTTTGAAAATTCTGGTAATGCTTTTGACGGCGGTACATATGTTATCGGGGACAACGGAAGTGATTATGTCGGCGTTGGCGACGACGCCTTTTTATTTCCTGCCGGTGTATGTGGCGTACTCTGCGGCAAAGCATTTTGATACGGACCCGCTGATTGCGCTTACCAGTGTGTGCGTTATGCTGCTTCCGGATTTTGCGTCCCTGATGGAGAGCGGGGAGCGCGTCACTTTTGTGGGCATACCAGTGGTGGCGGCGACTTATGCCTACAATGTGATTCCGATTATTTTGCTGGTTTACTGTATGTCTCATATTGTAAAATGGCTGAAAAAGCTGATTAAGGAGAGCCTGCAGCCGTATTTTCTCGCCGTATGCGCAGTTTTTGCTACCTCGCTTCTGGGCATTCTCGTAATAGAGCCTATCGTCAGTCTGTTAAGCGGACTGCTGGCGGACGGGCTTGACATCATGCAGATGAGGGTGCCCGTGATAGCGTGGGCATTGTTTGCGGCGTTGACGACGTTATTGGTGTCCACGGGAATGCATTGGATTTTTATTACGCTGGCGATTACGCAGATTGGGGTGACGGGCGTGGATTACGGCATTATGGTGGCGTTTCTGATTTCTAATATATCGCTCGCCGGCTGTGACCTTGCGGTGTTTGTCAAATCGAAAACGGCGGATAAGAAGGCGATGTCGATAAGCGCCATGATTACGGAATTTGCTTCCGGAATTGCGGAACCGTCTATTTTTGGTGTATGCTTTAAGGAGAAAACGCCGCTAATCGGCAATATATTCGGCTGTATGATTGCGGGAGCGGTGCAGGGGCTGTTGACGGTACACTGCTACACCTTTGCGTTTCCCTGCGTTTCAACGATTCTGATGTTTTACAGCGTGGATGATCCGGCTAATTTATGGAAGGCGGCGGCCGTAGCCGTTGTATCTTTTATCGCCAGCTTCGTGATTACCGCGCTTGTGTACCGCGATACGGGGACGGCTTCGGCTGATTAATTCCGACTGTTTTTAGCAGTGTTTTTGACTGTTTGACGAGCGGTTTCGCGGAGGATATGTTATACTTAGAGGGAGGAATTTGTCACTTTGGAAAAGAAAATGCGGATATGCCCCGGCTGCGGCGCAGGGATGCCTGACGGTGAAACATCGTTCTGCCCTTACTGCGGCAGGGAATTGATTGATTTAAGCAGGGAAAAAACGGATAAAAAGATAAGAGCGGTAAAGAGGGCGCAGTCCGAAACAATGTCTGTTCCGAAAAAGCTGGGGAGCGTTGTGGCGGTTACGCTGCTTTTGCTGTTTTTGCTGTTTGCCCTTGTGGTCTTTCTTGATATACCGGGGAAAATGAGAGAGAGCGGGATGCAGCGGGAGATGGACGGGCTGACCCGGGATATGCGAAAAGCTTATGAGAAAGAGGATTGGGATAAGCTGGAGCAGTATCTGATTGACGAGTGTGATGTGTATCTCGATTCGCCGGATTACTTTCAATACCGCACGGCATGGTTCCTGCACACCTATCCGCCTCTTTTCGATAAGGCGTGTCAGGCGCATGACACGGAGGAAATGCTGTTTATATACGAAATTATGGCAGAGGATTACAATATGCGTGCGGACGATATTTTCTTTTCCGTCTATGGGACGGATGAAGAGATTGAGGCGGCGCTTGCCGAAGAAGTAGAGCGGGAAACGGAAATTATGATAGAGGAAGGGTTAGAAGATGAAATGTACAAACTGCGGCGCTGATTTTGCCAGCGACCAACTGAGGTGCCCTTATTGCGGTACCGTTAACGAACATGCTTTGCAGCTGGCGAAGGAGCTCAGACTTATGATGCCGCATATGAGAAAAAGAGAGACGAGCTGTTAGAGAGCGGGACGAATCAGGTGCTTAAGCATCTGACAGTCAGACTGGGGATTGTCTTTTTGGTGATTGTTCTCATTTCATTCGGCTGTGTTGCCTTTTTTCAGTATCGTTTTTCGGGAAAGTCTTCCTATGAGGTGAGCGGAGCGCGTCTTGCACAGAATAAGGAGACAATCGCCCGCTATCTGGATGAGGGGCAGTATATTCGTGCCTATCTTCTTGCATCTACCACGGACCCGACGGGCGAGCATTTTCAAAATTATCCGGAGTATGCGGAAGAGCTTTATGATATCTACAATTATTCTATTGTTTTGATAAGTGTGCTGCAGTCCATGGGCTCCATGGACGAGGGGGACAATTATGCCGCCTTTCGGGATACGGATGTAATCAGTATTCAGATATTTTACAGCTCAAAGACGGACAGCGCGGTGAAAGAAGAACTGACGCGGGAGGTTGACGGCTTTTTAAAGAATTATTACAGGCTGACGGAGGAAGAAATCGAGACGCTGAAAACGTTGGAGTCAGGGAAACAGTTTACGCTGGAGGGAAGCGCGGATATCGAGGGAGTTACCAAACGGAGAATGGAGGCGTACTTTGAAAAATAAAAGCAATGCGAAGTATTATGTGTTGATTGTTGCATTTACGGTTTTGTTTTTTGCGTGTATGGCGTTTTGCTTTGGACAGTTTCGAGAGCTGGCGCGCAATTACAGGACGAGGTCTTTGTCCTATCGTCTCGAGGCAATAGAGCTGGATGAGAGCATGTTCGGACCGGTTCACAATTTTTCTTCCCTCTATTTTGACAGGGATTATGAGAAGGAGTTTGACGGGTACTGGGACTTTGCCGACGTTTATCTTGCCTATGTGCGGGGAAGGATTTCTGAGGAGAAGGAGCCTTATATAGAAGAAATCAGGGTCTATCTGGAGAGCAGACCGGGCGGGGCGCGGGAAAAAGAAGCAAAAAAATATATTGAGGAGTTGGAATACAGCCGATATAATAAAAAGTAGTTGACGGCACAACAAAAGGGAGTGCGGCAGTGAAAAAGTTGTTGTTTTTTACGGGTGATATTGAAACGCAGGGGTATTTTTCTCTGCAGATTGCAGAGGCAATGAAGGCGCTTGGGCATGAGACCTTTATTTACGATTTGGGCAGACCGTGGGAGAGCACGGAGAAGTTTTTTCAATTTTTTGAAAAGGGAAACACATCGCTTATCAATTTTAATTTTCACGGCATGAGCGGGGAACCCTATTTCTTAGATGAGAATGATACGACGATGTGGGAAGCGCTGCGGATTCCAAGTTATAATATCGTGGTGGATCATCCCATGTATTACCATCATTTTTTGGAAAAGGTTCCAGCAAACTATCATCATATCAGCATTGACAGAAACCATGAGGCATATATGCGCCGGTTTTTTCCGGAAATAAAAAACGGACCGTTCCTGCCGCTTGCGGGCACGAAGCTGTATCCGAACAAAACCAATGTGCCGATTGCCTGCCGGAAGTATGATGTGACAATGGTGGGAAACTATTGTAAGCCGTCTACCTTCGATAAATATATTACAAGGATTGACGACGAGTACACGGCATTTTATCATGGAATGATAGAGGAGCTTTTGACGCATCCTGAGCGGACGGTGGAGGAGGTAGCGGAAGCCCATCTTCTCGCGGAGCTTTCCGAGGTGCCGGAGGAGGAGTTGAAAAAGACTTTTGCGGCGCTCACCTTTATCGACCTGTATGTGCGTTATACGTTTCGGGGACGCGCGGTGCAGGAGTTGGTAGACGCGGGGATTAAGGTGCATGTTTTTGGCGACGGCTGGGAGCTTCTGGAGTGCAGGCATCCGGAAAATCTGATGATCATGAACAGCCTGAACTCCGAGGGATGCCTAAAAAAGCTGTGTCAGACGAAGCTGTCCCTGAATGTGATGCCTTGGTTTAAGAACGGTGCCCATGACAGGATATTTAATTCCATGCTGAACGGGGCAGTCTGTCTGACAGACAGTAGCGTTTATTTAGACGAAATCCTGCACGACGGAACAGACTGTAGTCTGTATTCGCTGGCGGAGATGGAACGGCTGCCGGAAATAGCGAAAGAACTGCTGTCGGAGCCGGAACGGATGCAGATGCTCGCAGACGGCGGTTACAAGCTGGCGCAGGCGGGACATACGTGGGCACATCGTGCCGAGGTACTGCATAATCTGGTGGAAGAAGAACAGTAAGGCAACTGGTAAATATTATCCGCGAAATGGAGGGAAAGGAAGAATGGACCTGTTTAAGAACTGTCAAAAAAGAAGCAGAGAGCGTCTGCAAAGGCTTTACGAGCGCCATAAGAGAATCCATGAGCTGCTTCGGGAGCACGGCGAGGATATCCTGCAGTCAGAAAATTTCAGGAAAACGAGGGAGCATCTCCAGCATGGCACGATGACGGTGCACAATCATTGCGTGGATGTGGCGCGTTACAGTCTTCTTTTAAATAAAAAGCTCGGGATTGGCTGTAACAAGCATGACTTAATCCGAGGAGCGCTGCTGCACGATTATTTTCTTTACGATTGGCATGACAAGGCATATTTGTCTCAGAGAAAGCGTCTGCATGGCTTTCATCATCCGATGACGGCGCTTCGCAACGCGGAAAAGGAGTATGATTTGAACGATATTCAACGGGAAATTATCAAGAAACATATGTGGCCTTTGTCGGTGGTGCCGCCCACCTGCAGAGAAGCCTGGGTTGTGACGGCTGCAGATAAGTACTGTTCTCTGCTGGAAACTATGGGTGTCCACCGCGGGCACGGGGTAAAAGCGTCATGACGGCGGAGAAGAGCCTGTATCAGGCATTAACAGACTATGTGACAAGCGATTTTTATCCCTATCATATGCCGGGACATAAACGGAACCCGGCAGGCGGCGAGATGGCGGATTATCATAAGATCGATATAACGGAGATAGACGGCTTTGACAATCTGCATCAGGCGGAGGGGCTTTTAAAGGAGGCGCAGCATCGTGCCAATCGTATTTATGGGGCGGATGAAACCTTCTTTCTGGTAAACGGCGGTTCCGGCGGGGTGTTGGCAGCGATTATGGCAGCAACCGTGCCGATGGATGAGATACTAATAGCCAGAAACTGTCATAGGTCGGTATACCATGCCGCGATTCTGCATGGACTGATTGTGCGGTATTATTATCCGAAAATGATTTCGGAGTACGATATTTTCGATGGGGCATCCGCGGAAGAGATTGGCGCTCTTATGGACACTTATCCCGAAGTAAAAGCAGTGGTCATTACTTCGCCGACTTATGAGGGCGTTCTTTCGGATGTTCCCGGAATCGCCGCTGAGGTACATAAGCGGGGCGGCATACTGATCGTGGATGAAGCGCATGGCGCGCACTTCGGACTGTCGTCGTATCTGCCGCAGGGAGCCATTGCGGGAGGGGCGGATTTGGTAATCCACAGTCTGCACAAAACGCTGCCCGCCATGACGCAGACAGCGCTTCTGCACGTAAACGGCGACAGAGTGGACAGAGAGAAGCTGCGGGGATATCTTACCATGCTGCAAAGCAGCAGTCCTTCCTATGTACTTATGGCGAGTATGGACGCCTGCATGAAGTTTTTAGAAGAGCAGGGACAGGAGCGCTTTGCCGCTATGCGGGGGCATTATCTGAGTTTTTGCGAAAAGACGGCGGTTCTTAAGCATATTCGCATTGGAAAAATGACAAACGTGTCACAAAAGAAACATGAGCTGAAAGGCTGGGACCTCGGTAAAATGGTGATTTCCGTCAAAGGCACGAATATGACGGGAAAAGAGCTGAACGATATTCTGCGGGAAACCTATCATCTGGAAATGGAGATGGCGGCGGAGACTTATGTGCTGGCGATTATGACGCTGATGGACGAAGCGGCAGGCTGGCAGAGATTGGCTGACGCGCTATGTGAAATAGATGGTAGGATAGAGAAGAGCGCAGATGACGGAGTTTCTGCGTCAAGAAGGGCGTCGCATCTGAACAAACCGCTGAAAAGCTGTATGACGCTTGCCAGAGCCTTTCACAGCGAATGGGAGACGGTTCCGTTAGAAAAGGCGGTAGGCAGGATTGCCGCCGGATTTATCAGCCTTTATCCGCCGGGGAGCCCGATTGTGGCGCCGGGAGAACTGTTTGACGAAACAGTGATAAAGCGGATACAAGAATATCGGAAAACAGGGCTGAACATACAGGGCGTGTCCGAGAAGGACGAGATTGTTGTAGTGGCGCTGTAGCGGTTGAAATTCTTATTATATTAAGGTAAGATAATGGCATGGGGAAAATAGTATGTCTGATGGGGAAGAGCTCATCGGGGAAAGACACTATATATAAGAAGCTGCTGGCGCAAAAAAACGTTCCTTTGAGGACGATTGTACCTTATACGACCCGACCGATCCGGGCGGGGGAGCAGGACGGCGTGGAATATCATTTCACGGACGAGGAGGGGTTTCAGAAATTTTTGAAGCAGGGCAGCGTGATAGAAGCGAGAGCCTATGACACCTATTACGGCGTCTGGCGGTATTTTACCGTGGCGGATGCGGAGATTGACCTCTCGGCACACTCTTATGTGCTGATTGGTACACTGGAGGCCTATGACCAGCTTCGTGGGTTTTACGGTGCGGATAAGGTGCTGCCGGTTATGATCGAGCTGGACGACGGCGTGCGCCTACAGCGAGCGCTGGATCGGGAAAAGGCGCAGGATCATCCGAAGTACGAGGAGCTGTGCAGGCGGTACCTGGCGGATGCGCAGGATTTTTCCGAGGAGAAGCTGGCGCTCTCCAAAATAGAAAGAACTTTTTATAATGACCGGCTGGAAAACTGTCTGGACGAGATTACGGATTATCTGCGGGAGCGTCTGGAGTAAAGCGCTGATTGGGAATGGGCAGATTGCGTAACAGGAAAGCCGCAGGCAGCACTGTGAAGTGACTGACGACGCGGGGAGGTGATGGGAGTGGACATAAAAGTAAATCAGGTACAGCAGGCACCGCAAATCGAACAGCCGACACAGCAGCAGGAGACGGACGGCACGTTTAAGTTCACTCTGGTCAGCAGGATTGAGGAGCAGGATCTGCAAAATGCTCTGACCGGTATGATGGAAGAGATTACCAGACAGGGAGATAAGCTTGCCAAGCATCGGGATATTAAGGACATGAAGCGTTACCGGGCGCTGGTGAAGGATTTTCTAAACGAGGTCGTCAACCGTTCCCATGCTTTTTCGAGAGAGAATTTTTTGGATAGAAGAGGGCGGCACAGGGTTTACGGGATTATTCGCCTGATTGACCAGAATCTGGACGCTTTGGCGCAGGAACTGGTAAAGGATGAGCAGGACAATCTGGCGATTCTGGAGAAAATCGGAGAAATCCGTGGTTTACTGCTGGATATTTTTACTTAGCTGCAGCATGGCGGTTGGGGACTTACGGGGGGATAAATGTATGGCAAAGTTTTCGGATATTGTCGGGCAGGAAGAGCTGAAACAGCATATACGCAGCGCGATTGAAACGGACAAGGTCTCTCATGCTTATATTATCAACGGCGAACGCAATGCGGGCAAGGAGTTTATCGCCCGTCTCTTTGCAATGGCTTTGCAGTGCGAAAAGGGCGGTGTAGAGCCGTGCGGGGAATGTCATTCCTGTAAACAGGCGCTTAGCCGCAATCAGCCGGATATTATCTATGTCAGTCATGAAAAGCCCAACACCATCGGCGTGGAGGATATCAGGGAGCAGATTAATAACGATATCGGCATCAAGCCGTACAGCAGTCCGCGCAAGGTTTATATTATGAATGAGGGCGAGAAAATGACGCCTCAGGCGCAGAACGCCCTTTTAAAGACACTGGAGGAGCCGCCGGCATATGCGGTGATTCTGATTCTCACCTCAAACGTGGAGGAGCTTCTGCCTACGATTATCAGCCGTTGTGTGGTGCTGAACATGAAGCCGGTGTCGGATGCTTTGGTGAAAAAGTATTTGATGGAAGAGCTGGCGGTACCGGATTATAAGGCGAATATCTGTGTCGCTTTCGCGAGGGGAAATGTGGGCAAGGCGAAGCATCTGGCGGGCAGCGAGGAGTTCGAAAAAGTTAAGGAAGAAGCCATTTCGCTTGTGAAATATATCAACGATATGGAAATTAACGAGATTGTCAAGGCGATTAAAAAAATTACGGAGTATAATCTGGATATCAATGATTATCTGGATATTTTGACGGTCTGGTACAGGGATGTGCTTTTGTATAAGGCGACGAAAGACATGAACAGTATGATTTTCCGCAATGAAATCCAGCAGATTAGAAAAGTGGCGGACAGAAGCACCTATGAGGGGATTGAGACGATTGTAAATGCACTCCAACAGGCGAAGAGGAGACTGGAAGCAAACGTCAACTTTGACTTGACGATGGAGCTTTTGCTGCTTACGATTAAGGAAAATTGAATATGGAGGTTGATAGATTATGACTAAGGTAATAGGCGTGCGGTTTCGTATCGCCGGTAAAGTATATTTTTTTGACCCGGGGAAATTCGAGATTAAGCAGGGGGATCATGTAATCGTAGAGACGGCACGGGGCATCGAGTACGGTACGGTGATCGGGGCGCCCAGAGAGGTGGATGACGAAAAGGTGGTGCAGCCCCTGAAATCGGTTTTAAGAATTGCGAATCAGAAGGATGATGAGCAGGAGGCGTCGAACAGGCAGAAGGAGAAAGACGCCTTCAAAATTTGTCTGGAAAAAATCAGGAAGCACGGTCTGCAGATGAAACTAATCGATGCGGAGTACACCTTTGACAACAATAAAGTGCTTTTCTATTTCACGGCGGACGGGCGTATTGATTTCCGGGAGCTTGTCAAGGATCTGGCTTCCGTGTTTAAGACAAGGATTGAGCTTAGGCAGATTGGCGTGAGGGATGAGACGAAAATTTTGGGCGGTATCGGTATCTGCGGGAGACCGCTGTGCTGTCATACCCATTTGTCGGAGTTTGCGCCGGTGTCCATTAAGATGGCGAAGGAGCAGAACCTGTCCTTAAATCCCACGAAAATTTCCGGTGTCTGCGGCAGGTTGATGTGCTGTCTGAAAAACGAGGAGGAAACTTACGAGGAATTGAATCGGAAGCTGCCGAATGTGGGCGATTATGTGACGACCGACGACGGGCTAAAAGGCGAGGTGCACAGCGTAAACGTACTGCGCCAGCTTGTGAAAGTCGTAGTGGATGTGGGAGACGAGAAGGAGATTCAGGAGTACCGGGCGGATCAGCTTCGCTTTAAGAGAAGGCATGGCAAAAACCGCAAGACGGTGACGGACGATGCAGAGCTGAAAGAGCTTGAAAAGCTGGAAAAGAAGGATGAAGAAGGGAAATAGAGACATACCGCTGAAGGAGAATGAAAGAGTAGACGATTTACAACGAAACGGGTACTGTATCATACAGGACCCGGCGCGTTTTTGTTTCGGGATGGATGCGGTGCTCTTGTCCGGATTTGCTATTGTGAAAGATGGCGCGCGGGTGCTGGATCTGGGAACGGGAACCGGAATTATTCCCATTCTGCTGGAAGCGAAGACAAAAGCGGCGCACCTGACCGGATTGGAGATTCAGGCTGACAGCGCCGAGATGGCGACGCGGAGCGTGGCGTTAAACGGGCTGGAAGAAAAAATAGATATTGTTACGGGAGATATTAAGGAGGCAGATAAGCTGTTTGACGCTGCTTCCTTTGACGTTATTACCTGCAATCCGCCCTATATGATCGGGCAGCATGGTCTGCAGAATCCGAGCGGCGCGAAAGCGCTTGCCAGACATGAAATTCTCTGTAAGCTGGAGGATGTGGTGTCGAAAGCTGCCGTACTGCTCGTGCCGGGGGGCAAATTTTTCCTCGTGCACAGACCTTTCCGGCTGGCGGAGATTATTGTGACGCTGACGAAATATAAGCTGGAGCCGAAGCGTATGCGGCTGGTATACCCGTTTGTGGACAAGGAGCCGAATATGGTTCTTCTGGAAGCGGTACGGGGCGGCAGGTCGCGGATGACGGTGGAGAAGCCGTTAATCGTATACGAGGAGCCGGGGGTGTATACGCCGGAGATTTATGAGGTGTACGGATACTGAAAATTTATGCGTTGAAGGTGTTGAAATAAAAATATGATATGGTATAATGAATAGAACAAATGTTCTAAAGCGCCTTGCTGGGAAATTGAGGCATGGAGAAGGGAGATACCTATGGGGAAGTTATTGTATACATTAGAGGCAGATGTAGATGATGCTGTAAAGAGGAAGTTTAATTCCTTGAAATTAGTTAAAGGTATTGATTACAATGAAAAATCGGCGATGTCCAGTTATATGAAAGAGGCTTTAAAGGGGGCGTCCAAAACAAAAAACAAGGTGAATTTCGGGCAGCCGGATTTTCACATGGAACGATATAAAATCCCGGTAGTGATTGAGAATAAACTTTATCATAAATTTCATGCTGCAATTACGAAGGCAGGTATTAAAACAGATGAAAAATCAGTCAATAACTATGCGGTTAATGGAGCAATTTATTATGCCAGAAATATGATTGAAAGTAAAAGATATGATGAGGTCATAGCTATAGGGATTTCAGGGGAGAGTGATGAGAGCATAAATATATCCACTTACTATGTTTTTTCACCAACTATTGAGCCTAAATATATGAAAGATTACAATTCCCTTGACTTTTTAGAAAGTGAAGAAAGTTTTAATGCATTTTACGACGATGCGGTGGTTACAGAAGATGAGAGACATAAAATCCTAATCAAAACGAGAGAGGAACTTATTAAGCATGCAAAAATTTTAAATAAGATGATGAATAATCACAATATAGGAGTTGACCAAAGAGTAGTTTATGTATCAGGAATGCTGTTGTCGATGCAGGATGTATTGGATGATGATTTATCACCACTTGACAGAGGGCTGGTTCCGGATGATTTAAAAGGTATAAAAACGGAACAAAAGAGGGATGGCGTAATTATAATTAATCATTTACAGGAGTATCTTGACAAACGGAAACTCCCTGTAGATAAGAAAAAGATAATGCTTGATTCTTTTAAAATGTCGATATCTTTGGACGCGGCGAGAGATATCCCGACAGATTTGGACAAGGCAGTTGAAAGTATCATAAATGGGCAGGCGTCAATCACAAAACAAATATTTACATATTTATACTTTAATGTATATACGGCAATTAATTTAACTGGCGGAGCCTTGGATATTATGGCGGAAATGTATTCTACGTTTTTGAAGTATGCATTAAGCGATGGCGCTTCATTAGGAAAAGTATTGACGCCGCCATATATTACAACTATGATGGCTAAGCTGTTGGATGTAAATAAAAATTCGCGTGTCATGGATATAGCAACGGGTTCGGCGGCTTTTCTCGTTGCGGCGATGGATCAAATGATATGTGATGCGAACAGGACCTTCGGAAAGAATACGAAAGCGGCTAAAGATGCAATCTTGTTAATTAAAGAGCAACAGCTGTTAGGAATAGAGATAGATGCTAAAATGTATACGCTTGCAGCATCAAATATGATTTTGCGTGGAGATGGCAGTACGCAAATAAAGAAGGCAGATACTTTTACAGAACCGGAATCCGTTTTTGATGATTTTAGGGCAAATATATTACTGTTGAATCCTCCTTTTTCATATACGGCAAATGGATTACCATTCTTTGAATTTGGACTCGATCATATGGAAAAAGATGGATATGGTGCAGTAATTATTCAGGATTCGGTTGGGGCAGGGAAAGCGGTTGAGGTTACAAAATCTATCTTAAAAAAGCATACTATGATTGCCAGTATAAAGATGCCAGTGGATTTGTTTGAGCCAAATGCGACAGTGCAAACAAGTATATATATATTTAAATCAGGTACACCTCATAAGTTTGCATATGATATTGTTAAATTTATTGATTTTAGAAATGATGGATACAAGCGGACAGAAAGGTGTATAAAAGAAGTTGATTATCCTATTGAAAGATATCAGGATATTTATTTGATTTATAAATTGGGATATAATGCTGTAAAAAATCCAGACTTTCATTCGGAACTTTGGGATTTGAAAAAAGTTTATTGTGAAGACACAATAAGCGAAAAGGGTAATGACTGGAATTTTGAAAAGCATATTGAGACTATTGATAAGCCCGAAGATATAGTATACATAAATTTAATAGATAGTCACTTGGCGTGGAATATTGAAAATTGGATTTCGCAGCAGATAAATGCATCATATACAAAGACAGCTTTGGCTGCTTTGGGAACGAAAGTAATGAAGGAATTTCCGGTTTCAGAAGTATTTAGTATTACAAAGACAGGTTCCAGCTACAATAAGGAAGAGTTACAAATACCTGAAAGTGAAACAGATATTTATGATTACATAACCAGGACTATAACAAATAGAGGAATATGCGGCAGAACAGGTTTTATTGATGCGGCTGGATTAAATAAAGAAGGCACTTATAGTTTGGGATTGCTTCAGATGATGTTTTTTTATCGTGAGCGTGCATGGTACGGCGGGCAATTTATGAGAGTGATATCTTGCAAATTTGAAATTGATAAGTATGCAGGATTGTATTTAGAAACAGTATTAAATGGATTGTCAGAAAAATTGCTATCTGGGTTAGTAAGAGATGTTGATAAAACATTTTTGAAGATGACAATATCGCTTCCGGTAAAAGATAGCGGAGAGATTGATTTTGAATGGATGTCAAAATTCGTTAGGAATAGGGAAGACAATATAATTGAAACTTTCTTTAGCAAATACAAAAATAAATAGGACGGAAGATATGCCGGGAATGTTATATCTGTGCGCGACGCCAATCGGGAATCTGGGGGATATGACGCCTCGCGTGGTGGAGACGCTGCAGAGTGTGGATCTGATTGCGGCGGAAGATACGCGCAACAGCATAAAGCTCCTGAATCATTTCGGAATCAGGACTGCTATGACAAGCTACCATGAATATAATAAAATAGAAAAAGCGGACTACCTTGTGGAGCAGATGCAGCAGGGAAAAGACGTGGCGCTGGTTTCCGACGCAGGAACCCCCGCCATCTCCGATCCCGGGGAGGTGCTCGTGCAGAAATGTCAGACAGCGGGCATAACCGTCACTTCTCTGCCGGGTCCTTCGGCATGTATTACGGCGCTCACGCTTTCGGGGCTTTCCGCCAGAAGGTTTTGTTTCGAGGGCTTTCTGCCGCCGGATAAAAAGGAGAAGGCGCAGATTCTTGCGGAGCTTAAGGAAGAATCCCGCACGATTCTTATTTATGAAGCGCCCCATCATTTGGTGCGGACGCTGGGGGAACTTTACGAGACGCTGGGGGAACGCAGGATTACTCTTTGCAGGGAGCTGACAAAAAAGTTTGAGAGTGTATTGCCGACCACGCTTGGGGAGGCGCTTTCCCTTTATGAGCGGGAGGAACCGCGCGGGGAGTATGTGCTCGTGGTGGAGGGAAAAAGTCTTAGGCAAAAGGAAGAGGAGCGGCAGGCGTCCTGGCAGAGTATGACGATTGAGGAGCATATGGCGTTTTATGAGGAAGGAGGAATGGACGAGAAAGCAGCCATGAAACAGGTGGCAAAGGACCGCGGCGTGCCAAAGAGGGAGATATATGCCATAATTCATGGGTCAGGAATGCACTGAACCATAAATTTATTAATATTTATTACTAAAGTGATTGACAAAATGCCCAGAATCCGTAAAATTATGATTGACAAATGTCAGACCAGATAATATACTTTGAATGTCAAACTATTTTAATGACGAAAAGGAGAACAGGAAAATGTTAGAGAGAGTGATTGAGATTATTCAGGAACAGTTAAACTTGGACGGCGTGGAAATTACCGAGGATTCCTCTTTCAAGGACGATCTTGGTGCGGATTCCCTGGATTTATTTGAGCTGGTTATGGCTTTCGAGGAAGAGTACGGCGTAGAGATTCCTTCCGAGGATCTGGAGCAGATCACGACAGTGGGCGCTGTTGTGGAATACATGAAGAGCAAAGGCGTGGAGGCTTAAGCCGCGCGGCTGTCTCCGATTGAGGTTTATAGAATGAAGACAAAAATAACGGAGCTTCTGGGGATTGATTATCCGATCTTTCAGGGCGGAATGGCATGGGTCGCGGAATATCATCTGGCTGCGGCGGTATCGGAAGCGGGCGCGCTTGGTATCATCGGCGCAGGCGGCGCACCGGCGTCTTTTGTGAGAGAGCAGATTCAGAAGGCGAAAGAACTGACGACGAAGCCTTTCGGCGTAAACGTAATGTTGATGAATCCGGAAGCTGACGAAATCGCCAAAGTGATCGTGGAGGAAGGCGTTAAGGTGGTGACCACCGGCGCGGGAAATCCCGGCAAGTATATGGCGATGTGGAAAGAAGCGGGGATTAAAGTGATTCCTGTGGTGGCGAGCGTTGCTCTGGCGAAGATGATGGAGCGCGCGGGCGCAGATGCCGTGATTGCCGAGGGTACGGAGTCCGGCGGACATATCGGTGAAGCGACGACGATGACACTTGTGCCGCAGGTAGTGGATGCAGTCAGCGTTCCTGTGATTGCGGCAGGCGGCATTGCGGACGGCAGAGGTTTTGCGGCGGCAATGATGCTGGGCGCGGATGCGGTCCAGATGGGCACACGTTTCCTTGTAGCGACGGAGTGCACCGTACATGAGAATTACAAGCAAAAGGTGATTGCGGCGAAAGATATCGATTCCGAGGTCACCGGCAGGGCGAACGGGCACCCTGTCCGTCAGATTCGTAATAAGCTGACAAGAGAATATCTGCAGATGGAAAAGGACGGCGCGTCTTTAGAAGAAATGGAGAAACTGACCCTTGGATCCCTGCGCAAAGCGGTGGTGGAAGGCGATGTGGTGACCGGCACCCTGATGGCGGGGCAGATTGCGGGTATGGTCAATAAAGAGCAGTCCTGTGCAGAGATGCTTGCGGAGATTATGGATCAGGCGGAGACGCTGTTAAAACTAAAATGAGAAGCATGCTGAAAAAGCAAGCTGTGCGGCTTGCTTTTTTCTGACATAAATACTTTGAAATTCAAAATATGTAACAACTCAGAACCAAGCAAATTGCCCTGAAAATATGCGATGAATGCTTGCATTCAAGAGCGTATTTTTAGGGCAATTTATTTGGCGAGAGCCAAACATCTCGAAAACACTACGTGTTTTCGAGGATGGTTCTGAACAGAACGCGAAGGAAAGGAGAGGTATTTGATTATGGGAAAGACTGTTTTTATGTTCCCGGGACAGGGAGCGCAGTATGTGGGAATGGGAAAGGATTTTTATGAGCAGATTCCGGTCTGCAAAGAAATGTTTGAGCTGGCAGGCAAAGCGAGCGGTCTGGATGTGGCGGCGCTCTGTTTTGAGGAGAATGAGCAGATTAATATTACGGAGTATACGCAGATAGCCATGCTTGCGACAGAGGTGGCAATACTGAAGGCTGTGGAGGAGAAGGGCGTGAAGCCCGACATCACAGGCGGTTTGAGCCTTGGTGAGTACGGCGCGCTCGTGGCGAGCGGCGTTATGTCCCCGGAGGATGTGTTTAAGATTGTGCGCAAGCGCGGCATTTACATGCAGGAGGCGGTGCCCCAGGGCGGCGCTATGGTGGCTGTGCTTGGGTTGGACACGGCGGTGATCGAGCGGATTTGTGAAGAGACACCCGGAATGGTGACGATCGCAAACTATAACTGCCCGGGGCAGATTGTAATTACTGGCGAGGAGGGCGCGGCGCAGGCGGCAGTGGAGAAACTGACGGCGGCGGGCGCAAAGCGGTGCGTGCCGCTTAAGGTCAGCGGCCCTTTCCACTCCCCTTTGCTTGTCGGTGCGGGCGAGAAGCTGGCGAAGGAGCTGGAGACGGTGGAGATTCACGATATTATCGTTCCCTATATCGCCAATGTGACGGCGGACTACGTGAAGGACAAGGCGGATGTGAAGCCTCTTTTAGAGAAGCAGGTGTCCTCCTCCGTGAAGTGGCAGCAGACTGTGGAGCGGATGATCGCGGACGGTGCGGATTTATTCGTAGAGATTGGACCGGGCAAGACGTTGTCCGGATTTATGAGGAAGATTAACCGGGATGTGAAGGTGATTAATATAGAGAAAGTTGAGGATTTGGAGAAGCTTTCATAAGTTGAGGAGGAAAGAGATATGCTTTCAGGAAAAGTGGCGCTCGTGACGGGCGCGGGACGCGGTATCGGGAGAGAAATCGCGCTTACGCTTGCGGGGTACGGCGCGGATGTGATTGTAAACTATAACGGTTCGAAGGAAAAGGCGGAGGAAGTCGCAGCACAGATTGAAGGTATGGGAAGGAGAGCGAAAGCGGTACAGTGCAGTGTGGCGGATTTTGAGTCGTGCGGGCAGATGATTACGGATGTGCTCGCTGAGTTTGGGCACATTGACATTCTGGTGAACAACGCGGGCATCACAAAGGACAATCTGGTGATTAAGATGACGGAGGCGGATTTTGACGCGGTTATTGACACCAACCTGAAAGGGACATTTAACACCATCAAGCATATGTACCGTCCCTTTTTAAAGCAGAAAGAAGGCAGAATCATTAACCTGTCCTCTGTCAGCGGGGTTCTCGGTAATGCGGGACAGGCTAACTACGCGGCTTCCAAGGCGGGTGTAATTGGGCTGACGAAATCTATGGCGAGGGAGCTTGCCAGCAGAAATATTACGGTAAACGCGGTTGCGCCCGGCTTTATCGATACGGACATGACGCAGGCAATGACGGACACGGCAAAGGAGGCGACGCTGGCGCAGATTCCGTTAAAGCGCGTGGGCACGCCGAAGGATATCGCGGAGACGGTAGCGTTTCTGGCGAGCGATAAGGCGGCGTATATTACGGGACAGGTGATTTCGGTGGACGGAGGGATGGCAATCTGATTATTGGCAATGGGACGCTCAATCGAAAGCATATTCTCCGTCGCCGCGCTTTCGCTCCGCAAAATGCGTAGCAGGCGCTAAACTCGAAAGGACCTCGTTAAGCGCTGACGCATTTTGAGGGGCTCCTTGAGAATATGCTTTCACTTGAGCTGTGTATTGGACAAAATAAAAGGATATGCAGATAGCGAGGAAGTAATAGAAAAAGCGGTACGGAAAGGAGTTGGAATAAAAAAGATGAGTAGACGAGTAGTAGTGACGGGCATGGGTGCGATTACGCCCATCGGGTTGAGTGTGGACGAGTTTTGGGCAGGTGTGAAGGAAGGGAAGATTGGGTTCGCGCCGATTACGAAATTCGACACGACGGATTTTAAGTGTAAGCTGGCGGCGGAGGTGAAGGGCTTCGACGGCAAAAATTACATGGACTTTAAGGCGGCAAAGAGAATGGAGCCGTTTTCCCAGTACGCAGTGGCGGCGACGAAGGAAGCGCTGGAGGACGCGGGGCTTGATATGGAGAAGGAAGACCCTTACCGCGTAGGCGTGGCGGTCGGTTCCGGCACGGGTTCTTTACAGGCGATGGAGCGTTCCCACAGCAGGCTTCTGGAGAAGGGGCCAGGCAGGATTGAGCCGCTTTTCGTGCCGCTTACCATTTCCAATATGGCGGCGGGCAACGTGTCAATTCAGTTCGGTTTAAAGGGCAAGAGTATCAACGTGGTGACGGCATGTGCGACAGGCACGAATTCTATTGGTGAGGCATTCCGCACGATTCAGTACGGCGATGCGGAGGTGATGGTGGCAGGCGGTACGGAGGGCAGTGTATGTCCTATCGGTATCGGTGGTTTCTCCGCGCTGACGGCGCTTTCTACAAGTGAGGATCCGACGAGATGCTCTATTCCGTTTGATAAGGAAAGAAGCGGTTTTGTCATGGGTGAAGGCGCGGGTGTCGTGGTGCTGGAAGAGCTGGAGCACGCGAAGGCAAGAGGAGCGAAGATTTACGCGGAGGTAGCGGGATATGGCTGTACTTCCGACGCATTCCACATCACTTCCCCGGCGGAGGACGGCGCGGGCGCGGCGAAAGCGATGGAGTATGCGGTGAAGGACGCGGGTCTTAATCTGGATGACATTACCTATATCAATGCGCACGGAACGGCAACGCACCATAATGATCTCTTTGAGACGCGTGCCATTAAGCTGCTGTTTGGCGAGCACGCGAAGGATATGAAAATCAATTCAACCAAGTCCATGGTGGGGCACCTTTTGGGTGCGGCGGGTGCGATTGAGTTTGTCACCTGCGTGAAAGAGCTGCAGGAGGGTTATATCCACAGAACCGTCGGCTATCAGGTGCCTGACGAAGAGTGTGATTTGAATTATTGTAAAGAAGCTTACGAAGAGAATTTCGAGTATGCGCTGTCTAATTCTCTTGGATTCGGCGGGCACAACGCAAGCTTGCTGGTGAAGAAATACCATGAATAAGAGAGGAGAACAGACATGTCTTTAATGGGTGCAAAGGAAATTATGGAGATCATTCCCCACAGACAGCCCTTTATGCTGATCGACACGATAGAGGAGATGGAAGAGGGGAAACGGGTAGTCGCTAAGAAATGTGTGTCCTATAATGAACCTTTTTTCGCGGGACATTTTCCTACGGAGCCGGTGATGCCGGGTGTGCTGATTGTGGAGGCGCTGGCGCAGACAGGCGCGGTCGCGATTTTGAGCCAGCCGGAGTTTAAGGGAAAGACCGCGTATTTTGCAGCGATCAACAATGCCAAGTTTAAGGGAAAGGTCGTTCCCGGCGACGTGTTGACGCTGGAGACGGAGATTATAAAGATAAAGGGACCCATCGGCGTAGGCGCGGGAAAGGCTTATGTGGACGGGAAGTTGGTGACGCAGGCGGAGTTGACCTTCGCTATTGGGGAAGCGTAGTATCGGAAGGACAGGGTTAAAATAAATGGGGAATGTGAAGCCTTTAAAAATTGGTGATTTAACAGCCCGTGTGCCTGTGATTCAGGGAGGCATGGGCGTTGGGGTCAGCCTTTCCTCACTTGCCGGAAATGTGGCGAAGGAGGGCGGAATCGGTGTGATTTCCACGGCGCAGATTGGTTATCGGGAACCGGATTTTGACACAGACCCCATCGGAGCGAATCTGCGGGCTGTCGCTACAGAAATCGCGAAAGCAAGAGAGATTGCAAAGGGCGGGATTCTGGGTGTCAATATCATGGTGGCTACGAGAAAATATGAAGAGTATGTGAAAGCGGCGGTCGCGGCGGGCATCGATTTGATTATTTCCGGCGCGGGGCTGCCCATGGAGCTGCCGAAGATTGTGGGTGCGGCGAAAACGAAGCTTGCGCCTATCGTGTCGAGCGTGAAATCCGCACAGGTCATTATGCGTTATTGGTGGAAGAAGTATAACAGGCTGCCCGATGCGGTCGTGATCGAAGGACCGTTGGCGGGCGGGCATCTGGGCTTTCATAAAGAGCAGCTTGACGATATCGAGGGGCTGCATTATGACGACGAAGTGAAAGCGATTATTACACAGGTCAATGAGACGGCGGCGGTGCATGAGACGGAGATTCCCGTCGTTATGGCGGGTGGTGTCTATACCCGTGGGGATATGGAGCATTATCTGGAAATGGGGGCTTCCGGCGTGCAGATGGCGACCCGCTTTGTAACCACTTACGAATGTGATGCGGCTATGGCTTATAAGCAGAGCTATATCGACGCTAAAAAGGAGGATATCGTCATTGTGCAGAGTCCTGTCGGTATGCCGGGACGGGCGATCTTAAATCCTTTTATGAAGCGGGCGAAGGAGGGGCGGATTCCCCATGAAAAATGCCACCTCTGCATCAGCACATGCAAGGGGGCGGAGACGCCTTATTGTATCACGGATGCGCTCGTGAACGCCGTAAAGGGAAAGGTGGACGAGGCACTGCTTTTTTGCGGCGCCAACGCATACCGCGCGACGCATTTGGAACATGTGAGGGATATATTGGAGGAGTTTGCGTGAAAACAAGAATCATAGGAACGGGGAGCTGTCTGCCAGAGACAGTGGTGACAAATGATGATTTATCCAAGGTGATGGACACTTCCGACGAATGGATCAGCAGCCGGACGGGAATTCGGGAACGCCATCTGGCAAAGGAAGAGACCACCGCGAGCATGTCCATAGAGGCAGCGAAACGTGCTATGGAGAATGCGGGCGTGACGGCGGAGGAAATCGATTTGATTATTCTGGGCACGGTGTCTGCGGATTTTGTGACGCCGGCATGTGCCTGTGAGGTGCAGGCGGCGATTGGTGCGGAGAAAGCGGCAGCCTTTGATATCAATGCGGCGTGCTCCGGTTTTATGTTTGCGTTAAATATTGCCAATGCCTATATACAGGCAGGGCTTTATCGGACAGCGCTGATTCTGGGGGCGGAGACGCTTTCTAAGGTCGTGGATTGGAATGATAGGAGCACCTGTGTGCTTTTTGGTGACGGCGCGGGAGCGGCGGTTGTGCGCGGCGACGAGCAGTACGGTCTGCTTGCCTTCGATCAGGGATCCGACGGGACGAAGGGCGACGTGCTGGCATGTCCCGGTCGCACCAATAACAATCCTCTGATCCAGACGGACCAGAGGCTTAAGTTTGTGCATATGGACGGACAGGAGGTCTATAAGTTCGCCGTGACCACGGTGCCCGCTTCTCTGCAGAAAACCATAGAAGCGGCGGGGCTTACGCCGGGCGATATTGATTACTTCGCTTTGCATCAGGCGAACATCCGCATTATCCAGTCGGTTTCGAAGCGACTGCATCTTACGGAGGATAAATTTCCAATTAGTCTGGATCACTGTGGAAATATATCCGCGGCAAGTGTGCCGATTCTGCTCGACGAGATGAACCGCAAGGGCTTGTTAAAGCCCGGTATGAAAGTTGCGCTAAGCGGCTTTGGCGGCGGTCTGACGTGGGCGTCCGCGATAATAGAGTGGTAAAAATTTAGCTGTTTTTAAGCGTCATGGCAAGAGAGGAAATCTTTTCCAGAACCTCCTTGCAGGCGTTCATATTTTCCACGGAGGTCTCGGAGGTGCGGAGCCCTTCGGTGGAGGATGCAGCAACCTCTTCGCTGGTGGCGGAGAGATGCGTTATATTTTCGGAAATGGTATCTGTGGAGGTGAGTATCACATTGACGCTCTCCTCCGTATTTTTTACCTTGGAAGCCAATTCGGTCATCTCGCCGTGAATATTTTCAAACCGACCGCGCATGTTCTCGATCATTTCATTCTGTGTGCGCACGGAAGCGGCGGAGGCTTCGATGCTCTCGTTGGCGGATTTTGCATCATTGTTTAAGTCATGAATGATAGCGGTAATGTTGTTGGAGGCTTCCTTGGTCTGCTCGGAAAGCTCTCTGATTTCATCGGCTACTACGGCAAAGCCTTTTCCTGCTTCCCCTGCTCTCGCGGCTTCAATGGATGCGTTCAGGGCGAGCAGGTTTGTCTTTCCGGCAATGTTTAAAATCGTGCCGATAAATTCCTGCACATTGTCAATCTGGGCGGTCAGCCGGGAAATGACCTGTACCGTCGTGTCACTTGCGGCGGCAACATTTTCCGCCTGCTCCTTCAATTTATGTATCTCATCCGAGCCTTCGGAAATGGTCTGCATGGTTCTGTCGGAAGCGTCCATCATAGCGCGAATTTCTCCGTCCGCAGTATCGGAAGCGCTATGAATTTCCACACACATGGAAGCCTGCGCCTGAATGGATTCGGCTGTATTTTCCGTGCTGTCCGCAATGTTCTGCATAGCAAAATTACAGGTATCCACACACTGCTTCAGCTCGTCCACCATCTGCATGGCTTCTGTAAAGTGGGCAGATATTTCGTCCGCTACCTGGCTCATGGTCCGGTTGGTCGCTTCCTGCTCTTTTGCCGCTTCGGTGATGACTGCCATATTTTCCTCGTTGAAACGAATCAGCAGGCGGGTTACCGTAATAGATGCAAGCGCCATTAGAAGCAGGGAGAAAATCTCAATGACAGAACGGCTGCCATACTCCCCTTCGCTATTCCAATGCATAAAGATACGCACCAGATTAGCGATGATAGCAACGGTATTGCCCCAGAAAGCCAGCCTTACGTTCAGGAAAGCCATGGAAGTGACGATTAGGGGGAATACATAGGCATATATGCCGACGTTGCCGTTCAGAAGGACGATTACCACATAGGCGAGGGCACAGGAACCCATAAGGGCGACAGAGCATATCTTGGTTTCCCGATTTTTAATGAGGAAAAATATACTGATAAAGATAGCGAAAAGGGTAAAACCGATTTGTACCCATACCTTCGATGTACTGTGCCCTGTCAGAACCGACAGCAGAAAAGTAATCAGATAATAACCAAGGATTATCATGATAACGGGAAAAATTTTGGAGTTGGCAGCTTTGTATTGCTCTTTTGTCATGGTGGGACCTCCTCACATGGAAAAATTAATAGAAATAGACGCAGATCAAATGACCTGCGTCCATTATAGCACTTTTTGTGCAAGTGTACAATATATAATAAATTCATGCGAAAAATTTGTTTATTATTACCAAATGACATCTGTCTATTCTTCGTTCCTGATACGGTCAATTAGACTCTCCTTTTTCACTTTTTTATTGATAAACAGCGTAATTGCTGTCTGGCCGATCAGAAGAACCATTGCAAGCCCGACGGTTTCCCAGAGAGGATAGTGGTAGCGGCTGATGCTCATAAGGTGCTCCTTTTTCGCCCAGAGGAACAGCAGATATCCGGCTGCGTTGCCGAGAGTGAGGCTGATAAAGAGCGTGCCCGCGGTGAAGACAAGCCCCTCCCCGGAGAGCATGCGCACAAGCTGTCTGTCGGAGAGACCGAGAGCCTGCAGAATGCCCAGCTCCTTTTTGCGCGTAACAATACTGGTGATCATCGTGTTGATCAGATTGATAAAACCGATCACGGCGATCAGGATCAGGAGCAGATAGAGCGGATTCTTCGTCAGGTCTATGGAAGAGTGTCCGATCGCCAGTTCTACATCCATGGCATAGAGTGTAAAATGTTCATTTTCCGCTACAATTTCCGTGAGCGCTTCCTTTACGCTGTCATAGTGCGCGTCGTCCACATGCAGGTAGATGGATGTGGTGGGATCGCAGGTCAGTCCCAGACTGTTCCATGTATCTTCTGTCATAATCAGGTAGGTATAGTTAGCGTCCGGCTCTGTCAGGGCACCCAGTGTTACCGTCAGGGGAATTTCCCGGCTGCCGTCGTGGAGGGTGATCGGGAGGACATCGCCTATGGAAAGACCGTACTGGTTAAAGGAGTAAGCATGGGTGCAGACGATCTCATTGTTGGCCGTCATGCGGTCGTAGTCGATGCTGCCCTGTACCAGATAGGCGTTTAGTTCCGCCACATCGTCTCTGGTAAAGTAGGAGAGCGGCAGGTGATTCTCGTAGTCCTCGTACATGGGCGACTCCATATCGGTGGAGGAAATGATCTTACCGGGCGCACGCTCCACGGATTCCACGCCCTCTATGGAGGACAGTCTGGAAAGAAATGTCTCGCTAAAGTATTCCTGCTGTACCAGATTTTCCAGATTGTTTTCGGGATACTCCTTATCATTATAGAGGGCATAGTCCAGAGTAATGCGGAAATCGCCCTTGGGGATGTTCCTTCTCGCCAAGTCTTCGGCGCTGACGCTGCATAGTACGGCGGATACACATATAAAGAGCACACAGCTTAAGCCCATGGTGAGGATGGTGACGGCGGTACGTCTTCTGTTGCGCGTCAGGTTGGCAAGGGTCAGCGTGGACACCTTTACCTCGGTGTGTCCCTTGCGGCTCTTGCGGTCGCTTGTGTTTTCCTGATAGCGGATTGCTTCCACCGGGGAAACCTTTTTCGCCATCCGTATGGGCTTACGCAGGGAAATAGCCACAGTAATCAGCGATGCCACCGCTGCAGTGAGCAGCATAGGCAGAGAAAACATGTGTATTTGCCCGATAACTGCCTCCGCCGCGTCGCGGGAGTAGGAACTGATGGCGGAACCGCTGCTGTATGCCCACAAAGCCAGCGGAAACAGCAGGTAAGGCAGCAGGAATCCAAGTAACAGCCCCACGGGAACCGCAAAGGCGGAAATGATGGCGCCCTGCCAGTAAAATAATCTGGCAATCTGGCGTCCCGATGCGCCCAGCGCCTTTAACTTGCCGATCTCCTGCACGTCAGTGATCACGCCCACATAGTAGATACTGTAAATCGCCAGAGAGGAAAAGAAGATGACAATCAGACCGATGACTGCCATGATAGTCATAGTCTCCGTGCCCGGGTCGGTTGCGGTGAAAAGGTACTCCTTGTTGATATTGACCCTGCCCTCGTCCAGTCCGATATCCGCGGCGACAGCGTTGATCCGGTCTGTCATTTCATCAAAGGTCAGCTCCTCTTCCCCGTAGACGCGCAGGGTGGCATACGGCTCGGATTCGTAAAGCCCGTCCGCCTTGTAGCTGTCTAACAGGGCTTTGGAGACACGGGCAGTCCACATCAGGCGGCTGTCGTCGACTTTATCGGAGATTTCCACGTCCGGTTCCAAGCCGCTGATGGTAAATTCTTTGGTCACAATTTCCCCTTTGCCGCCTACACGAAAAGAGAGCGTTACCTTGCCGCCGATGACAGGCTCTGCGCCGACACGGCGGAAAAAGGCGGGGGAGGAGCAGATTTCGTTTTCCGCTTCGGGATAATGCCCGGAGGCAAGCGTCACAGAGTGCAAGGAGGCGCCGCCGTCTGCGGACTGTTCATCCTTCAGGGTCTCCTGATAGGAAAGGGCGCCGTTCATCTTTCCATTTTCAATATCCGCAAAGCCTTCCGTGGTGGATAGCGCTTCCACCTGAATATGATTTGACAGGACATTTACCTGATCGGGCGTTAAGCCGCCAAAGCGGGCATGATAGTCCGCCAGAGCGTATATCTGCCGGTTCATATCCAGTGCGCCGGTGCCGACCGTGCCGATTGCCATGAGCAGCATGGTGGTGAGCATGATGGCAATGCCGGTGAGCATGGTGCGGCTTTTATTGTAGCGCAGCTTACTCAGTGCAAGGCTCCTTACCGTATTAGTTCTCTTCATCGGAATCCACCTCGCTTTCCCCGGAGGAGAGGATGCGTCCGTCCGCCAGAATGATCGTGCGCTCCGCCATCTGTGCAACTTCCTCATTGTGGGTGATGACCACGAGGGTCTGTCCGTATTTCGTGGCGGATGCCTTTAAGAGAGCCATCGTCTCATCGCCGGTACGGGTGTCCAGATTGCCGGTGGGCTCGTCGGCGAGTATGATGGAAGGCTTTGCCGCAATGGCTCTGGCGATGGCGCATCTCTGCTGCTGACCGCCAGACAGGGTGTTGGGGAGATGTTTTACTCTGTCCGAAAGCCCAAGCGTCTTTATAATATCGTTTATAAACGATTCGTCTATGGGTTTGCCGTCCAGTCCGAGGGGAAGGACGATGTTCTCCCATACGTTGAGGGAGGGGATGAGATTGTAAGCCTGAAAAATAAAGCCGATTTTGCGGCGGCGGATTTTTGAGAGCTTTTCTTCCTTGAAGGAGGCGATGTTTTCCCCGTCGATAAAGACCTTGCCGGAGGTGGGATTGTCCAGCCCGCCCAGCATGTGAAGTAGCGTGGACTTGCCGCTGCCCGATTTGCCGACGATGGAGACAAACTCGCCCTGCCGGATTTCCAGATTGACGTAATCGACGGCTTTGACCTGATTGTCGCCTGTGCCGTAATATTTGCATAAGTCCTCAGTTTTTAAAATGATGTCCGTCAGTTTTTTCATATGCGCTCCTGCCTTTCTGCCTGTTTATGATTTTAATATAAAGTAGTAATCTTACAGGAGTCTTACAAAGGGAAAGAAAGTTGTAATTATATAAATTCCGGCAGCGGGAGGTGTATGGTAAAAATGCTCCCCCTTTCAGCCGCAGGCTTTACGCTTATTGTGGCGCCCTGCTCTTCTAAAATGCGTCTGCACAAATAAAGCCCCACGCCGGAGCCTTCGGTTTGTTTGACGACCGGGTGGCTGCCCCGGTAGAAGCGTTTGAAGATTCGATTGGCTTCCTCTTTGGGGACGCCGATTCCCTCATCCTCCACTTCGAGACTGATATAGCTGTAGAACCGGTGGAGCCGTAAGGTGATCGTGCTGCCTGCCGGGGAATATTTGACGGCGTTGTCTAAAAGGTTTGTAATGGCTTCCGCAGTCCAGCGCCTGTCTAAAAACAGGGATGTGTGGGCATTGCTTTCCTCGTCAGGGTCGAGCAATTCTATGGTAATATGTTTGGGCAGGGTCTTTTCATATACAGCGTTTACGGCGTCGGTGAGCACATCGGATAGAAGCGTGTTTTCCTGTTTCAAAGTGATGATACCGGTTTCGAGACGGGAAATATTAACTAATTCGGTCAACAAATTTTCCAAACGCGCCATCTGTCTGCCACATCTTTCCAAAAAATCGGTACGTTCCGATTCTGAGTCAGTTTCGATACACAGGGTTAAGCAGTTTTTGAGTGCGCTGACAGGCGTTTTCAACTGGTGGGAGATATCCGTTACCAGCGTTTTGGTGTAATCCCGCTCTTCGGCAAGAGCTTGCGTTTTGGACATCAATTTATGACCAAGCTTAAAGAGGGTATCGGTGAAGGCTTCGCTAAAAATTGGCTTAAACGTGTTTTGATCCGCAAGGACGGAATAGTTATCCGCGAGATAAATCTCCAGCAGTTCATGCAGTCGCCACTCGTGGCGCTGCCGGTTTTTATAAAAGAAAAAGAAGCAGAGTGCAGTGAGTAGAAGATAAAGACCGAGCATTATGAGCAAAAGAGAAAAAAATGACAGGAGAGCGGAATGATAATAGGGGACATCGGTCATCAGCAGATTTTCCCGGTAGCCGTATTTTTCCAGGATGGAGAAGCCTTTGTTGAGTCGGCTGTAGTTCGTATCCTGCATGGCGTTTAACAGCGTCTGCTCCGCACCGGGGTATTCGGAAAGAACCGCTCCCACAATATTTCCGTATTGCTTCAATTCCAGCGAATACTGTGCGCGCAGGATGGAGAAGCCCCAAATGCCGCATACAAAAATAAAAAGCACGGAGATACCGCAAATAAGCGCATAAGTTTTCCATGCAAATCCGGATGTTTTCAAAGTCGTTTTCATCGTTTTTCACATTTCCTTTCCCAGATATAACCAAGTCCCCGAATATTTTTCAAAATGGCGGGGACGGAAGGGTCGGTCTCGATTTTTTCCCGCAGCCGTCTGATATTGACGGAGAGGGTATTTTCATCTACAAAATTGCCCTCGATATCCCAGATGGCTTCCAAAAGCTGACCGCGGGATAAAACCTTTATGGGATGTTCCATAAAGAAAGCGAGCAGCGAATACTCTCTGGCGGTTAGAGCCAGGTTTTCGCCGTCTTTTACCGCCCGTTTTTCTTCCGGGTAGAGCGTGATGTTTCCAGAGACGATTGTCTTCGGCAGTTCAGCCGGAAAACGTTTCAGCAGCGCGCCCACTTTGGAAACCAACGCGGCAAGGGAAAAGGGCTTGGTGATATAGTCATCTGCGCCCTGCTGGTAACCGGCAAGCATATCCTCTTCCGTGTCGAGGGCAGTCAGAAACAGGAAAAGCACATCGCTCTCTTTGCGCACGCGGGAACAGAAATCCAGACCGTTTCCGTCTGGCAGGGTGATATCGCAGATAATAAGGGCGGGAGAAAATTGCCGGAAAAGAAGAAGAGCTTCCTTCATGGTAAAAGCACTGCGGACGGTGTAGCCTTCTTTCTTTAATTTCAGACTGACAGTATGGTTGAGACTGTCGTCATCTTCCAAAAGTAAAATTTCCTGAGACATTTGTACACACTCCATGACATAGATTAAAACTGCTGATCTATGAAAATATCATATAATAACTGCAAAGTAAAAACAATATGTTAACATTTTATTGTGGTAACACAGCAGATTATGGTAAAATTAGATACAATTATATTGTCGGGAAAGGGAAAACAGGCGGGAAGGCGGGGGCTACTTATGAAACAGATGTGGTTTATTTATCAGGAAAAGGAAGAATTTACGGGGAAACTTCTGGAATTTAAAAATGCGGACGGTGCAAGCGGCACGGGGAAAAAGCTGTTTCAGATTTATTCCGAAGTGCTTGATGCGGCGGTAATCGGGGATGTGTGCGACGCCATAGAGGAGTGCTTCCCGGACGCGCCGTACATAGGCTGCTCCACCAGCGGAAATATTATTGACTGTGAACTCACGGGAGATATCACGGTGGTGTGCACGGATTTTGAGCTGCCGACCATACAGTTTGAGATTTTCCAGTATGATATGGCGAAGCTGACGGTAGATGAGATTACGGCGCAGATTGTCGAGGAGACGCATAAAAATCCGTGGGTAAAGGCAATAGAGATGTATTTTACCATTCCTGAGGGCTCTACCACGCGTTTTTGTGATGGGTTATAGGAGATTCGGGAAGACATTCAGATTTTCGGCGGTGTGAGCTGCAGCGATGACATTACAAGCGATGATTCCTGCGTTTTTACGAAGGCTTACGGGTTCTCCGAGACAGCCATTGTCATTGTATTTTACGGCGGAGAAGACTACCATGTGGATTCCATTAAAGTGACAGGCTGGAAACCGCTTGGCAGGGAATTTCATGTCACGAAGTCCCAGGGTTCGCTTTTGCAGGAGCTGGACGGCATTCCGGCGTATGATGTGTATTATAAATACCTGAATATAAAAAATGATTAAAATTTCTTTTATAATACATTGGAGTTTCCTCTGTTTTATGAACACAATGGCACGACCATTCTGCGCACGCCTGTGTCCAGCAATGAGGACGGTTCCCTCAATATGACGTCAGACATGGATATCGGTTCCGTGGTGCGCATTTCCTATGGAGACCCCGGCACGATTGTGGAGAGTATCAGAGAGGACAGCCGAAGACTCGCGCAGTTTGCGCCGGATGTGCTGCATATTTTTTCCTGCGCGGCAAGGCGCACTTTTTGGACAAACAGGGAGCCAACTTATGAAATCGAGCCTCTTTATGATATATCGCCTTCCTGTGGCTTTTTCTCTCACGGGGAATTTCTGCGCACGAAAGGCAGTCTGAACCAGCATAACGTGACGCTGGTCATAGCGGCTATGAGGGAAGGGGAGAAAAAGACGGAGGTGGCGCTGCCGGAAACACAGGAAGGCTACGCTATGTCCCGTGTGCCTCTGGTATCCCGGCTGGCGACCTTTATCGGCGTGACCTCCAAGGAATTGGAAAATACGAACAGACAGCTTGCGCTTGCCAATGAGGAGCTGAAAAAGACGAAGCAGGGCGGAGATTGAGTAGAAGCAGAGGGCAGCATCATGCGTATTTTAATTGCCGAGGATGAGACGGAGCTGGCGAAGGGATTAAAGTTTCTGCTGGAAAAAAATAAGTTTACCGTGGATGTGGTTCATGATGGCGAGGAAGCCATGACTTATTTTCAGAGTAGGGATTATGATGTGGTGATTCTGGATATTATGATGCCGAAGGTAAACGGACTGGATGTTTTGAAGCAGATTCGGGAGTCTGGCTCCGGCGTTCCCGTGCTGATGCTGACGGCGAAAACGGAGATTGAGGACAGGGTGGCAGGTTTGGAAGCGGGGGCGGACGATTATCTGCCGAAACCCTTTGCAAGCCTTGAGTTTATCGCCAGAGTAAAGGCGCTCTCCCGAAGGAATGCGGGATATGCACAGCAGCGCCTGTCTTTTGAAAATGTGCAGCTTGATTGTAACCGCTATGAACTTACGTGCGAAAGCAGGGCGGTGCGCTTGAACAATAAGGAGTTTCAGCTGATGGAGCTTTTTATGCGCAATCCCCGCTTCGTGTTTTCCACGGCGCATCTGATGGACAAAATCTGGGGGCAGGATTCGGAGGCGGATATCAGCGTGGTTTGGACTTATGTGGGATTTCTGCGGAAAAAATTGAAGCAGCTTGACGCGGATATGGAGATTCGCACAGCGCGGGGCGCGGGGTATTTTCTTGACTCCCGCGAATAGTGTGAGAAGTACTAAGTCTCACACAGGAGAATGCGGAGGGAAGATGCTGAAAAAGATACAGAGGCGTTTTATTCTGGCGGCGATGGCGGCATTCGGTACGGTGATGCTGTTAATCCTTGCCGGAATTAACGCGGTAAATTATTATAGGACAACCTCCATGCAGGACCATCTGGCTATGGAGCTTCTTACACATGAACGGACGGCGCGTTCAGGACCGGAAGCGCCTCCGCCGCCTGTCAGGGAAAAGAGGGGAAGAGATTCGGAAACGGCGTTTATGACTCGTTTTTTTACGGTTCACTGTGATGCGGACGGCGGGATTAAGGAGGTTTTAAGGGATTATATTTCCTCTGTGGATGAGGAGACGGCAAAAGCATACGCGCAGGCAGTTCTTTTAAAGGGCAGGGAAAAGGGATATTATAAGAACTACCGGTATCTGGTGAGCAGAAGTGAAAAAGGAATTTCTGTTCTTTTTTTGAATACGTCGATTCAACTGCAGTCTATGCGAACCCTGCTTTTTGTGTCTCTGGCGACAGGGGTATGCAGCCTTTTGATGGTATTTTTTTTAACCCTTCTTTTTTCAAGACGTGCGGTCATGCCTTATATGAAAAATATAGAACAGCAGAAACGGTTCATCACGGATGCGGGGCATGAGCTTAAGACGCCGCTTACGTCCATTGCAACCAGCGCGGATATCGCGGCGATGGAGCATGAGGGGGACGAATGGATTGAAAACATCCGCCGACAGACGGCACGGCTTACAAAGCTGGTGGGAGATATGGTGACGCTGTCGAGACTGGATGAGGAGACGCCTTTTCCGGAGATGAGCAGATTTTCCATAAGCGAGGCGGCGTGGGAAGCCGCGGAGCCTTTTGCGGTTCTGGCGAAAGCGCAGGGGAAAACCTACAGTCAGCGCATAGAGGAAGGACTGATCTTATACGGCGACACAAATGCCATCCAGCGGATGATCTCCATTCTGCTGGACAACGCGGTCAGATATTCCGACGACGGCGGCGAAATTCGGATGCAGCTTTACCGCAGGCGGGGCAGGGTCTGTATAGAAGTTTCCAATACCTGTAATTTGCCGGACGTTTCTAATTTGGACCGACTGTTTGACCGGTTTTACCGTCTGGATGAATCCCGTTCTTCCCTGACGGGCGGCACGGGTATCGGGCTGTCCATGGTGCGTGCGATTGCGGAAACGCACGGAGGGAAGGCGACGGTGCAGAGTGACGATGGTACAAAGATATGCTTTCGGGTGGTGTTTTAAAGAACGGGATTTGTGAAAATGTTATTTATAGAAATAGAATAAAAGTGGCTGGGAATGAAGTGGTGGAAAGTCTGCCGCTTTATATGGCGATGTTTTTATAAGAGAAACAATTGTTCATCAAAAAATCACATCTGATTTTAAGTACATTTCAGGAAGCCCCTCTATACTTTAATCCATGCTTAGTGTGAAAATTTGATTTGATAAGGCATGGAAAGGAGAAAACCGGTTGAATCAGACAGAAAAATTCCGGCATGAACGGAAATATCGAATTGGGTATTTGCAGTATATTGAGTTGAGAAACCGTCTGAAGACTGTTATGCAAAGCGACATACATACAGGTGCGGATGGCAGGTATCTGATACGGAGCATTTATTTTGACAATTACATGGATAAGGCGCTGCGGGAAAAGACGGACGGCGTTCCCAGACGGGAGAAATTCAGAATCAGATATTACAATGATGATTTTTCTTATCTGACGCTGGAAAAAAAGATAAAGGACAATGCGCTCTGCATGAAGGTTGACGCGCAGATTACGGAGAGAGAGTGCAGGGCGTTATTGGCGGGCGAAAGGGAATGGATGAGGGAGCATTCCTCGTCGCTGGTGCAGGAGCTGTACGCGAAAATGCGTTACCAGATGCTTCGACCGCGGGTGCTCGTATCTTATCTTCGTGAACCGTATATTTATTACGCGGGAAATGTGCGGATTACCTTTGACTCCGATATTCGGACGACATTGTTCCACAGGGGTTTTCTGGAGGAGGAGGTCGCGGATATTGACACGGCGGAAGAACCGCGGGATATGATACTGGAAGTAAAGTATGATGACTTTCTTCCGGAAATAATCCGCAGGCTGATACAGACAAATACACTGCGCCAGACGGCGTTTTCAAAATACGAGGCGTGCAGACGGTTTGGCTAAAAGGAGGAAAAACAATGACTTTTAACGATATCTTTAAATCCAGTTTTTTAGAGAATGTAACACAGTTTTCAGCAGTTGACACGCTGGTGGGGATGCTTTTTGCCCTTATCATCGGGCTGTTTATTTTCGTGGTGTACAAGAAGACCTTTAACGGTGTGATGTATTCATCCGGGTTTGCGCTGACGCTGGTGGGACTTTCTCTGGTGACGACGCTGGTGATTATGGCAGTGACATCCAATGTGGTGTTGTCGCTCGGTATGGTTGGTGCGCTTTCTATCGTGCGTTTCCGGGCGGCGATTAAGGAACCCATCGAGATCGTGTACTTGTTCTGGTCGATTGCGGCGGGGATTGTAATCGGCGCGGGTATGATTCCGCTGGCGGTGATTGGTTCCGCGATGATTGGTGTTATTCTGATTCTTTTTGCAAACAGAAAGATGCATGAGAATCCTTATATTTTGATTTTAAACTGTAAGGATGAAAAAGCGGAGGATGCGGCAACCCAGACGGCGCGGTCAGCGTTAAAACGGTTTCTGGTGAAATCCAAAACGGTGAACGAGGGCGGCATCGAACTGACGGCGGAAGTGCGGCTGGCGGATGCGGCGACATCCTTTGTCAACAGACTGCATGAGATAGAGGGCGTGAGCAATGTTACTCTTGTAAGCTACAACGGGGAGTATATGTCCTGACAGTGAAGAAACGAGGTGACGTATGATTTCTTGCAAACATATAACGAAGATTGTCGGTGTAATGATGGCTGTCGCCGTTGTGTTTTGCTTTTGGCTGATGGCGTTCTCGCAGGAGGCGGTGGAGACGCTTGGCGGCGTCAAGGTGCAGATGGAGTACGAATCGGCACTGTTTGATACGGAACAGCCGATGCAGGTTGATATTCAGATGGAGCAGGGACAATGGGAGGAAATGCTGGAGAATGCCATGGCGGAGGAATATTACTCCTGTGATGTGCTCATCAACGATCAGAAAATAAGCAATGTGGGGATTCGACCCAAAGGAAATACCAGCTTGTCGTCTATTGCCATGAATCCCGACACGGACAGATACAGTCTGAAATTGGAGTTCGACCATTATGTGGATGGGCAGACGTGTCTGGGACTCGATAAACTGATTTTAAACAATAATTATGCGGATGCCACCAACATGAAAGAGGCTGTGGTCTATGATATGTATCAATATCTGGGGGCGGATGCATCCCTGTACAATTATGCGGAAGTTTCGATGAACGGGGAATATCTGGGCGTATATCTGGCATTGGAGGCGGTGGAGGAGAGTTTTCTTCTGCGCAATTACGGAACCGGGGACGGCGAGCTGTATAAGCCTGACGGCATGAATATGGGCGGCGGTTCCAGAAACGGAGACCACGGCAAAGAACCGCCCCGGCCGGAAGAAGGAATGCCATCTGGCGGCGATTTTGACTTTGCGGATTTTGCAGGCAAAGAACCGCCGGACATGGGAAAGATGCCGGGCGGCAGTCCCTCCATGGGCGGTGGAAACGGTGCGAACCTCAACTACACGGACGGGGAACTTTCCAGTTATTCGGATATATGGGAGGGGGAGGTGACAAATACGGGGAAGGCGGAGCGAAGCAGAGTGGTGACGGCTCTCAAACATATCAGCGAGGGAACTGACCTTGAAACATATCTGGATGTGGACAATATATTAAAATATATGGCGGTACATACCTTTTCCGTGAACTTGGACAGTCTTTCCGGGAATATGGCGCATAACTATTATTTGTATGAATGCAATGGTATGCTGAATATTTTGCCGTGGGATTATAATCTTGCTTTTGGCGGAATGAATCAGGGACCGGACAGCGACGCGTCAGAGGTTGTCAATGACGCGGTGGACACACCCTTTTCGGCAACGGCGTTTTTTGACACCCTTCTGGAAAACGAGATATATCTTTTCCGCTATCACGCATATTTGGAACAGCTGGCGCAGGAGTATGTTATGGACGGCAGATTTGAGGAAGTTTATCAGGGAATCCGGAATCGCATTGATACCTTGGTGGAAACAGACCCGACCGCTTTTTATTCCTATGAGGAATATAACGCGGGTGCGGAAATGCTGTATCAGACAGTGATGCTGCGGGCGGAGAGCGTCAAAGGGCAGATAGACGGCACGATACCCGCTACGGACGAGGAGCAGCGGATAGACGCGACAAACCTGGTAGATGCGTCGGAAATTGACATTTCCGTTATGGGTGTGATGGATATGGGAGGAGGGACAGAGCAAAAAGCGCGAGGGCGAGAGCCAGGCGGTAAACATATTATGAAGGGAAACTCATAGAATGAAAGTAAGAAAATAATTTTCTGGCGGGTTTTCCATGTTAAATTATATCTGGGCATTTATGATTTTGATTGGCGTCGTGTACGGCGCATTCACAGGGAAAATGGCGGAGGTGACAAGCGCGGCGCTTGAATCCGCCGGGGACGCGGTATCTCTGTGTATCACAATGATCGGCGTGATGGCGCTATGGGTGGGACTGATGGAGATTGCGCAGAAATCGGGACTGATAGCAAAGCTGACGAGAGGAATACAACCCTTCATCAGCTTTCTTTTTCCGCGCATTCCCAAAGGGCATCCGGCGAGGGAGTATATTGCCACAAATCTGATTGCCAATGTGCTGGGGCTTGGGTGGGCGTGTACGCCTGCGGGGTTGAAGGCGATGGAGGAACTGGCGAAGCTGGAGGCGGAGAGGGGGACGCCGGGGTATGCGGATGAGAGTGGGAAGCGTGTTGCAAGCAATGAGATGTGCACGTTTTTGATTCTCAATATTTCATCGCTGCAGTTAATACCTGTGAATATGATTGCCTATAGGAGTCAGTACGGGAGCGTGAACCCGGCGGGGATTATCGCACCGGCGATTGTAGCGACGTTTATCAGTACGTTGGTGGCGGTGGTGTATTGTAAGGGGAAGGATAGAAGGCGGAGAGCGTGAGGGCTTTCCGCTTTTGCTTTGCCGATAAATATATTGACAAAAATATCTATTATAACTACGATAAAAACGCAAGCAGAAGTATTTAAGTTTTCGGAGGTTATCATATGGCAAATTGCTCTTCTAATGTCAGGAGAATGCAGGGTGAAATTCAGATGACAGACGGTTCCCTGTGGAAAAATATGTTTTTTTTCAGCATTCCGCTTATGCTGTCTCAGCTTTTACAGGTGTTGTTCAATATGGCGGATGTAGCGGTCGTCGGCAAATTTTCAAGCGCGGAGGCATTGGGGGCGGTTGGTTCCACCACGATTCTTGTGACTCTGTTCACCGGGTTTCTCATTGGGATGGGGAGTGCCGTCAATGTCCGGGTTGCGCAACATCTCGGTGCCCGGGACAAGGGGCGCGCATCCGCGTCCATCCGTACCTCGTTTGTAATCTGCCTTGTAACCGGCTGTATCATTATGGCGCTCTGTCTCCTGTCCGCGCGGTTTATGTTGGAGCTTCTTGGCACGAAGGACGATCTCGTCGAGGGCGCTGTGCTCTATTTCCGGATTTACGCGCTCGGAATGCCGGCTCTTGGAGTTTTCAACTTTGGCAACGGAGTGCTCAGTGCAAACGGCGATACGAAACGTCCGCTTGCATATCTTATGATTGCCGGGATTCTGAATGTACTTTTCAATCTGTTTTTTGTCATTGTCTGCGGCATGGCGGAAAATGGCGTTGCGCTTGCCAGCATCATTACGCAGTATGTGTCCGCCGTGCTCATTCTGATACACATGGCACGGCAGGAGGATGACTACACCTTCCGCCTCCGGGATTTGAAGAACGGGCTGGACAAGCTCGAGAGAAACCGCATTCTCGGACTCGGGGTTCCAGCGGGACTTCAAAATGCCATTTTTGCCGTTGCCAATCTCTTTATTCAGGGCGCCGTCAACTCCTTTGATTCTGTCATGGTCGAAGGGAATTCCGCCGCTGCCAATTTCGATGCCATCATCTACAACATCATGGCGGCATTTTATACCGCCTGCTCAACTTTCATGGGGCAGAACCTTGGAGCCGGCAAACAGGACCGTGTGCTGAAAAGCTACTTTATCGGTATCGTCTATTCTTTTTTGTCAGGCGCAGTGCTCGGCGGTGCCTTGCTCCTGTTTGGCAGAGAGTTTTTATCCCTGTTTACCAACGAGGAAGCCGTCATTGTAGCAGGACTCCAGCGCACGCAGATTATGAGTTTTTCCTATGCCTTCAGCGCTTTCATGGATTGCACCATTGCAGCCTGCCGCGGTATCGGCAGGAGTTTCGCTCCGACCATCATTGTAATCATGGGTTCCTGTGTATTCCGTGTGGTATGGATTTACACCGTGTTCGCCTATTTTCATACCATTCCATCCTTATATCTGCTGTACATTTTTTCGTGGCTAATCACAGCAGTCGCGGAAATTGTATGCTTCACCGTCAATTACAAAAAACTTACAGCGAAGCGGATGAAACTATAATGAAATGTGGAGAGGTGAAAGAGTGTTGAGAAGCAATGTTTTTTGGGGTATACTTATATTTATGAAAGAATGAGATGATAAAAAGCAATAGATTTCTTCAAATAATAAAATTTTTTCATAAGCTATTTGTGATTTGAGTGAGACATAGTGAAAAAAGAAAGGGGTTCATTTCATGGCAATACTAGATAATAAATTTGCATTACAAGATTTATATATCGGAATGAAGATAAGTGATAAGGAGCAGTTGAGCAACATATACGATACATGGATTATGCTTGTAAAAAGCGCTGACTCGGATGTATATACGGTAGGGTTCATAGGTAAAGAAACCAATGCAGAGTCGGATAAGCTGTTTGCACAAGGCAATGTGGTATGTCCGGTATACAATGACAGCATTGAATTAGAGGGGGATATATACTATGAAGAATAAATATATCCTGCTTGAAATGAATCAGCGGAATGAAATAAGGGCAGATGTGAACATGTCGATAAAAAGCATGGAACTTATAATATTGGAAAAAGTAGACTTCTTGGAAAAACTGTTTTTATTGCATGTCCATATGAAAGCATGAATCAGGAGTATATTGAGGCTTTAAGTGAGCATTTTAATTTATAGTCGTAATTTGTAGTTATATTGAAAAAACGAAATATTAAATGTTGTAGAACACATAAAAATATTTTTGTAGTAGAGGGAAATACAATATGAATACACCACCACATTTCCCATCCCTTGAAAGCGCCATCCAGTCCCTTTTCGGAGAAGGAACAAAAATTGAAAAAACCAGCCCGATTTCCGGCGGGGATATCAATGAAGCGTACAGCCTGACACTGACAGACGGCAGGCGTATTTTCATGAAATCCAATACAAAGGAAAATCTTTCTCTTTTTACCGCGGAAGCAGCGGGGCTGACTGCGATTGCCCGGACGAAGGCGATTGGCACGCCGCGTATTCTTGGCGTGGGAACGGACGAGGACGGGGGCGGATATGCTTTCCTATTGTTGGAGTTTATTTCCGGTAAAACCCGCGGTGCGAATTATTGGGAAAATTTTGCCGGACAGTTAGCGGCAATGCACCGGGCATCAACAGTCGGAATGGTTTCCGACGGAAAATACGGTTTTGACGGTGACAATTATATTGGCAGACACAGACAGGTGAATACCGGGCATGACAGATGGATTGATTTTTTTCGGGAATGCCGCCTTGAGCCGCAGTTTCGGGATGCTGCCCGATATTTTGACAACGGGGATTGGAAGAAGATAAGCAGATTGCTCGAGAGGGTGGATCAAATTCTTGTAGAGCCGGCATATCCGTCGCTGCTGCACGGCGATTTGTGGTCGGGAAATGTGATTACGGGGGATGATGGCAGGGCATGGCTGATTGACCCGGCGGTTTATGTGGGACATGCCGAAGCAGACCTTGCTATGACGGAGCTTTTCGGGGGATTTCCGCAGGCTTTTTATGATGCTTATCAGGAAGTGTCGCCTTTGCAGCCGGGGTATGAACAGCGGCGTGATGTCTATAATCTTTACCACCTCTTAAACCATCTGAATCTGTTTGGCAGAATGTATCTTCCGGAGGTGAAGCATATCATAGGGCGGTTGCATAGAATAAAGTAAAACCCTGTGGGAATACGCTATGGAAATATATGTGGTACAATCGGGAGACACAGTAGATTCTATTGCACAAAGCTATGGAATATCTGTGTCTTCCATTATTTATAACAATCAGCTTGTCGCCCCCTATCCGCTGGCGGTCGGGCAGGCGCTTCTTTTATCAGCGGGGGAGACGGCGGAGCCTGATTACCCGGCATGGGTAAACGGTTATGCTTACCCTTTTATCCAGCGGGACGTCTTAGACGAAACGCTGCCTTATCTGTCCTCGCTCTCGGTCTTTTCTTATGGGTTTACCACGGAGGGAGAACTGGTTCCGCCGACAGTGGATGATACTTTTATGATTGACGCCGCGCTAATGCAGGGTGTGCGCCCGGTTCTGACCCTGACGCCGCTGGGACCGGACGGAAATTTCAATAATTATCTCATCACCGCTGTCGTGAATAACCCGACCGCCAAAGACAATCTGCTCGCCAATCTCCTTGCCACCGTTCAGGAAAAGAATTTTCAGGGCGTGGATATCGACTTCGAGTATATCCGTCCGGAGGATCGGGTTCCTTTTGCGGATTTTGTGGCGGATGTGAGAAATTATCTTGCTCCCTACGGCTATCATGTCTCCGTGGCGCTGGCGCCGAAAACCTCTGACACGCAGGCAGGGCTTTTATATGAGGGAAAAGATTACGGGCTTTTGGGGGAGGCGGCGGACAGCGTTCTGCTTATGACTTACGAGTGGGGTTATACTTACGGACCGCCTATGGCGGTGGCGCCCATCAATCAGGTGCGGCGGGTCGTGGAATATGCTGTTACCCGCATTGACCCCGCGAAGATTGATTTAGGAATCCCAAATTACGGGTATGACTGGACGCTCCCTTTTGTGCAGGGTTCTTCCCGCGCTACTACGGTGAGCAATCTGGGGGCGGTGCAGCTTGCCATTGAAGCCGGTGTGCCTATTGAGTTTGATGAAACCGCCAAGTCACCCTTTTTCCGGTATGAAAAGGAGGGACAGACGCACGAGGTATGGTTTGAGGATGTGCGGAGCTACCAGGCAAAATTTGCCCTTCTGCCGGAGTTTGGGCTGCGGGGAATGGGGTACTGGCAGATTATGCGGTTTTTCCGCCCGAACTGGCTGCTGCTGGAGGATACGTTTGTGATACAAAGACCGTGACCAAAAGCGTTCTGTAATCCGGAAATGATTCCGTTTTCCTGCAAATATGGTCAGAATTTCACATACAGGATAATGCGGAACCGATTATTTTCGCAGTAGCAGTCAATGGTTCCGCCCATCTTGTCACAAAATGCCTGCACGCTCTGCATACCGAGACCATGCCCCTTTCCGCGTCTGCTTTTGGGAAGCCCCGTAATGGAATCAAAATGAACTTCCTGTGTGCACTCATTTTCTATATCAATCAGCAAAAATTTATCGGTGCAATGTATTTTCGCATCGACATACCTTTTGGACGGCGGCGCGTGTGTCACATGGATAACTGCGTTTTCCAGGAGGTTTGCAAGAATCATGGCAAACTCATATTCATTAACCGCAACCTGTTTGGGAACCTGAACATCCAAATGCAATTCGACGTCCAAGGCTTCTGCTTGTTCCGCCAGCCGCAGGAGAATCGCATTGACAATCAGATTTTCGCAATAGTGTTTTACTTTGTTTTCATTTACCACTTCATTGATGTGCCCGGTTATGTTTTTGATTTCCTCATATTCGCCTTGTTCCAGAAGGGAGTTTATCATCAAGGAATAATGTCTCATGTCGTGCCGCAGTATTTTGAGATTGCGTTCTGACTGCCCGACTAAATAGTTCTGGCTTTCCAGTCCTTTGATGTAGGACTCAAACATCACGTTTTTCCAATATTCTTCCACCTGTTTCGTCTCGCTGTCAAGATAGCGCAGCACCACCACGTAGGACACCAGCATAGTGATGATTAAAAACAGGATGGGAAGAATGTTTTCGTGATGCTCGTAAAGCGTAAAGGGAAAAAAGGCAATGCTGGAAAGACTGCAATAAAAAAATATGGGAATCAGACAGATTTCCCATCTGCTTTTTTCCAAATCCCGTTCACAGAATTTGACAATAAAATTTCTGATGTTAAAATAAAGCACCAGTAAAAGAATGACATGCGCCAGAAGATTTCCAGCCAGTGCAAGGATGACATTGTCTGTAAAAACATACAGGATAGGTGCGATAATACTTCCGATTACAACATAGTTAGAGGCGCTTAAGCCTACAAACAGCGTCCTGCTGTCGCGTTTTTCGGAGATAAGCAGACCGGTTAGCTGTGCGGCAATAATCTGCGTGAGCGTTGTAAAGAAATAAAACAATGCGCTGTCTGGGAACAGATTCAGTTTCAGCTGGCTCATTACCGTGGTAAAAAGGAAGGAAAGGAAACAGATGAACAGCGTTTTCTTTTTGGAGTAACGGTGTACCATAAACAAATACACGAACACCAGGAAGAAAACATGACTCATCATGTAGGATATATTTTTCACATAAATCATGTCATTCACCCGCCTATATTGCCGGAAACATAGAGAAGGTATTCCCGTTTGACATTGGCGGACTTTGCGCGGCTGACCGGAAGGCGCTTGCCGGATTCCATGATAACGCTGTCAGAGGTCAGTTGTTTTACATAGTCCAGATTAACCAGAAAAGACTTGTGAATCTGCAAAAAATTTCTTTGCGCTGCGATTTCCCGTGTCTCTTCCTCGAATGATTTTCTGATAAACAGGCTTTTTAATATTTCGCCGTCGGTCATGTGCACCTCCAGCTTTCTGCCGGCATTTTCCACATATTCAATCTTGGAATAAGGCCTTTGCACAAGCCCCTCTTTCGTTTTGATCAGGCACAGGGAATCCACTCTCAGCCTGGTGTAGGAGAGGGCATAATCCAGCGCTTCAAAGAGTTTGTTTTCATCGACCGGCTTTAGAAGATATCTTACCGCACGCACATTGTAGGCATCCAGCGCATAATCTTCCGAGGAGGTGATATAAATAATGACGCTCTCACAGCCGGACGTCCGAATCAGGTTGCCGATATCGATACCGGTCCGTCTTGGCATCAGCATATCCAGAATATAAATATCTGTCAGTTTCCCCTCGGTTATCCGCTGGTACAGCCGGGAGGGGTCGGAAAATTTCTCCAGGTCAAAGTCTTTGTCGGGATGCAGCGATTTATATTTTAACAACAGCCTTTCCGTGTACAGAAGGTCTTTGATGCTGTCGTCGCAGATTGTAATTGTCATAATGGGACCGGTTCCTTTCCGTTTCCGTGTATTTTGCGAAGGATGTCAAAATGTGGTAATGTTAATATCATTATATCGAGTCGGAGGCGGGTTTATCAACCGGTTCTTCGGGGAAATTTGGGGTCGGTTGCGAAAAATTAACAGGTAAATGCGAAGAAGTGAAATTGACGAAAAAAGCAAGCTGTCATAGATGCGGGATGGGTTTGTCAAATCGGTTTATCTGCATTATACTATAAATAGATTTACAGTCATGGAGAACGCTGCCTGAACAGGCAGGGAAATGGGGGAAACATGAAAGGGAAAACCATACGTCATATCGGGGCATATATATTGTTGGCGCAAATGCTTTTTTTCACGGCGTTTCCATGTCATGCCGCGCAGATTGGCTCCGGCGCAATGGTGGCTTCGAATACGGAAGCGCCGTTTATTACATCTGTCAGTATTTCTCCCGGAACGGTGGTGGTCTCTAGGGGAGAGACTTTTGCTTTTATTGTGACGGTATCCGGGGAAGGTGTTTTCAGCGGAGCGGTGGCGTGGAGCGTCTCCGGGCAGACAAGCGGGAATACCTTTATTGACGGCAATGGGGTTTTGAATGTGGCTTCGGATGAGACGGCTTCTTCGCTGGTTGTGAAGGTGGTTTCCAAAGAGGACAGCCGATACAGCGCGTCGGCTCTTGTTACCCTGCCTGTCCCAGATTATTTGGTTCAGGTGAAGGCTTCCCCGGAAAACGGCGGTGTGGTGTACGGAAGCGGCACGGTAAGAGAGGGCGGTTCCGCCGTGATTTCAGCGGTGGCGAACAGTGGCTTTACCTTTGAGGGGTGGACATTAAACGGAAACCGGGTTTCTCAGAATGCGCAGTATACGATAAACAATATACGCGGTGACGTGACATATGTGGCGGAGTTTAAGCCGGTGAGCTGCCGGATTACCGTAAACGTCAACGATAGTAATGCCGGGACGGCAACCGGAAGCCGGGAGGTAAATTATGGGGAGAGCATGGCGTTGGAAGCATGGGCGAAGGAAGGATATCAGTTTGACCGCTGGACGGAAAACGGCAATGTCGTAAGCAGGGACAGCAGAATGCAGTTAGACAACATCAGGGAGTCCAGAACGTTTACCGCGGTATTTGTAAAGAAAAATGAGCAGCCGAAAACTTATACCATTACTGCGTCCGCATCTTCTGAAAACGGGACGATTGCGCCTGCGGGCAAAAGTACGGTGAAGGAAGGCGAAGGCATCCTTTATACGATGACGCCAAAAAGCGGATATGCTGTCAGTAAGGTATATGTAGACGGGAAACCGGTGGGGTGGATGAACTCTTTTAATTTTACTGATGTAAGAGAAAATCACACGATTTCCGTGGATTTTGTGGAAGCACCCACAAAGGACAAAAACAGCGCGGCAGCGACGGAAAAGCCTGCCCAGACAGATAATCAAAAGGATAATAAGACCGGCACGGCGGATAAGGATACGAAAACGGATCAAGAGCAAAAGGAAGAAGAGAAATCGAATCAGGACAAGGATAAGGATAAAACCGATGATGGGGAATCGCGAAAGGATTCCGACGCACAGCCACAGAAGAGCGAACCGACCGGTACCTTAAAGCACCTGGATATTTCCGTGGAGGAAGCGGAGCGGCTTGTAAAGGGAAATAACGACGCGGAGCTGATGAGCGGCGCGCTGGAAACCGGGGATTTGCAGGTGACGATTCACAATGATTTCGCGGATGCGAAGCAGAAGATTTCTTATTATAATTTTGAAGCGGTGGTGGATTATTTCCTGTCCGGGGAAGAGAAGATGGAGATGCTGCAGGGCAATGCGCCGACGGCAATAGATTTGTATATAGAGGATGCCAACGGCAGGGAGACGCCGCAGGTACAACAGGGCTTTGCGGAGAATAAGCTGCCGGGTATGAACATTGGGCAGTATTTTGAAGTGTCCCTGACGGCGTCAAAGAAGGGGGAAACGCAGACGATTTCCCAGCTTCCGACAGCGCTGCAGGTGGTTATCGATGTGCCGGCGCACTTAAAAGCGGAGAAGCGGCGGTTTTATGTTTTGCGCTTACATACCAGGGAAGACGGCAGCCGGGAATTTGCGCAGCTTTCGGATGAGGACGACAATCCGGACACGATTACGTTTTCTACCGATAGGTTTTCGCCTTATGCGATTGCCTATGTTGACCCGTCTGCGGAGAATGGGGCTTCGGATAAAGCGGGGACAAAAAGCCGTGAAATGAGAAATGCGGCAGGGATTGCGATTGTTCTATTGGCAATCGTTGTGACGGTGACGGGAATACTGTACATTGCCGGGAAAAAGAAGGGATAAAATGGAACTTACAGAGATAGGTGCATTACAGATTGCGAAGCGGGTGGACGCGATTCTGCACGTCCCCGGAAATTACCGCGGCGGCAATCTGGAAATGACGATTGTGATTGACACCTCGCTGTCGCGGGAAGAGTTTCAGGATGCTGTGGCAGCGGTGGTGAAGACGCTGAAAAGGAGCAATGAGATTTTTCGCAATGTCCGGCTGAATCTGGTATTCTGGGGACAGGAAATGACGGCGAAGGTGGTGCCGATGGCTATGCTCATGACAGGCGGCGCGTTTCAGGAATATTGTGCCTGCCCGCTGAAAAAAAGCTATGAGGAGCTGTTTGCGTATTTAAAAAAGTTTCATGCCAGAAGCAAGGTGGTGCTGGTTTTTACAGACGGAAAGAGCGAGGTGTCGGACGTGCAGGCGGCGAAGGATGCGCTTTCGCCGTTTCTGAAAAGCAAACTGCTGCTGATTTCGGACTGCGTTATGGGCGGGACGGAGTTTATGCTGCATACATGCAAAGCGAATATTAGTGAGAATGGTATCCCGGGGTGAAAGAAGTAACAGCCGTCGTTACAAAACTTGTTGTAGTGACGGCTGTTTTTTATACAAGATTAAGCTTGGTTTTTAACGCTTCTTGCAACACTTGGGAAAAATTAATGTTTCGTTCTAAAGCTGCGGCGTTAAGCCATGCAGGTAAAGTAACAGTTCGGTTGACGGCACGGTTTTCATTTGCCATTCGTACGGATGGCATGTAGACATCGATGAGAACCGTACGTTCGTTTTCTTTAGACTTGATTTCGGATAGAGGAGTAGGTGCTGGGATTTCTTCTCCGTCCTCCTCCAGTCCATTTAGAACACAGCCGAGGAGCTCCCGGGCAGATAAGAGGGCATCATCGTCGTTAATACCGCTAGTAGCGCAGCCTAAATCGGGAAAATCGACGGCGATTTCCTGTCCGGGTTCATAGATAAAAATAGCAGGATAAAAATATCGTTCTACTTGTTTCATAAAATACCTCTTTCTTTTTACATGTGGTCACGCATTAGAATTTGGATGGGATAGAACTAATTAAACTTTAGTCCCGATTGTTCTTCGATACGTTTCAGGGTGGGGAACGGAATATCTTTATCGGGATGCTTAATTGTAGTACGACCCTTTTTAGTCGGATGTTTGTATTGGTGGTGACTGCCGACTACATTTACTTCATACCATCCGTCCGCTTTAAGCATTTTGATAACTTCCCTTGAAGAATAACTTTTCATTTAGTGTTCCCTCCTGATGGTATTATACTAACACATATAAAAGTATTTGCCAATGAAAATAAATAGTTTTCTATGCATAGGGTGAAAGAACCAATTGTAAGGAGCGTCATAGAATAACTTTAAAACACCTGGGAGTATTTTATGACCAATTACGAAATCACACCGGCAGCTGCTTTCACGCAGCTTTTGATGGGCAATCATCCGGGAGCTATCGCGTGGGTCAAGGGCAGTGAGCAGTATCCTGATTTAAGCGGTGCAGTCAAGTTCTATCACACTTCTTACGGCGGCGTGCTGGTGGAGGCGGAGATTTTCGGACTGCCGAACATCAGCCAGCCCGGATCCAGCAATTTTTATGCGATGCATATACACGATTCAGGAGACTGCAGCGATCATTTCAGCCACACGGGGCTGCACTATAATCCCGGAAATGCGCTGCATCCCGAACATGCCGGAGACATGCCGCCCCTTCTCGGCAATCAGGGATATGCGTTCAGCGTTTTTTATGATAAGAGATATTCCATTCAGGAAGTGATCGGGCGTTCTGTCATTATCCATGCAAAGCCTGATGATTTTACAACCCAGCCCGCCGGAAACGCGGGGGATAAAATAGCCTGCGGCACGATAGAGTGGACGGTTTAAAATTCTGATACTGCCTTTTCTTTCAGGGAGAAAGTCTGTATAATGGAAACAGAGAATTAGGCTGACCGGGTAAAAGCCGGAATATGCCTGGTAACATGAAAGGGCAGCGGCGGGAAGGAGTTACGCATGAAAAACTATTCGGAGGATGCAGGCAGACAGTATCATATACAGGTGGCGCAGGGAGAAGTGGGGCGTTATGTGATTATGCCCGGCGATCCCAAACGCTGCGTAAAGATTGCGCAGTATTTTGATAATCCCGTTTTGATAGCGGACAACAGGGAATATATCACTTACACGGGAACGCTGGACGGGGTGAAGGTCAGCGTGACTTCCACGGGTATCGGCGGACCGTCGGCGGCTATCGCCATGGAGGAGCTTGTGCGCTGCGGCGCGGACACGTTCCTGCGCATCGGCACCTGCGGCGGGATGCAGACTGAGGTAAAGAGCGGGGATATCGTGATTGCGACGGGTGCGATTCGCATGGAGGGAACGAGCCGGGAGTATGCGCCGATTGAGTTCCCGGCGGTGCCGGATTTGACGGTGACCAATGCGCTGGTGGCAGCGGCAAAAGCCAAGGGCTATCCGTTCCATGCGGGTGTAGTGCAGTGCAAGGATTCTTTTTACGGGCAGCACGAGCCGGAGACGAAGCCGGTAAGCTATGAACTGATGAATAAATGGGAGGCATGGAAGCGGCTCGGGTGTCTGGCTTCCGAGATGGAGTCGGCGGCGCTCTTTACCGTGGCAAGCTGCCTGCGGGTGAGAGCCGGCTCCTGCTTCCTTGTGGTAGCGAATCAGGAGCGGGAAAAGCTGGGGCTGGAGAATCCGGTGGTGCATGATACGGATATGGCGATTCGGGTGGCGGTGGAAGCGGTAAGGGGGCTGATGCGGAATGAGTAAGTATGACCCGTTGTGGAATTGGATCAAAGAAAATGGAACAGACAGCTTCAAGCTAACCTATGCCGAGATCGAGGAAATTGCAGGTCTGCCAATTGACCATTCCTTTCTGACATACAAAAAGGAGCTGTCGGAATACGGCTATAAGGTTGGAAAAATTTCTATGAAAGAGCAGACGGTGGCTTTTCATAGAATGTTTTAATGCATGACTATACATGCTTCGCGGCAGCTTCCAGCGCCTCGTCGATATGGGCGCAGAAGTTTTCCAGACCGACCCGCCCGGTAAAGCCAGCTTTGTCCATGACTTTTTTCGGCTGTTCATTGACATGGGAGAGGATGATACGGATGCCTCTCTTTTCACATTTCTCCAAAAGCTCCGTCAGGGAGTGCATCGCGGTCGCGTCAATGGCGTTCACGCTGCGCATCCGCAAAATCAGACAGGTGGTGTCCTCCCGCAGGGAGATGCGCAGAATCTTGTCCGCGGCGGCGAAAAACATAGGACCGGAGATTTCATAAACCAGGGTGTGCTCCGGCACTACGCGTAAGGAGAGCGCGTCGGGGTCATCCTCCTCGTCCACATATTTCCAGCCTTCCACTTCTGTCACCTCGCTCATGCGTTTCATAAAGAGAATGGCGGCAAGGAGAATGCCCACCTCGATTGCGAGTACCAAATCAAAGACGACAGTAAGTATAAAACTAAGCGCCAAAACGATAATATCGCTCTTGGGTGAAGATTTAACCAGATTCACAAAGGTGCGCCAGCCGCTCATGTTGTATGCCACCATAAACAGGATGGCGGCGATACAGGGCATGGGAATCAGAGCCGCGTAAGGCATCAGGATGACTAAAATCAATACCAGCGTAATGGAATGCACCATGCCGGCAATGGGAGTGCGTCCGCCGTTTTTGATGTTGGCGGCGGTTCTTGCAATCGCGCCGGTGGCGGGAATGCCGCCGAAGAGCGCGGAGCCGATATTGCCGACGCCCTGCGCAATCAGCTCCATGTTGGAGCGGTGCTTGGAATTTATCATGCTGTCCGAAACTACGCAGGAGAGCAGGGATTCGATAGCGGCAAGGATTGCGATGGTGAAAGCGTTTGGCAGGATATCCCCTACATCCTTTAAGGTGAAGGAAGGCAGATGGAAATTCGGCAGTTTATTGCTGATTTCGTAGAGGTCGCCGATGGTGTTCACATTCATATGAAGAAGCTTTACCATCAGAATGCCGACGATCACGGCAATCAGGGAGCCGGGAATGGTCTTGTTGATATAAGGAAATACAATCAGGATTGCAAGGCATACCAGCCCGACAATGAGCGCCTGCACGTTAAGGGTCGAGATATTTTTGATAACGGCAGAAAGCTTTTCCATGGTTTCGATCGTCACGGTTCCCTCGGGATAAGTCAGCCCCAGAAAGTCCTTAATCTGACCGATGGCGATGGTGACGGCGATACCTGCCGTAAAACCCGTAGTGATGGTGTAAGGGATATATTTAATCAGGTTGCCGAGACGCAGGAAACCCATTGCCATCAGAATGACACCTGCAAGGATGGTGGCAAGAATCAGACCGTCCATGCCTTTCGTGGCAACAATGCCCGCGACAATGGTGGCGAAGGCTGCCGTAGGTCCGGCAATCTGGACGCGGCTTCCGCCCAGAAAGGAAATGAGAAAGCCGGCGACGATAGCGGTGTAAATACCCTGCTCGGGACCGACGCCAGACGCGAGCGCCAGTGCGATGGACAAGGGCAGCGCGATGATGGCGACAATGATGCCGGCGATGACATCTTTTATGAACTGTTCCTTTGTGTAGGTCTTCATGACTGAAAACAATTTCGGTTTTAGCTTTTCCATAATAAAGTAACTCCCGCTTTCTTTTGCTTTTTCTATTCATTCGTTTTCTGAGGTGTTTCCCTGTTTGTTTGCGCCAAAACGCATCAACGTTTCCATCATAGTACCAACTGCTGTTTTTTTCAAGTTTTTTCGCACGGAAAATAGAGTAGTTTTTATTGCCCATGACTGTTGTTTATGTTAGGATAAAAACGAACGGAAACATGGAATAGAGAACGGTTTGGAGGGCGCTGTATATGAGATACGACGTGATTATTGTCGGGGCGGGACCGGGCGGCATTTATACGGCATACGAACTGACACGGCAAAGACCGGATGTAAAGATAGCGGTATTCGAGGCGGGACATGCGCTGGAAAAGCGGCATTGTCCCATAGACGGCGACAAGGTGAAAAGCTGTGTGAAGTGTCCCTGCTGTTCGATTATGAGCGGATTTGGGGGCGCGGGCGCGTTTTCTGACGGCAAGTATAATATCACCAACGATTTCGGCGGCACGCTCCATGAATATGTGGGCAAGAAAAAAGCAATAGAGCTGATGCGCTATGTGGATGAGATTAATATGAAATACGGCGGCGAGGGGACGAAGCTGTATTCCACGGCGGGCACGCATTTTAAAAAGCTGTGTCTGCAGAATGGTCTGAATCTGCTGGACGCTTCCGTGCGCCATCTGGGGACGGATATCAATTATGTGGTTCTGGAAAACCTGTATGCGGAATTAAAGGACAAGGCGGCATTTTATTTTGATACGCCGGTCCGCTCGGTGGAGCGCGCGGAGGACGGCTACCGTGTGATAACTGAGACAGATGTTTATGAATGTGACAAGTGTGTCATATCTGTGGGGCGCAGCGGCAGTAAGTGGATGGAAAAGGTTTGTGAAGAGCTGGGCATTCCTACCAAATCGAACAGGGTGGATATTGGTGTGCGCGTGGAGCTTCCGGCGGTGATTTTTTCCCATCTGACGGATGAGCTTTATGAGAGTAAGATTGTCTACCGCACAGAGAAATTTGAGGATAGTGTGAGAACGTTCTGCATGAATCCCCATGGCATTGTGGTCAATGAGAATACGAACGGCATTGTGACGGTCAACGGGCACAGCTACGAGGGAGCGGAGAAACAGACGGAAAATACAAATTTTGCGCTTCTTGTGGCGAAGCATTTTTCAGAGCCTTTTAAGGACAGCAACGGTTACGGGGAGAGCATTGCCAGGCTTTCTAATATGCTGGGCGGCGGCGTAATCGTACAGCGTTTCGGGGATCTGGTGCGCGGCAGGAGGAGCAACGCCAAGCGGATTGCGGAAGGGGTTATCGAGCCGACGCTTGCCGCTACGCCGGGAGATTTAAGTCTGGTTCTGCCGAAGCGGATTCTGGACGGCATTATGGAGATGATTTATGCGCTCGACAAGATTGCGCCCGGCACGGCGAATGATGACACGCTTTTGTACGGCGTGGAGGTGAAGTTTTATAATATGGAAGTGGAAATCGACGAGCATCTGGAGACGAAGCACAAAGGACTCTACATCATCGGGGACGGCAGCGGGGTGACGCATTCTTTGTCCCACGCGTCCGCCAGCGGGGTGTTTGTGGCGAGAGAGATAACAAATTAAAGGAGGAACGATATGATATTAGGAGCATTGGAAGCGGGCGGCACGAAGATGGTGTGCGCCATAGGCAACGAAAACGGGGAGATTCTGGAACAGGTTTCGATTCCCACGGAGACGCCGGAAATTACCGTGCCTAAACTGCTTTCCTTTTTTAAGGGAAAAGGGATAGAGGCGCTGGGCATCGGGTGCTTCGGACCGATTGACGTGAACAGGGATTCCGAAACTTACGGTTATATTACCACCACGCCGAAGCTGGCATGGCAGAATTTTGATATGGTGGGGACTTTTCAAAAAGAGTTGGGCGTACCTGTGGGCTTTGACACAGACGTGAACGGTTCCGCGCTGGGAGAATATACATGGGGCATTGCCAAGGGTCTGCGCAGCTGCATTTACATTACCATCGGTACGGGCGTGGGCGTAGGCGCGATTGTGGACGGCAATCTTCTGCATGGTATGCTGCACCCGGAAGGCGGACATATTCTTTTGAGCAGGCTGCCGGAAGATACCTATAAGGGTTTCTGCCCGTTCCATGAAAACTGCATGGAAGGTCTGGCGGCAGGACCGGCGATTGAAGGAAGATGGGGTAAAAAAGCGTTCGAGCTTGCCGACCGCAAAGAAGTCTGGGAGATGGAAGCGTATTATATTGCGCAGGCGCTTGTGGACTATGTCATGCTCCTGTCGCCCCAGCGCATTATTCTGGGCGGCGGCGTGATGCACCAGACCCAGCTTTTGCCGATGGTGCGCGCGAAGTTTAAAGAGCTGTTAAACGGCTATATCAAGACGAAGGAGCTGGAAGATTTGGACAGCTATATCGTGGTGCAGAGTCTTGACGACAAGCAGGGTATCATGGGCGCGTTGAAGCTGGGGATGCTTGAGCTGTAGCGATAACACGCTGGGCTGGAATCGAGCTTTCGCTTATGAGGGGAATTCTTCTTTTGTCAATTGTGGAGAAGAAATGTGTGTTTCATTTAAAATAGTGTGCAGAATATCGAGAACTGACTATTTAGGGAGGGGAAACTGAATAGATGTTCAGAATTGCAATATGTGATGATGAAATTTTATTTGCAGAAGAATTAAGAGAGCAGCTTTCCGGTTACATGATGGAAAAGGGACTTGTTTTTGAGATAGATATATACGGCTCGGGTGAAGCGCTGATAGAATTAGGAATTGAGGTAATAAAGTATACTGCTGTTTTTTTAGATATTAATATGGAGAAGATTGACGGTATCAGGGCCGCAGAGAAAATCAGAGAAGTAAGCAGGGAAGTCCTTATTGTATTTGTGACTGCATATGTGAATTATTCTTTGGAAGGGTATCGGTTGGATGTTGTTCGATATTTACTTAAGGGTAATGCCAATTTTACGAGTATGGTTAAAGAATGCGTGGATGCCCTTGTGGATAAACTGAATTATTCAGTCGCAAAACGGCAGTTTGATTTTACGGAAGGGACAAAAGAAATATCGCTGGAACGATTACTATATATTGAAAGTAACTTACATAAACTGGAGTTTCATATTATGGAGGATGATTTGAAGATTTATACCATGTATGAAACATTGAATGCATTAGAAAATAAGCTGCCAGCAAATGATTTTATCAGGATACACCAGAGTTATCTTGTGAATATTAAGTATATCAGGAATGTTGAAAGATATAAGGTGATATTAACAAATGGGATTGAGTTGGTGATACCAAGGGCAAGGTATACATATGTTAAGGAGTACTTTATCTCATATCAGGGAGAGGTTTAAATGTCAGATTTATTGGCGGAAATACTGATTATATTTTTTGAAGTGCTTTGCTGTAAAATATTTTATGAAATATTCGGGAAATTGCGCTATGAGGGTTGGATTAATATTTTACAGCTAATGATTCTGGAATTCGGCGTGTTTATTGCTGCGAGAATGCTGTCAGACTCGTTTATATTAAAACAGATTGTGATGATTGTCATATTTGCAACGCTTATGTTCTGGCATGTTAAAATGAGTCTTAAAAAGTCCTTTGTATTGGCTTTGCTGCATCAGGCAATGATACTGTCGATCGATTATTTAACATACTTTATCAGCATAGAGTTTGGGTTGACAGGTAAAGCGACAGGGAAGTCGTACAGCATCGAAAATATTCTTGCTATTTTGCTTGGGAAAGCGATTGTATTTTTGTGTGTTCTTATAATAGGAAGAAAGTTTCGGGAAAAATCTACGGAGATTCTGGTTGATGTAGACTGGATCAAAATTCTTATCTTTCCGCTATTTACGATTATTGTAATAACGGCAATGATTTCAGTATTCAGCGATGTGGATACGCCAGAGCAGGTTACGCTGATACTCATTAGTTCCTTCGGTATGATTGGAATGAATATAGTAGTGTTTTATTTAATCAATGACATAGTAGATCGGGAAACACAGCTATATGAAGATGGGATTTTCCGTCTCCAGGCTAAAAACCAGACAGAAATGTATCGTTCTATTTCAGAAAATTTTGATAAGCAGAAAAAGAAAACACATGAGTACAAAAATCAGATAGCGTGCATTGAAACTTTGGTGAAAAAGAAACAGTTTGCAAAAGTAGAAGAATATGTAAAGACGATTTATAGTCGGTTGGATAAAGAACGGGATTCTATTGATACTAACAATGTAATAGTGAATGCGATTCTAAATACGAAGTATCAGGAGGCAGAGGAGAACAAGATTGTCTTTGTGCTGCGGGTAAATGATTTGTCAGAGCTGAGGATCGAAGATGAAGATATTGTTACGATATTGTCAAATTTGCTGAACAATGCAATTGAAGCATGTAAAAAATGCGAGGTTGGTAGAAGAGTATTGAAATTAAAATTTGTTGACGAGGATGGGATGATAAAAGTAGGTGTCAGAAATACGTTTGAGACACCTGTTCTTTATGTGAACGGGGAAATACAGTCTACTAAATTAGTGAGAGCGGAAGAACATGGAGTAGGTATAAAAAATATCATAGAAATCATTGAGAAATATGACGGTTCTTATGTTATAAAAGCTGTGGATCAGGAATTTTTCTTTTCGATTGTCATACCGACCTAATAAAAAGTAACGCTGAACGGGGCTGTCCATATTGAACAGCCCCATTTTTCAACAGTCAAAGCCACAAACCAAGCCATTGCAAGCACCGCCACAAGCACCACCGCCACCAACAGCACATCCTATGCCAGTACAATCAGCCCCACAAGCAACCCCGGGACTACCAGGACCATATATAGCAGGACTTACGCCGACATTCACTTCTTCCATTAAAATATCATTTTTTTCCATAGCTTGTCCCCTTTCTTTAAACTATGTATATTATGTTTGCAATTGTAATTGTATCACTAAATATTAAATTTTGTTGGTCATTTTCTGCAGAAACAGTACACATTCTGCAATGGGTCTGTTCATTATGAATTTTAATATTATAACTCAAACTTCCCACATTAAAAATGGGATTTGCTCCTTGAAAAATCAATAC
>CAJUMV010000028.1 GCA_910587715.1 uncultured Lachnospiraceae bacterium | reverse complement strand
ATTTCTTCCTTGTTTGGAATCAAGATTGCGAACTTGTTTCGCAATTACCTAATTATTGGTTTTCGCTGACCTGACAGGCGGTCGGGTCACACTATATCTTTCTCCATTCGATTTCTGTTTTTTCTGTTTTTCGCCATGAGCAGGCGAAAGGTAAAAGTCCGTTTTTTTGGACAGGTAAAGAGATATGATAAGGAAACGGTCGCTTTTTGTTTGCAATTTGGGCTCTAAATTAAATAACGAACGTTTGTTTGGAAAATGTATTGACAAACAGGAACGTGTGTTCCATACTTGGCATTATCGGTACAAAGGACTACGAAATGAATGCGGACAGTGGGGTAAAGCAGATGGAAGAAATGATAGCGGTATATTATGAGAACAATGCCGGAAAACTCCGCAGGATGGTGGAGCGGATACTTTTGAAATTCGGGAAATTATCGGAGTGGGATCTGGACGAGTTTTATTCGCTTGCGAATGAAGTATTTGCGGACGTTATAGAGCGGTATGACGGCGCGAGGAGCTTTGACGCCTTTTTATATTCCTGCCTTTTTAACAGGATAAAGACGGAACTGACAAGAATGAACAGGGAAAAACGCCGGGCGGACAGGCTGTCGGTTCCTATTGATACTTATATTGACGAGGACGGGGATCTGACTCTGGGAGATATCATTGCAGGGGATTTCCTGATCGAGAGAGAGGTGCTTGAAAAGAGTGAGGAGCGGTACAGCAGGAGAACGAAGCTGTATCTGGGCAGATTGTCGAAGCTGCAGAAGGATGTCCTGTGTCTGCGTGCGGACGGCTATTCTCCGGACGAGGTCAGGGAAGAACTGCAGATCAGTAAAAGACAGTATGCGGACTGTCAGGCGGCGATTCATTCTTACAGGAATACTTCCGTATTACTTTAATTTGCGCAGGATAGGGAAAAGGGGGATTTGAAATGGCAAGACCACGGAAACAGACTTATACTTTGGAGATGTATCTGAAGAAAAACAGAAAGGGAGATATCGATAATAACGCGGATGTGCAGAGAAATTTTGTCTGGAACAAGGAGGAGGACTCGAAGCTGCATATCGTAGACGGCGGCTGCAGGACGGCGGCTTTGCGGAAATTCAGGGAAATGAATTATAAAATCACTTCCGTAGTGGAAAACGCCCTGATTCCTTATAAGAAAAAGTATGTGGGCGAGGGAGGAGCGGTTCTTTATGAGAACGCCGTATGTGATATCAGAAATAAGACATTTGAAAAACTGCCGATGGAGCTGCAGGAGAAATTTGACGAGTATCAGATCGAAACGGTTATTCACGAATGCTGTGACAGTTCCCGGATTTCCAAGTATATTAAGCGTTATAACAATCATGTGGCGATGAATCCGGATCAGAGAGCGTTCATTTATATTGACAGATTTGCCAGCCGTATCCGAAAGATTGTGGACAGCCGCTTTTTTGTGGAGTACAGCAGCTATACGGAGAAGGAGAGAACGAAGGGCGCGGTGGAGAGGGTAGTGGTGGAGACGATCATGTGCACCGGACATTTCGAGCATTGGAAAACGCAGCCCAGGGCTGCCTGCAAATACCTGAATGAACATGCGACAGCAGAAGAGTTCGAGCGGCTTGCGGATCATTTGTGCCGGTTGGAGCATATAATGACGGACGACATGAAGGAGATATTTAATAAAAAGGATTCCTTTATATTCCTTACGCTTTTCGACCGATTTACACGCTTTCAGGTGGAAGATACCAGATTCGCGGATTTTTTGAGGGAGTTTCAGAGGAATCTCAGAGGCGTCAGGAAAAACGAAAAAGGAAATCTCTTCGATGAAATCGACAGGGAGCTTAGCACGAAAGACAGACAGGTGGTCGCCGATAAGCTGGCTATGCTGGAAGAATTGCTGAAAGATTTTTTACGGGATGACGCGGAGGAGGAACCGGACGACGGCCTGGTGTCTTTTCTCGCTGAAAACCTTGAAATGGACGGGGAGGATATTCAGGCGGATCTGGATTTGTATAAAGAATCGCTGGATGTGCTGCTGGATGATACGGTGAAAATCGGCTCCAGAATACGCGCCGCCGGAAACAGACCGTCCCTTTTGGCGATGATGGTTTATTCCTACAAAGAGGACAAGGATCTGGACGAATGGATGGCGGTTTACGCGGGAAAGCATACAGGATATCTTGTGGATCAGAGAAAAAACTTTCAGCAGATGCGGACGGATTTTGAGCGGTTTTTGGAGGGGAAGGGGTAAGCGGCCCCTTCCCGGATGATCACGCCGTCAGATACAGCCGCATGGTCTTAAGCGCGTTCTTTTCCAGTCTTGATACCTGCGCTTGTGAGATGCCGATTTTTTCTGCGACCTCCATCTGCGTCTTTCCTTCAAAAAAGCGCAGGGAGATGATTTCGTGTTCCCGTTTGGTCAGCTTTTTCATGGCTTCGGTTAAGGAGATGTGTTCCACCCACACCTCCTCGCCGTTTTTCTTGTCGCTGATCTGGTCCATCACATAGAGGGTGTCGCCGCCGTCGGTATAGACCGGCTCATAAAGGCTTAAGGGGCTTTGGATGGCGTCTAACGCGTAGACAATATCCTCCTTGGGGATGCCGATTTCCGTGGCGATCTCTGTGACGGTGGGTTCGCGGGAATTGGTGCGGGTCAGGTGCTCCTTGGCATAGATGGCCTTGTAGGCAGTATCCTTTAAGGAGCGGGAAACCCGGATTGAGTTGGCATCGCGAAGGTAGCGGCGGATTTCGCCTACGATCATGGGTACCGCATAGGTGCTGAACTTTACGTTGAGGGAGCTGTCAAAGTTATCAATAGCTTTAATCAGACCGACACAGCCGATCTGAAAAAGATCGTCCACATTTTCGCTGCTGGAATGAAACCGTTTGATGACGCTTAAGACAAGGCGGAGGTTGCCGTTGATATAGGTCATTCGGGCGTCCTGATCGCCTTCTTCGATTTTTTTAAACAATTCTTCTTTTTCCGCATTTTTTAAAAGCGGCAGTTTGGCAGTGTTGACGCCGCAGATTTCTACTTTTCCCTGTACCATGAGACGCTACCACCCTTTCGTGAATTTTTGTTTGTTCCCTTGGGTATGTAACAAGCATGTGCGATTCGTGGGAAATTATTCACAAAATCTTAAGAAAAAACGGCGGATAAGATTTTACAAATAAGGAGTTTTTTGATACCATAGTCTATGGATAAATTTTAAGACATAAGATGAACGAGGAGTGATAGGTATGGTTTGCAAAAAATGTGGCGCGGCTCTGTTGGAGGACGATCAATTCTGCCCCGAGTGCGGCGCGAAGGTCATAAGAAAAAAGAAGTGTCCGGAATGTGGGGAGACGCTTCGGGAGGGCACACGTTTCTGCCCGAGCTGTGGCGCGGAAGTAGGAGAGGGACGTCCCGCGAAACGGGCGGATTCTGAGGAAATGCCGAGAAAACGAGCGGAATCCGAGGAAACGCCGAGAAGGAGAACGGATTCAGAGGAAGCGCCGAGGAGAAGGGCAGATTCGGAAGATGCGCCGAGAAGGAGAGCGGAATCCGAAGATGCGCCGAGAAAAAGAGCAAATCCGGAGGCGCCGAGAAAGAAAGCAAGTCCTGCACCGCCGCCGAAAAGGCGTCCGGTTCAGGAGGAGAGACCTAGAAGGAGAAGGGACTGGGAGGAAGAGGACTGGGACGATGACGATGAGGACGACGAGGAGAGCGTGGACATTCTCTCTATCATGACGGTTGCCGTCGGCTGTATTCTTCTGGTGATTGTGGCGGTACTTGGCTTTAATCTGTACCAGCGGTATGTGCCGAAAAATTATGACAGGGCGGCTGAGGAGCAGGAGGAAGAAGGAGAAGACGGCGGCGAGGAGTCTCAGGACGATGGTCAGAGACTGGAGGAACCCCCGGAGGAGTCCGGAGAAGAGGCGGAGATTACCGTTTCTGCCGCAGGTACGATTGTCACTACACATGATGTAAGGATCAGGGATAACCCGAGTACGGATGGTACGACCGTTATTACGACGGCGAAAGAGGGGGAAACCTATGAGTACACAGAACTGGTGGAAGGCGGACACTGGTATCAGATTATTCTTCCCGAAGGGTACGGATATGAATACGGCTATGTCAGCGCCGACTATGTAGAGGAGCAGTAAGCCGTTACAAAACAGTAAAACAGGAACCTTTTCCGGGCTGGGACATATGATAATAAAAAGCCCGGGGGAGGTTCCTATGTTATTTTCGGAATTAAAGAAAAAGGAAGTCATCAACCTGAAAAACTGTGAACGGCTCGGAAAGGTGAGCGATTTTGAGTTCGACGAGTGCACGGGACAGATTTTCAAGCTGATTATTCCGGGAGACAATAAATGGTGCGGTTTTTTCGGAAGTGAGCCGGATTATGTGATTTGTTATAAAGATATCAAAAAAATCGGACCGGATATCATCGTGGTGGATATCTGCCTGTAATATGATCGAACAAAATGTATATTCGGGTGACTTATGAATGGCATGGCTGAACGGTTATAGTCGGTTACCATAAGATAGTTGACATAATGATTATTTTGTCCTATAATAGTCATATTGAGTGCAGCGTTCTATCTGCGGCTCCAGTACAGGGGGATAAGGAGGATATCCGGGATGAAATGCCCATTTTGTGGTCATGAGAATACGAGAGTCATTGACAGCAGACCCGCGGAGGATAACAGCTCTATCCGCAGACGACGCGTCTGTGACGAGTGTGACAAGCGGTTTACTACTTATGAAAAAGTGGAGACGATACCGCTGATTGTCATTAAGAAGGATAATAACAGGGAGACTTACGACAGAGCGAAGATTGAAGCGGGCGTACTGCGAGCCTGTCATAAGAGACCCATCAGCGCCAACCAGATCAATCAGTTGGTGGACGAGGTGGAGACAGATATCTTTAATCGGGAAGAAAAGGAAATTCCCAGTCAGGTGATCGGTGAGCTCGTCATGAATAAGCTCAAGGATTTAGAAGCTGTCGCCTATGTCAGATTCGCTTCTGTTTACAGGGAGTTTAAGGACATCAACACCTTTATGGAAGAACTGAAAAACGTGCTGGATAAGTAGGCGGCGAATAAAAACACCTTGCGTTATCGCGAGGTGTTTTGTATTATTGATAAAGCAGGGAAAGGAGCACAGCGATGGCAGGGCTTGCATGTTTTTATCCGGATGTATATCTGGATTCCACATATGACATCGATTTTGAAACATTATATCGCGAAGGATTCCGCGGCGTTATTTTTGACATTGACAATACGCTTGTGCCTCACGGTGCGCCTGCCGATGCGAGAAGCATTGCGCTTTTTGAGAGGCTTAGAAACATCGGCTTTGAGAGTGTCCTATTGTCAAACAACAAAGAAGCCCGTGTAAAAATGTTTCATGATAAAGTACATACACGTTATATTTTCAAGGCGGGCAAACCGGGGAAAAAGGGTTATCTGCGCGCTATGGAGCTGATGAATACAAAGCCCGATACCACGCTTTTTGTGGGGGACCAGCTTTTTACGGATGTGTGGGGCGCGAAACGTGCCGGAATATTAACTTATCTGGTCAAACCCATTCACCCGAAGGAGGAGATTCAGATTGTCTTAAAAAGGCGGCTGGAATGGATTGTGCTGTTCTTCTACAGACGTTCCCTGAAAAAGCAGGAGCGGGAGCGGCGGTAAGCCGTTTTGCGGCGCCGGGAAACAGGTGCGGAGAGAAAAACAGGCAGAATATATATAGTGGAAAAGAGGACAGGCAGGACAGATGTGGAGGAAATGACAGATGGAAATAGACGGCAGGACAAGAACCTGTGGATTGATTGGAAATCCGGTGGAGCATACGCTTTCGCCGGTGATACATAATACATTGGCGCAGCGGTTCGGGCATAATCTGGTATACGTGCCTTTTCCCGTGGAGACAGGGCGGCTCGCGGAAGCTGTTGCCGGGGCGTCGGCGCTTAAGCTTTTAGGGCTTAATGTGACGGTTCCTTATAAAGGAGAGGTGATTCCCTGCCTGCGGGAGGTAGATTCTCTGGCGTCGGCAATCGGCGCGGTCAACACGCTGGTGGCAGTACCGGGCGGATACAAGGGCTACAATACGGATATGGAAGGGCTTTACCGAGCTATGATGACGGAGGGGATTCGGATTGCGGACGAGGAGATGATTCTTTTGGGTGCGGGCGGCGCGTCCCGGGCGGTCGCCTATCTGTGCGCCGTGAAGGGGGCGAAACGGGTTTATCTTTTGAACCGCACGGTGGAAAAGGCGCAGAAGGTGGCGGAGGAAGTAAACCGATCGGCAAAGCGGCAGGTGATTTTTCCAATGGCGCTTTCCGATTTTAACAGTCTGCCGGAGCGGAAGTTTTTGGCGATACAGGGCACTTCCGTGGGGCTCGCTCCTCATGTGGATGATGTGGTGATTGATGACGCGAAGTTTTACGAAAGGGTACACACGGGTTTCGATTTGATTTACAGTCCGTGGGAGACGCGGTTTATGAAGCTGGTGAAGGAGAACGGCGGACAGGCTTACAATGGACTGAAAATGCTTCTCTATCAGGGCATCATTGCCTATGAGCTTTGGAACGGGGTGAAGGTGTCCGGAGAGGATGCAGATGCGGTTTATGAGAAACTGAAAGAACACTTTATCTGATTATTTTTTATCATATACGACGGACAAAGGGCATGTCATCGAAGCGGACGGCTTCGGCATGGAGGAAGAGATGGGAAATGTCATACTAATCGGGTTTATGGGCTGCGGAAAATCTACGGTCGGGCTGCGGCTGTCCTACCGTCTGCGGCGGACGCTTATAGATACGGATAAGGAAATTGAGAAAGAAGAGCGCAGAGCCATATCGGATATTTTTGCAGCAGACGGGGAAGCGTATTTTCGGGACAGGGAGACGGCAATCATACAAAAATTGATAAATAGTGCAAACAACCAGATTATATCAGTGGGCGGCGGTCTGCCTGTGCGGGAGAAAAACCGGGCGCTTCTGCATAAGCTGGGGCAGGTTTTTTATCTGCAGGCGGAAGCGGCAACGATTTATGAAAGGGTGAAGGACGATACCACAAGACCTCTTTTGCAGGTGGAAGAGCCGCTGAAGAGGATTGAGACACTTATCAGAGAAAGGGATCCTTATTACCGGGCGGCGGCGGACGTGGTGATCACTGTGGACGGCAAGAGCTTTTCACAGATTCTGGATGAGATAGAGGAACAGGTAAACGCGGGGGAAGGAAACGTGGCAACGGAGGGATGAGAGATGAAATTGTTGGTTATTAACGGACCGAATCTGAATTTTCTTGGAATTCGGGAAAAAAGTGTGTACGGCACGCAGGACTATGACTATCTGCTGCAGATGATTGCGAAAAAGGGCGAAGAAGCGGGTTGTACCATCGAAGTGTTTCAGAGCAACCATGAAGGCGCGATCATCGACCGGATTCAAGACGCTTACTTTGACGGCACAGAGGGAATTGTGATCAATCCGGGCGCGTTTACCCATTACAGCTATGCCATTCGGGACGCGCTGGCAAGCATTACCGTGCCGAAGGTGGAAATCCACATTTCCGATATCACACAGAGGGAAGAGTTCCGCAAAGTTTCAGTGACGGCGCCGGTCTGCGATAAACAGATTTACGGGCAGGGACTGGACGGTTATCTGCAGGCAATCGACTTTATCTTAGGTTTTTTGAATAAAGAGGTTGAAAAATAGACTTTTTTAGTATAAACTAGAAAAGAATTATATTTGTGAAAGCTTAGGAGGAGATAGACATATGGTATCAGCGGGTGATTTCAGAAACGGCATTACCGTCGAGATGGAGGGTAATGTTTATCAGATAATTGAGTTTCAGCACGTAAAACCGGGCAAAGGCGCAGCTTTTGTCAGAACGAAGCTGAAGAACATCATCAATGGCGGTGTGGTGGAGAAGAGCTTCCGTCCCACTGAGAAATTCCCTCAGGCACGTATTGACAGAAAGGACATGCAGTATTTATATTCTGACGGAGATTTGTTCAATTTCATGGATACAGAGACATACGACCAAATCGCGCTGAATGCGGAGGCGGTAGGCGACGCGCTGAAGTTCGTGAAAGAGAATGAGATGGTTAAGATTTGCTCCTACAACGGCAATGTGTTCGCGATTGAGCCGCCGCTGTTTGTAGAGCTGGAGATTACCGATACCGAGCCGGGATTTAAGGGCGATACCGCGACAGGCGCGACGAAGCCCGCGATCGTAGAGACCGGTGCGAAGGTTATGGTGCCGCTGTTTGTGGAAAACGGCGAGAAGATCAAGATTGATACCAGATCAGGCGAGTACCTGTCCAGAGTATAAAAGCACAGCATTACGTCAAAAGCCCATAAGACAATATAGATTTCGGTCTATATTGTCTTCTTTTGTTGTTCGAAATCCAATATGCCCGGAGAGAATGGGAAAGGGAAATATGGGATTTCAAAAATTTGTAGAAAATATCGTGGATTTATTACAGGAAAGAATGGGGGAAACCTATGAGATCAGGGTGCTCCATGTGACAAAAAATAATGATGTGGAGCAGACCGGAATTGCCATAACGAGACAGGAGGACAGCATTTTTCCGACCATTTATCTGGAGGGGCTCTATCAGGAGCATTTAGAAGGCGAGCTGCTTGGCGTGCTTGTGGAACGGATCATCAACTGCCACGAGGAACAGTCTATGGCACTGGATTTGGATATGGACTTTTTTCGTGATTACAACAGGGTGAAGGACAGAATCTTCTACAAGCTGGTCAGCTTTGAAAAAAATAAGAAGTTTTTGCGGGATGCGCCTCATCTGAGATGGCATGATCTGGCGATTGTCTTTTACTATGCCTTGGAAAAGGATATGGTAGAGGGCGGTTCTATTACCATCAAAAGGCAGCATATGCTGATGTGGAAACAGAATGCGGAATCGCTTTACCGGACTGCCAGACGCAACACCAGACAGGGGATGCCGGAGCTTCTCGTCTCCATGCGGGAGCTGATTGCGGACATGACGGGCGTTGCCGTGCGGGAGGATGACGCGACGCCGATGTATGTGCTGACAAATCAGGAAAAGCGGTTTGGCGCTTCGGCCATGCTGTATTCCGAAAAGCTTGGGTGGCTGGCGCAGCGGTTCGGCTGTGATATTTTGATTCTGCCAAGCTCTGTCCATGAAGTGCTGCTGCTTCCCGACGACCATATCAGGGAATATGATTTTTACAGGCAGATGGTGGCGGAGGTCAATCGGACGCAGGTGGAACCGGAGGAAGTTCTTTCCTACAGGCTTTACCGATATTGTCGGAAGAGTTCGGAAATTGAGGAAATTATTTCTTAAGTGATTTCTTATACGCGATTACTTGACAAGTGTGCCCGCATGAGGTATGATACAAAAGATGTAACAAATTTGTAACAATTTTATGGATTGCGAAAAACGTGTTACGTCAAGGCGGGCACCCGTAGTCTAATGGATAAAACGTAGGCCTCCGACGCCTTTGATGCAGGTTCGAGTCCTGTCGGGTGCATAAGGTTATGGGGTTTCCGGGATGATATGCTGATATTGTCCCGGAAATTCTAAGATTGAAGGAGTTTTGTGAATATGACAAATCATACAATATGGGAGAGTCTGAAGGCAAAGTTTGAGACGTTCAAAAACTGGCTGGTACGATATTCCAAAATTGTTCTTCCTGTCATTTTAGTGGTCTGCGTCGCGCTGACAATTGTAATAGCGATTCAGGCGAATAAGAGAAAGGTGGAGCAGGAGGAAACGGTGGTTGCGCCGGAAGAAAATACAGGAGAAGAGGAAGCAATGCTTGAAGTGCCGGAGGTGCCGTTAGAGAAGGATGCCGTTCCGGAAATCAACGAACTGTTTGCTGTCTACCATAAGGCGATGGTGGAGGGTGACACAGCCACCATGGAGAAGCTGGTCTATTATATGGATGCCACGGAGATTCTGAGAGCGGCGGAGACGAGTAAATATATCGAATCCTATCCGCCACTGGAGATTTATACCAAAGCGGGACCGAAGGAAGGCACGTATATCGCCTATGTTTACGGGGAGATAAAGTTCTACGATTATGATAAGCCGGTTCCCGGTATGCGGGTGTATTATGTGTGTACCAATGAGGACGGTGAACTTTATATTAATGAGGATGGCGAGGAAAGCGACAACGAGCTGCATTACATGCGGGAAATCCAGCTTCAGGAAGATGTGATCGACCTGAATAACAAAGCGGCGGAAGCGTATAACAAAATGATGGTAGATGATCCGAAGCTGGCTGATTTTCTCTTAGAGCTGAAGGCGGAGATTGAGAAGAATGTAGGCGAAGCGCTGGCACGCGCCGAGCAGAGCGAGGAGCCGGAAGAGGGGACGGAGGAAGAAACATCCGAGGAAACCGCGGAGGAAGAGCCTGTCGAGGTCGTTACCAAGGTAAAGACGACCGACGTGGTCAATATAAGGACCTCCGACAGCGAGACGGCAGATAAGCTCGGCAAGGCGGCTGTGGGCGATGAATTTGAGCTTCTGGAAGAGAAGGGCAACGGCTGGAGTAAGGTTAAATACGACGGCGGCGAGGCATATATCAAGAGTGATTTTCTGGAGCCTTCCGAGACCATGACAGCTTCTGTTGCGGAGCAGAACGGTGATGAGGAGGAAGAGCCGCAGGAGCAGCAGACAGAGGATAACAATTCCGATTCCGCAGAAGTAACGGGCACGGTGACGGTGAAGGAAAACGTTAGAATCCGAAGCGGCGCGAGCGAAAACGCAGAGAAAATCACCACCGCTTACAAGGGTGATAAGCTTGATGTAATCATGAAGCAGGCTGACGGCTGGACAAAGATTAAATATAACGGAAAGACTGCCTATGTGAAATCGGATTATGTGGAGTAGGCATTGTTTAAAAACGGAATAAACCGGAAAGACTGGACAGATGAGGGTATGTTACCCATATCTGTCCATTTTTTGCGCGTATAAGCAGAACCAGAAGACATGCTGAGTAGATGCCATGCTTGCATGAGCAGCTACACAGCATGGCTTATGGCGAGCAACGCGAGTGAGAGATGCGAAGCATCTCGAGTCTGCTTATTCGCGTATAGGAAGAAAGGAGCCCAATCCATGAAACATGAAGACGAGATGGTTTTGAGGGAAATACAGAAAAGCACGCAGATGGGAATGACGGCGATTGACACGATTCTGGATAAAATCGGAAACGATGAATTTTCCATCACATTGTCCAGACAGTCCCTGCATTATGCGGATATTCATAACCGGGCGCTGGACCAGATTTTACAGCAGAACGGTGAGGGGTATCGCACAAGCCAGATTGGAGAAATGATGCTAAAGGGCAGTATCCATGCCAACACAGCATTTAATGTCAGCACCGGGCATCTGGCGGAAATGATGATTCAGGAAAGCAACCGAGGGATTACCAGCATGTGGAAGAGCCTGAAGCATAATGCCCTTGCCACGGACGCGGCGGTGGAGCTGGCAAAGGAACTGGTGGATTTTGAGGAGAAAAGCATAGAACGGTTGAAGGAATATCTGTGAATTATGCCGCGGAAAGCATAGCTTTTCACGTCGAGGAAAACTATAGCAGATTTTGTATACAAGTATTTTGGTATTATTGTACAATATAACTAAAAAATACAGGGTAAATTTTTACACTTTAATTCGCTAAATTTTCTTGTGGTTTTCCATATGGCATACTATAATGGTACATGGTAATGTATACAAGCAAGAAGGAGGACATAACACAATGTCATATGTTGATGAGGTTTATGAGTTAGTTGTAGCGAAAAACCCCGCGCAGCCGGAGTTCCATCAGGCAGTGAAAGAGGTACTGGAGTCCCTGCGTGTGGTGATTGAAGCGGACGAGGATGCATACAGAAAGGATGCGCTTTTAGAGCGTCTGACGGTTCCGGAGAGAATCGTGCAGTTCCGCGTTCCTTGGGTGGATGACAAGGGACAGGTGCAGGTAAATAACGGATTCCGCGTACAGTTCAACAGCGCGATTGGTCCTTATAAGGGAGGTTTGCGTTTCCATCCTTCCGTAAACTTAGGTATCATCAAATTCCTTGGCTTTGAGCAGATTTTCAAAAACTCCCTGACAGGTCTGCCGATTGGCGGCGGCAAGGGCGGTTCCGACTTCGACCCTAAGGGAAAATCCGACAGGGAAGTGATGGCATTCTGCCAGAGCTTTATGACAGAGCTCTGCAAACATATCGGTGCGGATACCGACGTGCCTGCCGGTGATATCGGTGTTGGCGGTCGAGAGATTGGCTTTATGTTCGGTCAGTATAAGAGAATCCGCAATCTGTATGAGGGTGTGCTGACAGGTAAGGGTCTTACCTACGGCGGTTCCCTTGCAAGAACGGAAGCAACCGGCTACGGTCTGCTCTATCTGACAGAGGAGATGCTTAAGTGCAACGGCAAGGACATCAAGGGCAAGACCATCGCTGTGTCCGGCGCGGGCAACGTGGCGATCTACGCGATCCAGAAAGCGCAGCAGCTCGGCGGCAAGCCTGTGACCTGCTCCGATTCTACGGGCTGGATTTATGATCCCGATGGCATCGACGTGGCGACTTTGCAGGAAGTGAAGGAAGTGAAGCGCGCCCGTCTGACAGAGTATGCGGCAATGCGTCCCAGCGCAGAGTATCATGAGAAGAAGAACGGCGAGCATGGCGTATGGAGCGTGAAGTGCGATATCGCCCTTCCCTGCGCGACCCAGAACGAGCTGGATTTAGAGGATGCGAAGATGCTTGTGGCGAACGGCTGTTTCGCAGTGGCAGAGGGCGCGAACATGCCTACTACCATGGAAGCGACGGAGTATCTGCAGAAGAACGGCGTGCTGTTCTGCCCCGGCAAGGCGTCAAACGCAGGCGGCGTGGCAACCTCCGCACTGGAGATGAGCCAGAACTCCGAGAGACTTTCCTGGACGTTCGAGGAGGTGGACTCCAAGCTGCAGGGCATCATGGTGAATATCTTCCACAGCCTTGACGAGGCTTCCAAGAAGTACGGCAAGGAAGGCGACTACGTGGCAGGCGCGAACATCGCGGGCTTCTTGAAAGTTGCTGAGGCGATGAAGGCACAGGGGATTGTGTAATGTATGTTGATTAAATAATAAGAATCCCATATACAGGTGGAATGCTTGTATATGGGATTTTTTAGGTGAAAGCCTCATATTAATGCCGACAGCACATCTGAAACTGTCATCTGCAGGTCGTCCGGGATTTCCTTCCTTGTCGGAAGTATTGCAAAAAATGACTCTGTGCCTTCTGTTTCTGCAACAAACTGCGGCAGGTTAATGTTAAGCGCTTCACATACCATTTTCTCAAAAGAAAAGTAATTCACGGTATCCGTGGTTCCTACATGAAAAATGCCGTGCAAGTTGTTTTCAAGAACATATTTTGCGTAGGTTCCTATTTGTCCTGCTGGCGTTACATTAATATTGTAATCAGGGTAAGTATGGTAAGGCTCTTTCGTTTGGCTGTGCCGTTTCAATTGTTGCACTCTTGGGCAGTCCGCGCTCCAGACGGCAGCCAATCGGAAGATAATCAGTTGGTTTTCAAGGATGTTTCCCAGCATAGTCTCACAGTCCCGTTTGAAACTGCCATAATCGGATTCCGGCATCGGCGGATCATGTTCCGCCCAAGGCTTGGATAAGTCGCCGTCAAATACATTCGCTGTGGATATATACAGTAAACGTTTCTGCTTCCCAGACAGCCAATTCGCTAGCGTTTTATGAAAATTCATTTGTGACGGGTAGTCTCCGCGAATAGAAGAGATAACAATTTCCGGGTTTTCATAAGCTAAGATTTCCAGTAATTTATCCGGTTCTTCTGCCAGCAGTTGATATCCGTTTTCCGGAGCATGATGTCCCGCTGTCGGAATGATTTGATAGCTGTATTCCAAACCTGAAATCATTGATTGCCCGACGAAGCTATTGCCGCCAAGCAGCAGAACTTTCTTTTTCATTTTGTTACTCCCAATCCAACAAGGTAATTAATTAGAAAATACCATATTTTTGCGCAAAATGATATAGTTTATGTGCAAAAGATTAATTATACATATAATCAAAAATAGGAACATATCTGTATAATCCTTTTCAAAACAACATCATTATGTTAGAATAAATGCAATGGAAGCATAGCTCAGCTGGGATGAGCGCTCGCCTGACTAGCGGGAGGTCAAGGGTTCGAGCCCCTTTGCTTCCATTTTTCATTGCCTGTTTGTATGGCGTGAGGAGCTAAGGCAAATCGTTCTGACAGGGAGGAGAGCGGATATGCTTGGTCATTTGGGATTTTCGTATGTGGGGCTGGTATTTCTGATTATGCTGTTTGTGCCGAATCTGATTTGGACAAAAGAACAGCCGCAGGATTACAGCGCAGAAGGAGAAAACAGATTTCTGTCTTTGCTGGAACGGGCGGGAGAGGTATTGACGACATGCTGTGCCCTTATCTTTTCAGATTTCAACTTACGGGAGTGGTCAAATTGGTCATGGTGGCTTGCGGCGGCGGTTGTGCTGATGGTCATGTACGAAATCTGGTGGGTGCGGTATTTTAGGAGTGAGCGCAGGTTAGCTGATTTTTACAGCAGCCTTTTGGGGATTCCGGTGGCTGGGGCGACGCTGCCGGTGCTGGCGTTCTTTTTGCTCGGGATATATGGAAAGGTAATATGGATGTTGATTGCCAGTGTGATTTTAGGAATAGGGCATATCGGGATTCATCTGCAGCATCGGAGGGAGATAGGATAGTTAAGCGTGTAGCCCACTATGATTATGTCTTTTTGTTTGCGTCAGCGCAAATCCAGCTTCGAAAAATCCAGCCACAGATTCTTGAAAATCCCCGCTTTCACCTGTTTGGTAAAGGAGTAGAGCAAGGGCTTATTCCATGGCTCTGCTGCCAATGCGCAGGCGCCGTCTGTTGGTTGTGCTGTGTCGCTGTGCGCAAAATCATACACGGTAACTGTTTCCTTTTCGGGGGCCACAATCCAATATTCACGCACGCCCGTCTCGCAGTATAATTTGACTTTCCTCTCACAATCCATCTTCACGCTGGAAGGCGACAAAATCTCAATCACCCAGTCTGGCGCGCCATAGCAGCCTTTTTTGTCAAGTTTTTCATGGTCGCAGACTATGGAAATATCCGGTTCCACATAGTTGCGGTTGTCTTTTTTGATGCGCACCGCAAAGGGTGCGGCGTACACTTTACAGTTTCCCATATTTTTACGGATATAGGATTTGATTTCAAAAGACAATTCCATGACGATATCCTGATGAATCCGCAAAGGCGCGTCCATCCGAAACATCTCCCCGTCAATCAGTTCCGCGCGTTCCCCATCGGGTAGTGCCTCGATATCCGCGAGCGTATAGCCTTTTCCGCCACTGATTTCCATAAACCGTTCCCTCGTTTCTGTTTCGTTCCATTCCCGTAGTTTTCTGACTTCCATAGTTTTCCTCCTGTTTGGCAGGAGCAATTCGGACAGTATCTGTTTGGAATCTCCTGCTCTTAAATTGTGTTGGTTGATTTAAAAGCATAGAAATTCTGAATCACAGACTGGAAACCGAAAATGGATCGGTTTGTTTGACCCCGCCATATAAAGGATATGTCGGATATTTGTTATCAAGAAAGATATATGCTTTGTGTCCATTGTAAGGGGCGGCATACCAAATGTCAAGAACAGAAAAATGTAATTGACCTGCAATCGACCTTAGCTTTTAAAAGCAGCGCATTCCACAGCATCCCTGCCGCATCCCACCGCACCTCTGTTGTCGCCCGTAAACGAACGTGATATAATACCATCTTTAGGAACGGAAATGACACAACAGTTCCGTAAGGAGGGCAGTCTGATGATTATGGTTGCAGTCTGTGACGACGAAAAAATGATAGCGGAGCAGATAAAAAAACTGGCGTCCGGGTTTTTCCGCGCAAAAAATATGGAAACGTCTATCGTCTGCTTTTCCTGCGGGGAGGAATTGTTGCGGTACGACAAGAGCATAGACATTCTGTTCCTCGATATCCAGATGAAGGGAATGGATGGCATGGAGACGGCGAGGAAACTGCGCAGTCGGAATTTTAAAGGATATCTTATTTTCGTTACGGTTCTGGAGGAGATGGTGTTCCAGTCCTTTGAGGTGCAGGCGTATGATTATCTGGTGAAGCCGGTTGAGAAGAAGCGGTTTACAAAGACGATGGAGCGTCTGTTTGCTTCCATGCAGAATGTCAGCGAGGAAAAGCTGCTCGTGCAGAAGGGCTATGAGAGAAGTATTATTCCTTTTGAAGAGATTGTTTTTGCCGAGGTCATTGACAGAAAAGTGTATCTGCATCTGGCGTCGTCGGAGGTGGTGGATTTTTATGACAAGATTGAAAATCTGGAGGAAAGATTGGACAGCCGGTTTTTCCGATGCCACAGGAGTTTTCTGATTAACTTAAAATATTTGAAGAGTTACAAAAACGGCGTGGCATATATGGAGAATGGGAAGGAAATCCCTATTTCCAGACTGCGCAGCAAAGCGTTTTCCGAGGTGATTTTGCAGTATATGAAAAGCTGGAGCTAACAGTTTGGCGCGGGATTTTGCACTTGCTGCAAGATTTCGCAAGAACGCGCGGATTTGGTCGGAAAATGGGAGACTGTAAGATGGAAGAGTATATCGATTTTTTCAACAGATATATCTTAGCCGCTATCCAGCTGCTGCTTGGCTTTTTCTTTTTTGTCCGGTTTTTACGGAAAAAAGGAAGGCTGTTTTTTGAGCTGCTGTTTGGGGCGTTTGGGTGTGTGATCATTCTGGCGGCGCCGGCAGGAAGCATTGTCGAATATCTGATTTATGCACTGCTGCTTGTCGCAATGGGGATTTTTATATGCCATGACAATTGGAAATCTGTCATTTTATATGCGGCGCTGACGGTGGATATTATGGAACTCAGTTTTGGAATTGTCAATTCCCTTTCGGGCATTTTGCAGCCGTGGCTTTCGCCCCTGCATCAAAATGCTGCCGTTGTCATTTCACTTTTTATGGGACTGCTGTCTTTTGCGCTGGCGGTTTGCTGCTATCAGGCGGTGTACCGTTTCTTTTTGCATGATGAGGCAGCAGAAAAGCAGTCTCTTTTTATGATTCTGATTCCGATTCTGATGATTTTCTTTATGGACGAATATATCAGTTCGATTCTTTATGGAAATATAGCGGTCAGGAATGTCGGCGGCAGCGTTGTATTCGTCAATCATTATCAAATGCTGATGATGCAGCTTTTTGGTCTGGCAAGCCTGTTCTGCATTCTGTTTGCGTACAAAAAAACGCTCCAGAATTTCAGGCTGCATACGGAATTGTCCCTGCTGGCTCAGGAGGAGCATTCCCTGAATCGGTATGTGGAGGAGGCGCGGGCGCGCTATGATAAGACAAAAGCTTTCCGTCACGACATTAAAAATCATATCACGGTTGTAAAAGACCTTTTACAAAACGGGAAACAGGAAGAAGCGCTTACCTATATCGGTGATTTGGCGGATATGTCAGCGGCGCTTTCTTTTCCCTGTAGCACAAATAACCCGGTGGCGGATATTCTGCTGGGAAATAAATTGGGGATTGCAAAAAATATGGGGATTGACGTGGACTGCTCGCTGCTTTTGCCGTATCCGTGTCCGGTGCGCGATATTGACTTTTGCATTATCCTGTCAAATGCTTTAGACAACGCCATCCATGCCTGTCGGGATATAGAGGACGGCTCTGAAAGATATATCCGCGTGACGGGACGTATGCAGGGAGATTTTGTCCTGCTGGAGGTGGAGAATAGTTTTCGAGGAAGAGGACCTGTTGGACGGGGGACGGGTCTGTCCAATATTAAGGCGGTGGCGGAAAAATATCAGGGTGCAATGAGTGTCAAAACACAGGGCACAGTTTTTCTCCTAAGCGTTCTTCTTGTCATTCCACAGCATACAGAAAGCATCCCACGGCAAAACGGTTAAATCCTCTTTTGGCATGTCGAAAAAGATAATGCAGGCAGAATTATGCAGAGATAAAAGGAGGACAATCAAAATGGCAATGGAAATCAAGGTAAACGGCAGTACTTACAAGAACGACTATGCGGACCGGCTGCAGGCAAAGCGGGAGGAGGCGGCGAAAGCGGAAAATAGTCAGAACGGGGAGAAGACAGCGAAAGCCGAAAATGTGCAGAAAGAAGAACAGGCATCGAACCAGAGACCTGTGCCGCACGACGAGTACATCAGCAGCGAAAAGTCGGGGGAGAAGCCAAACGGTCTGTACCATGTAGGGCAGGATGAGAACGGCAATAAAAAAGTTTATTTTAACGACCCGAAGAAAGCAGACAATAAATCCCCGAAAGTAAATGCGGACGACCCGAACAATGGCGAGGAGAAATGCGTCGGAAATACCGATAAGGTAGACCGGGAAATACGGGAGCTGAAACAGAAAAAGCAGGAGCTGGAACAGCAGCTTAAGGCAGCTTCCGGAGACGAGAAGAAGACGAAGGAGCTGGAGAACAAGCTGGCGCAGGTGGAGCAGGAATTGAGTCAGAAAGATACGGACACCTACAGGAGACAGCATTCCACGTTTACGGACCAATAATAGTGTGAGAAAAGCCGGAAAAGAGGCATTCACCGCATCGATTTGAGTTACAGGGAAGCGTTTACTGACGGGAAGCCGGTGAACGCTTTTTTGTATGTAGGGCGTTGACAGAGAGGCAGATGAAAATGCCTGTTGACAGAAAGAAATGATTTGAGACAAAATAGAGTAGTGATTTTACGAAAATAAGGAGAGAATGACAGTGGAACAGACCATACTTTTAATGGAGGACGACGCGGATCTGATCGACGGGCTGACCTATTCTCTGAGCAGGGAAGGATATATCGTGGACGTGGCGCAGACGGTGAAAACAGCATATGCCTGTCTGGAAGCAAAGACATACAGCCTTCTGCTATTGGACGTCACCCTGCCGGACGGCAATGGCGTGGATGTGTGCCGTTTCGTGCGGGAACGGGGCAGTCTGACCCCCATTATCTTTTTGACGGCGATGGATGATGAGGTCCATGTGATACGGGGGCTGGACAGCGGCGCGGACGATTATATCACAAAACCTTTTAAGCTGGGAGAACTCTACTCCAGAATACGTGCGCTGCTGCGGCGGAGCGGCATCAGCGAATCAGGCGGGGCGAAGCCACTTGTTTCCGGACCGTTGTCCATTGACTTGTATGGTGGCGGCGCTTTTTTGAACGACGAGCCGCTTAATCTGACCAGTGCGGAGTACCGCCTGCTCTGTCTGCTTGTCCGGAACGAGGGGCAGACGGTTTTGCGAAATACGATTCTGGATGTGCTCTGGGACGGCAACGGCAACTTTGTGGACGACAATACGCTGTCTGTCTATATCCGCAGACTGCGGGAGAAGATAGAGGAAGACCCGTCCCATCCGAGGCACTTGCTGACGGTGCGGGGATTCGGGTACAGATGGCAGGGAAAGGTTGAATGAATATGATGCAGGAAAAAAGCACGAGGTATTACTTTGCAGGTCTGCTTTGGCTGGCTGGCGCATTTGTCATGCTGACAGTTTTTCTTTCATGGGTGCACGGGAGGGAGGCGCAGCACATCCTCTTTGAGCGGGAGCAGACTCTTGTGTCCTCTCTGGTAGGGCAGGGTGTCTCTCCGGTTCTGATTGCCGGAGCCGTCAAGAACGCGGAGACGACTGACGAGGGCATTGCGCTGCTGCGGCAGATGGGGCATGGCGGCGACGTCTCGTTTGTGCTCTTTCCTGCGGTGGACAGGTCGGTGCGCCTGTTTGCGGGGACTGCCGCGGGCATGGCGGTTCTTTTATCTGTCATGCAGGTGTGCGTGACTGTTTGTTTTTTATGGAGACGGGAAAAGCTGTATCGACAGGCGGAGGACGTTATCATTCGGTTTTCCGAGGGGGATTTTGAACGGCATCTGCCCCAAAATGAAAACGGCAGTGTTTACCGTCTGTTTGCGGCGGTGGAAGAGCTGGCTGTGGCGCTGCGGGCGCAGGGCGGAAAAGAGCAGCAGTTGAAAGTTTTTCTGCGGGACACGATCTCGGATATTTCCCATCAGCTAAAGACGCCGCTTGCGGCTCTGCACATGTACACGGAAATCATAGCGCAGGAGCCGGATCACGCGGAGACGGTGGAGCGGTTTTCCGGCAAGATCATGCAGTCTCTGGAGCGGATTGAGGAGCTTGTGCAGACGCTTCTCACAGTGAGCCGGATCGACGCTGGGAGCATTGAATTTCAGAAGCAATGGCAGCCGGCGTCCGATCTGGTCACAGGCGCGGTGGCGGATCTGTCCGTGCGGGCGCAGGCGGAGGGCAAGCGTCTTGTCATGGAGGGCGATTCCGCGCAGATGCTTTTCTGCGACAGACAGTGGACGCGGGAGGCAGTCGCCAATCTGATTAAAAATGCGTTGGACCATACCGAAGAGGGCGGTACGGTCACGGTTTCGTGGGAGTGTTCCCCGGCAATGTTTCGTCTGTCGGTGGCGGACGACGGCAGCGGCATTGCAGAAGAAGACATGCCGCATGTGTTTAAACGGTTCTACCGCGGCAAAAAGGATGGCGGCAGACAGGGGCTCGGTCTGGGACTGCCCCTCGCCAAGTCCATTATAGAAGGGCAGGGCGGCATCCTCTCGGTGAGCAGCACGGTGGGGGAGGGGGCGGTTTTTACGATTCTTTTGTGATATAAGTTCGGGCTTTTTGGGACATTCGAATCTGATAGAGAAAAAGGTGACAAATTTGTAAGGTTGTTTTCATGAGATTGTAAGCTGCTCCTGCTATTCTAATCAAGACATGATAGCAGATACTTGCGAAACTCTTCACAGCTTTATAATAACTGAGATTGAGTTTCTCAAAATCAATGTAGAGTTGAAAGGAGGAACAGTCTTATAATGGATATCGTGGAAGTAAACAATCTGTGCAAGACTTACGGGAAGGGCGAGGCAAAGGTGGAGGCATTAAAGCATGTCTCGTTTTCCTTGCAGAAGGGGGAGTTCGCGGCGGTGATCGGGGAATCCGGCTCCGGCAAGAGCACCCTGTTAAACTGTGTCGGCGCGCTGGATGAACCGACCGGCGGCAAAATTCTGATAGACGGACAGGACCTGTTCGCCATGCCGGAGGAGAAGCGCGCCATTTTCAGACGACGCAATATCGGCTTTATCTTTCAGTCTTTTCATCTGATCCCGGAACTCAACGTGGAGCAGAATATTATTTTCCCTTTATTGTTGGATTATAAAAAGCCGGATGCCGGACGTGTGGAGGAGATTCTGGAAGTGCTTGGTCTTAAGGAGCGACGCAGGCACCTGCCGGGACAGCTTTCCGGCGGGCAGCAGCAGAGAGTGGCGATCGGCAGGGCGCTCATCACGAGACCGAAACTGATTCTGGCGGATGAGCCTACCGGCAATCTCGACCGGAAGAACAGTCAGGAGGTGATGGAGCTTCTGACGAAAGCGTCCGGGCAGTTTCAGCAGACCATTCTGATGATCACGCACAATCCGAATCTGATCACGTCGGTGGACCGTGTGATGCAGGTGAGCGACGGTATTCTAAAGGATCTGGGAGGGAAAGTCAATGAAAAATTATCTTGATCTGATTCCCATTTCGGCGAAAATACACCGCAGACAGACCTGCATGACAAGATGGTGCATTGTGATCTCTGTCTTTCTGATCGCTGCGATTTTCGGTATGGCGGATATGTTTCTGCAGAGCCAGAAAAATCTGGCAGTGATGCAGGATGGCGCATGGCATGTGATGTTCCGGGAAATTACGGAGGAGCAGGCGGCTCTGCTTGCCGCAAGACCCGAGGTGAAGAGTCTCACCCGCTATGCGGCGACAAACTATAAACTGGATATGGACTATAAAGTGGAGGGCGTGCAGACCGTCCTGTGCGGCTTCGACGAGACCTTCTTTACCATCTGTCCCGGGATTCCTCTGCTTTCCGGGGATTTTCCGAGGGAGACGGGGGAGGCGCTTGTGTCGGAAAGTATGAGCGGAAGGCTGGGGCTTTCTGTGGGGGACCCGGTGGAGGTTGAAACGCCGGACGGTTCTCTTCCTTTCAAAATCAGCGGCGTTGTGGCGGATACTGCCATGATGTTAAAAACGGACGCTTTCGGTGTCTTTATGAATACGGATACCTATTTGTCCTGTTTTCGTGACGTGACGCTTTCAGAGGATTTTGCTTATTATGTGGAGTTTGTGCCTCGATGCAGAATACAGAAGGCAATCGGGGATATCTGCGGGCAACTGCATATTTCGAAAGAAAAAGTCAGTGAAAACGCGAAGCTGATGGGTACCATGATGCAGAGCAGCGACCGGTATATCTGGATGCTGTATGTGATTGCGTTTATTCTGGCGGTACTGGTGGCGGTTTCCGGCATGATGATGATTCTGGGAAGTATGAACAGCAGTGTGGCAAAACGGACGGAATTTTTCGGGATGATGCGGTGTCTTGGTGCGACGGCGAAGCAGGTGCGGCATTATGTGCGGATAGAGGCGCTTTTCTGGTGTCTGAAGGCGATACCGGTCGGGCTTCTTCTCAGTGTGGTGACGGTGTGTGGGCTGTGCCGGATGCTGCGGGTGCTGACACCCACATGGTTTTCGGAGATGCCGGGATTCGGCGTCAGTCTGCCGGGGATGTTTTGCGGTATTCTGATCGGTCTTTTGACAGTGCTTGCGGCAAGCCGGACACCGGCGCGCAAGGCATCAGAGGTTTCGCCCCTGACGGCGGTTTCAGGAAATGCAGACACGGTGTTTGCCGCAAGGCGGGCGGCGCATACGGGGTGGATGCATGTGGAGACCGCACTGGGGCTGCACCATGCGGCGGGCAGCAGGAAACATCTGGTTTTGCTGACATCCTCCTTTGCTTTCAGTATCATTCTGTTTCTGGGATTCGGCATAGGGGTTGATTTTATGGGACATGCGATTGTGACACTGCGTCCTTACACGCCGGATGTGGCGATTGTCAGTCACGACAATCTCTGTGAGATACCGGATTCCCTATATGAAAAGCTGAAAGAAAATCCGAATGTCAGGCGGATTTTCGGTCGCGGCTTTGCTTACGATCTGTCGGCGTACATGCAGGGGGAGTCTAAAACGGTCATGCTGATCTCCTATGAGGCATACCAGTTTGGCTGGGCGAAGAGCAGCCTGTTACAGGGGGATATAGAAAGCGCAAGGAACGGGCACGGCGTCCTGCTGGTGGAAAAGCCGGGATTTGTGTCTGCGCCGGGCAGTGAAATAGAGCTGGAAACGGATAGGGGGACACGGACAGTGAGCGTATCCGGCGTTTTAAAAAATGCGCCCTTTGACAGCGGCGAGGGTGCGGGTACGCTGATTTGTTCCGAGGAGCTGTTCAGGGAGCTGACGGGAAAAACGGGATATACGATTCTTGACATACAGCTGCGGGATCAGTCAGATGCCGTGGTGGAGGAGATTCGCAAGACGGCAGGAGAGGCATACGGCTTTTCAGACAGCAGGGAAAGCAACAGAGAGAATCGGGCGGTCTATTTTTCTTTTGCGCTGTTTGTCTATGGATTTTTGGCGGTGGTTGCGCTGATTGCGGCTTTCAATATCATCAACAGCATCGCCATGAGCGTGTCGGCGAGAATGCGGCAGTACGGCGCCATGCGGGCGATCGGCATCAGCATCAGGCAGTTACAGTTCATGATCGCGGCGGAGACGCTCACCTATCTGGTCGGCGGGCTGGCGGAGGGGCTTTTGTTTGGGCTGCCGCTTCATTACTATTTGTATCAATGGGCAATTACCGAGAGATGGGGCGACGCGTGGAGCCTGCCGGTCTGGGAAATTCTCGTGATCGCGGCGGTGATGATCGCCTCGGCGGCAGCCGCCATGACCGGACCGGTACGGCGGATCCGGGAGATGTCCGTGGTGGAGACGATCGGTATATAAACAGGGAGGCTGGCAGGATAGGTTACACCATGCCGCAGGAGACGAACAGCCCGTTCAGGATTACGGAATCAAAATAGGCGCCCTTGACAAATGATTTCCGCCAGACTATAATTTGCTCAAAAATGAAAGAATCAGTTGATCAGATATTTTCAGGCAAATCTGGTTTTTGTTAATGTGGATTTTAGCGAAGAAATGTTTCAAAATGTGGATGAGCGGCAGAAAGCTGATTTTTTTCATGTGCTGGGTGTGATGGAATTGAATCTTAAGGCAATGCAGGAAGGACGGGAGTAAGATGAACTGGTTATGGATGACTGCGGTGACTTTCTTTGCGGGAATGGGAGCAGGGCTGGGGACGGGCTTTGCGGGTATGAGCGCGGCGGCTGTGATCAGCCCCATGCTGATCACATTCCTTGGCATGGATGCCTATATGGCGGTGGGAATCGCATTGTCCTCCGACGTGCTTGCCAGCGCGGTGTCCGCCTATACTTACGGAAAGAATAAGAATCTGGATATCAGAAACGGGCTGATCATGATGGGGAGTGTGCTCGCCTTCACGGTGGTGGGCAGTTATGTGGCGAGTCTGGTCCCTCCTGCGACCATGGGCGGCTTCTCCGTGTTCATGACGTTTCTACTGGGCGTTAAATTTATCGTGAAGCCCGTTATGACCACGAAGGAGGCAATGGGAGCGGTGTCCGCGAAGAAGCGGGCGGTGCAGTCGCTCATTGCCGGGGTGATGATTGGTTTTATCTGCGGCTTTATCGGCGCGGGCGGCGGCATGATGATGCTTTTGATCTTAACTTCGGTTCTGCACTATGAATTGAAGACCGCTGTTGGCACAAGCGTGTTTATCATGGCGTTTACCGCCTTTACCGGGGCGGTGTCGCACTTTGCCATAGGCGGGATGCCCAACTTGCCGGTGTGGGTGCTGTGCGTGGTGTTCACCTTTATCTGGGCGAGGATCGCGGCGGTGTTCGCCAATAAGGCGGAACCGAAGACGTTAAACCGGGCGACGGGCGCTGTGCTGGTGGTGCTTGGGGTCGTGGTGATGGGATTTCAGTTTTTGACGAAGGCGGCATAGCCTTGGGGCTGTGCCGTTTTTAACATAAAAAATATTCCCGGCACAGCTTCAAAAATAGCTTTAATACCGGATTTCCCGCCGTGCTGTTATAGTAGGCGCCGTAGGAGAGCGGCTCGAAACGTTCCAGAGGAAGATTCAGGAGGGAGGGGTCGCATGGCGCGAACAGTTCCGGAAGCACCGCGATGCCAAAGCCTGCTCGGGCGAGTGCGATGCAGTTTTCCGGGGAATCAAGCATATAGATATCAGTCATCGGTTTTTGTTCCAGAATCATGCGCTGGATGGGATTGAAGCAGTCCGGCGCGATCTGCGGATTAAATAAGATGACTTTTTCTTTTTTCAGATCGTCCAGAGTAAGGCTTGTTTTTTGCGACAGGGGATAATGCTTGGGCAAAAAGCAAACGGTTCGGATTTTTGTCAGTTCTTTATAAATTCCGGAATTTTTCTTTTCTGTCTGTTTCTGAAAATCAAGTATCACATCCACAGAGTTTTCTCTCAAAAGCTGGTGCAGGTGGGGAAATGGAATCACCTGAAAAAATGGGTGCAGGGCAGGGTATTTCGTCTGCATTTTCCGTAAGACATCCGACAAAAGAGACGGTTCGCTCTGGCTGTGGCATCCGATGGAAAACAGGGTGATTTCCTGAGCGGCGGGTTCCTCAAACCGCTTTTTGGCGTGATTGATAATGTGTTGAACGGACTTGGCGTCGTTTAAGAAAACATATCCTTCCGGCGTGAGCTTCACGGTTCTCGTGGTGCGGTTGAACAGCTTCACGTTTAGCTCTTTTTCCAACGCATGAATCTGTTGTGTCACGGCGGGCTGTGTCACATTCAGTTTCTCCGCCGCCGCGGCAAAATTCAGTGTTTCGGCAACAATCAGAAAACAGTCCAGCTGCATGGTAGTCATAGCATTTCTTCTTCCTTTCGGGTTGAAATAAAATGTTTCTATTGATAAGTTTATCTAATCAATAATAACATTTTCTAAATTCACAGACAAGCTGAAATATGTATAAAATATAGGATGATCGAAAGTGTAACATCTTTTCGGGAACAAAGCGTGCGGAAGGGAGTTACATGATTTTAGAGTACGGAAAAGGAGGCAGTTTTATGGATAAAATTGTGACACAGGAAAATCCGCTGGGAACGGAGAAAACAGGAAAACTGGTGGCGCGCTATGTCGTGCCCAGCGTCATTTCGCTGGTGGTAAATTCGCTCTACAATATGGTGGACCAGATTTTTATAGGGCAGGGTGTCGGTTATTTGGGCAATGCGGCGACCAATATCGTTATGCCCATATCGCTGATCATGATGGCGGTGGCTATCATGTTTGGAAACGGCGCGTCGGCGTATATGAGTTTGCAGCTCGGAAAAGGGGAAACGAAAAAAGCGGCAAAGGGCGTAGGAAATATGATTGTTTTGCTTGTGGGGAGCGCTTTTTTGTTTCTGGTCTGCTTTGAATTGTTATTACAGCCGCTCTGTTATCTGTTCGGAGCAAGGGGTGAAGTGACGGGATATGCGATGGACTATGGGAAGATTATCATTCTTGGTTTCCCGGTTTTTGTGATCGGTGTGGGAGCCGGCAATGTGATCCGCGCGGACGGGCGTCCCAAGGCGAGTATGGCAGGGATGCTGATCGGATGTATTACCAATATAATCCTTGATCCGCTCTTTATCTTCGTATGTGGGTGGGGTGTAAAAGGAGCAGCGTGGGCGACGCTGATCGGGCAGCTTCTCAATGCGGTTTTCTATATCGTATGTCTGTGCCGTTTTCAGACGATTCGTCTGGAGAGGAAAGATTTTATCCTGCACAGGCAAACGACAGGGGAAATTTTTTCGCTCGGTATGTCTTCGTTTTTTACACAGATTGCCGGAACCGTGGTGATTGCTATCCAGAATAATCTCCTGGTGAAGTACGGGGCGGAATCTGTTTATGGGGCGGATATTCCGATGGCGGCTCTCGGCATTACCATGAAGACGAGTCAGTTGATCACCAGTATCGCTATGGGTATCGCTTCCGGCGTCCAGCCCATTCTCGGTTACAATTACGGCAGCGGGCAGCATGAACGGGTAAAAGAGACATTTAAGATTTCTTTCAGTATCTGCACGGGGATTATGGTGGCGGCATTGGTGGTTTTTCAGGTGTTTCCGGAAACCATCATCCAAATTTTCGGGCAGGAATCGGAGCTGTACATGGAATTTGCGGTGAAATGTTTCCGCATCTACCTGCTTGCCTGCTTTATGATCCCGGCGGGTATGGTGATCGGCATTTTTTATCAGGCGATCGGCAAGCCGGTGCCGTCCATGGCGCTTTCTCTTTCGCGGCAGATTATATTTCTGATTCCAGCTATGTTTCTCTTGAGCGCTGTATGGGGGATTGACGGGCTGTTGTGGTCGGGACCCGTTTCCGACGCACTGTCCGGAATTTTGTCAATCCTTGTATTGTGGAAAGGATGGGGAAATATATTTGGGGAGGAGAACAAGAAGAAAATCGGCAAGAAGGAAATTGCATCATTGTCTTTCTAACATCACAGAAAAATAGTATAATAAAAATATATTTTGGAGAAAGGTATGTCGTGAAACGGTTGGTGGGGATTTCGTAAGCCGAGGAGGAATGCAGTTGAAGAAAAAAGTGATTGCGGCGGGACATATCTGTCTGGATATCACGCCGGTATTTTCAGAGAAGAAGGCGGCGCAGCTGGGGGATATTCTGACGCCCGGCAAGCTGGTCAACGTGGGGCAGGCGGATGTGCATACGGGCGGTTCTGTCGCCAACACCGGGCTTGCCATGAAATTTTTCGGGGCGGATGTCTCGCTGATGGGAAAGATTGGGGACGATCCTTTTGGGGGGATGGCCCGCAATATTCTGAAAGCCCATGGTGTGGAAAGCGGGATACTGGTTTCGGAACAGGAATCCACTTCTTATACGATCGCGATTGCCATACCCGGAATTGACCGGATTTTTCTGCACAACCCGGGAGCAAACAATTCCTTTCATGCGGAGGACATTCCACAGGAGGAATTGGAGAAAGCCGCTCTATTTCATTTCGGCTACCCGCCGCTGATAAAGTCCATGTACGAAAACGATGGGGCGGAGTTATCTGAACTGATGAAGCGGGCAAAGGCTTGCGGGGCAGCCACATCGCTTGATTTTGTGGCTATTGAGCCGGGTTCCGAGGCTGATAGCGTAGACTGGGGACTCATACTGGAGAAAGTGATTCCTTATGTGGACTTTCTGGTGCCGAGCGTGGAGGAACTGTGCTATATGCTGGACCGCGACCGGTTTTTCCAGTGGCAGGAAAGGGCGCAGGGACGGGATATCACGGAGATACTGGATATCGAGAAGGACGTAAAGCCGCTGGTGGATCGCTGTATGGCGCTTGGCGCGAAAATACTGTTGATCAAATGCGGCGCGCGGGGCATCTATTACAGAACCGCTTCCCGGCAGACATTGGAGAGCGTCGGCGAAAAGCTGGAACTCGACGTTTCACAGTGGGCATACCTGTGCGGTTTCGAAAAAAGCTATGTGCCAGACCGCGTGCTGTCCGGCACCGGCGCGGGCGATACCTGTATCGGGGCGTTCCTGACGGCTGTGTTGGAAGGTTATTCCCCGAAAATGTCCCTGCATCTGGCAGCGGCGGCAGGCGCATCCTGCGTGACGGCTTACGATGCGTTGAGCGGCTTGAAACCCTTTGCGGAGCTGGAGAAGAGGATTCGGGACGGCTGGGCTAAGAATGAATGACAGCATATGGGCAGTCTTGTTGTAGTGCTGTGTTGGGAAAGAAAAAGAGGCTGATTGTTTCGGAAAGGGAAAATTTATGTTAGTCACCTTAAAAGAAGTTTTGAAAATCGCGGAAGAAAAAAAGATTGCCGTGGGCGCGTTCAATGCCGCTAATCTGGAGAGCCTGCAGGCGGTGATCGCGGCGGCGGAGGAATTGCAAATGCCGGTTATTCTGCAGTTTGCTCAGTGCCACGAGCCATGGGTTCCGCTGGAAGTAATCGGGCCGGTCATGGTGGCGGAGGCGAAGAAGGCATCCGTGCCGGTCTGCGTCCATCTGGATCACGGCGAGACCTTTGATTATCTGGAAAAGGCGCTTGAAATCGGCTTTACCGGGATTATGTACGACGGTTCCGTGCTGCCCTATGAAGAGAATCTGGAGAATACCAAAAAGGCGGTCGCGATAGCGGCAAAGACCGGCGCTTCTGTGGAGGCGGAGCTTGGCAGCATGGGGAAAAGGGAATCCGGCGCGGGAGACTCCGACGGGGACGACACGAAGATTTACACAGACCCCGGACAGGCAAAAGCGTTTGTGGAAGCGAGCGGCATTGATGCGCTTGCGTGTTCCTTCGGGACGACCCACGGCATTTATCTGACGACGCCGAAGCTGGATTTTACTGTGGTAAAAAATGTGCGCGCGCTGACAGGTGATATCCCGGTGGTCATGCACGGCGGATCCGGGGTGAGCCGGGAGGATTATCACGCGGCGATTCGGGCGGGCGTGCGGAAGATTAATTATTTTACTTACATGGATAAGGCTGGCGGAAACGCGGCGGCAGAATATCTGAAATCTCTGGGGGAAAAGGAACCTGTTTTCTTCTCGTCCATATCCATGACGGCGCGGGATGCCATGAAGGAAAATGTAAAAGAGGCAATGAAGATGTTTGCTCTGGAATAGGAAAATGGAATAAAATTTTGTCTCTGGGGAGACATGAAGAGTTAGCGGGCTGTCAGGATTTTATATATCACTTGACAGTCCGTTTTAATTTCACTATAATAATTAATGACCAATAGTCAATAACTAATGTAGGGAGATGCAAAGATGGCGAGACCCGTGAAAAAACAGCCGGAAGAATGGGAACGGGAGATTTTGGAGGCAGCAAAATTTTTATTTTTGTCAAAAGGGTATGAGGAGACTTCCGTTGCCGATATCATGGAGCGCGCCGGAGGCGCGAAGGGGATGTTTTACCGGTTCTTTGAGAGCAAGGAAAAGGTGATGCAGGCACTGGGTGACCATATGTTTCTGGAGAACAATCTCTTCGAGGCGGTCAGGGCGCGCACGGACTTGAACGGTCTGCAGAAAATCAGGGAAGTGCTTGCCATGGATAGAGCGGACGGGGAGCGGGAGGCGGTTAATGCGCAGGCGGTTTCCATCTTGAAGGACCCGCGCATTCTGGCGGCGGCGGTGGAGGCGAACAGGCGTGTGTTGACGCCATTATGGTTTGAATTGATTGAGGAGGGCAGGCGCGATGGATCCATTCAGACCCAGTATGCGAAGGAACTTTCAGAGCTGCTTCCGCTTGTCAATTTCTGGCTGATGCCGTCCGTGTTTCCGGCGGATGCGGAGGAGATTATGCATAAATGCAAATTTGTGGCAAAGGTGCTAGCGGACATAGGGCTGCCTTTGTCGGATGAGGAGATGTTTGAACGGACGGAGAGAGTGTTTGGGCAGAGTGAAAAACGGGATAAGTAATTTATTAGGAAATTCCGTCATTTAATGCGAAGTTGGAAGTACGAAGTCTTGCGTAAGATGTTTGTATTCAGAAGGGAATGGTAAAATATGAAAGAAAAGTTGTTTACGCGAAACTTTATGCTCTTAGTTTTGGGGCAGGTGAGTTCTCTGTTTGGCAACTATATCTTGCGGCTGGCCTTGTCCATGTATGTGCTGGAACTTACCGGGTCGGCGGCTGTGTTCGCGGGGCTTTTGTCGGCGGCGACGATTCCGACCATCCTGCTGTCGCCCTTTGGCGGCATTCTGGCTGACCGGGCGGACCGAAGAAATATTATGGTGGCTCTGAACGCTATGACAGGGACCGCGGTCCTGTGCGCGGCGCTGCTTTTATCGGAACAGCGTGCTCTTGTGGTGATTGGGGCGCTTCTCGTACTTCTTTCCGTTCTGGGCGCGTTTGAAACACCCACGGTGCAGGCATGTATTCCAACTATGCTGACGGGGGATAACATCGTCCGGGGAAATGCGGTAGTGAACCAGACCGCTTCCATAGCTTATCTGACTGCGCTGCTTCTGGGCGGTATTTTCTATGCAGCTTTTGGCATCAAGCCCGTGATGTATGCGAGCGTGCTCTGCTTTTTTGTGACCGCGTTTCTGGAGTGTTTTATCAGGCTGGATTATCGCCCGGCGGGGTTTGGCGGAAATGCGTTCGCCGTGGCGAAGGCGGATTTCCTCGACAGCCTCCGCTTTATCGGGAAGGAGCGGCGCGACATCCTGTGGATTCTGCTGTTGGCGGCATTGTCCCGTTTCTTCGTGATGGGCGTGACGCTGGTGGGGCTTCCCTTTCTTGTGCGGACGGTGCTCGGATTGGATGCCAGATACTATGGTGCGGCGGAGAGTGTGCTTGCGGTTGCTGTGATCGCAGGCAGTATGGCGGCGGGCGTTCTGGCAGGGAAAATAAAAAAGGGCGGATTGTTGCCCATGCTTGCGGCGGTCGGTCTCTGCATTGTCCCGGCGGGACTTACCTTTCTGTTCCCGGCAGGAGCAGGGGTGCGGTATGCGGTTCTTGTGGCGGCTTTTTGCGGGATGCAGGTGGCGATTAGCATGTTTTCCATCTATGCGGTGTCGATGATTCAGCAGGGCACGCCGGAGCATATGATTGGCAAGGTAATGGCTTACACGTCCGCTATTACCATGTGCGCCCAGCCGGTGGGACAGATAGTGTACGGCTTTTTGTTTGACGGGTTTAAGGAGACGGTCTGGCTGGTGTTGATTCCGACCGGGGTGATCGTGTGCGGGATTGGGGTGGCTGTAGGGAGGAAGGGGGAATGGACTGATGATGGAACGGGAAAGTTTCTTAAAAGAACGCTGACTAAAATAACGATAATAATTACAAAAATAATATGAATGATCCATGTCCACTTATTTCCTAAATTCATTGTATAGCCAAATCCGCTTTGCGGTCTCCTAATCAGTATTCTTTTATTTTTTCTGTTGAAATATATTCTTCCAGTTAACCAGCCATTATCTCTATGGGTTGATTTCATAAAGTTCTCCTTTGCAATTTCCAGTTGCGTCTATGATACCATAATCACAGAAGTTTTGCTAATTCATTCTTCTAACTTCCGTACATTTTGTGTTATTATAAATTATAAATAAAAGAAATTCGTCCCTTAAAAATCATCAGACCACAAGCATTATCCCTCAATGGGCAATTCACTGTCTGGCAGCTAAATGAGTATGAAATGGAGAATCTGACATATCAATGACAACGGTAACGAATAAAGAACAGAAAAGCAGAACTTTATATGTAACTGATCTGGACGGGACGCTGATGCGCGGAGATAAAACGATTTCAGCGTTCACGGTTGACACGCTGAACAGGCTGATTGATCAGGGGATGCTGATAACCTATGCGACCGCCCGGTCTTTTCACAGTGCATGGGAAATTACGAAGGATATTCATTTTAGAATCCCGGTTATTACCCGTAACGGAACGGTGCTGGCAGATCAGATGCTGCAGAAAGAAACGGATATTTCCCGTTTTTCAGAGAGGGAAGTCAGCGCGCTTAAAGGACTTTTGACGGGTACGATGGAACATATGGGATTTGTGACGGCGTACTTTGACGGGAAAATGAGGAAGACTTACCGCAGTGGGAAATTAAGCGCCGGGTTTCAGAAGTATGTTGATGAGCATACGAATGACGAGAGAATAAGGGCGGTTGGTGAAGAGACAGAGCTGTTTGACGGTCTTGTAACATATGTGACGCTGATTGCGGAAAAGGAGGAATTGCAGCCTATATATGAGAAAATCAGAGACGGCGGCAGTTGGGAGTGTGTATTTCAGAAAGATACATACGGCGATGAATATTGGCTGGAGGTTTGCCCGCCAAACGCGACAAAGGCAAAAGCTGTTCTGAAATGTAAGGAGAAGCTTCAATGCGGGCGTGTTGTTGTGTTCGGGGATTCCCTCAATGATCTTTCCATGTTTGCTGTCGCTGACGAGGCGTGTGCCGTGGAGAACGCAATGGATGAAGTGAAAGCGGCTGCGACCATAATTATTCCGGATAATGAAAAGGATGGGGTTGCTGGATATTTGATGGAACGGTGGGACGCATTGTGATTTATTCTAAAATCTTTCATTTCACCATATTGACGTAATTTTTTATATTTGCTAGCATTTTATGTAGAGCAGGCGCCTACTCCTAAAAATTTTAGGAGGGAATAGAAAATGAATGATAAAATGCTGCAACGGTATCTGGAAACCAGTGTCTATACGGATGTGGGACCATACAGAGATTTTGTGTTGTCCCTGCCGGACGACATAGCGTCCATAGGAATGCTGGTCTGCGACCAGATCACGCACCCGTCCATGTATTTCACAAAAGTTTCTCCCTATCTGGAAGAGAATTACTATGGGAAGTTTTCGTCCTACCCGAAGCGCCGTTTTAAAAATGAGGACGAACTTTATATTACGGCTGTCGCTATGATTGCGGGCATCCTGCGGCTGGACAACGCGGGATTTACGAAGAACAGGGATGTGACGAAAAGAATCACCGTGTCCTGCAGGCATGCCTCCGTTTTGTTTAGCGCCATTTTGAAAGCGAAGGGAATCCCGTGCCGTTCCAGAGCCGGATTCATGGATTTTGGAGATGCAGGCGAAAGCTACATGGAGCATTGAGTGAACGAATATTGGGATTTCGGAGAAAGCAGATGGGTGCTGGCGGACGTGGATGGCTATTACGAATACGAACCGCGCTTCGGCTACAGCCAGTTTGACCTGCCGCGGCGTAAGTTTGTGACGGCTTCGGAGGCGTGGCTTGGATTGAGAAAAGGCGTGCTGCATAAAAAGCTGGATTTTTTTCGGACGACCCGCTGGAAGGCGTCTGCGAGTATCTGTTTATAGATTTTCACGCGCTGATGAACAATGAAATATTTTATTCCTATCAGCCGCTGTATCTTCGCGGCGGCATACGGAATCTGAGTGAAGAGGAACTTTGCGAGATTGACGGACTGGCGGAACTTTTGGCGGAGCCTGACGAAAACAGGGAGCGGATAGAGCGTTTGTGGACGGACAATGAAAAATTCTTCATTCTGACAAACAACACGCAAAATATTTATTATGATACATTTTAATAAGGCTCATGCATGGTTTCCGGTTTCCCAGCACCACTTTGCAATTTTTTCAATCAGTGCGGCATCGACCTTGCCATAGGGGATGCGGATCGTTCCCTTATCGGTTTTGTAGTCCTGAAGTTCTTCCGCGAAATGCAATACGGCTTCAGGTCCCGGGTACAGTCCGATGTGCCTTTTGGAAGCGGCAAAATGAAGAATATTATGCTTTTTCCAGAAGGTCGGCATACTCCATGAGATACGTTCCTCCGCTTCCGGCAGGGCGTCGCGGAGAATCTGGCGGATAAACAGGAGGTCTTCCTGCTTATCCGCATCCTGACTAAGGATATATTCGTCAATCGTTTTTGGCTTTTCGCCACAGTAATGACTCTGGTCTTTATTCTTAAATTCCCTTCCGCATCTGGGACATTTCCACATAGGTTTTTGCTCGCTTTCCCTTTCACAAATTACCACTTCGACCACATCGCCAAAGCTCTTGCCGATCTGTCTGCGTATCTGTTTGGTAACGCCGATGATATAACAGGGCGTGCCCATTTTTACCACCTGTCCCCGGTATGGAACACCGTCGAAGGTGGCGTTTACGAGCAGGCGCCCTTTGCCAAAAAGCTCTTTGATGTCATAGGGCACCTCTACGTAGGCGGCATCCATATTTTCGTTTTGTAGTATCGTTGCGCTGAATTTCAGATATTTTTCCATAGAATAGATTTACCTCCCCGTCTCCCTTTTATACTCCAAAATATCTCCGGGCTGGCAGTCAAGGACGTCGCAGATCGCTTCCAAAGTGGAAAAGCGGATGGCGCTGATTTTTCCTGTCTTTATTTTGGATAAATTGACGTTCGCAACGCCGACTTTTTCGGAGAGCTCTTTCAATGACATTTTTCTGTCAGCCATAACTCTGTCTAATCTTAAAATAATAGCCATGTTTATCACCTATAATGTTTCGTCCGCTTGATTTTGTAATTCGCATCCATATGCATAAAGCTGGATGATTCCCCAGAAGATAAATCCTGAAATCAATCCTAATCCAAAACTGTTTCGTAAAATCAACAGGGTAGCTAATAGGGAAATTATCTTTAAATCTTTTATTGTTTCAGGCAAAAATGGAGAATACTCATTACAAAACCGGGTAAAAATTTTTACGACAAAATGCATAATCAGCGTTATCACAAGCGAAAGCAGTAACGCGGATATGCCAAATACGAGAAACGCGTCTGAGATCCTGCCCTCATCCGCTAATTTTGCAGCCCAATATCCCATATTGTCAGCCGTAAAACCTGTTTGGAACACCACGGTCATGCCGTTGAAGGAGTTGCGCAGTACAGACAGCAGGATAATGGAAACCAGAACTATTCCTGTAATGATTCCAAATACGATTTGAAATACTTTTCCAATGTTTGCGATGAGTTTGCTGGCTTTTTTCATTTTTTCTAATTTATCCATCATGATCCCCCACCATTATGTCTATGGTTTTTTCTGCTTATTTTTTCCTGTCTATGTGCTAATTGTTATATTGATTATAAATCATATTTTAATGAAAGTCAACTAATTATTAATGACTATCATTAAATTATTTATTATAAAGGTGAACCATAATTTGCAATATATAAAGATGATTTGTGATTATTATGTATGCAATAAAATTTTTACAATTTAGAAACATTTTTACGGTATACTTTTCTATTATGAGAAGAGGGAGTGGATAGAACTTGGCTGAAATACTGATTGTGGAGGATGAGTTTTCCATCAATGAATTGATCCGCAAAAATTTAAGTCTCACAGGACATCACTGCACGCAGGCTTTCGATGGAGAGAATGCAGCGGCAATGCTGGAAAGCCGGAAGTTTGATTTGCTAGTTTTGGATATTATGCTGCCCGGGCTGGATGGTTATCAGGTGTTTGAGAGAGCCTCCGGAACGCCGACCATTTTTCTGACGGCGAAAAGCGAATTGTCAGATAAGCTGAAAGGGCTGGCAATGGGAGCGGACGATTATCTGACAAAACCTTTTCAGATGCTGGAGTTGGCGGCAAGAGTGGAGGCGGTACTGCGGCGGACGAAAAAAGGGGAGACAGAATTTGAGATGGGCGACTTAAAAGTGGATTTTGGCAGGCATCAGGCTTTCTTAAAGGGAACGGCTGTCGAGTGTACGCCAAAAGAATATGAGCTGCTGGAGGTGCTGGTTAGGAACCGGAATATCGCCCTTTCCCGGGAAAAGCTGTTAGATATGGTATGGGGATATGATTTTGACGGGGGCACGCGCACCGTGGATGTCCATATCCAGAGACTGCGGCAGAAGCTGCATCTGGAAAACGATATCAGAACGGTATATAAGCTGGGATATCGTCTGGAGGTGCGGGAATGAAGAAAAAGATATTTTTTGTCGCGCTCATTCTGTTTCATGTGTTTCTTAATTCGATGATTCTGATTGTCTCCCATGTGATTTTGCGGGATAAGCTTTCCGCGGCACGGGACAAATCTTTGGCGGAGCATTATGTCATTGCCTCGTCCATGCTTGGGGATATGCAGGCGTTGGAGCAGAGGGGAACACCTGTGGAGGAAAATATAGACAGCCTGATGCGCCAGTATTCCCGGTATCTGCAGGGAAAGGGAAACGGGCTGGCAGTGTCTTTTTCGGGGGAATGGATTTACGAAAGCGCAGCCGCCTCGCTGGAAGGAAACCAGAATGCCCCGCCGGATACGGGCTACAGTCAGGAGCGGCTTGTGTATATGGAAAACGAAAGCGTCCCTGTGCTCTGCGTTTACGGCAGTTTTCCGGCTCCGTGGCAGGATTACGGGCTGATGTATATCGGGAATTTAAGTGAGCCCATCCGGTCATGGCGTCATACGAAAAATGTGCTTTTTCTGGCAGGCGCCGGGGTGACGCTTTTGATGGCGTTTTTCCTGTCTCAATTTCTGAATATCATCTTTCGACCGTTAAGACAGATTTCCGGCGCGTCAGCGAAGATTGCGGACGGAAATTACGGCAGCAGGATTCCGGTTCATGGAACGGATGAAATTTCTCGTGTGGCGCATCATTTTAACCGGATGGCGGATAAGGTGGAAAAGCAGATCAGGCAGCTTGCGGATGCCGCGGAGCAGAAACAGCAGTTTGTTGATAATTTTTCCCATGAACTGCGTATTCCGCTGACGGCGATTTACGGGTATGCCGAGTATATCCAAAAAGCGCCTGTGTCGGATGAAGAGCGTTATGAATGTACGCAGTTTATCATGTCGGAGTGCAGCAGGCTTCAGCATATGGCGTACCAGCTTCTCGATATGGCGCTGCTTCGTCAGGACGAAGGAAAAAGCAGCAATTGTTCCGTGAAAGCGCTCTTTGCGCAGTCGGAAAAGGCGATGCAGATGAAGGCGCGGGAAAAACGAGTGAGGCTTACTTTTGCGCTGTCATGCGACTATATTATCAGGGGGAATCCGGAGCAGCTGTTAATCGTGCTCAATAATCTGGTTGATAATGCGATTAAGGCAAGCGAAGCAGAAGGGGAGGTCCGGCTTTGCGTTTATCCGGAAGAAGTCCATATGGTAGTGGAAGTGAAAGATGCTGGGATAGGCATGGAACCGGAGCAGCTATCCCATATCAAAGAAGCATTTTATCGTGTGGATAAGGCGCGCAGCCGAGCCGCCGGCGGCGCAGGGCTTGGGCTTGCGCTCTGTGAGAAAATCATCCAGAATCATCATGCCGATATGTCATTTCGTTCAACACCGGGTTTGGGAACGACCGTGAAACTTTCTTTTCCCGTGTAGAAATATTTTTATTGGATAATAAAAAATTTTACATGTCTGAAATAACCTTGATATGTTTTGGATACAGAGGTGTTTTATCGTGTACTTATCAAAACAAACGAAAGGAGAGTTTCCCTATGAAACAGAAAAACATGTTAAAATTGACAGCAGCAGCACTCGCCATCATCGGCGCAGGCACGATTGCCTTTCATCTGGCATCGGAGGTGACGCTGGCGGCGAATGAGGGAAAGGTGGAGACGGTTGCGACCACCTATCAGGTGCCGGACAGCTCGCAAACGGCATTGCCGGTGCACGAGGAAAAGGAAAGGAAGGAAGAAACAAAAGAGGAGAAACAGGAAGAGAAGGGAACCATAAATTATACCTTAAGTATGGACAGTCTGAATACCGGGACACCTGCGGATACAGATTTAACGATGGAGGAGGCGGCTGAAATTGGTGCAGGGTATTTAAAGGAGATTTACGGACTGGATCTGAACGGCGCTTATGTGTACATGAGCTATTATCCGGGAACCCAAACCTTTCCCCGCCCTTTCTGGTCGGCGGACGTCCTGTTTGAGAAAGAGCAGAAGCCGGAGAGCACAAGATGGGACTATATGGTGGATGCAGTGACAGGGGAGCTTTTCGACATCAGTCATGCCAGGCAGTTGGGGGTAAGCGTACCGCTCTGCATAGACGCGGCGCTGGAAAAGGATTACGGTCAGTATGCGGAGCTTGCCAAAAAGAAAGTGGCGGAATGTAAGCTGATAGACGGTTCCGTCAACAGAGTCGAGTATAATTGTCAGGGATATCAGTGTAACGACCCGACGATTACGGTGGATGTCATCGGCGAAAACGGAGAGATTGTCAATATGACGTTTTCACGCTACGATCAGGCATTTTTAGGGCTGTTTACGGACACTTCACGGAAAATATCGGAGTCTGCGCTGGAGCACCTGGCAGGAGAGACAGAGAATGTTGGGACGGAGCGTGTCGGAGACGATACGGTTACGTGGACGACGAGCATGGTAGAATAATAAAGTGAGATGAAGCAATCGAGAGAGGAAAAGCGTTTGTCGGGAAACCGGGGAACGCTTTCCTTTCCTTTATTGATCTTTCATTTTATATTCACCCAGTAATCTGTATAGCTCTTCTTTATCCTCTTGTGTCAAACCCGCTTCATATTTTGGACAAAATTTGCGAAATTTACATGTTTTCTTATGGCACACATAGACACGTACACATTTCCTGATGAGCCATAGATAAATTCCATGTATGATTAAGCATAATATGATATAACTCCCCAAAATGATATGAACCGTGTATTCGTTTTGCATACTTTATCCCATAAATATTTCAAATTGAATAGTTTCTGACTTTTAACACAATTTATCGCATTTGATGTGCTAATGTCAAGTAAATTGTTGAATTTTAACACAAATACCTGTGCAAAAATCGGACAAACAGGATCGTGTATGATAAAATGAAGCAAAAGAAAGAAGCTCAGAAGGGGGACGAAATGAAACAACGAATCGGCTGTCAGGTTAGCGTATTTTTCCTGTGCGTTTTTATCACAGCTTTATTTTTCCCGATTACCGCAAAAGCGGATATCGGTCCAAAGCCATGTGTTTTTATTACCTTTGAAAACATGGGGGATGAAACCTGTTACGGTACGCTTCTGTCTGAATCTGCCGGCACGGGACCGGCGTCGGCATGGGACGGCGATATGGCGCATAGGGATATGGGAAATCTGGATCCGGATATCTGGGAAGCCTTCGCATATTATCAGGATACGGACGGCTATTATTTCTTACAGGAAGCATGGCTGTGCAGTGAGAACAAGCGGCTGAACTGGACCTATTATCCGCCCAATCCCTTTAAAATTCTTCTGTATTATCCGGAAACGGACACCTTTGCAGTCAGCGGTATCTGTGAGCGGTATGCCCTTGACAGCTATTTTTCGGTGGATATGAGTGGTGTTGCCTTCGATGCTGTCAGCACACAGACGCCTGTCCTCACCGTGAAAAAGAGCTACGATTATACGGGAGAAGTGGTATCTTTAGTCATCCGCACTGTTATTACGATTGCGCTCGAAATAGGGATGGCGCTTTTGTTCGGTTTTCGTCAAAGGCGCCAGCTTACGTTAATTGCGTGGGTCAATATTATGACGCAGATTGTTTTGAATGTAAGGCTGAATATCGTCAATTACAATAGAGGTTTTCTGGCGTTTATGATTTTCTATGTCTGCGATGAAGCGATTGTTTTTCTGATAGAAGCCGTACTGTATGGCATTCTGCTTCGCAAGGTCAGTGAAAAGCCCGTTCCGGTGTGGAAAACGACTCTTTATGCGCTTCTTGCCAATGTGGGTTCTTTCATATGCGGCATTCAGCTTGCGGTATATATTCCAGAGATATTCTGACTTTAAAAGTGTCTATTGACAATAGTATAACAATGCGTTATATTAAATGTATAATAATTTGTTATACATAAAAGGAGAAAACACAGATGCTGCAGAAATTATCCGACGCGGAATTGGAGATTATGAAAATGATATGGGAAAACGAGGAAGAGACGACTCTGTTTTCCTATCTTATGGAGGAACTGGCAGCGCAGGGGAAGCCCTGCCAGAAAAATACGCTGATTGTCCTGTTATCCCGGCTTGTCGGCAAAGGGTATCTGCGCGCGACGAAGGTCGGGCGGCGTAACGAATATGTGCCGCTTATCACAGAGACGGCGTACCAGACGGCACTGACCCAGCATTTTATTGATAAAGTTTACGAAGGGAGTGTCAAGGGGCTGGTCACAAATCTGATTACGGCGGATTTTCTCACACAGGAGGAGTACGAGGAACTGAAGGCGCTTCTGGAAGGAGGGCGGAGAGGATGATGCAGGTCTTTAAGACGATTATGTCCATGTCCCTGTCCGGAGCGGCGCTCATATCCGTACTGCTTTTGGGCAGACGATTCTGGAAGGGAAAACTCGGCAGGCAGTGGCAGTATTATATCTGGATGATTGTTGTGCTGCGGCTGCTGCTGCCTTTTGGTCCGGAGGTAAGTCTGCTGGGGAAAGTATATCAGGATGCGGATCGCGCAGTCGTAAAGATGATGCAGGAGGAGCGGCAGGTCGGGCTGGATAACGGGCAGAGTCCGAAACAGAGATCCGAGAGGGAGACGGTGCAAAGAATAGGGCAGTATTCCGAACAGAGTACCGTGCAGAAGAACCTGCCATTTTCCGAGCAGAACGCAGAAAAGTCTGGCATGGAAAACGGAGAAAAGGCGGCTCCCACGGGGAAATACCTCTGGGCAGTCTGGCTGGCAGTGGCTTGTGGTATGCTGATACGAAAAATAAGCATGTACCAGAGTTATATCAAATACGTGAAGTCCGGAGCAGCTCCGGTTGATGACATGGCGCTTTTGAATCAGCTTGCGATGACGGCGCAGGAGCTGGGGACTGGCAGACCGGTGGGGCTTTGCGCGAATCCGCTTGTGGCATCGCCGATGTTAGTCGGATATTTTCAGCCTTGTATCATACTGCCCGATGAGTCTGTTTCGGAAAAGGAATTTCGCTGGATTGCGATGCATGAACTGACCCATTACAGGCGGCGGGATATCGTGTATAAATGGCTGGTACAGCTTGCGGTGTGCCTGCATTGGTTTAATCCGCTTGTCTATGTGATGAGCCGGGAAATCGACCGTGCCTGCGAGTTTGCCTGCGACGAGGCGGTGATTGAGAAAGCGGGACACGACCATGCAAAGGATTACGGGGAAACATTGTTAAAGGCTATGGTGGCGGCAGGAACACACAAGGAGCCTTTTGCAGCCGTTACCATGAGCGCAAATAAGGAATTGTTGAAAGAAAGGCTGGGTGCGATTATGAACGGTGGAAAGAAAACGAAGAGGGCGGGAATCATCATGACGGGGCTGACGGTATGCATCGCGCTGGGGGCAGTTTTTATCGGGGTGTATCCGGCGGTGGCGGCGGAGCCGGATTCGGTTGTGCACGCTGACAAAACCGGGGTAGCAGAATCGGACAGCAGCAAAGCACCGGCATTATCTGCAACGGATAAAGCGTTGGAAGATGAGAAGGAAGCGTCTGCGGCAGAAATAGAAGCGTATTATAAGAATCGTAGCCTGCCCATGTTCTATATCGCATTTGGGCAACTGGACGAGAAGGAGCAGGAAATGTGGCTTAACAGGATTTGTGCGGACAGGAATCATCAGTTTTTTTCTGTCAGCATATGGCAGCTTGATGCAGACAGCCCGTTGATACAAGCCTTTGCGGAGAAGTTTTATACAGAAAATGACATCGCTTTTTTCTCCGTTCTGGCGGATCGTCAGATGACGGATAAGGAACTGGAGGGATGGCTGGAACGGGCGCTCGCGGATGATAAATGGGATTTCCAGTCGATGCTCTACGACAGACTGCATCAGGATGAGAAAAAGGACGAACTGGACAAAGCGCTGGAGGAGGAACAGCTTGCGCAGTACCAGGCTGTGGGCGTTACCCGGAACGGAAAAAATTACTATTATGAAGGACAGCTTGTCAACATCTTCCTGGATATCCATATGCCAAACCGCTCCGTTTTTACGCTGGACATGAATCCCGCAGGCACGGTCAATATCAGAATCGTTCGCTCGGCAGACGGGCAGGTCATGGGCGTGGCATATATGACGGAGACGGAAGTGAAGGAGTTACTCGGAGATATGTATGGAGATGGCGAGGAGGACAGTGAGGCGGATGATAGCGAGGCGGCAACAGGCGCAGGTGCGGCAGAAGCGGACGAACAAGAGAATGAGGGTTTTCCACGGGAGATGGTTGTGAGTATGCCGGTGTGTAGAATTAGAGCGGGCGCGGGAGAGGACTCTCCGGTGGTTGGTCTGTTGGGCGAGGGGGAAACCGTTACCGTTCTCGGGAAGAAGGAGGGCGGTGGTCGGATGTGGTATCTTCTGGATAAAGAGTCGCTGGCGGAGAAGCCGGATGATGCTGTGAAGGAGTGTTATATTCGGGCGGATTTGCTGCGGTGATGAACTTCTTTATTCATGGAAACAAGACTTTGACATTTATAGGGAGGAACGACGGCATTCTATCTCCACCTGCAAAATATCATCAAAACAAATCTTGGTATTTACAATCTGCAACAACCGGCTGGTCTCGTCGATACGGGCGACCAGACCGGTTATTTTAATGTATTCCCCGTTCTGGAAATAGACGACGGTTGCCATCTGCCCCTTGGCGAGCAGGTGCATTTGTCTGTCCAGTTCTTCTTCCATCTCCGGGGAGAGTTCGATTTTCGGCACAAGGATTTTCTCCTTTTTCGCCAGCGCATCCGGCAGCCCGCGCAGCGCCGCAAAGGGCATAAACTGTTTGGCTCTCTCTTCTATGGACATTTTGTTTTTCGGTTTACTCGCCACTTTTATGTCCTCCAATCTGGTGATTCCGTTCTCTGGTGGTGGCGCCTTCTTCCAGATTCATGCCTTTTAAGATGGCGTCCTTGCCGAATTTATTCTTAATGCTGATAACGGCTTCCTGCACTTTGCGGTTCTTTTCCAGCTCATTGGCATCCACGAAGAAATGGTACTGGTGGTATTCCTCCGGCATCACATGATTGCATGTGAGGTTGACGCGATGAATCGGCAGTTCGGGATTGACGATTCTCTCGTAGAGTGCCGTCACCGCGGGAATCAGAAGGAGGTCTGAGCTGGTGTCCGTTCCCAAATCGGTCGTGCCGTGGGCGGATGGGGTGTTAAAGCGGTTGGAATAGCCGACATGAAGTGTGACGGAGCGGGTGACCAGCTTCTTTTCCACCAGCTCAAGGCACATGAGGTCCATCATCTCTTTCACAATGAGCAGCCCTTTGTCAAAGGGATAATCGCAGCCCAGTACTTGTCCGCTGGAAAGGCAGCTTGTGCGGGGGCGGTAGTTTTTGATATCCGCAATGGTGACGGGTTCTCTGCCCCATGCGTGGTCAATCAGAAGCTCCGCGTCGATTCCGAACAATTTATATAAAAGATTCTCATCGGCAGCAGCGATATCGCCCATAGTGCGAATGCCGAAGGTGTCCAGTCGTCTTGCCGTGCCTGCGCCGACGCGCCAGAAGTCCGTGAGCGGCTTGTGTGTCCAGAGGGTTTTCTGATAGCTTTCCTCGGTCAGCTCACCGATAAAATCGTCGGCGTGCTTGGCGGTGATATCAAGCGCAACCTTTGCCAGATACAGGTTAGAGCCGACGCCGCAGGAAGCGCGGATGCCAGTCTGCGCATAAATATCCTGCATGATCTGAAATCCAAGCTGTCTAGCGGAGAGCCGGTAGAGCGCAAGATAGTCCGTCACATCCATAAATGCTTCGTCGATGGAGTAGACGTGAATATCCTCTTTGGAAATATATTTCAGGTAAATGGCGTAGATATCCGCGGAGATATCCACATATCTCTGCATACGGGGCGGCGCCACGATATATTCCACTCCCTTCGGAATCTCAAAAATGCGGCAGCGGTTTTTGATGCCCAGCGCTTTCATGGCGGGAGTGATGGCAAGGCAGATGGTCTTTTCCGTCCGCGTTGGGTCGGCAACGACCAGATTGGTGGTCATAGGGTCTAAGCCCCGCTCCACACATTCCACCGAAGCGTAGAAGGATTTTAAATCAATGCAGAGGTATGTGCGGTTCATGCGGACTCCTTTCCTGATACTTGATTTGTGTTATGGAATACTTACAGTATACTACGCAAACGTATGTTTGGCAAAGGGAATTTATGTATGGAAATAACTGCGGTAAAAGAGGATGTTGGCAGAAAAATAAAAAAGTGAGGACAAAATCATAAATTAATGTTAGAATACCTTTATACAAATGAAGGGGTAAAAAAGATGAGCGTTATCAGCAGCAAGGATGTCTATCAAATCATCAGAAAAACTCTTGGTATCATCAACAATAAGATCATGAATCACGGGGAGATTACAGGGTATATCTTATATAAGATGATGGAGTATGAAAATACATATACGGAGCAGAATTACACGGAGCAGGAGCTGGTGGATTATACCATGCTCGGCATTCTGCATGACATTGGTCTCTATAAGGAGGATAATGTCAAGAAGGTGACGGATTTTGAGACGAAGAATCTCTGGCCTCACTCTATCTACGGCTTTCTTTTTCTGAAATATCTTTCGCCCATAGGGGACAGGGCGGAGGTCCTGCTTTATCATCATCTGGATTATAACCGTTATGGCATGATACAGAGCCGCTATCTGCATGTGACCGAACTCCTAAATCTGGCGGACAAGATGGATACGGTTCTGCATCTGAAAGATGAACATCTTGAGCCGGATTATTTTTCCAAGTACCGTAATATCAAATTTTCCGGCGCGGCGATGGATTTGTTCCAGAAGGCGGAGAAATGTTACGGGATTACGGAAAATCTGATGAACGGCAAATACAAGGAAGAGCTGGATGTGCTTTTAGCGAAGCGTGCCTTTTCCGAGCAATACAAGAAGGGCTTTCTGGAAATGCTGGTCTACACCATCGATTTTCGAAGCGAGCACACGGTTATCCATACGCTGGCGACGGTGAATTTTGCGGAGCAGCTTGGCAGGCTTTCCCGCGTCTCAGGCAAGGATCTCAGAGATCTTCACTATGGTGCGCTGCTTCACGATTTGGGAAAAATCGCAATTCCCTTACATATTCTGGAGTCCACGGGGCGTCTGAGCGACGAGGAAATGAAGGTAATGAAAGCCCATGTGCGGATTACGGAAATGATTCTGGAGGGCGTGGTGGACGACGACGTATTGCAGATTGCGGTGAGACACCATGAGAAGCTGGACGGGACGGGTTATCACAAGGGGCTTTCGGCGGCGGATCTGACTCTGCCCCAGCAGATTATTGCGGTGGCGGATATTTTGAGCGCGCTGTATGGCAAGCGCAGTTATAAGGAGGCTTTCAGCAAGGAGAAAATTCTCGACATTATGAACTCCGATGCGGATAAAGGCAAGATTAACCGCAATGTCGTGACGACCCTTGAGAAAAATTACGACAGCATTATCGCGGAGTTTGAGAAAGAAAAAGAAAACACCATCGGGCTGTACCTGAAAATCAAAGAGCAGTACGCGATTATGATTGAACGTTTTAAACGATTTGATTAGATTGAAAAGAAAAGGAGGCATTACACCCATGGAACAGGCAACAGTTTATTTTACATCCTTTAAGGCGACGGAGCATGAGAATTTATTGCAGAAGCTTCACCGTCTGATGAAAACGGCAGGTTTCGAGACCATTGATTTTCAGGACAAGTACACGGCGATTAAGATTCATTTCGGAGAATACGGGAATCTGGCGTTCCTGCGTCCGAACTATGCAAGAGTGGTAGCAGACTATGTGAAGGAGCTGGGCGGCAAGCCTTATCTGACGGACTGCAACACCCTTTATGTGGGCAGCAGGAAAAACGCGCTCGACCATCTGGAGACGGCGTATGTGAACGGATTTTCCCCTTATCAGACAGGGTGTCATGTGATTATCGGCGACGGGTTGAAGGGGACGGACGAGACACTGGTGCCCATCGACGGCGAGTATGTGAAGGAGGCGAAGATCGGTCACGCGATCATGGATGCGGATGTGTTCATTTCCCTGACCCATTTTAAGGGGCATGAGATGGCGGGCTTTGGCGGGGCGCTTAAAAATATCGGCATGGGCTGCGGTTCCAGAGCGGGCAAGATGGAGCAGCACTGTGACGGCAAGCCGGAGGTTGACCAGTCGGTATGCGTGGGCTGCGGCGCCTGCAATCGGATCTGTGCCCACGGCGCGCCCATTATCGAGAACGGTAAGGCGCATATCGACCATGATAAATGTGTGGGCTGTGGAAGGTGTCTGGCAGTGTGTCCGAAGGACGCTATCGCGGCCAGTTTCGAGGATTCCATTGCTATGCTGAATTACAAGATGGCGGAGTACGCGTGGGCGGTCTGCAAGGACAAACCGTGCTTCCATGTGTCGTTGATTTGCGATGTGTCGCCCAACTGCGACTGTCACTCGGAAAATGACATTCCGATTATCCCCAATGTGGGTATGCTGGCGTCCTTCGACCCGGTGGCGTTAGACCAGGCGTGCGCCGACCTTTGCAACAAGATGGCGCCGGTGGAAGAGAGCGTGCTGGGTGAGAATCTGCATAAGCACGGCAACGAGGAAGGGCACGACCATTTCTTTATGACCCATCCCGATACGGAGTGGAAGTCCTGCATCGCCCATGCGGTGAAGATTGGGCTGGGAACAGATCAGTATGAACTGGTGACAATCTAAATATAATAAAAACAATTAATAAAAACAATTAATAAAAACAAAGAATACGACGAGTTTACATGACAAACGACCTCCGGCAGTTTACGGATAACGAGAATGCGCGGAGGTCGTTTTGTATCTTTTTAAAGAACAGTTTTAAGGCGTAATCGCCTTTATCGGCATGACGCCTGATTAGCGGATCAATGCAGTTATCGCGCCTCGCCCGCGTGCGGAATATTGGTGTGTTCCGATATCTCTCTGCTAATCGTGCACAGGTCGTCCGCGGACAGACCGTGAATATCCTTATTGCCGGTGATTCTGGCAAAGGTTTTTAGCTCCTCGGCGGAGCATCGCAGGTAATTCTCCACGCGCTTTGCGGCGGTATCGATGTGCAGTCTCTCCCGCAGTTTTTCATCCTGCGTTGCTACGCCTACCGGACACATGCCGCTGCCGCAGATGCGGTACTGCTGACATGCCGCTGCTACCATAGCGGCAGAAGCCACTGCCACGGCATCCGCGCCCATGGCAATCGCCTTGGCAAAATCGGAGGATACCCGCAGCCCCCCTGTGATGACCAGATCGATATCGGAGCCGATGGAGTCCAGATATTTTCTCGCGCGGTAAAGCGCATAAAGCGTCGGTACGCTGGTGGAATCCCGGACGATGGCGGGGGATGCGCCCGTTGCGCCGCCACGACCGTCTATGGTGATGAAATCGGGCTCTGCATAGACACAAAATTCCAGATCCTTTTCAATGCGTCCGGCGGCAATCTTGATACCAATCGGTCTGCCGTCGCTTAACATCCGTAAATCCGCCACCACGCCCTTTAAGTCGTCGGCGCTGTTGATGCGGGGAAATTTCGAGGGGCTGATGACGTCCTCTCCGAGCGGTTTGTTTCGGATTTTTGCAATCTCCGGCGTTACTTTGCTGCCCGGCAGATGTCCGCCCATGCCCGGCTTCGTTCCCTGACCGATTTTGATTTCAATAGCGTCTGATGTTTTCAGATTCTCTTCGGTAACACTGTACAGGTTGGGGACATACTCAAATATGTACTTGCAGGCAGCCGCTTTTTCTTCCGGAAGAACGCCGCCTTCCCCGCTGCACATCGCCGTTCCCACGGCGGCGCTTCCCTTTGCCATTGCGATTTTGACCTCCCGGGAGAGGGCGCCGAAGGACATATGGGAAATATAGACCGGCATGGAGAGCGTCATCGGTTTTTTCGCGTGTTTTCCGATTACGGTCTGCAGGGACACCTCGTCGTGTTCATTTAAGGGCATCGGGTTTAACTGCGCGCCCAGAATCAGCACGTCGTCCCAGTTTGGCATCTTCATCCGCGTGCCCATTGCCTCGATTGCTGATGTTCCCGTGACAGCCATCTCATGAATCTCTTTCATGTAGCGGTAATCGCTGTCCGTTTTTCTCGTCTCTTTCGGGTAGCTCAAATCCGTCTCCGCAGCACAGCCATTTTCCGGCGCAGCGCAGGCTGTGGCAGGTTTTTCAGCCTCCAATGCCTTGAATTTCTCGGGCGGCTGTTTGCAGATGGGACATTCTGTCAATTCAGAGAAGGGTCTGCCCTCCTTTTCTTCGTCGTACTCGTACCCGCATACACTGCATTTGTAGACCATAGTAGATACCTCCTCAATTTCTTTTCATTCTAACCAACATGTCAACAACTTGGCTGTGACTCAAATCAATGCGTTTCTCACACTGGTTTCCTGTATTTACTATAATATTTTTTGGGAGTTTTGTCGAGTTTTTGAAGGGTTAAATGTTCTTTCGGGGAAGGTTGGGCGGACAATGGAAAAGAATGCCGGCATTATCTTGCCGGCATCTTAAAGTCCGCGAGCGCGCGGTTCAAATAATCGTTGAAAGGCTTCATCGCCTCGAAAATTTCTACCATCTTTGGCAGGAATGCGTCGATATCCAGCAGAACCCGATCATTTACAGGGTATTCGAGATACCAGCTCTTATATTTCAGGTATTCGGCAAGGGGGTGCTCTTTGTCATAGCCGGACGGTACATTTTTGAGAGCCGTTCCCTGTACCGTAAAATATTTGGTAAAGGTGTCCGCATGAATGATGCGGTCCCACTCGTCGGGATGTTTTACGATATAATCTCTTATCATGGCGGTGGCTTCCTTGAACATATCGGCAAAAAGCCCGCCGCCTAAAAAGGACTCATTGCCGGGTTTTATCATCAGATAATATCCAACCGGAACCGGCAGCTTTCCCATGGCGCCGATATGAGCGCGGAAGGCGGGATTGTAGGGTGATTTGTCGTGGCTGAAACGGGTGTCCCGCACCAGCTTGAAGGTGAGGTCCTTCGGCACATTCTGAATGATGCTGCCGTCTGTTTTTCCGATTGCCAGAATCAGTTCCTGCACCAGTGCCTCAAACTGTGCGTTTGCCTCCTTGTATTCTGTCTTGTGCTCATGATACCATTCTCTGTTGTTGTTTTCTTTTAATTCGGATAAGTATTTGAAGATTGGTTCTGTGTTCATGATTTCCTCCGATTTCTTCTTTGTGTGTTTCATTTTAATTTACGCATTTTTTACGACCGAAAGAGAAGTCGAGCTCAGAAAATCTTTCATAAACTGTCTGGTCTGTTCCGGGGTCGCATAGAGTCTGGCAAAGGAAAAATGCTGCGCCAGATCGTCGATCTCTTCCATCGCCTCCTTCACGTCAAGCATGGTCTTTCTTGCGATCTCCTCTGCCGCGGTGTAGTCTTGATGTGACGGGTTGATTCTGTGGTTTTGAATCGCATAATTGATCCGGTTCGCGCACCGGCATGTCCCGTTCCCGTACTCACCGCAGTACTCACTCAGGAAATCCGCCATCTTTTTGCGGACACGGGAGAGACGCTGACGGTACGCTTCCGGTGAAATTCCTAAAATTTCCCCGGCTATGCGGCTGTCTGTCTGAAACATGGTTCCGAGCACAAAAATCAGACGGCTGTCCGTGTCAAGACATTGCAGCATCACATTGGTGCAGGATAGTTTCAGTTCCTCCGCCAGAACAGACTTTTCCACATTCTGCGTCAAATCCGGTACGTCATCAATGTTTCCGTTTTTGATGTCCTCCCCGTAAAACTCAAAACTGAGCGGACGTTTTGCAAACATGTGTTTTTTGTAGTTTTTCAGATGGTTCACCGCGATGCGAAACACCCATGTGGAAAAGGCGCTTTCCTTTTTGAAGGAAGAAAGATGGGTGATGACCTTTAACAGGATATCCTGTGTCGCGTCCTCCGCGTCGGCAAAGGTGCCGAGCATACGCAGGGACAGGTTAAAGACCAGATCCTGCACGCCCGTGATAACGCTTTCCAGAGCCTCTTGGTCTCCGGCAGTCGCTTTTTCGACTAAAGCAAAGATTTCTTCTGTATTTTTGTCCATGATTTTTACCTCCTATAGTATTAGACAACGTCGAGGGGGTTTTTGTGACACATATTGTACTAAAAATCTTAGCATATAGTCATGAAGTTTTCCATCCATTACAAAAAAAGGATGATTGATAACAAACTGTCTTTAGAAATGTGACCTGCATACCGAAATAAATGGTAACAGAGAAGAGCAGCAACGCAGTCATATTTCAGGCAGAAAGGCGGTTATCGTATATGAATATTTCATGGGATCAGACCAGCAGTATTTTGCGCAGAATGAACACGGCAGGCATGTTAAAGAGCACGCAGGACAGGCTGGAGCGGCAGGAAGAGACACAGAAGCAGGTGGACTTTTTCGAGAAGCAGAAAGAAAATCTGAAAAATGTCTCCTGCGGAAGCGTGGAGGAGATTGCCGAAAAACTGAAAATGTACCAGTCTTATGAGGATCAGATTTCATCGATAAAGGCGGCCTACAATCAGGAGCAGATGTTCCATATTCTGGATGAGTCCACGGAGGAGGGCGAGAAGATTGCGGAAGCGGTTGAGGACACGAAACCCAAGACCCCGGAGGAGCGTCTGGAAGAGATGGTCGAGGAAGCGCTTGGTATCGAGGATGGCGGCGAAATCGAGGAAGCTATGGAAGAACTCGAAGAGGTTGTCGAGGAATTGACCGAGGAAGTGACGGAAGAGCTAACCGAGGATATGGCGGAAGCGCTGCCTGAGAATGCGGAGCTCTCCGCAGAGGAGGTTGCACAGGCTGCTGCGGCAGCGGAGGCGGCGGAAAAAGAAGCAGCCGGCGCGGCAGGAATACCTGAGGGGTATCTGCCGTTTGATGTGAGACTATGATTGTTTCGTTTATTCCAATGCATGTGAGTAATCGTGCTCTACTTATAATCTATCGGCTTCTGGCAGCTTTCGGTGTGCCACGATTTATAAGAAGGAATCATCTGCGGGAAAACTGTATCCGTCTGGAACAGACAGGCTGGGATTTCTGGCATGTGCCGGACGCCTATATCGAGAACCAGAGCGAGTGGAAGAAGGTCCGTTTCGGTGTGGGGCGGCATCTGAGCATGAGTTATGCCGGCTGTGAGATTATTGCGACATACAATGCGGGGAAAGCTTTGGGAAACCCGGTGTCGAAAAGGTATATGGCAGAGCTGATTGAGGGATACGAGGCGCGGGGCGCGGCAATCTGGGGCGTGTTCGGCGTAGCGCCCACGGCGATTGCGGCGTATTTCAGGAAGAACGGCTTTGCGGTGGAGACGGCGGACGGGGCGGATGGGAGAGCGGTGGCGGGAATTGCCAGAAATCATAGAGTGATGATTGCCACAGCCTACAACGACAGGAACGATATTACGGCGCAGATTCACACTGTCTGCATCACCAAAAACCGGGAAGGGAAATTTGTGCTACACAACGCATACCACATGGATGAAAAGGGACGGTTTTGTGAGAGCCGTCCCTATGATACGTTACAGGATGCAGTGGCGAATTTGTCCAGACGGGAGCCGAAGCTGATTTATTTGATTGGGATCATGTGAGACGTCAAAGGAATCATGTTACATTTTACAGTTCCACCACCTTCGTTGCCACCCGCTCCCGAAACCGCACGTCGTGTTCCACAAAGAGAAGCGTCGGCTCATATTCCAAAAGCAGCTTCTCAATCTGCATTCGTGAGAAAACATCGATATAGTTTAACGGTTCATCCCAGACGTAGAGGTGGGCGGGGGTCAGCAGGCTTGCCGCCAGCAATACCTTTTTCTTCTGCCCTTCCGAATAATCCTCCATATTTTTCACAAACTGTACCCGCTCAAAGTCAAGCTGTCGTAAGATGGCGCAGAACAGGCTCTGGTCCAGATTCCGTTTTTTACAGAAATCGGCGATACCGCCCGTCAAGCCGGATGTGTCCTGGCTGACATAGGAGATTACAAGTCCCGAAGCAGCTTCGCAGACGCCTTCCTCGGTGAACGTCAGACCGAAAGTCTGATAGCCTGCTCTTTCCAGAATCACTTTGATAAGCGTTGATTTTCCACACCCGTTTTCCCCGTGCAGGGCAACTCGGTCTCCACCGTGTATTTCAAAGGTCACGTCGGTAAAAACAGGATGCTGCGCACCCGCATACTGCAGGCGGTAATCCCGGATATTCACAAGTCTGTCTTTGTGGTGGGAGAGGGGCGAAAGCCTTAAATCCACCGTCTTTTCCAGATCCTGCAGGATCCCTTCCTTCTCCTCAATCTCCCGTTCGATCCGCTGTTTCATCTGGGTGACCCGGCTCTGCATCTTCTTGGTTTTTGCGCCGATATAAGGTCTCATACCCTTTCCACGATCGTGTTCTTTCAAAGGGTCAAAACCGATTTTGGTGGCTTCGTTTTTGTCCGCCCATGCCGCGGTACGTCTGGCTGCCTGCCTCAGCTTTCCGATTTCTTTCAAATGTTTCTCGTTTTCTGAGATGGCGAACTGGTCCTTGCGCTGTTTGTTTTCCCACCAGACGCTGAAATTGCCGCTCTGTACTTCAATGGTCTGTCTGTTTAATACGAGGACATGGTCGATGCAGGCGTCCAGCAGATCTCTGTCGTGGGACACGAGAATAAAGCCTTTTTTGGATGCCAGATAGTGTTTGACGGTCTCTCTGGCGTCCTGGTCCAGATGGTTCGTCGGCTCGTCGATCAGCAGGAAATCATTTTCGCCCGAAAATAGGATGGCAAGCAGAATCTTGGTCTGTTCCCCGAAGCTTAATGTCTCAAAAGGGCGGTAAAGAATTTCCGCATCCTCGCCTAACAGCGCCAGCTCGCAGATCACCCGCCATTCTTCGCAGCCTGTTTTTATTTCTTCCAGAAAGGCAGAGGCGGGGAGCTTTCTCTGCGCTTCCGTCACGGCATAAGGAAAATAAGCAAAGGCGGCGGACGCGCTGATGGAGCCCTGATAAGCATAGTCTCCTCTCAGCAGGCGCAGGAAAGTCGTTTTGCCTTTCCCGTTTCTGCCGATAAATCCCAGTTTCCAGTCGGTATCAATCGAAAAGGAGACATTTTCAAAGATATCGTCAAAGCTCCCCTCGTAGGCAAACGTCAGATTGGTTACATTAATTTGTGACATTCACATCTCTCCCTTCACAAAATCGTCGCTCACTTTACGTCATTTTTCCATAAGTAAGCTATCGTCGCCGGGAAAGTTTTATTATAGTCTCAGTCACCTCATAGGGAAATGCGGCGCAGCGAAACGCACCACAAAAGAATGCACACAAAAAGAGAGGTTATGAGAACATAATCCACTTTTGGCGACATGAAAACAGTATGAAAACGGGTTCCCATACGTGAATAAGTTTCATGCAATCAAAAGTAGATTATTTCTTCATCCTTTCACCTCTCTCCTAAAAGATAGGGTTATTCTAACATTGGATAATCTTTTTGTCAAACGAAATGTGATAATCGTGCAAATATTTTCAATTTCGCAGATTATTTCAATCTGCGAAATTGAGCAGAAATAAATGAAGAAAAACAAAGGTTTATCTAATGCGGTGATTTGCAGGTCGATTCATCAATACAGTCAAGGAGCAATTCCTGAGGAGGATATGAAAAAGCTTCAGGAGATTGTGGAAGATTATCGCAAGGTTAAGAATTATGTGTATACCCGCTATGGCGGAATTGGCGCTCTGTCAAAGCTATATCCGGGATATACGATTCAGAATGAAATGACAGACAGTGGTTTGCGGGCGGAGCTAGGGAACCGCTGATTAATTAATTTTATTTTCAGCATTATCCCGTTTTGTCAAG
>CAJUMV010000027.1 GCA_910587715.1 uncultured Lachnospiraceae bacterium | reverse complement strand
GACTGTATCACCTAATAGCTTAAACCAGTGTATAATCAGACCGGGATTTTAGGATCCTTATCTTCATGAAGGTCTAACAATATTTCTTCCGGAACATTGATTGATACCACGCACATGTCTTTCTTCCCTCCTCTATCATCTTATAATTTCATTATACCCTAATCTCAAACTATTTCAACAGATACACAAAAACCGGCAGTACCACCGATGTCAGCACATCATAAAAACCGTGCGCAACGATTAACGGCACGATCGTCCCCTCCTTCTTGCGGAAAAGATAGATGCATAAAATAACCGTATTCGTCGCAAGGTTGTAAAACTCCCCGAACGTATGCTGCATGGTAAACCAGTGAGCCAGATAAAAAAGCAGGATATTGACTCCCACGCAGACCCATTTCTGCGGAAAAACAGCCAGCGTCCTTTTCAGCAGAAATCCCCGGAAAAGCAGCTCCTCCGCAAAACCGACACAGAAAAAACAGTACAGCGCCATCACAACCATATAAACTACGTCCGGCTCCATCGCGTAGGCGGAATAATCCATTTTCATCAGCAGAAGCGGAATCTGCTGCACGACAAACATACAGATACCCAAACCCAGCCCCTCAAAGACATGCCTCTTGCGAATCGGTTTCAGACCCACAGAAGAAAGCGTCTGTTTTTCCACCCTGCAGACATAAAAAAGCAAGACCGCACAGGGAATCCAATAGGCGGCAATCCCCGCCAAGAGCCCCGCATCCGCACCAAACACAGCCATCATAACCGTAAGAGCCGCCATTCCCAAAATACATACCGTCACCTCTATAATAGGTCTTTTCTTATTGCCAGTTCCCAATTTGTCGTTCCCTTCTTTCGCCATTTCCATAACCGCACCTCCGTCTTATCCATTGAATGTATACAATATTGTACAAGGACAGCTTTTGCGTTCTCTTAACAGCCCCTTAACGTTACCTTAAAATGCGTGCTGCAAAATAATTTTTAAAAAAATATTTGACAATCCATCACAAAAGTATTATTGTGTAATAAATTAATTGCAGGAACACATATCACAAACCTTTGAGAAAGAGTAGTAAGTATAGGCTGCCCATCACAGAGAGCCGTCGGCTGGTGGAAGACGGCATGGCGCTTGTATCGAATGGACTTTCGAGGCTGGGCTGAAAGGTCAGTTTTCACACCGACAGAGTAGCTCCCGGCGGGAACCGCACCCGTTACCAAGGCGGCATATATGATTGTATATGGAAAAAGCGGATGAGGGACTGTATTCCCGCATCAATTTGAGTGGTACCGCGATAATAACTTACGTTTATTACCGTCTCAGACATTAGTCTGGGGCGGTTTTATTTTTACCCAAAAGGAGGACACCATTATGAAAAAGAAATCTATCACACTGTTACTGGCAGGCGCGGTTGCTGCCGCTACTCTCACAGGCTGCGGCGCGGCTGGCGGAAGCAGCGCCGCAGCTGGCGCAGACCGTACTACAGAAAGCGCAGACGCTGCCGATTCCGCAGACACAGAAAACGGGGCGGAGGGCACATCAGATGCTGCCTCGTCTGCCGGCAGCTCTTACAAAGTCGCCATCGTGCAGTATGTGGACGACGCATCCTTAAACCAGATTGTGGCAGCCGTTCAGGCGGAACTTGACAAAAAGGGCGGAGAACTTGGTGTCACCTTCGATTACAAGGATTACACTTACAACGGACAGGCGGACGCCACCACCATGAACCAGATTGCGGCAGACCTGATTGCTTCCGATGTGGACCTTATCATCCCGGTTGCCACGCCGGTCGCTATGGTGATGCAGAATGCCACCGCGGAAAGTCCGCGCGATGACGGCAGTCTGATTCCCGTGGTCTTCTCTGCGGTATCGGATCCCGTGGGGGCGGGGCTTGTGGCATCCATGGACGCACCGGGTTCCAACATCACCGGCACTTCGGACGCTTTAAATACGGAGGCAGTGTTTAACCTGATGCTTGCCGCCGATCCGGATATCCAGACGGTGGGACTGCTCTACGACAAGAGCCAGGACGCTTCCACCGCCGCCATCGCCGCATCCAAAGCCTACTGTGAGCAAAAAGGCATCAACGTGGTGGAAAAGACAGGCACCAACAACGGGGAAATCTCCCTTGCGGCGGACGCGCTGCTCTCCTCCGGCGTGGAGGCAGTGTTCACCCCCACCGACAACAACGTGATGACGGCGGAGCTTGCCATCTATGAGAAGTTTATCGACGCAAAAGTGCCCCATTACGGCGGCGCGGACTCCTTCGCCTTAAACGGCGCATTCATGGGCTACGGCGTCAACTATGTAGAACTTGGCACCGCCACCGCTGACATGGCGGCGGATATTCTGGTAAACGGAAAAGCCCCCGCTTCTATGGCGGTCCGTACCATGGACAACGGTATCGCTACAGTGAACACCGAAACCGCAGCGGCAATCGGGCTTGACTATCATATGTTCGCTGACAAATGCTCCAATCTGGTAGAAATCCAGACCGCGGAAGAATTTAACTAAACGCCTGCATCAACAAGTATATATTTATAACGCATGTAATTTATTTTTGAAATAAAGAGGTAACCCATGAGTTCATTATTTACACTTTCCATTTTACAAAGCGCCCTGGAATTAGGCTGTATTTATGCGCTGGTGGCGCTGGCACTATTTATCTCGTTCAGTATCCTAAATATCGCGGATCTGTCCACCGACGGCTGTTTTACTTTAGGCTGCGCGGTGGGCGCCATGGTGACGCTTTCAGGTCATCCGTATCTGGCACTTTTCGCCGCCATGGGCGCGGGCGTCTGCGCTGGTTTTGTCACCGCCTTTTTACAGACCAGGATGGGGGTTCCCTCCATTCTGGCTGGCATTATCGTCAACACGGGGCTTTACACGGTCAATATCGCCGTAATGGGCTTTTCCTCCAACGTAAATCTATTCGCCAGCGATACCATTTTCAGTCTGGCAAAGGAAAAGCTCCCCTACGGCTGGTACGCGGACTGGTATAAGCTGCTGATCGCCCTTGTGATTGTAATAATAATTGGTGCTATTTTATCCTTATTCCTGAATACAAGACTCGGACTTTCCATCCGCGCCACCGGGGACAACGAACATATGGTACGAGCTTCCAGCATCAATCCCCTGTTTATGATTACCGTGGGGCTTTGCGTCGCAAACGCACTGACTGCTCTCTCCGGCGCCATCCTCGGACAGTACCAGAAATCCTGCGACATCAATCTGGGCACGGGCATGGTCACCATCGCGCTGGCAAGTCTGATTATCGGGGAAACGCTGGTCGGAAAAGGCAGCATGTTCAAAAGAATAACAGGTGTGATTCTTGGGAGCTGTTTCTACCGCTTTATCGTGGCGCTGGCGCTGCGCATGAACGTGCCCGCGGAAGCACTCAAGCTGGTCTCCGCCGTCATTGTCGCCATCGCGATTTCCTTCCCTTATCTCAAAGAGAAGTCTTCGTTCTACAGACAGCGCAGCAACAACCAAAATGCCTACAGAAAGGAGGGCGGCACACATGCTGGTCATTGATTCCGTTTCCAAAACCTTTAACCCCGGCACCGTCAATGAGAAAAAAGCCCTTGACCGGGTAAACCTCACTTTGGAAGCCGGCGATTTCGCCACCATCGTCGGCAGCAACGGCGCGGGAAAATCCACGCTCTTCAACGCCATCACGGGAAATTTTTATGTGGACGAGGGACGGATTGTCCTGGGCGGTGAGGATATCACCTACTGTAAAGAACATGTGCGCAGCAAGGTAATCGGTCATCTTTTTCAGGATCCCTTAAAGGGCACCGCGCCCCACATGACTATCGAAGAAAATATGGCGCTCGCCTATCTGCGTGCCTCCACCAAAAGCCATGCCTATTTCAGCCGCATCAGCGCGAAAGAAAAGGCAAAATTCAGAGAACAGCTCTCCCTTCTGGATATGGGACTGGAAGACCGGATGAAACAGCCCGTGGGACTCCTCTCCGGCGGTCAGCGACAAGCGCTCACGCTCCTAATGGCAACCATGGTAACGCCCCGCATTCTTCTGCTCGACGAGCACACGGCAGCCCTTGACCCCGCCACCGCGGATAAAGTGCTGGCTCTCACGGAAAAAATCGTCTCTGAGCGGCACATCACCTGTCTGATGGTCACACACAATATGCATCAGGCGCTTACCCTCGGAAACCGTACCCTTATGATGGACGGCGGACGTATTGTTTTTGACGTATCGGAAAAAGCACGGGAAGAACTTACCATAGACGATCTGCTGGAGCAGTTCAAGGTGCGCGCGGGAAAGCGGCTGGATAATGACCGGATACTATTGTCAAAATAAATGCTTCCACGAATAAGCAGAGACTCAAGATGCTTCGCATCTTTCGTTCGCGTTGCTCACCGTAAGCTGTCATATGCAGTCCTGCATGCAAGCATGCGTCCTGCCTCTGCCATCTTCCGGCTCTGCTTATTCGCGGACATAAAAGAACAGGTGAAGCCCTAAAGCCGATCACCTGTCCAGTGTAAAAGGGGAATTTTACAAAAGTAATTTTAACAAAAAATTTTGTCAAAATCAAGCCCTAAAATCATTTTTTCGCGAAAAATTATTTGTAAGTTATCGCGCAGCGTAACTTACGGTTATCGCGCAGCGTATTCAGACATTGAACGTCATCAGCCCAATCTTCGACAGCGCCAGCTCCTGAATCACCACGCCCTTTGCTTTTTTCTGCGCCAGATTCATGTCCGCAAACGCCGAAAGCGGCATGAGTTTCGTGGTATAGCCTGTCTTTTCCCCGCCAAATAAGGACTTTTTCTCCTCCAGCATATTGACCTTCACTTTCGCCTTGAGCTGTTCGTAGGTCCGATAGGAAAACTGCTCCTTTGTCATATAGTAGAGATGGCTCTCCAACGTCGTCTCCGGGTCGGTATCCTTGAAAATATAATGCTCTACAATGCTCTTATATTTAAAATTCACCATCTCATCCTGCAGAATCTCCGCGTAGCTGAGCTTCGCGCCCAGATAAACGTTCCCTGTATCCTGCATGAAATATTTATAATCCTTGTTTTCCGCTTCCATTTGTATTCCTCTCCTGCCGCAGCTAAGATGCCGTCCTCGTAAGTCAGCCTGCCTAATTTGTGACTCTCATTTACTTCGCTGCTATGGCTTCAATCTTACCGCCGCTTATGCGTATGGCGTCCTCAATGGCTTTTCGGGAAAGCCCCGATTCCTCCATCAGCTCCTCCACCGTCACCGCTCTGCGCAGTTCTTCCTTCAGGGCGTTTGCCGCATCCGCTACCTTGTTTACCTTATCGGCAATTTTCTGGTCGCTCTTCTCTTCCGCCTCGTTTGCCGAGATGCAGTCCTCCATGGCGTCCATCATCATTTTAGCGAGCATCCCCTGCGCCTCGTGCGCATGTTCCAGCGCCCCTAACATGGTGACGCCGAGGGAAAGCGCCACATTGCCCTCGCCGATTAAATCCTCCAGACTGACGCCCTGCCCTGTATAGAGCTTGGCAATCTGGGGCACCTCGGGAAGCATAAGCTCCGTCAGCCGCTTCATGGCGTCCGCGTCCCCCGCCATCGCAGAAAGGGTAATCGCCTCCCGCTCTCCGTCTGAAACCGCAGGAATCGCCTGCAGCGCATCCAGATAGGCGTCCAGATAATTCTTCTCCTCCTCTTCCAGATAAGAATCCGCGTCCGCAGGCTCATCCACACCGATCTTACTCTGCCGCAGATAGTCATAGACCATTTCCAACTGTTTCGCAGAAAGAGAAAGCGTCGAAAACGCTTCCTCCACCTCTTTCTTCGTTATAAAATTCTGCTGCGCTCTCGCTGTTCTCTTTACTTCCTCCAGCGTTTTGGCAAATACAATTTCCTGATTCATTCCACTCTCCGCCATTCAATAACACCCGATATTTTTCTTCACTGCAAACTAAACTCTTTACCCACAGTTCGCTCAATCAGCTTCTCTTGATATGCGTATGCGTATACAGATGCTCCTCGCAGTACTCATAGTTCCCGTCACACTTGGAGCAGAACCGGAACTGCATCTGCGGGCTGTCCACCTCAGTCCTGCCGCAGATTGCACATTTGTGCTTGGTAATCCCCGTGTTTCTCCTCACATCCCGCTTAAACTCCTGCCTCCTGTGAATCTGCTTCGGATTCAGGTGCATCATGTTGCGCGAAGTCAGGAAAAATACGACAAAATTAAGCAGCGACGCACCGATGGCGAACTTCCCGAACACGTTCGTGCCGAGGAACTGGAACAGCAGCATCACCGCGTAAATCACACCCAGCCATTTCACCCGAATCGGAATGATGAACATTAAAAGCACCTGCGCGTCCGGGAAAGTCGCCGCGTACGCAAGGAAAATCGACATATTGATATAGTAGGTGCTGAACATCAGCGCGATAATCGTGAAATACTCGGTCGGCGAATCAACGGTCAGCGTCGCGCCAAGCAGAGAAATCTCCGGCTTGAAAAGGTAGCAGTACCCCATCAGCAGAAAGCTCCCCGCAATGGTAAACAGCATCCCCTGAAACAAATAGACATTATAGCGGTAAGTGCCCCACGTCCGCTCCAGCGAGGTGCCTATGGAGCAGTAAAAATACAGCATGATCAAGGTAAAGAAAAGCCCGCCGCTGCTTGGCGGAATCAGCACCCACGTCACAAGCCGCCAGATCTGCCCGTGCAGAATCGCATAAGGATTCAAGGTCAGATAGGAAATCAGCAGACCGCTTCTGTCAAACAGCTGCAGGAGATACCCGACCGCATAGCACATGACCAGCACAAAAGAAAGATTCGGTATCGCGTATTTTCCAAATTTCCGTTCAAAAGGACTCATGTTTCACTCTCCTTCAAAAATATATATTATAATATAGCATCCCTCCTTTTAAAAGTAAATGTCGCCGCCCCTAAAAATCGCCCTCTCATAAAAATTTAATAAATGTCTGCCGAAAACTTCATTCTTTTCTAAGAATTGGACAATTGCATTTTAGAAAACTGTGTCGTATAATGACAGCGTGTGCCAAAAAACACATTTTAATAGGTAAAAAGGTAACTTATACCAGAATCCCTTCTTACAGGATAAAGGAGTGAACAAAAAGTGAGTAACATGCAATATACGCTTGGCATTGACATCGGTTCCACCACCGTCAAAATCGCCATCTTGGACGACAGGCATCAGATACTCTTTTCCGACTATAAAAGACATTTCGCCAATATCAGGGAGACCCTTGCGGACCTTCTTTCCCAGGCTTTTGACAAGCTCGGGAACCTGACGGTGCACCCCATCATCACAGGCTCCGGCGGGCTGACGCTGGCAAACCACCTGCAGATTCCTTTCGTGCAGGAGGTCATCGCCGTCTCCACTTCCCTGCAGACCTTTGCGCCTGTCACGGACGTGTCGATAGAGCTGGGCGGCGAGGACGCCAAAATCATCTATTTTGAGGGCGGTAATGTGGAACAGCGCATGAACGGCATCTGCGCCGGGGGCACGGGCTCCTTTATCGACCAGATGGCTTCCCTTCTGCAGACGGACGCGGCAGGCTTAAATGAGTACGCCAAAAATTATCACTCTCTGTATACCATAGCGGCGCGCTGCGGCGTGTTCGCCAAGTCCGATATCCAGCCCCTCATCAACGAAGGCGCCACGAAGGAAGACCTTTCCGCCTCGATTTTTCAGGCGGTGGTCAACCAGACAATCAGCGGTCTCGCCTGTGGCAAGCCGATTCGGGGACATGTGGCGTTCCTCGGCGGTCCGCTGCACTTTTTGTCGGAACTAAAGCAGTCCTTTATCCGCACCTTGAAACTGGACGACGCCCATATCATAGACGCGGACAACTCCCACCTCTTCGCCGCCATCGGCTCCGCCCTAAACGCGAAGGAGGAGGCTTTTTATACCATGGAGGAGCTGAATGCGAAGCTGTCCTCCGATATCAAGATGGAATTTGAGGTGGAGCGCATGGAGCCCCTCTTTGCCACGCAGGCGGACTACGACGCGTTCTGCGCGCGCCACGGCGTTCATCATGTAGCGACCGGCGACCTGGCATCCTATCAGGGAAATTGTTTTCTTGGCATCGATGCCGGTTCCACCACCACAAAGGTGGCGCTCGTTGGCGACGACGGTTCCCTGCTCTACTCCTTCTACAGCAGCAACGACGGCAGCCCGTTAAAGACTGCCATCCGCTCCTTAAAGGAAATCTACAAGCTGCTCCCCGAAGGCGTAAAAATCGCCCGCTCCTGCTCCACTGGCTACGGCGAAGCGCTGATGAAAGCCGCCTTTCTCTTGGACGACGGCGAGGTCGAGACCGTGGCGCACTACAATGCCGCCGCTTTCTTCGACCCGGAGGTTGACTGCATTCTGGATATCGGCGGGCAGGACATGAAGTGCATCAAAATCAAAAACCACACCGTGGACAGCGTACAGCTCAACGAGGCGTGTTCCTCGGGCTGCGGTTCCTTCATAGAGACCTTTGCCAAGTCCCTGAACTATGGCGTGGAGGACTTTGCCAGAACCGCCCTCTTTGCGGAGCATCCCATCGATTTGGGCACCCGCTGCACCGTGTTTATGAATTCTAAAGTGAAACAGGCGCAGAAGGAGGGGGCTTCCGTCTCCGATATTTCCGCGGGACTGGCATACTCCGTCATCAAAAATGCGCTGTTTAAGGTCATCAAAGTCTCCGATGCTTCGGAACTTGGCAAAAATATCGTCGTGCAGGGCGGCACGTTCTACAATGATGCGGTCCTGCGCAGTTTTGAAAAGATTGCCGACTGCGAGGCAATCCGCCCGGATATCGCCGGCATTATGGGCGCCTTCGGCGCGGCGCTGATTGCAAGGGCGCATTATACGGACGGGTATCAGACCTCCATGCTGAATCTGGAACAGATTACGAACTTACAGTTCGAGACAAGCATGGCTAAGTGCAAGGGCTGTACCAACAACTGCCGTCTCACCATCAACAAATTCACGGGAGGTCGTCAGTATATCTCCGGCAACCGCTGTGAGAGAGGTCTTGGACGTGCCAAAAAGGAAAACGGTGCGCCCAATCTCTTTGACTACAAGCTGAAACGTTACTTTTCCTACGAGCCACTGCCCGCAAACGAGGCGAAACGGGGCACCGTCGGTATTCCACGGGTGCTTAACATGTACGAGAACTACCCTTTCTGGTTCACTTTCTTCACGAAGCTGGGCTATCGGGTGGTGCTTTCTCCCGTCTCCAACCGCAAAATATATGAGCTTGGCATCGAGTCCATCCCCAGCGAGTCGGAATGCTATCCGGCAAAGCTGGCGCACGGGCATGTATCCTGGCTGATTAAACAAAACGTGGACTTTATCTTCTACCCCGCCCTCTTTTACGAGCGGGACGAGTTTCACGACGCCAACAACCACTACAACTGTCCTATCGTCACCTCCTACTCCGAAAACATCAAGAACAACGTGGAGGAAATCGGACGCGGCGAAGTGATGTTCCGCAATCCTTTTATGTCCTTCAAAAGCCTGCAGACCGTAACCGAAGCATTGACAAGAGAGTTCCGGGAGCTTCCCGTAACAGCTGTTATGGATGCAGCGGAGGCAGCCTGGACAGAGCTGGCAGCGGCAAGACAAGATATGCGCGACAAAGGCGAGGAAGTGCTCCGCTATCTGGAGACCAACCATAAGCGCGGCATCGTGCTGGCGGGACGTCCTTACCATATTGACCCGGAAATCAACCACGGCATTCCCGAGCTGATTACTTCCTACGATATCGCGGTACTGACAGAGGACTCCGTGTCCCATCTGGCTTCCCCTGAGAGACCTTTAATCGTCTCCGACCAGTGGATGTACCATTCCAGACTCTACGCGGCGGCAAGCTTCGTCAAGACAAGGGATGATTTGGATCTGATTCAGCTCAATTCCTTCGGCTGCGGTCTGGACGCCGTGACCACGGACCAGGTAAACGACATTCTTACCGGCTCCGACAAAATCTATACCTGCTTAAAAATCGACGAAGTAAACAATCTGGGGGCGGCAAGAATCCGCATCCGTTCCCTGCTCTCCGCGATTCAGGTAAGGGAGCAGAAAGGCGAAAGGCGTAACATACGCTCCAGCGCCATCACGAAAGTGCCCTTTACCGAGGAAATGAGAAAAAATTACACCATTCTCTGCCCCCAGATGTCTCCGATTCACTTTGAAATCATGGAAGCCGCCTTCGGCGCGTGCGGTTATCACTTTGAAGTGCTCGGCAATGACACGAGACAGGCAGTGGATGTGGGATTGAAATTTGTAAATAATGACGCATGTTATCCTTCCCTTATCGTGGTAGGACAGATTATGGATGCCCTGCTTTCCGGCAGATATGACTTGAATAAAGTGGCTGTCATCATGACACAGACCGGCGGCGGCTGCCGTGCCACCAACTATGTGGGCTTTATCAGACGCGCACTGGAAAAAGCGGGTATGCCGCAGGTACCCGTCATCTCCTTAAATTTGGCAGGCATAGAAAGCAATCCCGGTTTCCACTTGAACGCCGACCTCTTAATCCGCGCCGCTTACAGCGCTCTCTTCGGCGATATCTTCATGCGCTGCGTCTATCGGATGCGCCCCTACGAAAAGGAGCACGGCTCCGTGGATGCGCTGCACGCCCAATGGGTGAAGAAATGTCGGAATTTTGTTTCACAAAAACACATGAATTATCTGACCTTCCAGAAAATGTGCAGACAAATCGTGCGGGATTTTGACGCCGTTCCCATTTATGAAGACATGCGCAAGCCCCGCGTGGGCATTGTAGGCGAGATTCTGGTAAAATTCGCCCCTGCCGCCAACAATCACCTGGTGGAGCTTCTGGAGTCGGAGGGCGCGGAGGCAGTCGTGCCGGATCTGTTAGACTTTATGCTCTACTGCTTCTACAACCAGATTTACAAGGCGGATTTTCTTGGCACCTCGAAAAAAGCGGCGCTGATTTCCCGTTTCGGCATCAAAGCGCTTGAGAAAATGCGCGCGCAGGCTGCAAAAGAATTTGCGAAAAGCAGGCACTTCTCGCCACCCGTCAGCATTTACACGCTGGTAGACTACGCGAAACCCATCGTCGATATCGGTAACCAGACAGGCGAAGGGTGGTTTCTCACCGGGGAGATGGTGGAGTTAATCCACAGCGGCGTAGGCAATATCGTCTGCACCCAGCCCTTCGGCTGTCTGCCAAACCATGTGGTAGGCAAGGGCGTCATCAAGGAGCTTCGCAAACGCTTCCCCAGCTCCAACATCGTGGCAATCGACTATGATCCCGGCGCCAGTGAGGTCAACCAGTTAAACCGCATCAAGCTGATGCTCTCCACAGCGCAGAAAAATCTGAAAAAGGAGCAGGAGGCATGCTCCTGACATCAACAGAGTAGGAGGCGGGGATTAACCGCCTCCTACTCTGTTCCGAACATTTTGTCCCATTTCAAGTTAATAAAAGGTCTTGTCCACCTTGCGGTTAATAAAGCGGATTTTATCCCGTACCTCCTCCGCAAGCTCCTGAATCGCGTCGTCCGCGCTCTCCTTCTGTAATTGGTTCACGCAAAACACACAAGAGCCAAAGGTATCGCCTGAAAAGAATTTCGGCTTCTCCCATTTTACAAAATAAGATACCCGGTGTTTCAACAGAACCTTCTCTATCTTCTCCTTGGTTTCCATGTCCTTTACCTGACACCATTCCAGCTCATTGTGTACCTTAACCTTCTGATACGCTGTCTCCATAATTCACCCGTTCCCCCTGTGTTGAAGCGTTAATACACATAAATTATAATGTAAAATGCAGAATTATGCAAATATTTTTCTATTTATCAATTAGGAATCCGATTCTACATTTTAAATGCACGAAACTCCCTTCGAAGAAAATTTTGGATTGCAGACCGGGCTCTGTACGCCTTGCGCGCATCTTCCGTTTATGATATCATACATTGTATCATTTGCAACTACATATATATGATACAACCACAGAGAAAGGTAGGGATTCCCATGCCCATCAAAGTAGCAGATCTGCTGCCGGCAACCAGCATTTTAGAGAAAGAAAATATATTTGTCATGACAGAATACCGGGCGATGCATCAGGATATTCGTCCGCTTGACGTACTAATTTTAAATCTGATGCCTACTAAGGAAGTGACCGAGACCCAGCTCCTTCGGAAGCTGTCAAACACACCCTTGCAGGTGAATGTGGAGTTTTTACAGACTGCCAGCTATACGCCGCAGCATACTGATTCTAACCACATGGAGGCATTTTATACCACCTTTGACCAAATCAAAGACCGCAAATTTGACGGTATGATCATCACCGGTGCGCCGCTCGACCATGTGCGCTTTGAAAAAGTGGCATACTGGGACGAAATCTGCACCATTATGGAATGGGGGCGAACGCATGTGCACTGTACGCTCCACCTTTGCTGGGGCGCATACGCCGCGCTGTACTATTTTTACGGTCTGGACCGAGAAGATTTGGACGAAAAACTGTCCGGTGTGTATACCCACAAGATTCTGAAACGAAAATCTCCCCTCTTCCGGGGCTTTGACGATGTTTTCCATGCGCCGCAGTCCCGCGCCATGACGATCGATCCGGCACAGATTGCTTCCGTGCCGAATCTGGAGCTGATGGCGGTCTCGGATGAAGCAGGCATGGCGATTGCCAAAACAGAGGACAGCAGACATTTCTTCATCACCTGCCATCTGGAATACGACGCCGACACGCTGGCGCTCGAATACGCCCGCGACATGGAAAAGGGCATGAACCCTAAAATCCCGCTAAACTATTTCCCGGAAGACGACCCCACGAAAGAACCGATCGTCAACTGGCGTTCCGCCGGGCAGCTGCTCTTTTCGAACTGGCTCAATTATTATGTGTATCAGACGACGCCTTATGATGTGCGGGAAATCTGAGACATCACAGGAAAGCACGCCCTTTCATCAACGCCGCATTTCTCGAAAATAAAATTCCCGACAGATTACACTTACCATCTGCCGGGAATTTTTTCACAAAGTACCGTCTTCTGTCCGCACTTTGTCTATATATACTCCTGTCTGATTACTGATACAACCCCACCAGATAATCAATCGCCATCCGCCTTATCTCGCCCTGCGCCAGATAACCTGCTCCCTGCGACTGCGCATATTCCTCTCCCATAGTTTCCACCTGCTCGTTATAATACGCGTCCGCGTCAAAGGAAAGCCCTGCATCCTCAAAGACAGCCTGATAGACCATTTTTTCCTTTACCTCTTCTTCTGCCCTCTGCGTGAGTTCCTTCTCATAAACGATTTCATCCTCCATCTCCATGCCGGAGTTCTCGTCTTCCTGCTTCAAGATTGACTTCGTCGCTTTCACATATTTCTTAGGATACGTATTCACCGTGGAATGCTCCAGCACATAATTCGTCAGATACTCCTGCAGATGCTCCTGATAAAATTCATCTTCCACTTTATCCCGGTATGCCGCCGCTGTCGATACATTCTCCGTATCTGCCAGATTCTCCGCCACAAAAGCATCCGTAAGCTCCGGCGTCACCATAATGCCATTGACCGTCACCGCAAAGCTGGCGTCCTTACCTGCCAGTTCTTCGCTGTAATTCTCCGGTAACGTGACATCAACAGTCACCTCTTCCCCCGGTCTGTGTCCAATCAGCTGCTGCTCAAAATCATCTACAAAGGATCCCGAGCCGATGGTCAAATCATAGCCTGCCCCGTCGCTGCTCCCGCCTTCAAATTCCTCGCCATCCACCGTGCCCACAAAATCAATGTTGACTTCATTGCCATCAGCAATCTCCATCTGCTCATCCGTACTGAGTTCCTTATGGGATTCCAACATCGAAGTAATCCGCTCCTCCACTTCTTCCGCGGTAGCCGCCACTTCCTCCTCCGGTACGGTAATATTCTTATAATCAGCCAGATTAAGCATGGATGCCATATCCGCATTTTCTATGCTGCCATCATCCATAAGACCCGCGCTGTAATCTGTACCGGGCGTCGTACGGATCGCCATGAGATACATCTGTTTGCCCACTACAAACAAAATTCCTAATATGATAATTGCCGCTGCCGCAGTCCACATGATTCTGGAAGCGCCAGCTTTCCTTTTTTCTTTTTGAACCTGCTTTTTGCGTGCCTCCCTTTTTGCCTTACTTTTGCTTACATTTGCATCTCCATCCATCCCGGTGGACTTTTTCTTTTCCATGATGTGCTCCTTCTTTCTATCGTAGTTTGTCTTTCAAGAAATAAATTTATCACATCTTCTCTGTAAATGAAATAGTTTGAGCAAAGTTCACAAATAATGCACAATTTCATTTTCTATCTTCCAAACCGCAAAAAATACTCCTGCGCTTTCTGAAGGGATATGTCCAGTTTCTTTTGAAGCCGTTCCAGTATATCCTGTTTCGAAAGTCCGACGTCAAGTCCTGTCTCAATAATGCCCTCTGCTTTTCCTGTCACAATGCCCTGCTCTATTCCCTTTTCTATTCCTCTCTCCATCCCTTTCTCTATTCCTTCGTCGTACCCTTCCTGTCTCATATCCTCAAACGCCTTACACATATCGTATCTCTCCTCTCCCGCTTCCATCACTTTACACTTCTCGGGTATCCTTACGTTTGCCACTATCTCCAGCATATTTCTTGTGTCGCCGTCTATCCTGCTGTATGCCTCCCGGTTTTCCTCCATTACCTCTTTCAATTTCTTCTTATCCGCTGCATACCGGACCGCCTCGAATACCTGCCGCAGACCTGTCTTATACTCTGCGAAGGTGTCATGTTCATGGCAGTCATACAGGTTCAGTCGATAGTTTGATACATACTCCTTTAACTCATCGTCAATATCCAACAGGTCATACAGACACTTCGCGCCGTCCCACCCGCCGCCGGTTCCGAAATATACCACCAGCGTTATGATCGGTGCAAACTTCTCACTTTTCTTCATACCGGACAGATATTCATTTCGGTTCTTCAAATCTTTTGTTTCTCTATGTTCTTGTTTCCTGCGTTTCCATTGTTTACGGTAAGCGATACTCTCCGAGAGCATATTCCTCAGCACCATCTGGTAATCCACATAATTCTGGTTTTCTACCGCAAGGATATGCAGCTTTTTCCCTTTCCAGATGCGCACCTTGTCCACGACCGTTTTCATACTGCCCGTTCCGGTTTTCTCTCCCGTAACCACTGTCTGCGCTTCATCTGGTTCCAGTTCCTCCGGTTTTATGACCTGCCTTCCCTTAAATAATGCGCCGTTTATCTGGTCTGCAAATCTTCTGTTGTCATCCAGATAATCAAATTGGTACTCATCCTTTTTTCCCATAAGCCTTCCTCCCTTGTTCTGTTTTCCATATAAGGGATTCAGGTTCCGTGACATGCCATACAGATAAATCAGAATTTCAGACTCCCAGATATGTTTTCGTTTTTGTGCTCAGGAACGGTAACATGTACCGCTACTAATCGCTTGACGTTATCATAACACAGCTTTCATGCGTGTATAAAGCGGCGGTTATTTTCTGTATGGTAATGTTGCACAATACCTATGTTGTTCCTTGGCGGCGTTCACACCATCTGTCTTCCAAACCGTAATAAATACTCCTGCGCCTTCTGAAGGGATATGTCCAGTTTCTTTTGGAGCCGTTCCAGTATATCCTGTTCCGAAAGCCCGACGTCAAGTCCTATCTCAATAATGCCCTCTGCTTTTCCTGTCACAATGCCCTGCTCTATTCCCTTTTCTATTCCTCTCTCCATCCCTTTCTCTATTCCTTCGTCGTACCCTTCCTGTCTCATATCCTCAAACGCCTTACACATATCGTATCTCTCCTCTCCCGCTTCCATCACTTTACACTTCTCGGGTATCCTTACGTTTGCCACTATCTCCAGCATATTTCTTGTGTCGCCGTCTATCCTGCTGTATGCCTCCCGGTTTTCCTCCATTACCTCTTTCAATTTCTTCTTATCCGCTGCATACCGGACCGCCTCGAATACCTGACGCAGCCCTGTCTTATACTCTGCGAAGGTGTCATGTTCATGGCAGTCATACAGGTTCAGCCGATAGTTTGATACATATTCCTTTAGCTCATCGTCAATATCCAGCAGGTCATACAGACACTTTGCTCCATCCCATCCGCCGCCGGTTCCGAAATATACCACCAGCGTTATGATCGGCGCAAATCTTTCGCCCTTCTTCATGCCGGACAGATATTCGTCCCGATTCTTTAAATCCTTCGTTTCTCCATGCGCACGCTTCCTGCGCTTCCACTGTTTACGGTAAGCGATACTCTCTGAGAGCATATTCCTCAACACCATCTGGTAATCCACATAATTCTGGTTTTCTACCGCAAGGATATGCAGCTTTTTCCCTTTCCAGATGCGCACCTTGTCCACGACCGTTTTCATACTGCCCGTTCCGGTTTTCTCTCCCGTAACCACTGTCTGCGCTTCATCTGGTTCCAGTTCCTCCGGTTTTATGACCTGCCTTCCCTTAAATAATGCGCCGTTTATCTGGTCTGCAAATCTTCTGTTGTCATCCAGATAATCAAATTGGTACTCATCCTTTTTTCCCATAAGCCTTCCTCCCTTGTTCTGTTTTCCATATAAGGGATTCAGGTTCCGTGATATGCTGTACAGATAAATCAGAATTTCAGACTCCCAGATATGTTTTCGTTTTTGTTCCCAGGAACGGTAACATCTACCGCCTCCCATCGCTTGGCGTTATCATAACACAGCTTTCATACGCATGTAAAGCGGCGGTGATTTTCCGAATGGTAATGTTGCACAATACTATATGTTGTTCTCCGGCAGAGTTTTCCCTGTCGTTCTATACTATATATTGATTTTTATACTATATATTCGAAATTCCGTTATCTATTTTTCTATGCATTACTTATTCTGGAGCACTTAGATACCATTCGAAGCCGCACGCAACAGTAGGTTTATGAAACTCTATTCCTTTTCCATTTCTGCGCTCTTTTTTATCCCTCGTCTCCACTGCTCCGCCAGCCTTTTAACATCCTTCTTAAAAAACAAGAAAGCCGCTGTAATCACCCACCCCGCATAAACAGACATGCCAATCCATAGATTCATATAATTACTAAGAAAATACACTGTTATTGTCAATAAAAGATAACCCCACTCTGTATAAGCCATTCTATACTTCTTCAAATTTCTCTGGCATAATATAAGCCATACAAATGCCGTAAAAAGTGTTGCTACTGCATATGCGGTAATGTCATTCCATACATATCCAATCAGCCCATTCGTTAAAAACGCCGTAATTGTTACAATGATCATCTGCGTCAGATATTTTTTCTGAAGATTAAGTGCCTTATATAAATTGAGATATACTGCGTTTACTTCTATCAACACAAATTGAGCCATAAAAAGCGCTTTTATAACAGGAAGCGCAAATTTGTATTTTTCTAAATATGTACAAATAAAAAAATCCAGCGGAAAAATAGCTGCAATGATTGCCGCCCCAGCTACTAATACACACCTCCGTAACAGAATAATCTCTTCATCTGGCGGTTTCCTGCAAAAGAAATTGTATAAAGTCACAGAAAAAGCTGTTACCACAACGTTAATCAGTCGCAGCATAGTAACTGCAAATGAATAGTATGCAAACTCCGCAACACTGAAAAAAATCTTTACAAACCATCTGTCTATGCTGGTAATCCAAATGCTCATAAAATTGCCCAGCATAATAATGATGCCTAAATGAATATTCTCCTGTAAACAAAAACGCATTTCTTTCAAAGAAATCTTATTATGTATGCCATCAATCCGATTTCTGCCCTCATAATAGAACCAGACAGCAAAGGAAATCATCACCTGTATTCCTATATACCATATGGAAAGGTCTGTCTTAATAATAAATAAAAAGAACAGATTTGAAACAAAAATCAATACAGAACTCAAATTTGTAATACGCCTGTATTCTTTAAATTCGCCGGTCGCCTGATATACAAAATTATAAAAAACTATCATATTGATTGGCAAAATACTAATTGCTGCGGCAAACAAAATCGCATCACCTATAAAGAATGCAACTAACACAAGAGGCAATGTTATTCCCAATTGAAAGAAAGCCAGAATTCTTTTTTCATTTGTAAACTCCTCTATATTTATCGCACTTATCTCCCTGCCGCCATATTTCATATAGATTCCGTCAACATATCCAAAATGCAGAACGCCAATATAGGAAGTATACAGGAGAAATGTTTTTAGGGCAGCATAAGATTCTACTGATAAAAATTTAGGTAGTAAAAAACCATTGCCGACAGATATTGTAAGGTTAATTATATTCGCAATAATTATCTGAATAATCCCTCTGCCTAATTTCATTTGAGACTCTTTTCTTAATTATAATTTTTTTGTTTCTAAAGTTTCAACTTTCCTTTTCCCGTATTTCATATTATAAAATTCAAATAAAGCAAGACAAAAGGGCCACATTAGAATGCGCTGACTATTTAAAACAAATAACGTACTAGACGTTATTACCAAATAAATATATATTGACCATAAAAAAACTGAAAATTCGTTTTTATGTGTATTTAACAATATCTTTAACATTCTTATCATAGGAATTATAAAAAGAGCCACACTCCAAATTCCAACCTGCGCAATATAACCAATTAATCCAATATCATCCAAATGTACACGGGAATAAATGCCGTGATAATACAAATATTGTTGCCAATCATGACTTATTATCCCCAAACCAAATATTCCTCGCTCGCGTAATATTCTATATACAAACTCCAATTCTATCAAGCGATTAGTAATGGAAATGGAATCCTCACCACTAAAACTAATAATCAGTCTTGGTATCACCAATGTAGCACTTACTACCCCAACTATAGCTATGAATGCACCTTTAGCTAAAATACCGTTTGCCGTTTTACACGGCTTCATCATAATCATTACCATAATGCTTGCCACTAATGCAATCAACATCATTCTTGTTTGTTCAACATACACTAATACAGCAAAACAAATAATAGTCTGAATCATATATCGTATTTTCTTTTGCTTCACAAATAGAATACGATACATGCCATATATAATGGCCAGACCCTCCAAACTGGATAAATCCCACATGCGAAATCTATCATTTCGTATCATTTTTTTCGCATATATGCCAATGTGTAAAAATTCAATTTGATACCACTGATATAGCAAAGCGTGGACCAACATCAAGCCCAAAGTGATTGTTGTCAATAGCATTACACTATTCAATATATTTTCAAAATTATCATCGATTGTCATAATGTATAGCAATGGTATCAATAAAAAAACAAATACATAACACTTATTGTAATTTGCATATTCATAAGCCGTCTGCAACCCGCCATAAAGACGAACAGTATATATGTATTCAAATATTAGAAATAAAAACACAATAATACTATATGAATATATAAATCTCTGTGATCCTTTACAAGTTCTCATTTTATTTATACGAATAAAGCATATAAATATCATTCCAATTGCGGCCGTTAAATACATTGCTTTATATATATTATCATCTAATTCTAGCAGCCGAAACCCATTGCATTCACATATAATAATCAATATCGTCAGAGTAAAAAAAATATTTGAATACTTTAATTTCATCCTCATTATCACTTTCGATATCAGCACACGAAAATATGTTCTTATGCATACCAATCATTTCTTATTAATTGTTCTACATATATCCTCTTCGCTTCTTGCTTTCGCTCTAATTCTATTATACTTTTTCTACAATATTCTCGATAATTCGGTTTCGTACTTTGTGTACTTCCTCCCGAAAAATGCCATACAAACAGTTCCGGAAAATATCTTATTTCCCAATTATTTTTTTTGCACTGTAAAGCTAATAATAATTCTTCCCCATACATAAATGTCAACGGTACAAATAGTTTATTGTTTTTTTCACAAAATCTTTTGTCAAAAATCAAACACGCTCCATGTAATACAATACCTTCACTTCTTTCTTTATACTTCTTTCTTTGGCGCCGAATAAATCTGTTTAGTTTAACCAAAAGCCTGATTTTTTTACTTTTCCTAAAAGAATCTCTAATATATATTTTAAAACCATATAACGAAAAAAATTTTTTTAATTTTTGTTTTTCACATTCTGTTTCTTCCATCATCTTTCTTATTTCTTGTATACTAAGCAAATGCTCATACATAGGGTTTGAATGAAAACACCTATGCGGTTCATATACATCCGGACCTGCAACCCAGAAAGGTTTTTCAGCATACAAAACCATTAGCTTATCAATAAAATCTTTTTGAGGAAATAAAATATCATTATTAGTTGCGATAACAAAATCCGAAATATAGTTATCCTTTATGTACTGAAATCCGATATTATTTCCGACAGAAAATCCATTATTTAATTTCAAAGAAATAAAATGTATTTCCTTTTTATCCTTATATTTTTCTTTTAAAATCTCCCCACTGTCATTCGGAGAAGCATTATCCACCACAACAATTTTTGAATTGTCAAAATGATTCAATTGCATGATTGACTCTATAGTTTTACTTGTCAGTTCTATATCTATATAATGCAATATCAAAAAACAAATATTGATATGCTGCTTTGTATTCATGTTTCGCACCTTCTTTTTCCCAATTACTGCATGTGAATCCTCTTGCTCACATCAGAAGATCTGCACTTGTCAATATTTTCTATAATAAACATGTTATTTTTCATACATGCTTTTTTCGTGTAAAATTTCATCAAAGGCACTATTAATGGCATATTTTATCCTTTCAAAATTATTATCATATATTTCATCATTAATACATATTATTTTATATTTATGCCTTTTTATTACGTTATGGATATAATCAACATTATCCATATTTGCTGCAAAATATTGACCACACTTACGTTTCGGCAATTCGTAATTGCCAGACATAATCTGCCAGTTCTGAAACAACCACTGGCTAACGTCACTCCCTGTCCTAAACCTGTGTGACGATGTTCTTTCTAATATTTCTGTCTCTAATGAAGCGACTTCCTGAAAAGTTGACTTCAGGAATGACGTTGGTAAATGAAATGTTTTAAAACCGCAAAAATCTCTCCAAAAAGAAAGTAAGATATTCCTTATTACATCCGGTCCGTTTCGGATGGAAAACCACTTTTGCCAATTATTTTTAATAAATATGCCCTTATCAAAATGTGCATTAATTACCATCGCATGATTGCGCATGATACTATTAACAATAAGATCTTTGTCAAATTTAAGGGGAATCACATTTTCTATGCCTCTATCTACTGGTTTATTATGTCGAAAAAAGTCTGATATACTGACGGGTGAAATAAGAAACGTATCATCATTAAAATAAACAAATTTATCAGATAGCCCGTTAATTTTATGCAAGTTCACTTCAATCGCAGCAGAATTAAAAGTAGGCAAGTGACGCATCTCCATAAAATCTTTATGCTCTACTGTAACCAGCTTTTCATGCTCTGTATTCAGCCAAACTGGAAGTTGTCCGCAAGTAACAAAGTATATTTTATTAACCCAAGGTGCATATTTTTCAACTCCTCTGAACCAATATTGTAAATTATCCCAGTCACGATACCTTACAACTCTATCATCAGTATCTCCTTTCCCTAAATAACTTCTTTTTTGCCGCTGCCATTCTATATCATTTCCATCTACCCATGTAATGACAAAGTCAATCTGCTCTATACCTCTTTTTCTTACATTTGATTTTTCCATTTGATAACCAAACTTTCTTCAACTTATCTCTTATTCTGTATCTAATAAACCCTGCCGCATTCACAAGCCCTTCATTTCTTATCTTCTCCCCTGCTTCGCATATAAAATGTCCTATATGATGTCCAAAGCAAAGATAAAATATCTTATATTTATTCTTAATCTCAGCTGAATAATCCCACGAACCTATATAATGATGAATCGTATAAGTATTACACGTAATACTCAATTTATTTCTTATATAATCATACGGGCAAAAAAAATCAGCGGCATAAACTTTCGCATTCATCACAGTCTGAGTCTTTCCATTTTTTTGATAGCCTAATTCAAACAACGCTTTTGTATTTCTAATAGGACACGGCAATAAATCCAATTCCCCATATGCTGATACAAATAAAGCCTTTTCGTATTCATCCATCATCAATTTAACAATTCTGTTTCCTTTTTCTGCCCCAAATCCAAGTCCTGTATTTACCATTCCGTTAGTTTCTTGGGCAAAAAAGGCTTCTAAATTTCTCAAATCGTCAATATCCTTAATCAGCTCCACATCCGTATCAAAATATATTCCCCCTTCGTTATATACAATATATAATCTTACATAATCACTTACAAAAGCCCATTTCTTATGTTTATAAGCCTCTTCCACATAGTGATTGCAATGAATATCAAAGTTGTTTTCATTCCATTGAATGATTTCATAATCTTTACAATACCTTCTCCAACTTTCTATACATTTTAGCGTTTTTTCAGAAAGCTGATTCTCGCCAAACCAGCAATAATGTATCACTTTAGGTATCAATTATAGTTCCTCCGCCGTCATTCATACTCTAAAATCTCTCTTGCAAACATTGCTTATTAACCAATAAGCATATATAAAAAGAACAAACAAATGAATTTTATATAATGTTGCCGTACAACTAACTGCAAATGCGTGGAACTTTCTTTTCCAACATTGCCTTAAAGATAAATACCTATTCTCGCGCCATTCTGGGAAATATTCATCCATATATTTTTTTGTTTTCTTTACATAGTATGGTGCTTTCTTCATATTCCGAAAAGACAGTCTACAGGCTCCGCCTAAGCCACAGCGAATAAACATCTGCACAACAAACAAATCCATAAATGCTTTATATCTGCTATCACTGCAGAATTTTTCCTTTGTTTCCTTAAATCCTTCCAGCATAGATTCATATATTTCATCACTAATGGAACCAGACAATGATGTATCTCTTAATCTATAATGATATAAAATTTCATTTACAAATTTAATAGATCTTATATTAGGCAAAACAGAAAACAAAAAAACTGTATCTTCAGATCTTTTAATTGTTGTAAACTTTATTTCTCCGATGACTGTTCTTCTGAATAACTTATTCCATACGACCGGGTTCATGTATCCGAGCATTTCAAAATTCATAATATCCGTTATTACTTCTTCTGGATTGTTAATCATTTCCTTGCATATGCACTTGCCTGTCCTATCATCAAATCTCTCCATACCACATATGGTCAAATCCGCATGATATTTGTCAGCGACATTTACCATTTTCTCCATATATGTAATTTCAATATAATCGTCTGGATCCAACAAAAGGATATATTCTCCGTTACTATCGCATTGACTTAATCCAGCATTTCTTGCCTCACATAATCCCATATTGACAGAATTATTAATAACATGAATTTTCGAAGGAACCTTATCGGCATAATATTTAATTATTTCAAGTGAACTATCTGTTGATTTATCATTCACCACCCACACATCAAAGTCTTGAAATGTTTGATTCATTAAAGATTCAAAAAAAACAGTTAAATATGGTGCAACATTATATACCGGAACGATAACATTTACTCTTGGATTCATATTCTAATACGCCCCATCCCCTCTAAAAACCACCGGAACCGTCCTCAAAATCATCTTACAATCCGTCCAAAACCCCATATCCTCTATGTAATCCAAATCCAGTTCCACCCATTCCTCCCATGACACATTCGCTCTGCCGCCGATCTGCCAGTAACAGGTAAGCCCCGGCTGCACCACAAGCCGCTGTCTCTCGTAGGGGCTGCACGCCTCCATCTGGAACGTCAGGATTGGTCTCGGACCTACGATGCTCATATCGCCCTTGATGATATTGATAAGCTGCGGCAGTTCATCTATGGAAAAACGCCTTATCACTTTACCCACTCTGGTAATTCTCGGGTCGTCTTTAATCTTAAAGGCATGTCCGGTCTGCTCGTTATCTATCATCATTTCCCGCATTTTTTCATCCGCATTTACATACATGCTGCGAAATTTATAAATGGCAAACGGTCTCATATCCTTTCCTGCCCTCTGCTGCACAAAAAATACCGGTCCGTGATCCTCACTCTTGATCAGAACAGCCGTAATCAAAAAGACAGGGGAAAGAATAACAAGTGCCGCCGCCGACAGAAGGATGTCCATGATTCTTTTCATCAGTTTATATACCGCGCTTTTGCGCCGGTATATCTCTCGTATATTACATCTTTCAGAACTTGCGTTCACAATCCGAAAAATCGGTTTTTCTATGGTATCTGTCACAATCCGCTCCTGCTGCATTCTCTTATCTCCGTCATGTCATTTACGCCGACTGTACTGCCGCCTAAAGCGGCAGCACGCGACCCCACACTTTTATTCGGAAGACATCAATACTTCCCAGTTCTCATTCTGCATTACTCTCCTGCCGTTTCAATAAACGCCAGAGTTCCAAGACCCGTCATATCGACTACGACATGATCCGCCCTGATTTCTACCACGCTGACCTCCAGCCACTGACCATTAACGTTCTGGAAAACTTTTATGTTCTGTCCGGCGGTAACACCTTTCATATAAAAATTCACCCGCGCGCTCTGAAAGCCGTTTATGGATGCGCTCACGCGCGCGACAGTCAGCACCCTGCCACCCAAGGAAGCCGCAAACAATTTTGCCGAATTGACATGTGCAAGCGCAGGCTTTAACACAGAAAACACCTGATTGCTGGGCGCTCCGTTGATGATCACATGTCCGCCCTGTCCGATCGGCACAGCATTCTCAAGACCCGGGACTGCAATGACCGCATTATTCATATACTCGCCAACCGTCTTTCCTTCCGCTGCCGCCGCCTGCACTACGGCTGTCGGTGCAGAAGATGCTTCCACCGTCGGCACCGGCGTCGCCGCCTCTTCACGCACCGGCTTCTTTTTCGGCTTCGGTTTTACAGTGGATGCGCTCGGGCTCTTACTCCCGGTCTCTTCCCCTGCATCATCCCCGGAGTCATCTCCTGCATCGTCTCCAGTATCATCCCCGGCATCATCCTCCACGCTGTCCTCTACCGCCTGCGCCGTCATAACAGGCATGGTAAACAGCATGCTTCCTGCCAGGGCAAGCGCTAAAAACTTTTTCATTCGAAAACCTCCTTTCATCACTTAAGTGTGGTTTATATTCACGTTGAAAACGCAAATAACATCTTTTATCCGTATCTATTCTGTCACGATTCTGCTGATCGTGCCTTCCGTATCCTGTATCAGCGCGGCTGTCACGATAAACTGCCGTCCTGTTTTTTCATCCCGCGTCGTGAGGGTAATCAGATAATGATATGCATTGACACCTTCCCAGCCTTCCCGCAGGTTCATCCCCATATCCCTTGTCGCGTACAGGTCGTCCAGAAACTGCTGGCATCCCGACAGATACGTGAAATCATAGGTGCGGATCAGGCTTGTGTCCTCTCTTTCATAAGCGGCAAAAATCTCATAAACCAGGACATTCCCATCCAGATACACATACGCATATTCATGTTCCTTAAAAAAATCCGGATCTTGAAACCTGTACAGATCCGCAAACAGACCGTTCCCATTCGCTCCCGCTTTTCCATGCACCACCGTGTTAAAGTCACACATACTTGTCAAATTCGCAAGCTCTATATAAACGGCTCCCGCATCATCTTCTTCCCCATACGCATTATGGTTCTCATAAAAAGTGTCTGACTGCCCGCTCTGCAAAACAGGATAATCTATCTCCGTGCCGGGAACGCATAACCAAGCGAAAATATCGGGATTTTCCTCATACAGCGCGTCAAAATCAATCCGTTTGTCCTCCGCACTTTCATCAGCCGCATCTTCTGTGCGGCTCGATTCGGCATCGTTTCCTGTATTCTCTAAGATTTCTGCCGTACTCTCTGGCAGCACCGCCTCATTTCTCGATGTTTCTGCCTCACTCTCTGCAGTCACCGTCTCATTTTCCGGCGTTTCCGCCACGCTTCCTTCTATATAAATACTTCCGCCCACACTGACTGCGGCGATGACTAGCAGCAGCCCCGCCAGAATACCTGCCTTTTTCAGATTGCTTTGCATAACCTACTCCACCTTTTCATAAAACACATCCAGAATCAGCTTATACAAAGCATCTTCATCCGGGTAAAATTCTTCAAATTCCTCGCCCATCACCGTCTCGCCTTCCATGAGATAGAAATCCTTCTCATCAAACCGATAACCCGGCAGAAGCGATGCCAGATAAGCTGCCTCATCCAGCGAAATGTCAGTAACCATCTGCGGCGATACCGCATTATATAAATCCAGCACCACGGAAAGATTGCTGCTGATTTCCTGTTGTGCCGTATCGATAAAACCAATCAGATACTGCCGCTGCCGTTCCAAACGCCTGTCAGCGGAACCAAAAACATCCGTGTCCCTGTATTTTACATACCAGAATGCGCTTTCCCCGCTTAAATGGATCCTGCTGCCTTCCACAAGATTTTTGTCTATCTTTGTCAGATCTTCCATCACTGTCACATCGATGCCGCCCAACGCATCGTTGATCGTAGGAACCGCGCTCATATTGACAGCCGCATATCCATGTATGGGCAGATTGTAAAAAAGCCGCTGGACTGCCTGCTTCTGGTATTCGCAGCTCTTCTCCATCCCATTGCCGAAACCGTGCTGTACGGCAATCTGGGCTTGCGTCGTGGTAATATAAGCGCCCTCCCCGTTATAAATATCAATATCCGTCATGGTGTTGCGGTTGATTCCGATGATTTTAATACTCCCATCCTTTGGATTCATAGCGGCAAGAAACAGGGCGTCCGCCTGACCGCCATCCGTTCCCTCCTTTACCTCTGCCGCATCGCTGTTTTTGTCAATACCCATAATGAGAAACGTGAGGATATCCTGATTATACTGATAAATGGTATCCTGATATTTCACCCAGCCGTCCTGCCATCTCATTTCCTCTTCTTTTGTCAATTCGCTGTTCCCTATGGCGGACATCAGCTCCGGACGCCTGCTGTCCGCAGTGTTTAACAGGCTTCTCTTTCCCATAGCTTTCGCGGTTTCCAACCCGCCAAAGAGCAATCCGCCCACCAGCAAAACAGCCGCCGCTGCCGCCAGAACATATTTACCCGACTCTATGGCAATATGCTTGATTTTCTGTTTTCTTCTCTGCCGTTTCTCCTTCCTTTCCTGTTCCTTTTTCTCCTTCGCTTCCCGTTTCTGCTGCTCATAAAATTCCTTCTGCAGCTTTATATGAAGCTGTTCTTCTTTCTCCTGCTTCTCCTGGGATTCGTCTCCATATTCGCCATAATATTTCCCGTAATATTTTCCATAATATCTTCCGTAATATTTTCCGTAATGTCCGTAATACCCCTTGACGCTCATATTAATTTTGTTCAGCACCACCCCCAGGACACGACTTCCGGTTTTGTCCAGCTGCTCTTTCACCTTCTGGGCAAAGCGGTAGCTGATCGCGTTATTCTCTATCACCAGCAGGGTCCCGTCACAGCTCCTTGCCACGACGGCGGCATCTATCACACTTCCAAGCGGCGGCGTATCCACAATAATATAGGTAAACGACTTTCTCATGTCATCCAGCATTTCCACGAATTTTCTGCTTCCGAGAAGCTCGCTGGGATTAGGCGGCACCGGACCTGAAAAAAGCACGTACAGTTTAGGAATATCCGTTTCGCATACCGAGTCCGTAAACTGGTTCCTTCCAATCAGGCAATGGCTCAGCCCGTATTTCACCGCGCCCGTCTTATACCGCCCGATCAATACCGATTTGCGCATGTCCGCGTCAATCAGCAGCGTCATATTGCCGGCTTCCGCAAACGACTTCGCCAGTTCCATGGCAACGCTGGATTTTCCCTCATGCGCCATACAGCTGGTAACCGCGATCACCTTTACATCATCGCCGCAAAACTCTATGTTGCTGCGCAGCGTCTTAAAGGCTTCCTTTGTGTAAAACCCGTTCTTTTTTTGAAAGTACAGCTTCACCTCCTGCATCACTTTTTCCTCTTACTCTTTCTCACAGTCGTATCTTCCGAAATAACCGGTATCATCGCCAACACGCTTAATCCCAGATATTTCTCCACATCCTCCGAAGATTTGATGGTATCATCCAGTAAAAAGATAACCGCTATGACCGCGCAGGCCAGAAATCCGCCCGCCATGCCGCCAATTAGCGTCCATTTCAAAATGCTGGGACCGGCTTTCTCCGTAGGCATATTAGCCGTTTCCACTACATTCACCGCTTCGATATCCATGACATTTTGGATATGTTCCTCCGCCACTTTTCTGATGCAGTTTGCGATATTCATGGCAAGCGTCGGGTCCGTATGCTCCACTGTGATAGATACGATACGGGTATCCGCAGGCGCATCCACCGATACCTTTTTCATCAGCTCTTCATACTCTATGTCCTCCAGAAAAAGCTGTTCGATCACTTTCTCTATAACATATCTGCTGTTGATCAGTTCCGCATAATCCTTCGTCAGCTGGGTTCCGATCTGCACATCGGTATAGGTAACTGTCGTGTTGTCCGTTTTATTTAAAATATAGATTTTTGTCGTTGATTCATAAAAAGGCGCCAATACATAGGCGCTGACCACAAAGCCAATCCCCGCAGCCACAATCACGGCAAGCAGAATCACCCAGAATCTGCCGAGCAGTATGTGGACAAATTCCAGCAAATCAAATTCAATTTCGTTATTGTTTTCCCTGTGTTCTTCCATCCTGTTCCTCTGCCTGTAAATTATAAAACGATCACATTATCCCCAATCACATCCATCGGATTATCGAAAAACAGCTTCCTGCTGTAATCCCCGCCATACTTTTTTCCGATAAAATCCGCGCAGTCCGAAAGACGGGGCGCTCTCTTCTTTAGGTCATGCGCGTCTGTTGCGACAAAATGAACTTGTCCCTTTTTTAAGATGCTTTTTACAAACTGTCTGGCTTTCAATCCTGATTTTCCTGTAACGCTGTCGGCATTCACCTGTATATAGCAGCCCATTTCAATCAGGTCGCTTATGCCGGATTTTTCGGCGCAGACATTTTGATACCTCTCTGCATGTGCCAGAATAGGAAAATAACCTTCCGTCAGCAGGGAATAAATCCCGCCTCGGATATAACCATACTCTTCCAGCGGATGAAACTCCACCAGCAGATAACGGGATTTTGCCATGGTTATGACTTTATCCTTTCCGCACTTTTCTAATATTCCGCTCCGGTAATATACTTCACTTCCCATGTACAATTCTATCTCTATCGCTTCTTCCGCCATCATACCCCGCAGTTTTTCCACCCCGGACATCATTTCAAAAACAGGTATATGCCTGTGCCCCGGTTTATTATGCGGCGTGAGAATGACTGCGGATATGCCATCGTTTGCGGCGCATCGAAGCATCTGCATACTCATTTCATAGCTTGCCGCCCCGTCATCCACACCGGGTAAAATATGGGAATGTATATCAATTATATTTTTCATCTGTCACTTGTCATAAATAGTTATGTCTCCTTGTTTTGCTAAATTTAAGCTAACATTAACGTTTATTATAATAGATTAAATCTTTTATGTCAACAAAAATACCTTATGAGATTTAACGGATAAAGCATAAACGTAATGTACAATCTATTGAATAAAGCGATGAAACTCATAGAAAGGGAATGACCATTATTGATGTATGAAAATTTTCTCCCCGACAGATTAGCGGAACTCAGAATGCAGAAAGGCATTTCCACGCGCGATATGTCGTTATCCCTAGGACAGGCAAACAATTATATCAATACCATAGAAAACAAGAAATCGCTGCCCTCCATGCAGTCCTTTTTCTATATCTGCGAATTTTTGAACGTTACCCCGCAGGAATTCTTTGACGGCGGAAACGGCAATCCGCAAATGCTCAAAGAACTCATGGAGGAGGCAAAAAAGCTGGATCGCGCCACTTTGACGCATATTCTGGCTATCATGAAAGCGCTGAATAGAAAATAGCGGAAATTCCGGGCAAAAACAAAACAGGAACAGAATACTTTCCCTGTCCCTGCTCTCCTCCTTGGTATCAAATCTGCTTAATTTCCCAAATATTCCTCCATAAAATCTTCCTCGGACAAAATCTTTACCCCCAGCTCCTTCGCCTTCTTATTCTTAGAGGACTGGGACGCGGTATCGTTGTTGATCAGGCAGACGGTTTTTCCGGTCACGCTGCCGGTCACCTTGCCGCCCCGCTTTTCAATCTCCTCCTTCATGGCGTTTCGGTTCTCGAAATGCAAAAGGCTCCCCGTAATGACAAAGCTCATGCCGGCAAGGGTCTGCTCCCCTTCCACCACCTCCTGCTCTTCAAGCTCCACTTCTCCCAGCAGGCTTTCCAGTTGTTCTATCGCCTTTTCGTCATGAAAATAATCGTAAATACTTAAGGCAATCACCTCGCCGACGCCGTCAATCTCCGCAAGCTCCTCCGCCGAGGCGTCCCGCAATGCCTGTAAGTCATAGCGAAAATGCCGACACAGCATCTTGGCGTTCGCCACGCCCACATTCTCAATGCCCAGCCCGTAAAGCAGCCGCGGCAGCGTAGTCTTTCTCGCCCGCTCCAGACTTTCCGAAAGATTCTGATAAGACTTCTCCCCAAAACCTTCCATCTGCGTGATTTCCTCCCGGAACCGCTCCAGCCGGAACAAATCCGCAAACTCATGCAAAAATCCCCTTGCCAGAAACTTTTCCAGCGTGGACTCGGACAGACCATCCACATTCAGCGCATCCCGGCTCACCAGCAAAGTAAACGCCTTGATCTTTTTCGCGTCACAGTCGGGATTATCGCAATAAAGAGACTGCACGTCATTTATCTGACTGATGCGGGTGGGCTGCCCGCAGACGGGACAAACTTCTGGAATCTCCAGTGAATCGCTCTTCGTCAGGTTTTCCGCAATCTGGGGAATGATCATATTCGCCTTGTAGACCGTAATCCGATCGCCAAGCCCCAGCTTCAGCCCCCGCACGATGCTGATATTGTGCACGGACGCCCGGCTCACCGTGGTGCCCTCTAACTCCACCGGCTCAAAAATGGCAACCGGATTGATCAGCCCGGTGCGGCTGGCGCTCCACTCCATCTCCACAAGTGTCGTCTCCCGCAGCTCATCCGCCCACTTAAAGGCGATGGAATCCCGAGGAAATTTCGCCGTCCTGCCGAGGGACGCGCCGTATGCCATATCCTCATAAGTAAGCACCAGCCCGTCCGAGGGCACGTCGTAGGTCTGTATCTTCTCCTCAAAATAACTAATGTTATCTAAAATATCCTCCGGCGTCACCAACCGATGCTCCACCACATCAAAGCCCTGCTCTTGCAGGAAAGTAAACTGCGCCGCCCGGGAATTGTGAAAGTCCACATCCGCCCGCACCAAGGAAAAGGCGTAAAAGCACACGCCCCTCTGCGCCGTAATCCGGTTATCGAGCTGCCTGACGCTGCCGCTGCAAAGATTTCTCGGATTTTTGTATTTCGCCTGTTCGTCCTCGATTTCCCTGTTTATCTTCTCAAAACCGCTGTAAGTGATAACCGCTTCGCCCCGCAAAATCAGCTCACCCTGATAGGGAATGGCAAGAGGGAGATTTTTGAACACTCTGGCATTGCCGGTGACCACCTCGCCCACCTCGCCGTTTCCTCTGGTCACTGCCTTTTGCAGCGCGCCGTCCCGGTAAGTCAGCACAATGGTCAGCCCGTCCAGCTTCCACGAGAGAAGCCCCGTTTTCCCGTTCAGCCACGCTGCCAGCTCTTCCCTGCTCTTCGTCTTCGCCAGGGAAAGCATGGCGGATTCATGCCGTTCCTTCGGCAGCTCATCCACCGCCTCGTAGCCCACCTGCACCGTAGGACTGTCCGCAAACGTCACGCCAAGCTCCTTTTCCAGCGCCGTCAGCTCGTCATAGAGCCTGTCGTACTCGAAATTCGACATCATCTCCTCGTCCTCGGCATAGTAAGCCTTGGAAGCCTGATTCAGAAGGGAGACAAGCTCCCGCATACGATTCCTCTTATTTTCTGTCATACATCCCGCAGAGCCGGTACAGCTCCTCCCGCTCCTTTCCTGTCACCTCCCGGTACTCGCCCGGTTTCAGCCTCTCCAGCCAGATATTGATAACACGTGTTCTTTTTAAACTCTTTACCCGGTAACCCTGTGTCTCGCACATGCGCCTAATCTGCCTGTTCAGCCCTTGAGTGAGCACCATTTTCAAGGTTTTCTCCCCGAGCCGTTCAATTTCACAGGGGCGGGTCGTTTGTCCCAGCTCCTCCAGATACACACCCTCGCGCATATGCTCTATCGCGCCGTCCTCCCAGGCACGATCGGACTTTACGATATACTCCTTCTCATGCCTGTTCCTTCCCCGCATCATCGCGTCAATCAGGCTGCCGTCATCCGTGAGGAGCAAAAGCCCCTCGGAATCCTTGTCCAGCCGTCCTGCATAGGTTACGCGCCTGTGATAGCCGATCTCCTTCGTCACCAGCCGCCCCGCATAGGTGTCCCGCTCCGAGCAGACCACCCCCACCGGCTTATAATAGGCAAGTACCACCTTATCCTCCGGCAGAGAAACGCGTTTGCCACGGACTTCTATCCGGTCGCCCGACGCCACCTTCATGCCCGCCTGCGCCCTTTCCCCGTTTACAAGCACATCCCCGCTCTCTATCAGCTTATCCGCATCCCGTCTCGAACATACGCCACAGGAGGCGAGATATTTGTTCAAACGCATCTTTTCCATGCCAGCACCTCAAACCAAACCTCTCACGCCGTCTTATGAATCTCCCGACTCACCTGTCTTTGTCACACCTTCCGCCTGCCCGTCCGTTTCCGCCAAACTCCCGGGCTGTTCATCCTTCTCCACCCCGTGTTCAAAAAGAAAATCACGCCATTTATCGTAGTGCTGTGCGTAAAGATGCACCCCGTCAAAAGTAAGCTCCGCCTGCAGATACCCCTCCTCATCGGTAAAGAGCGGATTACAGTCCAGATAAAAAACGTCTCTCCCGTTTGCCAGTCTGGCGGATGCCACATTCTTGTCGTTGATATTGATATTGTTAAACTCCGTCTCCATATTATTCTTTTCCTGACTCACATGGAGATTTGCCATCACATAAATAATAACACCCGGTTGCCATTCCTGGATCTGCCGTATCACCTTCAGATACTGTTTCAGATACATGGGCGTGTCGCCGTAACCAAGCTCATTCATCCCCAGCATGATATAAATTTTGCCGTAATGCTTCTCCTGCAGAATTTCTTTCATGTCCACCTTTTCACCCGTCTTCTGGTAGGTCACCCCGTCGTCCCCGAGAAGCTTATAAATGGTCATGCCGTTGTCGCAGAAAAAGTCCGCGCCGGAAAGACCCGCATAATCCGATATGCCCAAAGTACGGGAATCTCCCAGAAAAGCGGCGTCATTAAAATAACTCTCGTTTTCTTTTACATAGTCATATACCGTAGTCAATGCAACTTTTCCTGCATCCGAGTAATATCGGGAATTTGTCGCAATCGGCTCATATTCCACAAACTCGGTCGCTCTTTTCTCTGTTTCCCTTGTTTTTCCGGCATTTCCGTTTTTTTCTATATCGGCTTTTTGTTCGGAATCGTCCTTTTTTTTATCATTTTTTTCCTTGCGTGCTCCTGCATTTTGGTTCGTTTTTTCTTCCTGCGCTGCTGTGCCTTCCGCCTTCTCTCCGCCTTCGTCGCCGTTATTCTGATTCTTTTCAAGCAGCATTCCGCTCTTTTTTAACAGACTTTCCGCTTCTGCCCCCGCATTTACGCCATCCTCCATCATCTGTGAAACCGCCATGTTATGCTCGTTTTTCCGAACTCCCGATTCATCAAAAAACAAAGAAAACGCAATACTCGTAAAAATCACAAGCAATATAAAAGGACAGTTATATATAATTTCCAAAAAGGTTCTCATCTTGTTTCCGTTCATAGTCTGCCTCATTCACACGTTAAAATCTAAAATATAAAAACGGATTATTGCTCCCCAAAACAATCTCTCTGACCGACCACCAGAAAACGCCCAGCAAAAATAACACCATAAACCAGCGGTCCTTCCATTTCCAATACGCCTTTGCCGGAAGAGGCGTTGCAAAAATAACACATGCTATCAAAAGTACGCCATACTCTTTGAGATATCGGATTAACTGTGTGACGCCTACCAGTATGTCCTCCTTATGATACCCGACAAGATTGCCCAGATATCCCCCAAGCTGTCCCATGTCCGTAATCGCGAATATCACCCATGTCACGGGAATCAGAAGCACTGTGTAAATATGTCCCAGCACGAGACTTTGTTCCAGCCGCTTGCCGAAGGTCCTTTTCTCCAGAGAAATCAGCACAAAGAACACAATGCCCCAGAGCACGAAGTTCCATGCCGCGCCATGCCATAAGCCGGTAAGCGCCCACACCACAAATAAATTGCATACGGTCCGCCCGCTTCCCTTCCGGCTGCCCCCCAGCGGAATGTAAACATACTCCTTAAACCAGCTGCCCAGCGTCATATGCCACCTTCTCCAAAACTCCGACAGGGAACGGGACGTGTACGGATGGTTAAAATTGCGGGGAATGGAAAATCCCAGCATCTTGCCGAGTCCCATCGCCATCACCGAATATCCCCAGAAATCGAAATAAATCTGGAAAGAATAAGCAAATGCGCCAAGCCATGCCACAAGCGCATGAAGCCTGCCTGCCCCCGCCGTCATAATCAGATTCCAAAGGGTGCCAATCTGGTTTGCCAAAAGCACCTTAAGCCCCAGGCCAAGTGTAAAAAGCTTCAGCCCGTTTTCCAAATCCCTAATCCGCACCCGTCGGCTCGCCATACGATCCGCCACTTCGCTGTAGCGGACGATGGGACCGGCTATCAGCTGGGGGAACATGCAGACATAGGTGGCAAAAGAAATCCATCCCGCCCGCTTCTCTATCGTTCCCCGGTAGCAGTCAATCTGATAAGAAATCATCTGGAACGTATAAAAGCTGATCCCCAGCGGCAGCGCCAGAGAAAGCAGCGGCAAAAAGCCCTTCCCGACAAGCGAGTTCACGCTGCCTGCGGCAAAATCCCAATACTTAAACACAAACAAGACGCTCAAATCAAGCGCCACAGCCAGTATCAGCGCCCGCTTCCGCCTTTTCGCCGCCTTCTTTTTGCGGTTCAACTGGGGCGAACGCGGCTCCCAGAACATATAGCGGCTAAAGCCGTAATTCATAATGACAGACAAAAGAAGCAGCAGAACGAAATACGGTTCTCCCACTCCATAGAAGATTAAGCTCCCAATCAGAAGTACAATATTACGGTATTTGGGTAACGCTAAATAAATGATTATAAAAATCGGCAGAAACCGAAATAAAAATCCCACACTGGAAAATAACATCGAAAGAACTCCCTATGCCAACATACACAATGAAGTAGTTTATCTCCTGTAAAAGTCTATATCTAGTATATTCCAGCCGTAATCATTTGGCAAGCCCATTATATGGCATAAAGAAAATTTTAAGATATTCGACTCACGGCGCGGAATCGCTACGGATTTACAAAGATTTACGGAGTCCCTTCGGGTAATGATTCTTCATCTGCCCGCCCGAAGCCTTTCCGAACCCGAGCGCATATCCCTCATAAGAAAGAACCGTCCAGCCCCTCTGCTCCCCGCAGGCAAGGCTCTCCCCCCGCAGATACGCCGCCGCTTCCTGCCCGCTAAGCCCGTACATACGACTGCTGTCCCCCGGCAATAGCGTAAGCGCCAGCGCATGTGCCGGTTCAAACCGGTTCTTTTTCTCCGTCGCAAGCTGCAGCCCCGGGCGAAGAATCCTAAGCCCCTCAAGGGAAGTCATCTCCGCCGGCATCAGATAAATCTGCTCCCCGAAACGAACTAACCTCCCCGGATGCCGTGCTATCCACGCATCGCCAATCCCAAGCTCTTCCCGCATAAATCTCTCTATAAGTTTACATAACTTTTTATCTCCTGCGCCCTGCACCGGCTTCTTGTCGGTTACCTGACCCTGTTTCCGCAGTCTGGCGATATAATGCCCTTCCCCTCTTAGTAGATGGGGCCAGAGCCGCAGCGTATGCCCAATCCCCGCCGCAGGCTGTTCTACCCAGTCCGCCCGTCCCGGCGAAAGGATGCCCTCTAGCGCTGTTTCTTCTATATTATATTCATCATGTGCCCGCAAAAATGCACTGATTGTCCCTTCGTTTTCCTCCGGCGAAAACGTGCAGGTAGAATACACCAGCACACCGCCCGGCTTTACCGTTTTCGCCGCTTCCTCCAAAATCATTGCCTGCCTTTCGGCGCACATCCGCACCGCCTCCGGGCTCCACTCCTGCCTTGCCGCCTCCTCTTTGCGGAACATCCCTTCTCCGGAACAGGGCGCATCCACTAAAACCCGGTCAAAAAATGATGGGAAAAGCGCCGACATCCGCTCCGGCTTCTCACTGCAGACGACACAGTTAGAAATGCCCATCCGCTCTACGTTCTGGGATAAAATGCGCGCCCGCTCACCGATGACCTCATTGGAAATAAGCAGCCCCTGCCCTTGCATCCGCCCGGCAATCTGCGTGCTCTTTCCGCCCGGCGCCGCACACAGATCCAGAATCCGCTCCCCCGGCTGCGGCGCCAGCGCCTCCACGGCAGCCATAGCGGACGGCTCCTGAATATAGTAGGCACCCGCCTCATGGAGCACATGACGCCCCGGCTGCGCTGCCGCATCATAATAATACCCTTCCCGCGTCCATGTGACTTTCTCCAGCGGAAAGGGCATCACCCTGATAAACTCTTCTTCCGTGCCTTTTTGCAAATTACGTCTGAGTCCATACTGCCGTCCCTGCCCGTAGCTCGCCGCAAAGGCTTCATATTCTCCGCCAAGGAGCCTTTGCATCCTCTCTGCAAAAGCTCCCGGCAACACTGCTGTCCTGTCGTTCATGTTTCCACCCTGCGCCTGCGCTACACCGTGAGCGCTCCTCCGAAAAACGCCTTCTGCTCTTCTGTCACCAGAACGCGCAGCGGCTTATCCTGTTCCTTGCTGTGCCCCAGCTTCGCCACAAACCTTCCGTAAGCCTTAAAGCCGCCCTTCGGCACCATCTGTATCTTCACCCGTTCAAGTTCCGCAAGCTCCCTGTCCCTCTTGTAGCCAAAGCAGCTCTCCATCAGACATTCATCCAGAAGCGCCTCCGCATTCTCTGGCAGCTCCCCGTCCGCCAGCTCCAGATAAAGCATGTAGCGCGGTCTCTGCTTCGCGTAATCGCCGTCCACGCAAAATCCTTCCGCTGTGCATTCCGCCCTTCTCTGGAACTTGCGCATCGCATTCTCCAGCTGGCGCACGTTCATACTCTCATCCGCAATATTGATAACCTGGCTCTTCCGGTAGCAGACACGCACAATCGGCGCCTGCCCCTCAAAACCGACTACCTCCACCACATCCCCGATGGCGTAGCGGTACGCCCCTGAGAAAGTCGTGATCAGAAGCTCATACTTAGAGCCCACTTCCACATCACGAATCGTATAAATCTTCTCCCCGTCTCCGGTTTCCGGCACGAACTCATAAAAACAGGTATCCGGCAGAAGCGTATAGTAAGCGTCCTCCTCATTGACCCCTCTGGCAATCCCGAAGCAGCCCTCCGACGCCGCATAAGTAAAATAGTGAACCGGCAAATCCCCCGCATACGTCCAAAACTTATCCATATAAGGCTTGAACATGCTGCCGCCAATCAACTGCGCATATTTGATCTTCGGCCAGATTTTTTTGACCAGCCCGTTTTCTAACCCCTCACGCGCAATGGCGCGAAGCTCCGCCGCCCTCTCCGGATCTGCCGGAAGGTGTTCTTTCAGATAAACTTCCCATTCATGGCTCACCAAAAAACAGTCGCTGATTGTACCCGTCTCAATATCCGTCAAAAAGGCGTCCCAATTTTCCGCCACATACCGCAGAATGCCCACGACACGGTTTACGAAAACGCCGTGTATCGCCGTCACATCCCTGCAGGCAAGCGCAAAGCGCACCTTTACATAGAGCATATCCTCCAGTGTATTCTTCGGAAACAGCACTTCCTCCGGCGCTGTATAACAGTCGATATTTAATTCACCCTTCGACTCCAGATAACGGTGCAGAGCGCCCGCTCTCACGCCGCTCATAGTGCCGTTCGACATAAAATCACGGCGGTACTCCCCAATCTGGAAAATCTTGCCGAACAGCTCTTCGTCGGAACATTCCGGCATCTGCCTGCGAATCGTCTCCCGAATCAGATCCAGCCAGTAAAACTTCTGTCTCAGAATATCCCGCTCAAGAATCGGCACATACTTTGGCGAATCGGTGCTGCCAGAGCTGATGCAGTAATACACCGGCCGCTCCATGGTAAGCAGTCCGTCTTCCCCGTTTACCTGCCGCTCAATAATGGTTTCATAATCATAATGAAAGGTAATAGGCAGTTCTTTCTGATATTCCTCTATCGAATGAATATCATCAAATCCAAACAGTTTTCCGTACTCGGTATCCTTATTCTCCGTAAGCCTGTCCATCAAAAATTTTTCCTGTTCTGCCACCGCGTTGCGGCACAGCTTTTCAAACCGTGCGATTGCGTCCGTCTTCCCTTCTCCTGCCCCCATTGTGACCTCCTTATCCCTTATCCACCATATTTCTCCCAAAAATACAGTGCAGATAAAGACATTATATGCGATTTTCCCTACAAAATCAATAGATTATGATTTCTACCAACGTTTTGCCCACTTTTTATTGCGCATTTTGCGCAAACCCGCTATAATAGCAAAGGATTTAACTGATTAACAGACTAAAGTGAAAAATGAGGAGGAACATTATGACATCGCAGATTTGTATTATCATCGCCATCATCGCCTATCTTGGCATGATGATTTACATCGGCATCACCTATTCCAAGAAAAACACACAAGCCGCGGAATTTTATCTGGGCGGACGAAAGCTCGGTCCTCTCGTTACCGCCATGAGCGCGGAGGCTTCCGATATGAGCAGCTATCTTTTGATGGGACTGCCAGGGCTTGCCTATATCGCCGGACTCGCCGAAGTAGGCTGGACCGCCATCGGGCTTGCCATCGGCACTTACTTAAACTGGCTTTTCGTCTCCAAGCGAATCCGCCGCTATTCCAGCCGGATTGGCTCCTTCACCATTCCGGAGTTCTTTTCCAAACGCTACGGCGACGACAAGCATTTCCTGACCTGTATCGCCGCGGTGATCATCGTGATTTTCTTTGTGCCCTACACCGCTTCCGGTTTCGCGGCATGTGGTAAGCTTTTCAGCACGCTCTTTGGTATGAACTATATCGCCGCCATGCTCCTTAGCGCGGCTGTCATTGTCATCTACTGTACGCTTGGCGGCTTTCTCGCCGTGAGCACCACTGACCTGATTCAGGGCATCACCATGAGTATCGCCCTGCTCATCGTGGTCGGCTTCGGCGCTGTCGTGACAGGCGGTTTTGGCGGCGTTACGGATGCCGTAAGCAGTCTCCCCGGATACTTAAGTCTGGTGCAGAGCTATTCGGCTGATACCGGCACAGCGGCTCCTTACACACCACTTATGATCGCGTCCACGCTTGCATGGGGACTCGGCTATTTTGGTATGCCCCACATCCTGCTGCGTTTCATGGCGATCGAGGACGAAAATAAACTGAAGCTTTCCAGAAGAATCGCTACCGTATGGGTCGTTATCTCCATGTCCATCGCCGTGCTGATCGGCGTGGTGGGCTACGGGCTTTCTCAGGCTGGCGTAATTCCCATGCTGGAGGGCAGCAATTCCGAGACGGTCATCATCCAGATTGCCTCCGTCCTCAGCACCCACGGCGTTGTCCCCGCATTGATAGCAGGCGTTATCCTCGCGGGCATTCTTGCCGCCACCATGTCTACCGCAGACTCCCAGCTTCTGGCGGCGGCATCCAGCATCTCCCAGAATCTGGTGCAGGACTTCGGCAAGAAAAAACTGGACACGAAAACCTCCCTGCTGATTGCGAGAATCACGGTTATCGCCATTTCCCTGATTGCTGTCTTTATCGCACAGGATCCCGCCAGCTCTATCTTCGGCATCGTATCCTTCGCCTGGGCAGGCTTCGGCGCGGCTTTCGGTCCGGTGGTGCTTCTGGCGCTGTTCTGGCGGCGCTCCAACAAACAAGGCGCACTTGCCGGCATGATTGTTGGCGGTCTTATGGTATTTGTCTGGAAATACGGTATTGCGAAACTCGGCGGCGCGTTCGCCATCTATGAGCTGCTGCCCGCCTTTGTCATCGCCCTGCTTGTCAATGTGGCGGTATCCCTGCTCACCAAAGCGCCGGAAGAGAAGCTGGTGCGTATCTTTGACGAAGTAAACGCAAAGTAAATGTCACTCCGGTGATGAAATAGGGAAACAGCATTCGCAGTAAAACGCGGCTTCTTGTGAGGCCGCGTTGTTTTTAGATATCTGTAAATTATTTTTCTCTTTTTGTACATTATTTTCCATAAAATTATTTAGACATAATTGACGAAATCTCTTTTTTTGTATATAATTTTATTGTTACTATTGTTCATTATAATAATTTAAAAAAAGCTAAATAAAATTGCTTCTTGGAGGGGAAAATCTTGTTACATATCACTTCACTTAACGATGGTTTGGACATCTTTAAAGCGCTTGGCTCCGATGTCCGAATTGAAATTTTAAATATCCTTCTGGATAACAACAGCATGAGCATGAATGAACTTGCCTCCCACCTGAATATCACGAACGGCGCGCTGACCAGCCATATCAAAAAGCTGGAAAGCTGCGGGCTGATTTCTATTTCCAGTGAGTCCGCCGGACATGGCAACCAGAAAATCTGCTCGGTTCATCTGGATAAGATTCTGATTGATTTAGAGCGGCAGGAAGATATTCTGAACGTTTACAGCACAGATATTAAGGTGGGACACTATTCCGTCTACCGCATCTGCCCTACCTGCGGTCTCGCTTCCGATAAGGCAATCATCGGCGAGGTGGATGACTCCCGCTACTTTGACCACCCCGACCGTTACAGCGCGGATATCCTCTGGTTTACGAAAGGTTTTGTGGAATACAACATTCCCAACTTTATCCCCAGCTTCCAGAAGATCACGCAGCTTACGATTTCGGCGGAGTTAAGTTCCGAGGCGCCCGGCGTCAATAACGTCTGGCCCTCCGATATCTCCTTTTACTTAAACGACGTATGTATCGGCAACTGGCTCTCCCCGGGAGATTTCGGGGATTCCAGAGGACTTTTCACCCCCGACTGGTGGTTCCCCAACTGGAACCAGTACGGACTGTTAAAACTTCTTGTCATCAACAGGAAGGGCACCTTTATCGACGGGCTGAAAATTTCCGACGTGACTATTGACAGTTTTCATCTGGATTACCGCAGCAGCCTCCGCTTTCGCCTTGCCGTGGACGACGACGCGGAACATGTAGGCGGTCTGACCATCTTCGGCAAGACCTTCGGCAACTACGGACAGGACATCAAAGTAAACATCCACTACGCCCCCATGGAGGAGGGCGAATAAAAAAGCGCCTGCAGGAACTTTCTCCCGCAGGCGTTTTCTTATGTGTTTATGCTTACTCGTACTTCACGCCCCAGACGCTCTCGTTGTTTCCTACCGCGCTGAAGGTCATAACCTGTGTTCCCGCCTCGTCGTTCATCTGACAGAATACACCGCTGTAATCCTTACCGTCATAGGACACCTTCATAAAGCAGGTACCGTCCTTCATCTCCCAGCTTCCTTCCACGCCGTCGCCGTACACCTGTCCGCTCTCGTCCAGATACAGGATAAAGGGCTGCGCAATCTCCGCGTCAATCGCCGTTCCCTGATTGATCACATAGTATCTGCCCGCTGCCGCGCTCTTGTCATAACCGCTCTCAGACACCGTCTCGCCGTCCGTCGCGTAAGGCAGCATACAGGGCCAGCCTTCCTCGTTTACGATGAACTGGTGCACCCTCGGCTCATGCTCCTCCGTCTTATTGTCAAAGCGGGTGTGGTTCACAATATATTTCTTCCCGTCCTCGTCAACGAAGGCGGAGTTATGACCTGTAGCCATATAAGCCATCTCGAGACTCGGCAGGAAATAATTGCCGGAAAGCTTCAGCCCGTAAGGGTAATGTTCCGGATTGTTCGTATCCATCGGGAACTCCCCGTTCATATCCACATAATCCCCGTCAATGGTCTCAGAGCGGAACACGCGAATCTGATAACCGCCCTCTCTCGCCAAACCGCCGTAAGAGACAAAGAGATAATAATAGCCGCTCTCCTCATCATAGAGAATGTAAGGCGCCTCAATCGAACTGTGATTGCCGCCCAGCAGCCGTTTCCCGAAATAAGGGTCTACCCGGTTCGCCTCATCCTCCTCAGGATGGATCACCTCGCCGGTCGCCTTGTCCAGCTCCAGAAGGTACATGCCGCCCGACCAGGAGCCATAAACCATCCACAGCCTGCCCTCCCCGTCGTAAAGCACTGTAGGGTCGATGGCATTGGGGAACTTATTAAAGTTATATTCGTTGCTCTTTTTAATATATCTGTCCTTCGCGATATCCCGGTCAACATATTCTGTCACATCCGTCGCATCCAGCGTCTCCAGCGTAAAACCGGAGTAAATCAGTGCGCCCTTCCACTCGTAAGGACCCTCGATGCTTTCGCTGGTCGCGTAACAGAGGTTCGACGCATTCCATGTGGAAGTGGTACAGAAATACAGATAGTAAAGCCCCGTCTCCTCATTATAAATCACGTCCGGCGCCCATACATGCCATGCCCTGTCGTCCGTGGGAATCAGGCTCTTTTTGCTGCCGGAGTAGGCAAAAGCCTCCTCATTCGCCATCAGTTCATAATAAATCTGATCCTTCACTTTATAACCGTCGCCCAGGGACGTCCATGTGCGCAGATCCTCCGACACCGCTGTAGACATGTGGGAACCGAATATGTAATACTTGCCGTCCGCCTTATAAATAGAAGGATCGTGAACGCTGACGCCCGCCGCGATCTTCGCTGTCTTAATCCCGTCCAAATTCACCGTAAAATCCAAATCTGCAGGCAGTTGTCCCACTTCGCCTTCCTCCTCTGTAACCGCGGTGCTTTCCGCATCCCCGCTCTCCTGCGTCTGCGCCCCCGCAGCCTCGTTTTCCGCCGTCTGTGCACCCTGCGAAGAGCCGCACGCTGCAAGGCTCATTGCCAGAAGGACGCTTATCCCCAGAGCCGACCAATTTTTCCTTCTCATGTTAACCCTCCGTTTCCGTTCATTCAGAATCTGAGATTCTTTCTATTAATAAAACTATAACAGAGAGCCGCTCCATATTCAATATTTATTTTAAATATTTTTAAAATATTTTAGTATTTTACGTTTCCTCTATTCCCCTACCGCTATATCAATCTTGCGCAGCTTTTCCATGAGAATTTCCTCTTCTGTCGGCAAATCCTCCGAGCTTTCAATCTGCTGGCGCACCTGCCACATCTGCTCGTCAATCGCCGCAATCTGCTCCGCGCACGCAGTCAGGCTTTGCACAATCTCCGCCTGATTGGGCACTTCCTGCTTATACTTAAGCTGATGCTCCAGACTCGCCCAAAAATCCATGGCAATCGTGCGAATCTGCACCTCCACCGCCATCTCCCGCGTCTGATCCGAGAAGAACACCGGTACGCTTACAATCATATGATAGCTGCGGTAGCCGTTGGGCTTCGGGTTCCTGATATAATCCTTCCTGCGGATCACCGTGATGTCGTCCTGCTGTGCCAGCGCCTGCGCCAGTACATAGATATCGTCCACATAAGAGCAGACCACCCGTATTCCCGCCACATCAAAAAGATTTTCCTCCACATTCTCCACCGTGAAAGAAAGCCCCTTGCGGCTTAACTTCTCCATAATGCTCGTGCTGCTCTTTAAGCGGGAATTAATGGACGTAATCGGGTTACGCTGATACCTGACGTTAAATTCGGAGTTTAAGACATCAAACTTTGTCCGCACCTCCTTGATGGCACAGCTGTAACGCATCCGCATCTCCTTGTAATCCACCATGGTTCCTGCCATTTGCCGGCGTTTTTCATAAATTTCATGATCTACCTTAGGAATCATCGTCATCTGATTTTCCTCGGTCTCTAATCCCATATCAAAAAATGGATTTCCACTCATCTGCCTGTCCTCCGTTCATTTTCCTAATATATACCGAATACCGAAGAAAAACAAGGAAAGAATTATTAACTTTTTATTAGAATTTTGCTAAATTCTGATACAACGGCGGGGCGCATAATGATTGACTTTGCGCATAAATCTACTATATAATAAAGGGAACTGATGAATTTAAGAAAAAAGCATCGCGGCTGCAGATGTAAAAATCCTCCTGCCCGTGCTTTGGAACGGAGCTATTATGCAATACAGAAAAATGAAGGACGGCACCGAAGTGTCCATTCTCGGGTATGGCTGTATGCGTTTTACAGGCGCGGGCACCAGAATCAACCTGGAAAAGACGGAAAAGGAGATTATGCTCGCTGTCAAGAAAGGCGTAAACTATTTTGACACCGCTTACATTTACCCCGGCAGCGAGGAGGCTCTTGGCACGATTTTAGAGCGCAACCATTGCCGAGAGCAAGTCTATATCGCCGACAAACTCCCTTATTATCTTTTAAAAAATGCATCTTCCGCGGAAAAGCTCTTTCAGGAACAGCTCAAACGTTTGAAAACGGATCACATCGATTTTTACCTGATGCATATGCTTTTTGATGTAGAAGTGTGGGCACGTCTGCAAAGCATCGGCATCGAGGAATGGATTGCCGAGAAAAAAAAGACCGGCGCCATCCGCAATATCGGCTTTTCCTTCCACGGAGATACTGGCACCTTCAAAGCGCTGATTGATGCTTATGACTGGGATCTCTGTCAGATTCAGTACAATTATCTGGACGAGCATACACAGGCGGGACGGGAAGGACTGCATTACGCCGCAGGCAAAGGCATTCCCGTAGTCATTATGGAGCCGCTGCGGGGCGGCAAGCTGGTAAACGCCCTGCCCGACGGCGCAAAAAAGGCTTTCGCGGCATATCCCGTAAAGCGTACCCCCGCGCAGTGGGCCTTCCAGTGGCTCTGGGATCAGCCTGAGGTGACCTGCGTCCTCTCCGGCATGAATTCTGAAGAAATGGTTCAGGAAAATAGTAGGACCGCCAACGAAGCCGCTGTCGGCTGCTTTTCGGCGGCAGAACACAGTCTGATCGATAAAGTGCGGAAAGAAATCAACCAGAACCTGAAAGTGGGCTGTACCGGCTGCGGCTATTGTATGCCCTGCCCCCACGGCGTAGACATACCCACCGCTTTCCGCTGCTACAACCAGAGCGCTATGCATAAGAAATTCAGCGCCATGCTGGAGTATATCCAGATTACATCACTCAAAAAGAACGCTTCCTCCATGAACAACTGCACCAAATGCGGCGCCTGTGAGAAGCACTGTCCCCAGCACATAGAAATCCGCAAAGAACTGCAGAACGCAAAAAAGGCTTTACAGCCTTTTTATATCCGCGCCGCTCTGAAACTGGTCAACAAGCTGGTGAAACGATAATTCACTTATTTTTGCCAAGCATACTGTAGTTTCCCGTAGCGTCATAGGAATCCAGCAGATAGTGATTTTCAACCTGCATGGAGAGCATCGTCTCCCTGTCGGCTGCCTGTCTTGTTCCCCTTTTTTCCTTCTTTTCCGGTTCTTTCTTTGGAATCTGCTTAAGAAACAGCTTGGCTGCTTTTTTCTTCTGTCTCTGATATGCTTCCCGCAGCCGCGCCGCACTCTCCTGCAGACGATTGCGGATACTTTCCCTGCCTGCATGTGAAACGGTCGTCTTTTCCTTCTGCGCCTGTTCCATCTCCCGTTTTTCCTGTTCCGGTCCATCTGTCGCAGGCGCAGCCACCGTATGCTCGGCGGCATGGATTTCCGCCAGCGCCATACTCTGCACCACTGCCCGCGCCGCACCGCCCATGCTCTCCTGCCCGGTCATTCCCCGCGCGGATATGCTGACCCCGTCGCGGCCTTCTTCTCCTCCGGACAAGTTTCCAGACAGAGATTCTTCCAGCCCGAAACCCAGCCGCAGCCTTCCGCTTACGCCACGCGAAGCCGTGCCAAAGCCGATTCCTTCTCCTTCCGTCTGCGTCTCCTGCGCGGGCATAGCCGGTGCCGCACCACCCTGCTTAAACCTGGCGCTGCCCGCCACATGATTAGAGAAAGGTTCGTGAAAATGGGATGTTTTCCATTTGATTACCTGGTAATTTACCTGATAATCCTCGTTTTGCTGTACCCAGTTTATATGATTCATTCTTATCCTTTATCATCAGGGCTGTCCGCCGCGCTCCCGGACTTACCTTTTATAATTAAAATAACTGCCCGAGCTTCTGCCGCTGCCGCTTCCATAGAGATTCGTGCGGTCGAAGCGACTGTAAACGCTGCTCTTCTCCGCTTCCAGATTCCGCGCCGCCGTCGCTTCCACAGAGCCGGCTTTGGCTGCCGCCTTCGAGGAAAAACCGCTGCCGCCCCAAACCTTTTCCAGCGTATCCACATCCGCCGCTTCCAGCTTCTTCTCATCGACTACAAGCGTACCGTCCGACCTTCTGGTAACGCCCGTCAGCGCCAAATCCTTTTCCGCCGCTCTGGACATACTGCTTAACTGGGTTAAGAACAACTGGTCCGCTCTGCTTCCCGACTCCTCCAAATCGTCTAACATATTGTTATACTGATTGACAAAGCTCTTTATATCCGATACGAGCTGCTCCGTGCTTCCGCTCTCTCTGGCTTTGTCATACACAGAATCCTTCTCTGTACTCTTCAGCGCATCGGCATACTCGCCTACCTGTTTTGCATGGTACTGCATGTCATAGTAGAACTTTTGGGATTTCTGGGAAGAATTGACAAAATTTCTGTTTGTCAGACTGCTCGTACTTTGATTTTTACTGTTTCCCAGAAGGCTTGCCAGCCTGTTCGCACGGCTGCTTGCGCTGTTTCTGCTCAACGCGCTCTGCAGAAGCGATGTCTGCGAGTTTTTATTGTTCTTTCTGAAATTCACCATGCTGTCTCTGTAATTTCTTGTAACTCTCATGTCGGTTCCCCCTGTTGGTATTTTTCTGTTACTATCTCATATATCGGTCAGGCGCCTGTTTCGTTAACCCTGTCTGTCACGAACAGTCCCTCATTTGTCTCCAATGGATTTCTATATTTCCTCGTCCACCTCAATACCTTTGATATCCGCTTCAATCAGCTTCAGCTTATTTAAAATATCCTTGATTTCCGCCTTCACGGAGTCACCCGCTCCCGCTACATTAAACCCCGCTTCCGCCATGTCTTTTAAGAAAGAGGCTTCCTCTCTGGCATCCTTCTCCTGCTCTCTCTGCGCCGCCTCCGTCTCATGACTCTCCTCTCGCACTTCTTCCATTCTGGCTTCCATCAGTTCTTTCTGCTCTCTGCGAAGCTCGATCTTCTCCTCCTCGGCTTCCTTCTCCTCCGCCTTCTTCTCTTCTTCCTCGCGCGTCTCCTCGTAGGTTTCGTCCACCTGATCCTTGGCTTCTTCCCAGAGCATTCCCTGAATATCCTTGCTCGCCTCTTCCATCACCTTCTTCGCATTGTTCTGCGCGTCCGTCATCTCGTGGGACTTCAGACGTTCCTGCTTGATGGATCTGACCGCACCGTTATACGCCACAAGAGCCGATTCCGCCCTGCCTTCACGAATCTTAAATACCTGTTCCTCGCCGTCAATTTCGAGGCATCTCTGCTGGTATTCTGTCAGCGGTTCGCCCTCTAATTCCTCCAGTCTCTTACGCTCTTCTTCCGTAAAATCTAAATCTGCAAATTCACCGTTATTGGGATAATACCGGCGCTCCAGAAGCTCCAGATCCTTCTGCTCCTGAGAATCCTTCTCCACGCCATAGCCTTCCCGCAGATTTTCTTTTCTGTCCCGGCATTCATAAATTCTATCACGGTTCACCAGAATCTCTTTTCGTTGTTCCCCCGCAAGCGCCTCATACTTCGCTATGCTCTGATCCGTCTTGCGGTCAGTATCCCATGCGTTCTGCACAAACTCCATCGCCTTCTTCTGCGCCTGCTGCCTGCGAAGGGTAATGGGATCCTTGTGCAGCGGAAGGTCTCCCGCAAAGATAGTCGTCTTTCTTTGCTGCTTCGCCGCCTTGCGCCCGCCCTCTGCCGCTGCCTTTTCCTGCGTCTGGAGATTTGTATGTATCGCCTGATTTTCGCTGCTTCCTGTCTGAATCTGCATATCCGTTCCCCCTTATCTCAAAAATGGGTGCACTTTTCCCGCCAAACAAACCTTTTACATAAATAATATCGGCGTCCTTCCTCCTTTTCTTAAGAAGAGAAAGCCGCCGTTCGTGACATCAATCCTCCGCTTCATGGCATGTCCACCTGGATATCCTCTGCCATTCTATATCGGCAGCGATTCCAGAAATGCTTCACACCCCTCCACCACATCCGCATAAGTCACCTCAAAATTCCCCGTATACCAAGGATCTGCGATCGCCCTGCCGCTCCCCGCGAACTCCAGAAGCTTGTAAATCTTATGATCCGGGTCACCGCCTGCAATCCGCTCCATGTTGCGGACATTGGCGTCGTCCATGCCAATCAGGTAATCGAAGTCCTGATAATCCTGTTTTGTCATCTGGCGCGCCCTGTGAGGAATGAGAGGGATGCCCTCCTGCCGCAGTTTGTTCACCGTGCCGTAGTGGGGCGGGTTGCCGATTTCTTCGCAGCTGGTGGCGGCGGAGTCGATGTGGAATTGGGCGGAGAGTCCTTTTTCTTTGACCATGTGGGCGAGGAGGCTTTGGGCCATGGTGCTGCGGCAGATGTTGCCGTGGCAAATAAAAAGTACTTTTATCATAAATCTAAAACTCCTTATAAATGCTGATTTTCCTTGATTTTACGGGCTTTTCAGGTTTTTCTATTTTCTGCTGTTTTACAATTTTTTCGGTATAACTTGGCATAAAATCGCATATCTTCTGCTTCAAAAGTTGTAAAAAAGTTGTAAAATGGACCCCATTTTGCTGTTTTACAACTTTTTACAACTCAGCCTTTACATACCTTTTTCATCTCTTCCTGCACATCTTCAAAGTCAACATGCGTATATACATTCAACGTAACACCGATATCGCTGTGCCCCATGATCTTCTGTAAAGTCTTCGGATTCATTCCCGACTTAGCCATGTTGGAACAAAACGTATGGCGTGCCACATGGGGCGTGATCACAGGAAGCTGTACCTTGTAAATGCTGTTATACTTTTCCCTGATATGCTGGAAATACTTCTCCCAATGAAGGGCCACCATCGGCATACCGTTCTTATCAAGATACAGGAAACCTGTCTTCCCGTCAACCATCGGTTCCTCTTTCAGCTTCGGACGGTTCTCCAATATCCGTGCAAAGCACTCCTTCACTTCATCCGTCATCGGCACAAGCCTTGTCCCGCAGTCGGTCTTCGTATCCAGAATGGTGTACTTCATATTCCGCGTCCGCTGTAACTGATGGTCCACATGGATAATGCCATTCTGAAGGTCAATGTCCGAAACCGTCAGACCGACAAACTCTGATATCCTTAAGCCCGTGTGGAACAGGATATAAATTCCCTCATAATACCTGCTAAAGTGCCTGTCATTCTTGATAAATTCAAGGAACTGTCTTTCCTGTTTCCTCGTAATCGCTTCCCTCGTTACCGAATCATTTACTACAACGGTAGCGAGTTGGAACTCAAAGGGATTCTTGCGGAGCAGGTCGTCATCCACTGCCATCTGAAATGCAGGTCTTACCACACCTCTGACCGTATGGATGGTGCTGTATCCGCGACCGTCCTTTTGCAGCTTGATAAGCCACAGCCTCGCGTCGGACAGTTTCACCTTGTCAATCCTCATGCTCCCGAACTCTTCTTTTTTGAGGATATTGACCACAAACTGATAGCCGACACGGGTATTCTCCCTGACCCCTGTTTTTTGTGCGACATATTTCTTTACAAGTTCCAATACGGTCATATCTCTGCCCGCTGAAATAAGACCTGCATCCAAATCCCTCTGGACCGCTTTAATCTTATCCCTAAGCGGCGGCTCATCTTTTACCCCCTGTGGGGCAGTATCCGTCCGTACCAGCCTCCAACTGTACAGGTATCTCGTATCTCCCGCATTGTCAATGTACTTGTACATATATCTTCCGTCTTTTCTCTGGCTCTCTCCATTCTGCAAAATACGGTTTTTACTATCCCGTCTTTTTGTGCTCATAATGTCACTCCTTTCTTAATTGAAAAGAGCCCCGATATGGTATATCTATTGTACCATGAACGGGACTCATAATCTAGGTCAAAGTTAGTCTGCCACCCTCAGACCGAACTTACATAACAGTTACTTTTTCATCAATAAACTTTTCAAACACTTTTCTTTTGATCTGAACCTTTGTCCCGTTATAAATGATGAAGTCCTCATTCTGATGTTCCTTTATAAACCGCCTGAGGGTCTTCTCCCCGATGCCAAAATACAGGGATGCCTCCTCGATTGTGAGCGTGTATTTCTCCCACCAAGGCAAAGGAATGTCTTTCCCAACTATCATATCTGCAAATCCTCCTGTCAGAAAATTTGCTCTAATACAGAAAATAGAGACTTCCTCCTGTGTAATATATTTCTAAGGCTGCACATTGTCATCTCTGTATCAATGGCAATTATAAGATAAAATACTTCTGCCTTCACTTTCCAGTTTACATGATAAAAATTTCGCTTCAATATTTTGTGTTTTGCTTTCGTGCTTTTGTGGCACGATTTTTCTTTGTATATTTTGTATGAAAAAAAGAACCTAGAATGAAAGCTCTAAGTTCTTTTTGGAATTGCCATATTTATTTCTATATTGCAGAAGATGTTTTTAGATAACAACTTTTTTAAATATCAAAAAGATATTTTCTTTCACTACTTTTAACACAGATTCCTTCTTTTATAATAGTTTCAGCATATTTATCTACCCTTTTTTTCTCCGCATTCAGTGCAAACATAATTTAGACCATTTATTGAATCTAAAGTTATTCTAACTGTTCCAGAAACTGCTGAACTTTTATTGCCTTTATGATATAATACTGAAAGTCTATGTTTTCCTTTTGATAAGGATATTGTACCAGATGAATTCCCGCTGCCCGCTCCTTTAACATCAAAAATAGTGGTTCTAGGGTTGGAAGCCGTATCAATCGTATTACCTGAATCATCTAAATCATATAAGAATGCCCAAGCATTATCATAATACATAAAATCAGTTTTATAAAGGTATGGGCATGTAAATGAATATGTACATTCCACATCATTTGGAACATCTATATCAAAATCAATTGACGCTGATTTGGTGCCATCTGTCTTATCAGCACTAATGGTAGCTTCATATGTATTTCCATTCTTAATCCAGTCAGTCCTGCCATAAGGATTATAACGTACTCACTCTAAAACATCTTCATTTTCTACCCACTGATGTTCATGACCACAGATATCACAAATACCATCCTCATTTTCATCAGTATGAAATTCTGAACAAGGATCCTTTTCCCCACAGATTGTACAGGATCCATCCTCATAATTATGGGTATGATTAGGATCAACTGCTCCACATTCACACTTTCCATCTACATAATTATGTACATGCTCCTGCTCCTGCTCCTTTTCTGTCTCCAATCTTATCTCTACTTGGAAAGTTCCTTCCCATGTACCCGCAGTCAGATCTGGAGCACTGATGGAATTATTGGTTTCTTCATAAGCATTTGCCAAGTTTTCAGAACTCCAGTAAGTTTTATTCTGTGTTACCGTTGCAACAACATCTTCTTTCTTACCGCTTAGGTCACTCATATAAAAATCTAAATTTTCACCACCAGCAATACCATCCACAGGAGCTACATATACTCGCTGGTTTGCATCAATATTTCCTGCAACCTTAACGGAATATACCGCCTGTTTATTTATACCCAAAGTAATTGCCTTCGGAATTGTCACTGTATAGCTCGATGACTGTTGATAAGTTACTTTTATATCTTCAAAACTGTTTTCTTCGGTAGTCCAGCCAGAATCACTTGTACCTGTACCCGCTGAGTCATTCGCCAGAGTTTCAATTGTATTAATCTCCGCCGAATCATCCATTGGAGTTTCATAAACAGTACTTGTTGCATAGGCAGCCATCATACTGCTAAAAACTGTTGTACACGCCAAAGCTGCACACATTGTTTTTAATGAACACTTTTTTATATTCATAATTTTTCTTTTCTCCTCTCTTTATATTTTCAGGTTTTTCCTGTTTTTAAGTTATATACAAAGAAAGTAAAAATATAAATTTTTATGGGCATAAGCAAGAAAAATCCCATATGAGGTGATTCTCATACAGGATTTTGGAATACATCCTATTTTTCTATTACTTTCTTTAGCTCATTTATTTTCTTATTTCTCTCAATGTTCTCATATTCCAAAAAACAAAGTAACAACATCTGATATGTTTCATCATACCATTCTTCCAATTCTTCATTAGAAAGATTTTTAACATATTCAATGGTATTTTTTCCTTCCATGTTATTATGTCGAATATTCATTTTATTAAGCAAATACCCTGTATTGCTCTCCAATTCCTTATTTACTTTCTTTAATTCTCCTCTCATTGGTTCAAATTTATCTGCCAAAATTTTCAATATTCTCTGTTTTTCCGCTATATCTCCCTTCAAGAGATGATGATTATATTCTATCACTGCATATGCCGTATTAGGATCAACAGCCTCTGCAACTGCTGTCATTGCCGCATTTTTCTCAACTAATATCACTTTTTCTTCATCTGCAAAGACCTTTTTTTCGTATCCCAAATCATCTAAAAGTCCTATGACATTTTCTTGTAGATAAATGTACTCATCTTCAGCATCCTCAACACCGTATCGTTCATTGCAAAGCCAGATAACGTTCGATACATATTCCAAATAAAATAATATGTGTTCATCTGATAATTTCTTTTGAATATCAGTATATGTAATATGAAGCCGTTCCCTGATTTCTTCACAACTTGTATATCTACCCCTTGCTTTCCAATCACGCATACACTCTATGTCCACAATCTCTTCAAGAGTAAAACCATTAATGGATGATTCTGAGAGTAAAATTTCTATTTTATTTATTTGTGAACCAATATTTGTTTTTTCATTCAAAATCTCGAATATGTTTTTTCGACTCATCTATTTTTCCTCCATAAACTGATCCCAATCTTTATCCTACTTAACCATCTCGCAAAATTCACAGTATTTCTTCGCCACTTCTAGCTCATCCTTTACATCTTGCATACAATTGTTGAATTCTAAATATGGTATTTTTTCATCATAGTATATATTTGCAAAATACCAAAAAATTTTCCCGTATAAATTATAATTCACACTTTTTTCAGTAGTCTGCCAACCATAGCCCATCTTAACATTAGTGTATGCCTGATCGACAAACGATTTCAAAATATCCATTTTATTACCAATCCGTTTCTCTATGTCTGTATATCGACCGTCATTAATTACCGCCACATACTTTAAATCGCCAAATTTCCATATCTTTAATACTTCATATAAAATTTCAAAAACTAAAACAGAAATATCCAACTTTTCATTACACACAAGAGAATGTACCATGTTTACTTTTTCTATTAATTTTTCTTGCCTTCTAATATCAATAGCCGCAAATAATTTCGATAAAATATTCGTTATCTCCTCTGCATCCTGCTCATTCTCAATCACAAATTTATCAAAATAGACCTTGTATTTTTTTCGATAAGATTCATTGATTGTTCCATTATCCAACACCATCGAAAAATCTATAAACTTCTTTAAATACTTTTCTATATCTATGGACGATTCATCTTTTCTTGCTCCAAACATCTCTTCCACGGAATGTTCTAACTGTTTTCTGTCTATTGCCATGACCACTACCACATTATCTAAGCCATAAAAGATATGATGCAGTCTTTCAAGCACCTTTATCGCATACTGTGGAATACATCTATCCAATTCATCCACAAATAAAACGATTGTTCTTTCTTCTGCTATTTCCTGCAGTTTTTTCCTAACTTTTTCAATCGTCTGGCTGAAATTGAACATCACATCAAATTCATTTTCCGCTTTTTGATTTATCTCTTTATTCTTTTTTATATCTTCTGCCCAACTGATTAAATTGATTCCTATCTTATTTTCTATATATAAGCCTGCTATCTTTTTAAGTTCTTCTCCAACAAACTCATATCCTGCCTTTATGATTCTCTCCGCTTCCCCATTGACTAAAACTTCATCTTCCCTAACGGACGCAAGCATCGCTGATATAATTGCAACAGCAGGTTCCTCATAATAATCATGCTGCCAGCAATTATAGTGAAACACAAAATATCTGTCGCTACTTGTCTCCTCAGACTGAATCACTCTTAATCTCTCTTCAATTTCTTCAATCACAAAAGTCTTACCAACTCCCCAGCCTCCCTCGATAGCGAAACAACACCCTCTCTTTATTTCTGATAACTGATTAACTATTTTAATAACATTTTCAATAAATTCTTCACGATCTAATAGATCTAATCTTTTGTCCATAAGATTCCCCTTTCATCCAACTATAACCTGCTGCCCTAACTGATTCTCATTCTCAAATGTTTGTCTCTATTATATATTTGTTTTATGGTTTCTTCAATTCCCAACAAAAAAAGAACCCCTTCCATAATGGAAAAAGTTCCTTTTTTCTTTTACTGCACAATATGTACAATACTGTCATCCGCGCCTGTTGTCTTGATCGTATAGCCAAGTTCTATCGCATCACCAATATATCTGTCCTGTATCGTATTCGGGTAATCAAACGGTGTCGCTGCCACAACAGGAGTCCAGATCGTAATGCTGTGCTCTCCCTGTGATGCAACGTCGTAAGTGCCTTCCACAATGCCAGGCGTCCTCTTATCAGGAGCTAACTGGTTCGTATAGAACTTCATCTTCTGTAAGTTGCTGGAAATACCATTTTCGTGACTTACACACATCGTATAAGTGATGGTTGTTACGGAATAATCAGCACTGTATTTAATATCCCTCTCAAATGCTCATGTACGGTAAAGAAGCAAGCAACCGAAAACAAGAGATAGACCGC
>CAJUMV010000026.1 GCA_910587715.1 uncultured Lachnospiraceae bacterium | reverse complement strand
AGGATTTCTTCCTTGTTTGGAATCAAGATTGCGAACTTGTTTCGCAATTACCTATATTCGCTTACTGTCGTTGCCATGTTCCATCGAGCAACATACCCCCAACTCCTACACGCTTTCCATGTCAACTAGCTATACTAATTGGTACTCACATGCCATAAAGTTTTAATGCGACATTAAAAATCCACATAATTTTTCATCCTCTTCTTGTAATTTCGCTTTTTCCCCAATAACAAAAATTAATATAGCAAATTACCATGACAAATTTCGTCATTTTCTAAAATAGACACAGATAAACGAATAGAACCTAACAACTTCCCTTGATACCCTATAATTGAGCTATGCTATTTACTTCAATCAGCTATTTTAATATCGTCCTCTACATAATTAATAAACTGATAATTTCTATCGTCCTCATTAAAACTGGAAATAAACTCCTCCACCTTAGCATCCTGCCAGCATTTATTTAGCTTTTTTGCCCATACTTCGGCAAAATCCTCTTTAAGTATATTTCCTATAACAAATGGCGCCATACCATCAAGCCTTATATCTCCATTAGGTCTGATTATAGCTCCCGAATTCGGTCTTTTGAAATGTCGTTCTAATCCCGATCTAACAGAATTTGAACTTTTTATACGCATGCGACCTTGATATCGATAAAAATTCTCTTTTACCTTTCGATAAAGAATTTCTCTTTGATCATTGGATAAAAGTAAATCCGTATTCTGGGCTACTCTTCCGCTAAGGCATAATTCACCAACTGTAATACAGGATGCCCCAAGTGAGTATGCAAGATCACACATATCATCAATATCCTGTAAATTATATGGTGTCACACAATGGGCAATTTTTAAAGGTATTCCGTTTTCCGCTACTAATGACGCACCTTTCACAGCTCTTTCCCAGCTTCCATTCTTTTGGCGGAAGGCATCATGGTATTCTGCACCGACACCATCAATAGAAATTTGAAGCCAATGGTAACGATATTTACTAAATCTCTTTGCTTTTTCCGCTGTCATAAGATATGCATTGGTAAGCAGCATAAAACATGACCCATCCTCATGAAGAATATCCATAATTTTGAACAAATTTTCTCCAAGAAGAAGTGGTTCTCCTCCAGATAAAAGACATTCAAATACCCCACCATGATTCACAAGATATTCTGCAAAATCAATCCATTTTTCTGAGGTCATTCTATCAGGTACATTATTGCATAGACCCGAGTTATTGTAGCAATGTTTGCAAGCTGCATTACAATGGGTTGTCAGTTCAAATTGCAATGAAGGAACAGGAAAAACATGTGATTCTAAATACATACCAGCCTCTTGCAAAGCTTTATTTACTGCTAATTCGTTCTGCAGTTTTTCTCTTTTTATCGCATTATATTTTTTTGCACGATTTTCCATCTTTCACCTCTGCTGTTCTATTTCACAATACATAGTTGAAATTCATAAACTTTACTAGTACATCGAATAATAAGTAACCAGCCATATGACTTGCCTGAATTTCCATCTGCCGCGTTGTCATCAGTCGACGTAGCCACCGCTACGCCTCCTTCTTCCGCCTTGCATATGAAAATTCATTCTGCGTCGTATAGCCAGAAACTTATTATTCGATGTACTAGACAATAAATCATGTTCCCCATTTATTTCTGAGATTCACAATAAAATCATCTTCGTTCTCCCATTCTCCCAATAATGGTTTATATGTACAAAACCATGGTTTTTCATATAAATCTCCACTTAATGAATCTGGTCTGCAGTCAAAGCAGGCATACCGATACTCACAATGGCAACATTCATTTACCTGATCTTTGTTTAATGACCGAATCGATTCATCTAATATAATTTTACTTTTTTCACTTATTTCGCAGTGTTTCATTCTGCGCTCCATCACACAGGGGAAAACCTTCATATCTGCTGAAATGTATATGTTTTTTTGAAAACAATTGTGCCCACTTATCAAACGAGAAACAAGAGGTTTTTTTATTGGCGTAGAAAATGATTTCTTTGTAATAATTTTTTTCTTTAATAGCTCATCAGACAAAAGAGAAAAATTTGCACGCCCAGACATTCTAACAACATCTTTATTTTCACTAATATGATATAAATCTGTTGTCTGTGTCCCGACCTCTATATCTTTCATCAAAACATTGCACACTCTATAGTCTATATTATGATTTTTTAACGCATCAATTGTTTTATTAGTTTTTTGCCACGTTCCTTTATGTCCTGTAACTCTGTCATGCATTTCTTCTTGATATGAATATACTGATAACGCTATATGTATTTTATTTTTAGCCAGAACATCAAACCATTCTTCGGTGATTAATGTTCCATTTGTAAATATCTCAATAAATGCAAATTTATTTATTGTATAATCAAGCATGTCTCTAAGAATCTGTTTATCCCAAAAAGGTTCTCCGCCAATAATCTGCATTTTCTTAATTCCTAATTCTAAAAGATAATCAACTGTTAATTTATAATCATCTAATGACATAACCAGATCCCTATGTGCATCTGATTCATTGTAACAGTGAATACATCTTAAATTACACTTGTTTGTGATTTCAATCCATGCAAAGCTAGGCTTAGGTATTACCGCTCTTATTTCCTCAATTTGACGTTTAATAGGTTCCTTTGACAACATCAAAATTTTTTTCTCTATTAAATCATCAAAAACTATCGCAAGTTCTTCATTCACAGCACCAAACAAAACCTCTCCATTATTAACCAAGTCAATCTCATGTGTTAATGCCTCATTAATACTATACAATTTTGAAGTATTGAAATCATATATACATCCCCGTTTACTTCCCTTAACCATATATACATCATCATTTAATGCATAAAACATATTTTTGCCCTCATCTAATATATTTGATAAAAAGAAAATAACTGTATAAAATTCTGTGGGAATTTTATACAGTTATAACAACGCTTTAAAAACGTCATACTCTTATAGATATAAGTTTTCTAAACTATATCCAGCCTAATGACTAATCATCCCCACGGTGTGGCGGACAAACATCTGGTCCGCAATATCCAACCGTTGGATTGCAATCCGGTCCACAACACCCATCAGCCTCTGGATAACAGCCCCCAGAAAAAGGGGAACACTCCTCCATATGAACGGTGTGTACCTTCCTGATATCTGTCAAACACTCAATTTTGTACATAACATCCTCCTTTAATCTCTTTTGTGATGCCACAGTCAAAAATTTTTTTTGACTCAAACTGCTTGAAGAGTCAAATTATTATTTTCGACTTATTTATTTTTATCTACATAATATAATAGGTCAATTTCACCCTAAAGTCAATAGGTCAATCTGTCATATTTTGATTATAAGCAAACTACGGAGGGGTTTTAATGACAAGATTAAAAGAACTACGCAAGTCAAAGGGGTACACCCAAGTTAAAATGCAAATTCTGACTGGAATTGATCAAAGCGACTATTCTAAAATTGAAAATGGTAAACGATACTATACCTTTGAGCAATGTAAAAGAATTGCTATTGCACTTGATACAAGCATGGATTATCTGGCAGGTCTCACAAATATTGATACGCCTTATCCACGTTGTGAAGATAACAACTGTCCGAAATAACATTTTGCGTCAAAAGAACATTCTATGGACTAATGTTTACACAGAAAAAGTGGCCGAGTTACTCGGCCACCCCAAAAACTTACATGCTCTATATTACGTTCTCTTTATAATCAACTTCTTGCCACAATCATACTTATTATATCTTTATCTTATCCATTATTAGTTATATCTTGTAATTTCAAATTCCGTTTGTGCAAAAATATCATCTCTTGATAACAATAAATCATATCCATAATCATATCCTGGAGATGGAAATAGATTGTCTTGAGTCAATAATTGACCATTTCCTAACCATTCATCAGTTCTATCAATTCTTATCTTTAAGACTCCAACTACATTATTGGAAACATCATAAAAATCCACATTATTAGAATCCCCACCTCTATTGCGTAAAACCAATCCGTGTTGTGCATGCGGCCTTAGAAATATTGATGGAAGCGCCTTTCGCAAATCAACTACAATCATACCATCCATAATTTCAATTCCATCCGCATTATTCACTCTCTCATCTGGAACAGCAATTAACAAAATATACTGATATAATGTATCTGTATCAGCCATATTGCCACATAGCATTTCTGAAAGCGGCAATTCTCTTTTTCCATAATGATAGTACTTACCAATATTTTTCAAACCCTGCATTTTATGCAACCCCATCCATAATGCTACCCAATGGTTATCCACCACATCAATGTATCTTGTCGGTACTCCGTAATGCTGCAGCATTCCTTCTATTTTGATTTCCTGTTTATCAGGACTGGCGTCCATCAATTTTAAATCATGTTCCAATCTATCATCTGCATGGATTAAATGGATTAATGAATTCAGCCTTTTCGTCTTTTCACCTGTATGTTTACATCCCCGGAAAAGTGATGGAATAAGGGATTGATGCAATTTACATTCGCCCCGATAAAAAACATTACCATAATTATTGTTATTGAATTTTGCATATCCAATTATTTGATTTAAACCATGTACAGTATGTATTTCATATATGGGAACACTTCTTCCGTTTACAAATACATGTTCTCCGACATATTCCGTTCCTGCTATTCTTAAATTATTTTTCATTTGGTTCATTATGGGTTCTCTTTTCATTTTAGACTAATTAAAGTTGCGCTTTACACCCGCTCCAAAAGTCAGATCCTTTCTTCAATACACTGCAGCCATTCCGCAAAATGGCGGCATTTTCCTGCAATATTCTCAATGCCTATTTTTCCAAGCACATCCACCCCTACATTTGCCTTATCAAAGCTACCGATACAATCCATAATCCGTTTTGACGGTGCCGTATCAGCCCCGTTATTGATCAGTTCAGGGTTACTCTGCGCTTTTACGCATTCTTTCAGTGCCGTCAGATCATCTTCAAAATATGTTTCTTCCAGCTTTGTTATGTCAGAGAAAATCATTGCCTCAAATTCATGCAGTTCTATGTATGGAAAGAAGAACTTTTCACCATATCCTTCCACTCTTTGTACTTCTCTCTCTATGATCTCCACTTTTTTATAGGGGTCGTCTACCTTTTCTGCCTCTGCAACTCCGGGCACATCTGTCGGCAGTCTGTAAAAATCAAACATAGTCGTCACATAAGAATCCGGGTTTTTAGACGCATTTGCCAACGTATTTAACAGCGTATTTCTCATTTGACCATAATTACCCACCCCGCCTTTATATATCTTTCCATGTCTGTTATCTGTCTTTGTCACAACTGTAATCGGTATCAGCGTACATCTACCATAAAAATACGGCACCATTACTCTGTTGACAAAATTGGTTTCCGACTGCCCTTCAGTAACAATACGAAAATTCTTCATATTACGGCTGCCCTCCGATTATATTCTTGTCCCAGATCTGAGAAAGGCTGTAATCTTCCAACCATACCTTCACCTCATCTTCGTCCAGCCGGTCCAACATGGTACATCCCGTTTCCCTGTCCTTTTCCGCCACAATAATATCCTTATAATCAAAACTGTCCAGCAGTCTGGGAGACTGTGTCGCCATAATCACCTGTGTACTCTCCGTTGCCTTTTTTACCATAGAAGCCAGAACATCTACTGCCTGCGGGTGAAGACCAAGCTCCGGCTCGTCCACAAAGATCACCTGCGGCAAAAGCTTTGGCGGCTGTAAAAACAGGGTTGCCAGTGCAATAAACCGCAATGTGCCATCCGAAAAATGCTCCGGGCCAAACACATATTCACTATTTCCCTTTTCCACCCATTGAAGCTTAATCCATTGGGGATTCAGCATTTGTGGCTCCAGAAAGAAATCATAAAAAGATGGCATCACATATCGCACATGATCCACGATCCGATTGTAATATTGCACATGGTTCTTTTTCAGCATATACAAATAGGCAGCTACATTTCCCCCGTCGCTCATCAAAGATCGGTTATTGTCTATATTGGCGGCATTCCTGATATGCGCTTCTGCGGATGTATCGTGAAACTGGAATGTCTTACAGCCGGAAAGAATCGCCTTGACAGCCCGCTCACTGGCATGGGTCGCCTGATCCGTAAGCAGAAAACTCTCCTTTTGTCCACTGCTGAGTTCAAATGTATTTTTTCCGTCACTGATGATTTCCTCTGCAAAGATCAGCGTATCATTTACCGCTTTCACAAGGGAAAACTCATAAGTATCAGTGAATATTTTATTTTCAAATACCAGACTTGCAGAAATCATCTTTGTCCTTTTAGACCCGAACTGCAGCAACGACTCGGACGTTCCGTTCTTCCCAACATAAATCTGCAGGGCACCCGTCATCATGTTTGCAAGCATCTGAAAAAAAGAAATAAAGTTACTTTTCCCCGCTCCATTTGCCCCTATGATAATATTTAACGTATCCATTTTTAAACTGATCGGCTGCGTGTCTGTTCCTAAAGATTTATATCCTGAAATTTTTATTTCCTTCAACCGTGATCTCTTATCCAATACTCTTTTCCTCCCCATTTCCACTTTCATATGAGCAACTTGCATACTCTTTATCAATTTCCAGTGAACTACTAAAGATATAGGTAGATTGGTGAATTTATGAAAGTTTCTCCGCTATCTTCTTAACCATTTGTATTTCCTCTTCAAACTCCTCATCTGTCATATCCAAATATGGAATTCCCAAACTGCTATATAATTCAATAAGTTCCATTTAAGATATGCCAAGAAGTTCTGCCGCCCTGCCATGTGATATTGTTTCATCCGCAATGCTTGGATACAACAAAAGGGCATTCCGCACCATTTCCGTTGTTTTATCCAATACATAGGCTTTAGTTTCTGTTGGAACATGTAACTCAATGCTCGTCATTATCATAAAAATCACCCTCTTCACTCCATATTTACATTAATTATTGCAATCGTCATTAGTTCAACTTTACCTATACATCCTGCTGATCCCTATTTGAATCAATTAAAACGAGCATACTTTTCCTCCCGCATTGTTTCCAGTTCTTTTTCATAATCAAAATCCGCAGGCAGCGTACCCGCAAAAGACTTTAATACTTTAAATCCTTCCACACTCTTTGAAATGTCTGCGGAATCTACACTTGTTTCCTGTTTGTATCCATTTTTATGCTGCTCCATATAAAATCACTCCCTCTTTATGGATATTTGCATAGAACGGATAGTTCTCAATCCATTTTATAAAATGTGCCTCGCTTTTGGCAATCGGTTTTATATCAAGATCATTATCTAAATTAAAGTCATATGTCATATAAAAAAGTTTCTGGCTGTAAGACTTTAAATCTGACTCCGATATATCAAGCAATATCATAATATCTACGTCTGAATTCTGTTCGAAATCTCCTCTGGCATAAGAACCATACAAAATCACCTTCCGTAAATGTAAACCATAAATTTTCTTAATTTCAGAAATATACTGATCTATCAAATTCTGCATTGCCAGTGACATATATCATTTCTCCTCTAAAATATCCATTCCTGATCATGCATCAATAATGTCATATACTCATGCCTCTCGTCTATATCACTCCAATTTTCAGTGTGGCTCCATTACCTGAGCAGCCTCTTTCAACAAAAAACTTTGCTTTTATTATTGCCATTATTATAAAGCTTTTCCCAGACACTTCCATCCTGCTTAAAAATACAATACCTATTGTTTCTATGACAAATTCTGTTATCCTCCAAAAAGAGGTTACTGCTATAGCAAAAATCTCAGCGGAAAACTTCCAAGTCGTTTAAATTATAAACAGGCATCTACATAATCTGCCAATAGCTTATCAATCTGCAAGTTCAGGCTTTCGGGCATCCGCCTATCCGCATCCTGCAGTTTTACCCACAGATGCAGCTTTAGATACCTGACCGCTTTCCCTTTCCTTTTCTCCGCCTTCCCCTCGTCTGCCTGCATTTTGACCTGGACTCTCTTCTGTTCAAAAAGAGGAATGATTAGATAATACATACGATCGTCTAAAAAAGAAAGATACCCCAGCTCCTGCCCTGCTTGATTTTTTATATATAATCTGTGATTACTAAGCCTGGACGGATAAAACAGCTCCCCCTTTTTTACAGGAGCCATCCCATCTTCCAATTCCAGCATGGAATCAAGATAAAAAATCCTTTCTCCGTCCGGACTGCTTTTCTCCTCTTGCGCAATTTCCGAGAACAAGGCAGATGCATCTATAAATTGCTGGGCAAGCAGATACGCAAGTTCCGCCTGAATCTGCTGCCGTCTGTTTGAAGCCCCTCCCTTATAATATCTCTCATCTATCCCGTCCAATAGCTCCTTACTGCATCGATACATACTGCGCAAAAAAAGTGGAAAATCCTCATCTGTCTTCCACAGGTATTTCCCTTTAGCCACACAGAAAGTTCCCAAAACCGTCCCATCATAATCTTCCACATACTGCAAAACTTCCCGCTCCACAAATGCATTTCCATTGACAGGCGCGTCCCACGCGGCATTCTTTTTATCCTTCGAGCCCGGATACCGGCCATCATAATTAATATTCTCAAGATCGGCCGGTTTCTCTTTCATCAAAATTGCATATGCGTGGTTAATTTCCTGCGCACTGTACAAATAGTTTCCCTGCAATGATGCGTTAGCATCCGGATGCACCTGTTGCATCAGTTTCCTATATCTTTTCTTGATTTCGCTCTTTCCGGCTCCCTGCGGAATTCCAAGAACCTGATATGCTTTCCGTAATGTCACAACTTACTCCTGTCTATGCCAGTCCCCTTATCCTCTTCCTTTTTCCGTATACTTTCTTTTTTGCAAACATTTCGATCAGTATATCATATCTTTTTCATACTTTTATAGTGCTCCCTTATCATTGTATTATTTTGGGAAACCCTCGTTTATCGGAAAATTCTTCTCAACTTTATTCCAAAAGACTGTTCTTGTCACGCGAGGTAAGTGCCGCAAAACAGCAATAGACAACTCTTAGCATAATGATTATGCTCCTGTGACTCCATGCCGAGCATCACAGGCTCCACACCTTACACCGTGGATTTCTTTCTTAATCTTAATATGATCTCTGACCGCCTGTATACTTCTTGCTGTGTTCCCGTGTTCTAATATGGAAAACACTTCCGTATCACGGTCCTCCAATTCCTCCGGCTTAATGACATTCCTTACTTCAAACTAGCACTCATACCGTCCGCTTTCCGAATCTTGAAACATATTCCTGCGCTTTCTGAAGCGATATATCCAGTTTCTTTTGGAGACGCTCCAATATATCCTGCTCTGAAAGTCCAACATCTAAGCCAGTCTCAATAATCCCCTCTGCTTTGCCCTCTGCCTTTCCCTTCTTTTCGTTCTCCAATGCAATCTCTTCAAACAATGTACACATCCTGCCATCTCCTTTTTCAAATGCGCTATAGTCTATCTTGCTGTTGGTAGCTCCGGCTATCGTCATAACCACCGCCTTGTCCGTCCCATGTTCTTCACTATATTGTATAGCCTTCCCTATATAAATCTGCAAGGCGCCCGTCATCATATTTGCAAGCATCTGGAAAAAAGAAGTGAAATACCCCGCAGCAAGCTACTGGGCATTGTAGCTTTAATGCACAGCAAGCTGCGGGGCATCGTAGCTTGAATGCGCAGCAAGCTGCGGGGTATTAAACCCTCGCGGCAGTCGCCAAATGCCTGCAAGCAGTCACTTGGCTCGTTGCTCGCGGGAATAAAAACCACTTTTTCAATTCTTCGTACTGCCTGCAAACCTCAAAGGGAAATATGATATTCTTTATATAATTCCTGCCGGTACTCCTTATTATCCTTAATTTTTGATATGTCATCGAAACGGTTATTATCCACCAATTTCTGAACCAGCATAAGCATCATCTCTTCCCCTACAGATTTCCCCTTTTCTATCCCTTTTTCTATCCCTTTTTCTATATTCTCCTGATCACGCATTAATAATGTCATATACTCATGCCTCCATTCCCTGTTCTTCTTTGCTTCACGCACTGCCTCCGCCACTCTCTGGACGTAATCATCTTCCGATTCTATCCCAGCCACATAATCAAGAAACGCCTTTAATTCCTTGCTCACATCATCCTGCCTGCTACTGGCATTTAAGAATATCTTCACCGCTCCGTCATCCAGAAATACGCTGTTGTCCTCTTTGCAGATATTCTCAAAACTATAAATATGCCTCCCTTTGCCAAAAAGGTCAAACGGACATATAAAAATAACATAGCTCGGCTTCAGCTTTTTATAAGTCTGCCCTTTGTCAATCAACTGTAGATCCAGCATACTCTGGTAATACCGACTTCTCTTGGGTAATTCCTTCGTATCCGCCGCCTGTAGTTCGATATCGTAAACGGTGCCCTTCCCATCTTTCACATAGACATCTAACCTGACACTCTTTGCATCCACATCCGGTCGGATGCCCTTTTGTGTCTCCGGGTACTCTATATGGTCTATTTCCAGATCAGGCAGTATCCTCTGCAATAATTCCTTACATAGTCCCGCATCCTGCATCACCTTGCCGAATATAAAATCGTTGGCTATTCCTAACGATTCCCAAATCACATTAATTTCTGTCTGATTTTCCATTTTCACTTTTCCTCCCGCATTGTTTCCAGTTCTTTTTCATAATCAACATCTGCAGGCAGCGTACCCGCAAAAGACTGTAATGCAATCTCTTCAAACAATGTACACATCCTGCCATCTCCTTTTTCAAATGCACTATAGTCTATCTTGCTGTTGGTGGCTCCGGCTATCGTCATAACCACCGTCTTGTCCGTCCCATGTTCTTCACTGTATTGTATAGCCTTTTCCCTCGCTTCATTCCTTGACAGATCCCGCCCTAAAAGAATTTCAAGCAGATTAAAAAGGTCTATGTTATCCCCGTTACTGAATGCCAGGCTATTGAGCGCCTTACATGCCTGCGCGTTACTGTCATACTGCTTCTTGTATACACCATAATCGTACCCCATGACCCGCATAAGCATGGCATAATGAATATGCTCCTGTGGCTCCATGCCAAGCTACATTACCTGACCAGTCTCTTTCAACAGAAAACTTTACCTAAACATCCTACGGATCTCTTCATCTGTCGGTTCCGCATCTCCACCCTGATACTTCTCCGCTGTGTAGTCACCATAACCGCCATTGTCAAACTGCTCCAGAAACTTTAGAGTCCCGGTTACTCCCAAAGCCTCCTTAAGCGCCATAATACCATTTTTTTGAATTTCCGCGTTATTCACTATATTTAGTTTCGTCGAAATCATTAATATAACACCTCCAATAGCCATTGATTTGGATTCATGATCCTTGTATCTATCTTGATACGTCCGCCATTATGAATAAACTTTTTATCTGTTGTCAGAAGAGCATCTACTTTTGCGGTTTCCGCACACGCTAAATGAATGCTGTCTTTATACTTAATATTGGAACAATGACGTATCTCTTCTGCTCTATCTAAAATCGAACCATCTACTCGAATTTCTTCAGAACATAAGTCATACATCATTTGAAGAACAGATTTCTTATAACTATCAGCAATGTCATTCATTTCCTTAACCAGCATTTCACTTCCCACTAATTCAACTGCTGCTTTTTCTGCCAACTCCAAAATAAGCATAACCGAATTTCGTTCATAATAAATCTGTGAATTGCTGCGATCATCAAGAATACGGTTATAGCAGCAGTTATCCAAATATATCTTCACTTGAGTCCTCCCTCATAGCTTTCTCAATAACTTATTATCATTTTACCACATACCCTCCCTAATAACCACCCATTTTCTCTGACCACATCACCCTTACCCCACCTTTCCACCCATCCCACCCTATACAAATTCTATGAAAAACACACATATCATATACTTTGTAACAGGTGGAATAGGTGGATTGATGGATTTCGGGCTGGTCAGCCCATTTCCTACTCAAACGGTCCGTACAATGTTCGCAACCTAAGATAAACCGAATATGGCAGACTGCTCTTGCCTTGCTCATAAGTTTTATACATGGCAATCGTAACCCCCAGCTCATCAGCAAATCTTCTCTGTGTCACCCCTTTTTCCTTCCGCAATCTTTTCAATAGCTTAACCACATCCACAGTATCTATAAATTTATGATAATCATTACAGAAGTAATAAGTATCCTTGCCAAAATACGCTGCAAAAGATTTTAAGACCGGAATCTGCATGGACTCCTCGGGGAAATTTTCCCTTGTATAACTGCTGACCAGATCTCTGCCCACGCCCACCTCTCTGGCTAATCTTACCTTTGGAATCCGTCTGTCAAACAACTCATAATTGATCCGATCGCTGATCTTTGTCATATCAAACTCTGTTGGCATAGACTCAAAATATCTCATACTCCTTATCCTGCTTTTGATGATCAGCATGTAGTCAAAAGTTTCCAAATAGGTACCATCGGCAAATCCACTCTTTTGTCCATCATTGCGGGGCTGCTTGCCCCGGAGGAAGGCGAGGTGCTCTATCGAGGGCTTTCCTCCAGGGACTACTGCCCTGATTCCGCCTTAAAAATCGGTTATATGCTGCAAAGGGATCATCTTTTTGAATGGCGCACAGTCTATCAGAATGTCACTCTGGGGCTGGAGCTCACCCACAGCCTCACGAAAGAAAATACGGACTATATCCTGAAACTGTTGGAAGATTACGGTCTTTACGGCTTTAAGGACAAAAAACCGTCCGAGCTTTCCGGCGGAATGCGCCAGCGCGCCGCCCTCATCCGCACCATGGCAGTCCATCCGGACCTCCTTCTTCTGGATGAGCCTTTCAGCGCTCTGGATTTTCAGACCCGTCTCTCCGTATCCGCCGATATCGCAGGCATTATCCGCAAAACAGGAAAAACCGCGCTGCTCATTACACATGACCTCTCCGAAGCGATTACGCTTGCCGACCGGGTAATCGTCCTTTCCAGGCGTCCCGCCGGAGTAAAGCGCGAAATGGAGATTCATTATGAAATCAACAGGGAAGACCCGCTTGCCGTCCGCGGCACCGCCGCCTATCAAACATACTTTAATCAATTATGGGAGGTATTGACCGATGACAACACAACCGCATAAAACACCGCCGCCTGTTTCCTTGCAGCAGGAAAATTTCCTGCGCGCCCACCACCGGCACCACCACCGGATTACGCTCGGGAGATTCCTTCTTTTGCTTCTCTTTCTGGGATTGTGGGAGACAGCCGCAAGACTCGGCTGGATAGACAGTTTCTTTTTCAGCAGTCCTTCCGGCATTTTGCAATATCTTGCTCAGATGTTTGTGGATCATTCCTTCTTCGCCCATACCGGCGTCACCCTGTTTGAGACAATCGCCAGTTTCTTTCTGGTCACTGCCTTCAGTCTCCTCGCCGCCACCCTGTTATGGTATCAGAACAGCCTCTCCGAAATTCTGGAACCCTACCTCGTCGTCCTGAACGCCCTGCCGAAATCCGCTCTTGCGCCGCTTCTCATCGTATGGCTCGGCACCGGAACAAATACCATCATTGTTGCCGGCATCTCCGTGGCGGTCTTCGGCTCCATCATCAGCCTCTACACCGGCTTCTGTCAGGTTGACCCGGAGATGTGCAAACTGATCTACACGCTTGGCGGCAATCGCCGGGATGCGCTTACCAAAGTAATCCTGCCAAGCTCCGTGCCGCTCATCTTAAGCAGCATGAAGGTCAATATCGGGCTTGCCCTCGTGGGCGTTATCATCGGGGAATTTCTTGCCGCAAGGCGGGGGCTTGGGTATCTCATTATCTACGGCTCACAGGTATTCCAGCTCAATATGGTGATTACTTCCATTATTATTTTGTGCGCCATCGCTATGGTGTTTTATAAGCTGATTCAGAGCGCGGAGCATTATTATAAGAAGAAATACTAGATAAAACAGAAAACGAACGCCCGCCATAGCTATCCCCAAGGGTATGGCGGGCGATAATGCGATAGAAAACTCTTTTATACCTGCAAATCCCACAGACTCAACTGCCTGCCGGCGCCCTTCTCCTCAAAAGTCTGCAGATACTGGAATATCTCCTCATTATCATGGACCATTCCCTTTTCTTCGCATGTTTGATGGAATAATCCCATCAGCCTTCTATTGTCCGGGCTCGCAATTTCGTACTGATTTCCGTAGGTTCGTATATATTTTTTCTTTAATCCGGGAAACAGGCGGTCCAGCTGCTCATAAAAATACTCCCGATTCCCCTCACGCAGTGTTAGTCCTATCCCAAAACATATCACGCCGTAAACACCCGCCTCCGCACACAGTTCAAGAACACCGGCGATATTCTCCCATGTATCATTGATAAACGGCAGAATCGGGGACAGCCACACGACGGTGGGAATCCCCGCGTCCCGAAGCGTCTTAAGCGCTGCAAACCGTTCTTTTGTCGTGCTCACATGCGGCTCGATTCTCCGGCACAATTCCTCATCATAAGTAGTCAGTGTCATCTGCACCACGCATTTCGTACTTTCGTTTATTTTCCGCAGAAGATCCAAATCCCGCAAAACGCGGTCCGATTTCGTGATGACAGTAAATCCGAATCCATACTTGTCAATTAGGGACAGCGCCTTTCTGACATGTTGAAGCTCCAGTTCCAGCGGGATGTACGGGTCAGTCATGGAACCTGTGCCGATCATACATTTCTGTCGCTTACGCCTGAGGGCATGCTCCAGCAGTTCGATGGCGTTCTCCTTGACCTCGATATCCTCAAAGTCGTGCTCCATATGGTAGCATCTGCTTCTGGAATCGCAGTAGATGCACCCATGGGAACAGCCCCGGTACAGGTTCATTCCGTTTTTCGCAGATAAAATCCCCTTCACCGTCACAGAGTGCATCCGCCCATCCCTCACTTTCCGGCGCAGTTTTTCTTATGCGCTTTGAGCTTCTTCATCGCCCAGTCATAGTGGCTCGAGGTATTGCTGACAAAATAGGAGCCAAGGGTGCTTCCACCCACCCACGGAAAGACGCCTTTGGAAAACAGCTCCTCATTGGAAAACGTCTCCGCCAAAGCCATCACCTCCGCATGAGACTCCGCGAGCAGGCTCTTCGCCTCATCCAGCGTCGTTTCCTGATGCTTTTTCCAGAACGCCACATTCATGTCGCCGTAAGTTTTCCAGTTGTAGGGCTTCGGAATAAAAGGCCAGTTGTCACCCCGTTTGTTAGCGTGAATCCAAGTCAATAGAAGCTGGTGCCACTCGTAGAGATGTACCAGCACATCCCGCAGGTTTTTGTCTCTTTTCCAGTGCGCTTCCTTCTTCACGCTGTCTGAAAAATCAAAGGGCGTATCCAGTTCCTTTTCCGTCATCCCGTCAATCATTACATTCAGTTTCTCGTAGTTTTCTGCTGCCGCGGTCAGTAAATCCGCTTTTGTCGTCGGTCTTGCCATGTCGTTTCCCTCCCTGTTGATCTTTTATGCTTCTTATTATACCGACATAATGTTGACACCTCGTGTCAGGTTTTATATTTTTCCAAAATTTTTTCCGCCTGCCGCGCAATCTCCTCCCGCAGGTGCGCCGGGGAAAGAATCTCCACCTGCGTCCCGAAAGACAGAAGGAACCCGGTCAGCCACGCCCCCTCCGGCATTCTGGCGGAAGCGATTAAGTCCCCGTTCTCCTGTCTCTCTATCTGGCTGCCGTCAAACTCGTCGTAAACCCGGTACGCCATCTCCTTCGGGAAACGCAGGGTAACAAGCGGGCAGTCTATCTCGGCATCCTCCGGCTCTTCCGGGAAACTTTGCCGCACAAAGCTCTCCTCCAGAAGCGTCAATTCCAGAATGCGGTTCAGCTTGAACGTCCGCATTTCCTGTTTCTCCATGCAGAACGCTTTTAGATACCATGCTTTTGACCTGTAGACAAGCCTGTAAGGCTGCACCGTCCGTTCCCTCTCCGTCCCGTCAGAACCCGCATAACGCATTCTCACCTGTCTGCGGTGAATGACAGCGGTTTTCAAAAGCTCGAACTTTTCCTTGTCAAATCCCTGATTGCCCCATCTGGAAAAATCAATCTCCAGCCAGTTTTCAGAAGGAAGGGCAAACAAGGCGGAAAGTTTCTGCAGCGTCTGACTTTCCCCGATATTCCGGGTGATATTGATGCTTTGCAGCGCCGCCAGAATCTCCTGCTTTTCCCCTTCCGAGAGCACGACCTGATCGAGCACAAAATCATGCATCAGACGGATGCCGCCGTTTCTGCCCACCTCCGCATAGATGGGAATGCCCGCCGCACTCAGCGCGTCGATATCCCTGTAAATCGTCCGCACCGACACCTCGAAACGCTCTGCCAGCTCCGGCGCTGTCGCCTGCCCCTTATCAAGCAGATAATATACGATTTTAAAGAGTCTGCTCTCCTGCACCTCCGTTTCCTCCTTCTCTCACTAGAATAGCGCGAAAATACTGACAGGATATGTCCAGTTTTATTATATCCGTTTCTTTTTTCCAAGGCAAATCTGAAACATCATTACATTAACACCTACGCCGGATTTCACATTCTGTATCAAAACATCTACCATATATCGTAACTGCCAAATATATTACTTGACAAATGCCACATATACTGTATAATACAGTATTGTATAATGCAGTTATGGAGGTCAATCATGTCAACAATTGATTTAATCCTTTTAGGATCGTTATGCCAAAGTCCCAAAAGCGCTTATGACTTACAAAAGCAAATTGAAGCCCGAAACTTATCCAGATGGATAAAAATCGGTTCCTTTACGGTTTACAAGAAAGTGGTACAGTACGAAACCAAAGGATATGTTGTCAGTGAAACCGTCAGGAACGGCAACATGCCTGAAAAAACCTTGTACACTATAACGCCAAAAGGAAAAGAAGCCGTCAAAGAACTGATGACGCAGTTTTCTTTAGCCGAAACACGGATATTTTTAGATTTCAATGCGGTTATTGTAAATCTGGCATTGGCTGATGAATCTTTTGCAAAGGAATGTATTGACAATATAAAAAACAGCATTCAGCACACAAAAAAACAGATTGCGGAGCAGCTCCCCACGCACAAGAACATACCTCTTTTTGGACGCACGATACTAAAACAGCAGTTTATGTTATTGGAAACATTGGAAAAATGGGAAGAAAGCTTTGAAAAAGAATGGGAAAAAGAAAGGACAGAAAAATGAGTATGACAAGTTTTATTTTAATCAATTTAGCGATTTATCTGCCATTCCACTTATTTGAGGAAGCAGTCGGCGATTTCCCGAGATGGATGTATGAACATAAATGGCTGCCCTATCATATGACGCATGGACACTGGATGGCAAACAACCTGTTTCTCTACTATCCCCCGCTTCTGCTATCCGTCCTTCTATTTGTATGCGGCGATAAACTTGCATGTTTTGGCATAGCCATACTGTTCTGGGGAATGGTCAATTTCGGAGACCATTTTTTCTACACAATCAAAGATAAAAGAGTATCGCCAGGTCTGATCACCGGGACACTCTTTCTTCTCAACTCCATTTGCGGACTGAAAATTTATGTTTTGTCAGATATCTTTTCCGCATATCAGCTGCTATTTGGAATTTTCATCGGCGGCGTACTGTTCGGGCTGCCCATTGGATTATGTGTTGTGTTTTATCCGTTATTTGATAAATATTTCAAGTAGCTGCCTGTCTTCCTATCATTTACGCATCCTCCCACAGCACAATCCTCTCCTGCCGCAGACTCTCCTGCACATCAATGATCCGCTGGTTCTCCGACCCCCGGAACCGCAGGCTGATGTTTTTCTGTGCCATAATGAACTCCCCATCCACAATCACATCGAGATAGGACAGAAACTCCTTCATATCCGTCCACTTTTCACAGAAATCGTCCAGAATGTCCCTGTCAAAAAGATATCCGGTATAGCACCAGATATCCTTGTTGGGAAAGCGTGCCTTCATCTCCCTCAAAAGAGGAAGGAGCGCCGTCCAGTTTGCATATTCCAACGGCTCCCCGCCAAGCAGCGTAAGCCCCGCGATATAGTCCGGTGCAAGTGCCTCTAATATCTCATCTTCCACCGCCTCCGTAAAGGGCTGCCCATACTGAAAATCCCACGTCTCTGGATTAAAACAGCCCTCGCAGTGGTGGGTGCAGCCACTCACAAACAGCGTCACCCGCACCCCCGGACCGTCGGCGATATCATATTTCTTTATTTCCCCGAATTTCATCATATCTCCCAAAGCTTTTCCGCTATATCCGAGGTCGCGAAGCGATCCTCGCAATCGAGCTTGCTCGCAGAGTTAATTTGCAAAGCAAATTTACTCTTGTTATAAGTGGAGCACTCTTTCCTTAATCTCCTGCGTGCGCCCCTGATTCCAGAACTGCGTCCCGATATAGCCGCAGGTGCGCCTCGCCACATTCATCTTGTTTTGGTCGGTATTGCCGCAGTTCGGACACTTCCAGATTAACTTCCCGTCCGTATCCTCCACAATCTCAATCTCCCCATGATAGTCACATACCTGACAATAGTCGCTCTTCGTATTCAATTCCGCGTACATGATATTGTCATAAATATACTGCATCAAAGCGAGCACCGCGTCCAGATTGTTCTCCATGTTCGGCACTTCCACATAGCTAATCGCGCCGCCCGGGGAAAGCTCCTGAAACTGCGCCTCAAATTTCAATTTTGCAAAGGCGTTGATCTCCTCCGTCACATGTACATGATAGCTGTTCGTAATATAGTTGCGATCCGTCACGCCCTCGATGATGCCGAAACGCTTCTGCAGGCATTTCGCAAACTTATAAGTCGTAGACTCCAAGGGCGTACCGTAGAGGCTGAAATCAATGTTCGTCTCCTCACGCCACTCCTTGCAGGCATTATTCAAATACTGCATCACTTTCAAGGCAAAAGCCGTCGCTTCCGGATCCGTATGGCTCTTCCCCGTCATATAGCGGGTACACTCGCACAGCCCCGCATAGCCGAGCGATATCGTGGAGTAGCCGCCATAGAGAAGCTTGTCAATCTTCTCCCCCTTTTTCAGTCTGGCGAGCGCCCCGTTCTGCCACAGGATTGGCGCCACGTCGGAGAGCGTTCCCTTGAGCCTGTTATGCCGTGCCATCAGCGCCCGCCTGCAAAGCTCCAGCCGCTCGTCCATAATCTCCCAGAAACGTGCCGTGTCCCGCCCGGACGAACACGCCACATCCACCAGATTTAAGGTGACCACGCCCTGATTGAATCTGCCGTAAAATTTCGGCTGGTCGTTCTCGTCATGATACACGGTGAGGAAGGAACGACAGCCCATACAGGTATAGCAGTTGCCATCCTTTAACTGTTTCATAATTTTTTCCGAAATATAGTCTGGTACCATTCGTTTCGCCGTGCATTTCGCCGCCAGCTTCGTCAAATACCAGTATTTCGTACCCTCACGGACATTATCTTCCTCCAGCACATAAATCAGCTTCGGGAAAGCGGGGGTAATATAGACACCCTTTTCATTCTTCACGCCCTGAATCCGCTGATTTAACATCTCCTCGATGATCAGCGCCAAATCATCTCGTAGACGTCCCTCCGGCACCTCGTCAATATACATGAAAACGGTGATAAAGGGCGCCTGCCCGTTGGTGGTCATCAGCGTAATTACCTGATACTGGATAATCTGCACGCCCTGCCTGATCTCATCCTTCACACGCCGTTCGGCAATCGCGTTAATCTGCTCCTCCGTGGCGTCTACGCTCATCTCTTCCATCTCCGCCCGCACCTTGCTGCGGAATTTTTCCCGACTCACATTCACAAAAGGCGCCAAGTGGGAAAGGGAAATGCTCTGCCCGCCGTACTGACAGCTCGCAATCTGCGCGATGCTCTGGGTCGCCACATTACATGCCGTGGAAAAGCTCTTGGGCGTATCAATCATCGTCTCGCTGATCACCGTGCCGTTCTGCAGCATATCTTCCAGATTGACCAGACAGCAGTTATGCATATGCTGGGCAAAATAATCCGCGTCATGAAAATGAATCACGCCCTGCTCGTGTGCTTCCACAATATCCGGCGCAAGCAAGAAACGCTTCGTGATATCCTTGCTCACTTCCCCCGCCATATAATCCCTCTGCACGCTGTTCACTGTAGGATTTTTATTGGAATTTTCCTGTTTTACTTCCTCGTTATTACACTCTAAGAGACTTAAGATCTGCTCGTCCGTGGAGTTGGATTTGCGCACAAGCGCCCTCTTATAGCGGTAGGTGATATAATTTCTGGAAATGGTGTAAGCCCGGTACTTCATCAGCTGGTTCTCCACCATATCCTGAATTTCTTCCACGCTGGGAGCCCTTCTCATCTCCTCGCAATGGTCCGCCACGACAGAAGCAATTTCATCAATCTCCTCCTCCGTCAGCCGGTCGTCCTCCCGCACGCTGTTGTTTGCTTTCCTGATGGCTGCTATGATCTTCCTCAGGTCAAAGTTAACCTCCACGCCGCTTCTCTTAATAATCTTCATGTAATAACGCCCCCATATTCTATCTGATACCCAATATCCTGTATACTTTTTCCGTCATTCCCCGCTGCACGTACTATATATTGTATCACGGCAAAATATTATGTCAAGTTGTAGTGGTGTTAATTTTTGAAAATCTCAAGAAATATTATTGACCGACCAAGTTGGTTTTATTGTCAGAGGCTTTCCCTTTACAGAAATAAATCGAGTAGGGAAGATTTCTTCCCCTACTCGCGCGCCGGGCGTCCGTCAGCTTGCTGACATATTTCATTTGGATGCCCGTCATACTCAAAAAAGACTCCGCACACTTGCGAAGCCTTTTTAGGCGAGCTGGAAAAGGGACTCGAACCCTCGACCTACTGATTACGAATCAGTTGCGCTACCAACTGCGCTATTCCAGCATAACCTTACAACAATGACTATTATATGATGGAACGCGTCATTTTGCAAGAGATTTTTTCAGAAATTATGTCAGTCTGTTTTTTCTCCGCTTTCCTTCACATGCACATCCATCTGCGGGAACGGTATTCCGATTCCCGCATCGTCCAACGCGTACTTCACCGCTTCCATCAGCCGCCATCTGGTTTCCCAGAAATTTTCATTAGAACTGTAACAGCGCAGATTCAGAATCACGCTGCTGTCCGCCAGCTCCTCCACAAACACGCGCTTCTCCTCGTCCTGCAAGACACCGGAATCGTCGTCCAACACCCTGAGCAGCACTTCCTTCGCCCGGCGGATGTCCGACTCGTAGGAAATCCCTACTTTGATATCCAACCGGCGCTCGTTAAGCGTGCTCATATTCAGGATATTGCTGTTTGCAAGCTCTCCGTTCGGCACCACCACCATATGACGGTCCGGCGTGATCAGTCTGGTGTAAAAGAGCTGCACATCCTCCACAGTCCCTTCGTTGCCCGCAGCGTCTCTGATATAATCCCCGACCTTAAAAGGTTTTAAGAGCAATATCAGCACGCCGCCCGCAAAATTGGAAAGGCTCCCCTGTACCGCCAGACCGATGGCGACGCCCGCAGAACCCACCAGCGCCACTACACTGGTGGCATCCAGCCCGAAAGAAGAGGCAATCATAAAGAGCAGCAGGATATAAAGTACCGCTTTGACCAGAGAGTCCAGAAAACGACTCACACCCACATCTACATTCCGGCGCTCAAAAGATTTCCGCAGGATTCTGCGTATCAGCTTAATAAGCTGTACGCCGATAAAAAATACAACCAGCGCCAGAAGCACCCTGACTCCCAAACGGAGCAGTTTTTCAGGCAATTCCTCAAGATACCGCTCAATCAGACCTACGTTCAGCTCGTCTGAAGCGATATACTCTATTTCTTTAATCTGCTCTTCTACAACCTGCTCTTCCATGCTGCCGCAATCCCCTTATTTCTCCTCTTTCTTTTTCGCGCCGTCACTCTCTGCCGCCTTCCCTGTTTCCGGTTTTCCTGCAGATTTTGTAACATCTGTTTTTTTATCCTTCGCCGATTTTGTGGGCGCTTTCTTTACGGTCGTCTTCTTATCCGCCGCGGACTTTCTTCCGGCAGACTTTGCGCCAGACGCCGCCTTTGCATCTGTTTTCGTCCCCGCCGCTGATTTCTTTGCGTCGGTCTTCGGCTTTCTCGTCAGCTCCTGCAGCTTCTGCGCCGCCGCTTCCGCTGCTTTTTCCAAGACCTCCGCCGCCTTCGCGCTTTCCCTTGCCTCTGCCGCGGCACGCTTCGCCAGCTCTTTCGCTTCCGCCGCCGCCCGCTTCGCCTGTTCCTTGGCTTCCGCTGCCGCCTTTGCCGTGCGCGCTGCTTCCTCCTCGGCAAGCCGTCTTTCTTCCGCCTCTTTAGCCAGCCGTCTCTCCTCGGCACGCTTTCGCTCAATCTCCGCCTTCTCCGCCTTCGTATAAGGCGTGTATGCGAAAATGCTGATGCTAAGGGGCGCGCTCACCATATCAATCGCATAGGGCTTGCCGTCCCACTCCATTTCCATCGCGTCGCAGACCGCTTTATTTATGATACCGCTGCCGCCATACGCCGTGTTGTCCGTATTAAAGACCTCGCGGTACTTTCCTTCGCAGGGCACGCCCACCCGAAATTCCTGTCTCGCATCGGCAAAGTTCGCCACCACCACCAGCATATCCTTCACATCATCCGTCTTTCTGATGTAAGACAGCATACAGGCGTTCGGCGTAATACAGTTGATCCACTCAAAGCCTTCCCAAGAAGTGTCTTTTTCATAAAGAGCCGGGGAAGAAACATAAAACTTATTTAAAGCCGCCACCATCTGGTTCAGCTTCTTATGATCCGCCTGCTCCAAAAGTCCCCATTCCACGGCTCGTTTCTCATTGAACTCATGGTACTCCCCGATATCCTGCCCCATAAACAGAAGCTTCTTGCCCGGGTGGGTCATATGATAAGCATAGGTGAGCCGCAGATTGGCAAACTGCTTCTCCCGCTCTCCCGGCATCCTGCTAAGGAGCGTGCCCTTACCGTGCACCACCTCATCATGGGACAGTACCAGCATAAACTTTTCGCTGTAAGCATAAATCATACTGAACGTCAAATCGTTGTGCCTGCCCGAACGGAAAAAGGGATCCGTCGTAATATAGCCCAGATAATCATTCATAAAGCCCATATTCCATTTCAGGTCAAAGCCCAGACCGTCCTCGTCCAGCGCTCCCGTGATCTTCGGCCACGCCGTGGACTCCTCCGCAATCATCAGCACGCCGGGATTGCGTTTCTTCATAATGGAATTCAAATGCTTTAAAAGCTCCACCGCTTCCAGATTCTCATGCCCGCCGTAGATGTTTGCCACCCACTCTCCGTCATTCTTTCCGTAATCCAGATAAAGCATGGACGCTACCGCATCGATGCGAATGCCGTCCGCATGGTATTTTTCCACCCAGTACAACGCGTTCGCAATCAGATAATTACTCACCTGCGCTCTGCCGTAATTATAAATGAGTGTCCCCCAATGCGGATGGAACCCCTGCCTCGGGTCCTGATGCTCATACAGGCAGGTGCCGTCAAACCCTGACAGCCCGTAAGTATCCCGCGGGAAATGCGCGGGCACCCAGTCTAAAATCACGCCGATTCCCGCCCTGTGCATCTCATCCATGAAGTACATAAAGTCCTCCGGCGTACCATAACGGGAAGTAGGCGCATAGTAGCCGATCACCTGATACCCCCACGATTCATCCAGCGGATGCTCCATCACTGGCATCAGCTCGATATGGGTGTACCCCATCTTCTTCACATAGTCGATAATCTTTGGCGCCAGCTCCCTGTAAGTAAAAAACTCCCTGCCGCCTGCCGGCTTGTCAAAAGAGCCCAGATAAAGCTCATACACGCTCATAGGCTTATCTTCCGTCTGCAATTCGGCGCGCTCCTTCATCCACTTGCCGTCTTTCCAAGAAAAGCCCGTGATATCACGCACCACAGAAGCGCTTTCCGGACGCATCTGCGCCCCGAAGCCGTAAGGATCCGCTTTCATAAACACGAGACCGCTCTTTGCCTTAATCTCAAACTTATAACAGTCCCCCTCTTTCACATCGGGAATAAAAATTTCAAAAATACCGGAATCCCACAGTCTGCGCATCTGGTGTACCCTGCCGTCCCAGCCGTTAAAATCGCCGACTACGCTGACCCGCAGGGCATTCGGCGCCCAGACCGCGAAGGATGTACCGGAAACGCCGTCCACAACCTGCGGATGCGCGCCCAGCTTCTCATAGATTTCGTAATGGATGCCCGCATCGAATTTCTCCGTATCCTCTCTCGTAATCTGCGGCGCAAAGTTATAAGCGTCCCGCATCTTTTTTAAGCTCCCGTTTGGCGCTTCCACCACATACTCATAAGCGGGAACCGTCTTTCCCGACAAAAGCAGGGCGAAATATCCCTCCTCGTCGGCTTCCTCCATCCGATAACTCTTATCCCCGTCTAAAAGCTGCAGGCGCACACTCTTCGCCCCCGGCTGAAAGGTCTGCACCAGCACGGAGCTTCCCGTCACATGCGCGCCGAGAATTTCATGTGGATTATCCGATTCCGAGTAAACAATCTCCTCAATTTTTGCCCAGTTCATCAGCTTATAGGTTCTCTTATTCATCCGCAGCCACCCTGCCTTTCTATTTTATTCGTTACATATTTTCTCACACTTCAATCCTGTGAATTAAAAGCCCGCTTCTGAGCTTTGGCTCAAACCAGGTCGATTTCGGCGGCATCAGCTTTCCCGCGTCCGACACGGCAAACAGCTCATGGATGTCCGTGGGGAACATGGCAAAAGCCGCCAGCGCATCCGTATGTACCCTTCTTTCCAGCTCTGCAAGCCCTCTGATTCCGCCCACGAAATCAATCCGCTCATCCACCTTCGGGTCCACAATGCCAAACACCGGATCCAGAAGCGCCTTTTGCAAAACTGCCACATCCAAATCCGCCACCGGATCCCCTGTATAACACTCGCTATTTATAGTAAGGCGATACCATTCGTCCCGATAGTACATGCCAATCTCGCCTTTTTTCTGCGGCCTGTACGGCTCTTTCCCTATCTTTTCAAGCGCAAAGGCTTCTTTCACCCGATCCAGAAAAGCGCTCTCGTCAAAGTCCGCCCCCGGCTTCACCACCCGGTTATAATCCATGATCATAAGCTGGTCGTCCGGAAATAGGACCGACAGGAAATAATTAAATTCCTCTTTCCCCGTATAATCAGGGAATGCCGCCCTTCTTTTCTTAGAAACACGCACAGCCGACGCGCATCTGTGATGACCGTCCGCAATATAAATGGACTCCACCTGTCGAAACGCGTTTCTGAGCCGTTCCACAGATGCCGCTTCGTCAATGACCCAGAGTCTGTGGGTAATGCCGTCCGCCGCCGTAAAATCATAGACAGGCTTCTTCGCCATAGCGCACGCGACCTCCCGCTCAATCTCCTCTCTTCTGCGATAAGCGAGAAAAATCGGACCAGTCTGGGCGCTGCATACGTCCACATGACGGATGCGGTCCTCCTCCTTATCCGCCCGGGTATTTTCGTGTTTCTTAATCACCTGCGCATCATAATCATCCACGGAAGCGCAGGCGCCGATTCCCACCTGAGAACGACCGTCCATCACCAGCTCATAGACATAGTACGCTTCTTTTTCCTCCTGTATGAAAAGCCCGTCCTCTATCATCTGCGCGAGCATTTCCCGCGCCTTCTCATACACCTCGGGCGCATACATATCATACCCTTCCGCAAACTGCGTCTCCGGTCTGTCTATCCGCAGAAACGTGTAATCGTCCCCCGCCACGGCATCCCTTGCTTCTTTTCTATTGTAAACATCATAAGGCAGCGCGGCGATTCTTTCCGCCAAATCTGCTCGCGGTCTGACTGCCCGAAACGGAATCATATCTGCCATCTGTCTCTCCTTTTTCTGTATTTTGTAAACGTATAAATACATTTTAACAAATTACGCTGGGCACCACAAGGAATTTATGATATTATTGATAAGCATGAGCAGTGCGCTGTAAAATGATGTAATATAAAGAAAAATCAGGAAAGGAAGATGCACATGACCAGCGAAGAACAGAAAATTCTGGATCGGATCAACGCCTATGCGGAGGAAGCCCTCGCGGATATCGATCCCCAGAAGACCAGAATTTCATTTCAATTAGAAGCATTAAAGCCTGTGATGCAGGAAATTGCCGACGAAACCGGAAAATCCGTCGAGGATATCTTTATCCTGTACATGGATCTGGCAAGCGAGGCCGCCGTGGAAGCCGACAAGAAGCTGCAGGCGACACTGGATGACGAGGAGAACGCCGACTTTTCTTCCATTGCAAACCGGCTCAACTGACCAACCGCCGCGCGATTTACGCTACAGGACAAAATGAGGGCTTGCCGCAGTTTCATTGGCAAGCCCTTTTGTCATTCCGCTCATATTTCACATATTCCACATCTGCCCAACGACATATCTGCCTAAAGCACCTGTAATAGCTGTCTTACTTCACCACTCTCACCCGGAACACCCCGTCGATGGACTGGAGCTTTTCGATAATCTCCTTAGAAGCGGGCTGTTCGATATCCAGCATCGTGTAAGCCACCTCTCCCCTCGACTTGTTCATCATATCGGAGATATTGATGTTATTATCACCGAAGCAGGCGGTAAACTTGGTAATCATATTCGCGATATTCTTGTGGAAAACCGCCACACGACCTGCCTGCTCACACACACCCATATCGCACTTCGGATAGTTCACGCTGTTTGCGATATTGCCGTTCTCCAGATAATCCTTCAACTGCTTCACCGCCATCACCGCGCAGTTATCCTCGGACTCCTCCGTGGACGCGCCAAGATGGGGAATCACGATACAGCCTTCCTGACCCGCCGTGGTAGCATTCGGGAAATCGGACACATACTTTCTCACCTTACCCGCCTTGATGGCATCCAGAACAGCTTTTTCATCCACAAGAAGGTCTCTCGCAAAGTTTAAGAGAATCACACCGTCCTTCATCTGGTCGAGCGCGTCTTTATCGATCATACCCTTCGTCGCATCCATTAACGGCACATGAATCGTGATAATATCACACTCCGCGTAAATATCCTCCACATGAATCACATGCTTTACATCGCGGCTCAAGTTCCACGCCGCATCCACAGACACGTAAGGGTCGTAGCCGTAAACTTCCATGCCCAGATGTTTCGCCACGTTTGCCACCCTGACGCCGATGGCGCCCAAACCGATAATACCGAGCTTTTTGCCCTCGATCTCCGTCCCCGCGAAATTCTTCTTCGCTTTCTCGGCGTTCTTACCGACATTCTCGTCCGTCTGGTTGTCTTTTACCCACTCAATACCGCCCACAACATCGCGGGAGGCGAGGAGCATACCCGCAATCACAAGCTCTTTTACGCCGTTCGCGTTGGCGCCGGGGGTGTTGAACACCACGATACCCTTCTCCGCACATTTGTCGAGAGGAATGTTATTCACGCCTGCGCCCGCGCGAGCGATTGCCAACAGGTTTTCCGGCAGCTCCATGTCGTGCATTGCCGCACTTCTCACAAGAATGCCGTCCGCCTCCTCGATATTCTCCGTCTTTGTGTACTGGTCGCTGAACTTATCCAGACCCACCTGCGCGATGGGATTTAAGCAATGATATTTAAACATTTGTACTGCCTTCCTTTACTCATTTATTATGTTACGACCATTATTTATAATATTATCTCTCAGGCGTTTTCTTTTTCAAATTCTCTCATGAACGCAACCAGCTTCTCTACGCCCTCAATCGGCATAGCGTTGTAGATGCTCGCACGCATACCGCCCACGGTCCTGTGCCCTTTCAGGTTCACAAAGCCCGCCGCCGTCGCTTCTTTGATAAATTTCGCGTCCGTCTCCTCATTGCCCGTCACAAAAGGCACATTCATAAGAGAGCGATCCTCTTTTCTGACCGTGCCCTTAAAGAGCTTACTCTCGTCGAGGAAATCGTAGAGGATTTTCGCCTTCTTCTCGTTTAACGCCTTCATCGCCTCAAGACCGCCGTTTTTCAGAAGCCACTTAAACACCTTGCCGCAGATATAGATGCCGTAACAGGGCGGCGTATTGTACAGGGAATCGTTGTCCGCATGTACCTTAAACTTCATCATGGTAGGCGTGCCCGGCAGCACCTCATCCGTCAAAAGATCTTCCCTGATAATGACAACCTGTGTGCCCGCAGGGCCTACATTCTTCTGCACGCCCGCGTAAATCAGACCGTACTTCGTCACATCCATAGGCTCCGACAGGAAGCAGGATGACACGTCGGAAACAAGAATCCTGCCCTTCGTGTTCGGCAGGGTATGATATTTGGTGCCGTAAATCGTATTGTTCTCACAGATATAGACGTAATCCATATCATCCGTTATCGGAAGGTCAGAGCAATCCGGAATATAGGAAAATGTCTCATCCGCGGAGGAAGCCAGCTCCACCGCCTCTCCGTATATCTTCGCTTCCGCAAAAGCCTTCTTCGCCCACTGTCCCGTCAGGATATAGCCCGCCTTACGGTTTTTCATCAGATTCATGGGCACCGACGCAAACAAAAGGCTCGCGCCGCCCTGTAAAAACAGTACCTTATAGTTATCGGGAATGTTTAGGAGCGTGCGTAAATCCGCCTCCGCCTCCTTAATAATCGTGTCATACACCTTGGAGCGATGGCTCATCTCCATGACTGACATTCCTGACCCCTTGTAGTCAAGCATCTCCTCCGCGGCTTCTTTTAACACCTCTTCCGGCAAAACCGCAGGACCTGCTGAAAAATTATACACTCTGGACACTTTTCTCTCCTCCTGTCCTCATTCGTCTCCGTTTACAAAAACCAAGATTTATTTTACGCCCTTCGGGCGCTTTAGTCAATTACTTTAATAAAACATGACTACAGGCGTCCCAACCTCCGCCATATCAAAAAGCTGCTCCATCGCCGCGCGGGGCGTATTGATACAACCGTGGGAACCGTTGGTCTGGTAAATCGTGCCCCCGAATTTTCCCCGCCACGCCGCGTCGTGGATACCGATATTTCCCTTCACGGGCATCCAGAAATCCACATGGGAAGCGTAATTGGCGCCGCGCAGAATGCGGTTTTTCTGCTTCGCGTACACGAAATTGACGCCCGAGGGCGTCCCCATCCTGCGAGACGTGTTTCCCGTCACAATCGGCGTATCTATCATTAACACGCCGTCCACATAGTAGTACATCTTCTGCTCGCCCATATCCACTTCGATATAGGTGGAACCGATATCCTCGCTGCCTTTCTTCCACGCTTCCTGCGTGTAGACCGGCTCGTGCACTTCTCTCTTCTTGCTGTAAAAGGCTTCTGTCAGATAAGCGGTCTCCGCTTCCTTATCTATCTTATTGCCGTACAGTCCGCCCTCCACCGTCACCACATCTCCTCTGGTAGAAAGAAACTGCCTGCTTGCGCCCACGGTGTCATACTTTGCCGCCAGATTTTCCACAAAGTCCTCGATGGCATGTTCCTTAAGCTGTAGTCCGCCCGACTCATCGAATAAAAAGCGCCCGTTATCATCTAAGGCTATCCAGTCGCAGACAACGGATGCGTCTACAGGGATTTCCTCCTCCCCCATCCGGTAGACAATGCCGCAGTCCTGAAAATATTCCAGCTTTTCCCAGATATCCAGTGTCTCCTGCATCTGCGCCGTCAGCGCCAGATTATGATAGCATCCCTCATCGCTTAAGGAAACCTCGCTCTTTGATGCTTCAATTGCGGAAAGCACCGCGCCCCTCGCCTGTTCGACAAAGAGCACATCCGTCCGCTCGTTCACCAGTTCATATCCCTGCGGCGTGCAGACAATCTCCACGCTTCGCTCCCGGTCCGCCCTTTTGTCCTGACAGAAAGGAAGCGCCGCAAAACATGTCTCAAAAGCCTTTCGATCGTAAGACACCACCGGCGCAAGCTCTACCTTTCTTCCGCCCATCAGGCTGTCAATCCACATCCACGGGTTCTGCTGACTCTGATAAATCTCCAGCGCTTTCTTAAAATCAAACTGATAGGAAATTTCCTCCGCCGATATCACATAAGAATTGCCGTCCTTGTCCTCCACGGTGACGCCCCCGTATGTGAAATCCTTTGCCAGCTCGTCGTTTACCTCCTGAATACTCCTGCCGGTACAGTAAATCCCGTTAATCCATGTCCCATAGGTAAACGCGTTATGGTAATACATGGCAAGCCCCACATAGGTAGCCATCAAACTGACTGTGACAATCCCCAGTACGACCGCCATATGCTTAAGTAATCTCTTCATAAGCCGACCTTCATATCCGAACTACTTTTCCTCTTTGAGATCTCCTGCATCAAAGGCTTCACTGATGGGCGCGCCCGCAGGCACCATCGGAAACACCTTGTCATCCTCCGGTATCACGCAGTTTAATAACACAGGTTTTTTTAAGGCGATCGCCTTCTCCACGGCAGGAGCCACTTCTTCCTTCTTTGTCACGAGAATCGCTTCACAGCCGAGTCCTTCCGCCACTTTGCAGAAATCCACGCCGTCGTTAAGAACCGTCTGGGAATAGCGTTTCCCGTAAAACAGGGTCTGCCACTGTCTCACCATACCGAGCACATGGTTGTTGATCACGACCTGAATAATCGGTATGTTGTAACGGCTCGCCGTCGCCAGCTCATTCATATTCATGCGAAAGCACCCGTCACCGGCAATATTGATACAGATCTTATCAGGCTGCCCCATTTTCGCCCCGATACAAGCACCCAGACCATAGCCCATAGTGCCCAGTCCCCCAGATGTAAGAAGCGTGCGGGGTTTGGAATACTTGTAATACTGTGCCGCCCACATCTGATGCTGCCCTACATCTGTGGTGATGATGGCGCCTCCGCCGGTCACCCGGTCAATCTCTTCCATAATATAGGGACAGGAGAGCACGCTCTCGTCATAGCGCAGCGGATATTTCTCTTTCAGCCCTGCCACATGCGCCATCCACTCCCCATGGGACTGTGCGGAAAGCCTTTCATTCAGCTTGCAAAGCACTTCCTTTAAATCGCCCACCAGGGAAACGTCTGTCTTAATGTTTTTATTAATCTCTGCCGCGTCCACGTCGATGTGCAGCACCTTCGCATGTTCCGCAAATTTCTTCGGATTGCCCACCACACGGTCGGAAAAACGCGCACCGAGGGCAATCAGCAGGTCGCACTCACTGACGCCAAAATTGGAAGCCTTCGTGCCGTGCATCCCGATCATACCCGTATACCTGTGGTCATGACCGTCGATGACGCCCTTGCCCATCAGCGTATCACAGACAGGAGCGTCCACCAGCCCGGCGAAAGTCCGTACTTCCTCATAAGCCTCGGAAATGACCGCGCCGCCGCCCACATAGATAAAAGGCTTTTTCGCGCTCTCTAAAAGACGTACCGCCTCTGCCAGCTCATCCTCCGTATAGCGTCCCGGTTTCTCTGCTTTCTCCGGCATCTGCTTCTCATACTCGCAGGAATTTGCCGTCACATCCTTCGTGATATCCACAAGAACCGGACCGGGTCTGCCGCTTCTCGCAATGGCAAATGCCTTTCTGAGCGTGTCCGCGAGGATATTGACATCTTTTACTATATAATTATGCTTGGTGATGGGCATGGTGATTCCCGCGATATCTACCTCCTGAAAGGAATCCTTGCCCAGAAGGGGAAGATTGACATTACAGGTAATCGCCACCACGGGCACCGAATCCATATATGCCGTCGCAATTCCCGTCACCAGATTGGTCGCGCCGGGTCCGCTCGTTGCCAGACAAACGCCTACTTTCCCTGTAGCTCTGGCATAACCGTCCGCCGCATGTGCCGCCCCCTGCTCATGGGACGTCAAAATATGTTTGATTTCCTCACTGTGCTGATACAGCGCATCATACACGTTCAAAATCGTGCCGCCGGGATAACCGAACACCGTGTCCACTCCCTGCTCCTTCAGACATTCCACAACAATCTGCGCACCTGTCAAATTCATTTTTCTTCCTCCTGCCCGTTTTTTAAAATTACATTTGTTATTTTTGTTTTCCTTCACACGTCTCGAGAATCGCTCCCCGATTGCCGCTGGTCACCATCTCCCGGTATCTTGCCAGATAACCGCTCGTCACCTTAGGCTCTCTGGGCTGCCATTTCTCCCGTCTCTTTGCCAGCTCCTCGTCGGACACCTTCACATCCAGCTTCATGTTCGGGATGTCGATGCTGATGATATCGCCCTCTTCCACCAGCGCAATCGGTCCGCCCACTGCCGCTTCCGGAGATACATGACCGATGGACGCGCCTCTGGATGCGCCGGAAAAACGACCATCCGTAATCAGCGCCACGCTGGAGCCAAGTCCCATACCCGCAATGGCGGAAGTGGGATTTAACATCTCACGCATACCGGGTCCCCCTTTGGGTCCCTCATAGCGGATGACCACCACATCGCCTGCAACGATCTTGCCGCCCTTGATCGCCGCAATCGCGTCCTCCTCGCACTCAAAGACACGCGCAGGACCTTCGTGCACCATCATCTCCTCCACCACGGCGGAACGCTTCACCACACTGCCGTCGGGCGCCAGATTTCCCTTTAAGACAGCGAGACCGCCCGTCTTGCTGTAAGGGTTTTCTACCGTTCTGATAACATCTGTATTTTTATTGACCGCATCTTTGATATTTTCACCGATTGTACTGCCTGTCACAGTCATGCAGTCCGTGTGGAGCAGCCCGATATCCGCAAGTTCCTTCATCACCGCATAAACCCCGCCCGCTTCATTGAGGTCCTCCATATAGGTCGGACCCGCCGGCGCCAGATGGCATACATTGGGGGTCTTCTCGCTGATTTCATTGGCGAAAGCGATATCGAAGTCAAAGCCTACCTCATGGGCGATCGCCGGAAGGTGCAGCATGGAGTTGGTGGAGCAGCCAAGCGCCATATCCACTGTGAGCGCGTTTAAAATCGCATCCTTCGTCATGATATCTCTCGGTCTGATATCCTTTTCCAAAAGCTGCATCACCGCCATGCCCGCATGTTTCGCCAGCTTGATGCGCTCGGAGTAAACCGCCGGGATCGTGCCGTTGCCGCGAAGGCCCATGCCAAGCGCCTCAGTCAAACAGTTCATGGAATTAGCCGTGTACATACCGGAACAGGAGCCGCAGGTAGGACAGGTTTTTTCCTCAAACTCTAAAAGCTCCTCGTCCGTAATCGTCCCCGCCGCATGGGAGCCGACCGCTTCAAACATGGAAGAAAGGCTTCTTTTTTGTCCCTTTACATGTCCCGCCAGCATAGGACCGCCGGACACAAAGACCGTAGGCACATTGATACGCGCCGCCGCCATCAAAAGACCGGGTACGTTTTTGTCACAATTGGGCACCATCACCAGCGCATCAAACTGGTGCGCCAGCGCCATACATTCCGTGGAATCCGCAATCAGATCTCTGGTCACCAACGAATATTTCATGCCGATATGCCCCATGGCAATGCCGTCGCATACCGCGATCGCCGGGAACACCACAGGCACGCCGCCTGCTTCCGCCACGCCAAGTCTCACCGCGTCCACAATTTTATCCAGATTCATATGCCCGGGCACAATCTCGTTGTAAGAGCTGACGATACCGACCATAGGCTTTTTCATCTCCTCCTGTGTGAACCCGAGGGCATGAAACAAACTTCTGTGGGGCGCCTGCTGGGTACCCGCTTTTACATTGTCACTTCTCATTGTTTTCTCCTCCTTTATCTCTCAAACATGACAACTTGCCAGTTCTCATAAACCTGCGTCATATTTTCTTCTATATAATACTGCCTAGATGCCACATCCTCTTTCGTCAGATAAAACTTCCACTCCTCGGGAGACTCCCTGTAACCGTAGGGCAGTCCCAGAAGCGCCTTATCCAGAAGGACGATATCCGCCCCTTCTATCTCTCTCGTGACCCGCTCATCCTTTATCCCGTAAAGATACAAAAGCAGATACTCCTGATCGCAGTCCGTCACCGCTATCGTATCCGTATCCTCTATCGTAATCTGCGCGTAAGCATCCGCAAGCAGCTCGTCCCGCATACTGTACGCCGTCATATCCGCCAGCACAAATGCCCATGACACGCCTGCCGCCAGATAGACAAATACCCTGCATCCCGTCCGGATTCCCTTTTTATAACGGAGAGCAGGCAGTTTTTCCAAAAATCCCAGCAGCCGCTGTACCAGCCATCCAAGTAAAAGCGCCGCCCACACGCCGAGAAAAGAAAACACTCTCTGGTAAGGGAGCTTACACTGCACCACCAGCGCAAGTGCCAGAAGAACAGCCGTTATGACAAAATACCACTCCCAAAAAACCTTTTTCGGTCTTTTCACCAGACAAACCGCTGCTGTCAGCAGTCCGACCGAAAGCAAAAAACACATCCCGTTTCCGAACAATCCGGACCAGGGGGAAAGCTGTGTGCCAAACAGCGTTTTCAGCCAATGTCCCGCCTGTCTACAAAATTCCTGTCTGGTCATACTCTGGATATAAGGCGTGGCAAGCATATAGTCAATTCCTTCTCTTAACGCCCGAAACGGCGCATGGAGAATGATAGTAATGTGCCCCGCCGTATAAAACGGACCGTCCGGCGTCTTGGAAAGCAGATTGGAGCCGATCGCCAGCCACAGGATGCCATAAAGCCCTGCGACACACACCGCGCTGACCAAAGACGCGGCAACCAGCCGCAAAAGCCGCCTGTAATCCCTGTCCAGAAGGAGAACAAAGCCCCCGATCAGGCAGACCGGCATCACCACATATAAGCTGCTCGGAATCGCCCACAGAGCAATCACCAGCGACGCGCCAAACATAATATAATTACACCTGCTATTTTTCTTCTCCGCCACAATCGCATAAAGCGTCCACAAAGCCGAAAGATAACAGAAGGTTACAAGCGCATAACCCCTGCCCTGCACGGCAAGCTGGTTAACCATGTACATGCCCGCAAAAACAAACACGGGAATTAACACCATTTCTTCCGTAAGAAATTTTTTCGAAATCCGGTACAGCAGAACCAGACTGCCCAGACTGCATAGATAGGATACACCACGCAGCGCCACTGGCGCACATCCAAATATCCCCAGACATGCCGACAGCGCAGAATATCCCACATGGTTGTTCGGGAGCGGCCAGTGAATCGCCGCGTATACCGGTCCCCTGCTGATAAAATAATAATAGGTGTACAACTCATCGTACCACGGCGTCAGAAGAAACATCCTTCTTCCGTAGTAAACCGCCATTACCGCAAAGAACAGAAGAAAGACTTTGTCCTGCGCGGTTATCTTCGGTTTCTTTCCCGCTATAAAATAAGTAGTAACGCCGTTTTCCCGATGTTTCCAAAAATAACCCACGTATTTATTGAATCCTCTCCACAATCAAGTCGCCCATTTTTTTACAGCCCACCTGCGTGCAGCCCTCAGACATAATGTCCCCAGTGCGGTAGCCGTCCTTCAGCACCTGTTTCACGGCGTTGTCAATCGCATCCGCTTCTTTGTCCAGATCAAAGCTGTAGCGCAGCATCATGGATGCCGAGAGAATGGTCGCAATGGGGTTCGCCAGGTCTTTGCCCGCAATATCGGGTGCGGAGCCGTGGCTCGGCTCATACAGACCGAACTTCGTATCGTTTAAGGATGCGGACGCCAGCATACCGATAGAACCGGTCACCATGCTCGCTTCATCCGATAAAATATCGCCAAACATATTCTCCGTCAAAATCACGTCAAACTGCGCCGGGTCTTTGACAAGCTGCATCGCACAGTTGTCCACCAGCATATGTTCCAGTGTCACGTCGGGATAGTCCTTCGCCACCTCTTCTACGACCGCTCTCCACAGTCTGGAAGAATCCAGCACATTCGCCTTATCCACGCTCGTCACTTTCTTTTTGCGTTTTCTGGCAATGTCAAAGCCTTTTATGGCAATCCTGCGGATTTCCTTTTCATCATAGGTCAGCGTATCCACCGCTTTCCTCACGCCGTTCTCCTCCGTAGTTCTTCTCTCGCCGAAATACAGACCGCCCGTCAGCTCCCGCATGATCAGCATATCAAAACCTTTTTCTGAAATTTCGGCTTTCAGGGGACATGCCCCCGCCAGCTCCTCATACAAAACCGCGGGACGCAGATTCGCAAACAAATTTAACGCCTTGCGAATCGCTAAAAGTCCTGCCTCGGGACGTAAATTAGGAGCGAGTTTATACCAGGGGGAAGTCGTCGTATCGCCGCCAATCGATCCCATCAGCACCGCGTCCGCGCGCCGCGCCGTCTCCACCGCCTCGTCTGTTAACGGCACCCCGTGTACGTCAATGGACGCGCCGCCCATCAGAATATCCGTATATTTCATATCATGTCCGTATTTTAGAGCCACCGCGTCAAGCGTCTTTTTCGCTTCCGCCACAATCTCCGGACCAATCCCGTCGCCGGGTATACAGGTTATCTTTAATTCCATAAGTTCCTCCATTTCTGTAAAGCTGATTTATCGCATAATAATACTTATATATTTTAGACTATTCCCGTATAAATTTCAACAGCAAAAAACCGGGCTGTTTCCCGCCCGGTTTTCGTCTGCTGTCGCAATCTTTATTTTATTCCGCTCTGAAGCTCGCCTCCGCGAGAACATTACCGTCAGAGTCACAGTATCTGATACCGTAAGACACGGTTCCTTTCTCAGCGCCGATCATGGTGTCAAGCGTACCCGCAAGACCGGAAAGCATACTCCCTACCTGATCCATGCCCGCGTTCAGCGTATCAGCCGTGTCATCCGGCAGCTCCACGCTGTCCTTAAAGGTAGCGATACACATAACGTCGTTGCCCTTAATCTCGATAGCCATATCCATCTGGTCATTGCCCTGTGCTGCCGCCTGCTCCTGAAGCTGCTGCTCTGCCGTCGGTTCTTCCATCAGGAAGTCTTCCAGTGTCTTCTGCTCACCGTCTGCTTCCTCAGCGGGCGCTTCGTCCTCCGCGGGAGTCTCCTCTGCCGCATCAGCCGTCTCGTCCTCTGCCGCAGGAGCTTCCTCCTCTGCAGGCGCTTCCTCTTCCGCCGGTGCCTCCTCCTGTGCGGGAGCAGGCTCCTCTTTCGCTACATCCGCACTCTTAGCCTCATCATCGGAACCGCCACATGCGGTTGCGGACAGGCTGATTGCCATAAGCGTTGCACAAACCAGTGCTTTTACTGTTCTTCTTTTCATAATAATCTCCTCCATCCATTAAGAAATCTCTACTTTCTATCTCGTGCTGTCACACAAGTTGAAAGTTTACAGCATATATTTGTCGTTGTCAACAATATTTTTTCAAAAGAAATCGTTTCCATATTTTGCATAAGAAGAACCATGACTTTTGCCATGGTTCTGAACAATCTGTCCCGTTACTCTGTCTCCGCTTTCTCAATCTGCGCAATTGCCGACTTCTGCATGGGAATACGGCAGTTTTTATTGCTGCCGAACTCTACGATTACCGTATCGTCGGTAATATCAATCACAATCCCGTAAAATCCGCTGTTGGTCAGTACACAGTCGCCCACTGCCATATCCGCCAGCATAGCCGCCATCCTTTTCTGTTCCTTCTTCTGCGGACGAATCATTACAAAGTACATAAACGCCACAATGATGACGATATAGATGACCATAATCAGACCGCCGCCGGTAGCAGCCCCCGCTGCATCAGCCGTTAATAATAATCTCATACCATTTCCTCCGTTATTTCTTATTTCATTTCATTCGATAAAACACTACTGCATATCATACACAACTTAGAACGGAAAAACAAGTCCTTCCCGAAAATTTAACAAACCCTTATTGATTAGTTTTCCACACCCGGCTTCTGCATTCCGGAGAGCTTGTCCCTCTTATACGCCGCAAAACGTCCCTCATCCAACGCATCCCGGATTTCCGTCATCATCGTATTATAGAAATAGAGATTATGCAGCACGCACAGCCGCATACCCAGCATCTCCTTCGCCTTTAAGAGATGGCGAATGTATGCTCTGGAGTACCGCCTGCACGCCGGGCAGGGACATCCCGCCTCAATCGGTCTGTCATCCAGCTCATACTTCGCGTTAAAAAGATTGATCTTGCCGTGGTTCGTGTACAAATGCCCATGCCGCCCGTTTCTAGTGGGATATACGCAGTCAAAGAAATCCACGCCACGCTCCACCGCTTCCAGGATATTCGCGGGCGTCCCGACACCCATTAGATAAGTAGGCTTGTCCGCCGGCAGATAAGGAACCGTTTCCTCAATCACATGATACATCTGCTCATGGCTCTCCCCTACCGCAAGCCCGCCCAGCGCATATCCGTCACAGCCAAGCTCTGCAATCTGTTTCGCATGTTCGATGCGGATATCGTCGAAAACCGCGCCCTGATTGATTCCGAATAACAGTTGTTTTTTATTAATCGTATCATCCAGTCCGTTCAGCCGCTCCATTTCCTTCTTACAGCGGATGAGCCATCTCGTCGTGCGCGCCACAGAATCTTCCACATACTTTCTCTCCGCCGTACTTGCGGGGCACTCATCAAAAGCCATGGCGATCGTGGAGGCAAGGTTGGACTGTATCTGCATACTCTCCTCCGGTCCCATAAATATCTTCCTGCCGTCTATGTGGGAGTGGAAGTACACTCCCTCCTCCTTGATCCGTCGAAGCCCCGCCAGAGAAAACACCTGAAAACCGCCGGAGTCCGTAAGAATCGGTTTATTCCACGACATAAACCGGTGCAGCCCCCCCAGCTGCCTGATAATCTGGTCACCCGGTCTCACATGCAGATGATACGTGTTAGACAGCTCTACCTGCGTACCAATCTGCTCCAAATCCTCCGTAGACACCGCGCCTTTGATAGCCGCCACAGTCCCTACATTCATAAAGACAGGGGTCTGAATCGTGCCGTGTACTGTCGTAAATTCAGCCCGCTTCGCCCTGCCTTCCCGTTTTAAAATCCGATACATACTAATCTCCATGTCATAGCTTTACTGTGATTCAAGTCACAAATATTTATCCCAAAACTCTTCCAGACACAAATCCTCTTTCTTCATCGCCGAAGCCGCTTCCCTGCCCACATAGCGGAAATGCCACGGCTCATACTCGATGCCGGTGATATACTCCTTGCCGGAAGGATAGCGCAGGATAAACCCGTACTCGTAACTGTGCTCCTCAAGCCACTTACCTTCCTCCGTATCCGCGAACCCCTGCTTCAGCTCGATAAAGCTGTCGGAAGTGATATCAAACGCCAGCCCCACCTCATGTTCACTACATCCGGGAACCGTAATCACTATGGAGGTTGCCTTGTAAGCTTCCATATAAGATAAGCCCTGTCTCATATAGGATTTGATTCTGTCATTAAAATTATCCTCCTGATGATCCGACGTCCGGTACGGAGACCTCACCACCAGATTTAAGCCATCCTTCTTCGCCGCCTGCATCATCAGCAGAAGGTCTTCGATCACACGCTCGTCGCAGCGCATACCTGACGTAAAGGTCCCCAGCTTGAAATCATAATCGTCGGCAATAGGATGCTGCTTATTAATAAGAGCAAGCCGCCAATCCGAACTGTCAAAGGTAAACTCCGTATCTGCCCCCGGCTCAGTATAGTTGTCATTCGACCGCGTGCCGTGGTCGTGCTCATGATGCGCCAGCAAGTCATCCAACGTATAGGTCTCTGCTTCCTCGTCATGCTCCGAAACGATGACATTCCCCTCTTCCAGAATCTCCTCCACCACCGGATTCACCGGCTCCACCTCCGCCAGCGAAATATCCGAGGTTTCGACAATCGCGCTGTAAGTTTCCTGCGCACCGGTAAACCCGGTACGTTCCGCAAACACGGCAAAAGAAAAACTACAACTGCTCATAAAGAAAACGGCAACAAAAAGCATACTGGCATAACGCTTTCCGTTGGTCATAAAATGCATTCCTACATAATAGAAAATAAGTGTCACGAACATCCCTGCCAGAGTAGGATACTTCAGCAGTTTGTTTTTTTTCGCCACAGCTGTATAGTATGCTATTATTTTCTGTCGAGATGTTTTTTCCATTCAGTCCTCAAATCTGATACGCCTGTCGTTTACGTCTTATATCATAACACATAAAATTTATTTGTACACCCCTTTTTTATGTAAATCTGTCACATTTCTCCCTTTTTTTACTTCTTTTCCCCTTTGATTTGATTTTTTTCTCTCCCTTTTCCCCCGCCGTCCTCCTTCTTCCTCCTTTTTCGCCTTTCTTTTTCCCATGTTCCACTCTTGCTTTTTGAGCAGAATATGATATGCTGAATACGGACAAAATCGTACTTTTGGGCAAACCTAATATGTGTTATTCGTTTTTTCGCACACATATCCGGCACGACTGCTGTTCCGATTGTATTTAATTGTACATTTTATATTTCATGTGCAATTTAATTTTGCAGGATATCCTGCATGTTGTTTTCAGAAAACTTCACGCAATTCAAGAAAGGGTCAAACAATGGCAGGTTCAACACTGGGAATTATCTATCGAATCACTACCTGGGGCGAATCCCACGGCGCCGGGCTCGGCGTTGTTGTGGATGGCTGTCCCGCCGGATTACCGCTTACCGAGAACGATATTCAGTACTATTTGGACAGACGTAAGCCCGGACAGAGCCGCATCACCACCCCCCGCAAAGAAGCGGACGCCGTGGAAATCCTCTCCGGCATTTTCGAGGGAAAAACTACGGGAGCCCCCATTTCCCTGCTGGTGCGAAACACCTCGCAGCGCTCCAAAGACTATTCGGAAATCGCCGTCTGTTACCGTCCCGGTCACGCCGATTATACTTTTGACGAGAAATACGGCTTTCGCGACTACCGTGGCGGCGGACGTTCCTCCGGTCGGGAAACCATCGGACGTGTTGCCGCAGGCGCTATCGCCGCAAAGGCGCTGCGGGAATTTGGAATCGAACTCTTTGCCTACACAAAATCCATCGGTCCCATCGTAATCTCTCCGGAACGCTTTGAGCGGGCGGCGGTCGCGGAGACGCCCACCTGTATGCCCGACAGGGACGCTTCCGCTCTGGCGGAAAAATATCTGTCAGACTGCATGAGTAACTATGATTCCGCAGGCGGGGTCATCGAATGCGTCATCGACGGCGTACCGGCAGGGCTGGGCGACCCCGTTTTTGAGAAGCTGGACGCGAATCTGGCGAAGGCAGTGATGTCCGTAGGCGCAGTCAAGGCTGTGGAAATCGGCGACGGCATACAGGTTTCCACCCGAAACGGCTCCTCCAACAACGACCCCTTCCGCATAAAAGACGGGCAGATTGTGAAATCCTCCAATCACGCGGGCGGCATTCTCGGCGGCATCAGTGACGGCTCTCAGATTGTGCTGCGCGCCCATATAAAGCCCACCCCCTCCATCTTCTCTCCGCAGGATACGGTAAACAGGCAAAAGGAGGAGATACAAATCTCCATCAAGGGCAGACACGATCCCGTCATCGTGCCGAGAGCGGTCGTCGTTGTGGAATCCATGGCTGCCATTACTCTTTTGGATGCGCTTCTGGTAAATGCAGGCGCCCGAATGGAGCATCTGAAAGCCATATATAAAAATTAAATCAGAAAGAAAAATACGGCATATATTAAAACACCGTTTAATATATGCCGTATTTTTTGTTTGTTCTCTTCCGTCGCGAAGCAAAGGCGCCAACTTAAGTTAACCACTTTGTTTCCCGCTTCCCTGTCGCAATATCACATGGTAACATCTGCTATTTCCGTGGTATCACCCGTTATTTCCCCGAATCAGGATTTCACCCGTACATTCCATAACGGGTGCTTCTCTGATAATTTCTCCCACACTGTCCACCGCGATGGTTCCGGATTTCGGATTTTTAATAGAAATCACATGCCCTTTCACATCCGCCTCCACATCCGAATACTCAAAGGACAAATCGGTATCCTCCATCGTGCAGTTGATGAGCTTTAAGTTTTTACAATAGCATAACGGCTGTGTTCCAATAATTTTGCAGTCAATCATGGTCAGACCGTCGGAAAACCATGCCAGATACTCGCCTTTCACCACGGAATTTCTCACCGTCACATTTTCGCTGTGCCAGAACGCGTCTTTCGTATCAAGCACGCAGTCCGTGATTTCCAGATTTTTCATATACTGGAAAGAATACTTCCCCTTCATTTTCACCCGCTCCAGTTTCACGTTCCTGCTGTCAAAAAACAGATACTCCGACTCCATCTCCGAATCCGTCAGGGTAATATCTTCTGATTTCCAGCCGAACTCCTGCGACACGATACGACAGTTTTCCAACCTGATTCTCTCGCACTCCCTGACTGCCTTGATGCCGCCCAGCGTGGAATTTTGTATCACACCGTCCGACGCGTACCAGATAGCCGCCCTCGTCAGCTCATCCATGCTCGAATGATCCATCGTAAACTTTTTCACATGCCACAGAGGATATCGCAGAGAGAAGGTACAGTCTGTCAGATTCACGTCTCCAGACTCCTTCAGAACCGACTCCCCGTCCGCCGGACCGGCAAAAACACAATTTTTTACATCCGCATTCTGCAGATGATATAACGCCCGTTCTTCATCAAACCGGCTGTCTGCAACCGTTGTTCTCATGTGGAACCTCCTATTCTTTTATTATCTCCGTAGTGCGCACTACTCATTGCCAACAAGTAAGTAGCTACTAATGCAATACAATGTCTGTCCGTTATACTCTACCCGCGACCAGCCGTAATCTTCATTGATTCCCGTCCTCGTGGCGTATTCTCCGTTGTGCAGCACCGCCACCACCACGGCATCCGGGTTGGTCACACTGGGAAGCGCCCGCAGATTCACCTCGATTTTCGCCGTCACCTGCTCGTTCCTGTCAGCAAACCTTGTCTTAAGGCCGTCGCCGCTGCCCGCACCCTCCTGCGTCTCCTGCGCCGGCGCCTGATAGGCAAGGTCCGTGGTCAGATAACTGCTCACCGCATAAACCGTCTGCCCGTTATAAGTAAGTCTGGACCAGCCGCTGTCGCTCACGCCCGTTCTCTTAACCGTCTCCCCGTTTTTCAGGGTATACACCACCGTGCTGTCGTCCCCCTGACTCGGGATATTGCGCAGATTCGTGGAATCCTTGGCTGTCACCTCTTCCTCCACCGCCGTAAACGGCATAAGCGCTTCCACATCCGCGCTGGCTTCCTCCGGGCTTTCTTCATTCTGTGCCCCGGCGGTTCCTTCATAACCGAAATAGGCGATATTCACATCCACGGGCTGACTGATGCCCGCCACCGTCCCCCGGTTGGTGTACTGCCACATGGCATGTACGCCGCCGTAGGAAGACCTTTCCGTCTGGGGATAGGGAGCCGACGGATACTGGGAAACCCAGATGCGGTAGTTTTTCTCAATCCGGGAAGTCTCCCACTTCGCATCGCCTGTCATCTCATTCATGGAAGAATAGAACATGGGCGTATAGCCCCTCTCGTAAATTCTATTCAAAAAAGCGATAGCTATGTCTGTCCTCTGCGTCGCGGACAGACCGTACTGCGCACTGTCTTCCCGCTCAAACCCTTCACAGTCAAACGCCACAGGGTATGTAATCTGATACTGTGAAATATAATCCGCGGTCCAGTCCGCCTCCGCTTTCGCTTCTTCCTCGTTAACCGCTGTGGAAAAGAAATAAGCGCCCAGCTTAATCCCGTTTTTCTGCGCTTCCTGCATATTATAACGGGCGTTACTGTCGGCGACAATCTCCCGGCTTTCGTCCATGCGGTAACCGACCCGCACCATGGCAAAGTCAACGCCGGAAGCCGCCACCTGCGCCCAGTCAATGGTTCCCTGATACCTTGCCACATCGATGCCGAAGGTAATCTCGTCCGTCTCTGCCGCCGCCCCGGAAGAAAGAAGTTTGCTCACATCCACCTCGGTGCCCTGCTCGGTGCTCATCGTCTCTGTCTCCGGGTCCTTCTCCTCCTGTGCGGACGTCTCATCCTTCCCGTCCGCCGCATCTTCCAAAGAAGCCGACGGCTCTGCATCCTGCAAAGAATCATCCGCTATCCCCTGCGTCCCGTCTCCCGTTTCCTCCTGCCCGGAAGCCTGCTCACTCTCCTGCTCCTCCGGAATCTCCTGCATCACAGACTGCGCCTCGTCCTCCGCGCCTTTATTTCCCCGGAACAGAAAAACCGCAGCCACCACCACGATTACAGCCACAAGCCCTATGACAAAGGGAAAAAGCACCTTATGGACAAACCGAAGCGTTCTCTCGTCCAGCTCCTCCTCAAAGTCCTCATCATCGTCATCCTCTGCCTCCCCCGGCAGTTCATCTTCCTCATCATCCAGATCCATAAATTCCAGATCGTCATCTTCACGCGATTTCACCGTATATCACCCCTGTATTTTCTTACTAGAAACTCTCCAGCAGCTCCAGATAAAACTCGTAATAATCCTTTCTGTTCTCCTTCATAAACTGAATCGCGGACTTCGGGTGCTGGTTCAGAAGCCCGGTCAGAAGGTAGGGCACATCATACCCCCATGTCACGCCGGATTCCTTGAGCGGATTAATCTCTCTCTCGATAAAGCGCAGAATCGGATTGACATTGTACTTCGGATTCTTCAAGAAACCGAGAAGCAGCTCGCTCGGGCAGTTTCCGCAGCCCCGTCCCATACCGTTTACCGTGGCATCTAAGTAGCTGACGCCCATAATGACAACCTCCGTCGTGTTGGCAAAGGCAAGCTGCTGGTTATTGTGCGCGTGGATGCCCACCTTTTTTCTATACTTGTCCGCAACCTCCAGATACTTATCCGCAAGCCGCCTTGCCTGCTCCGGATACAGGGAACCGTAACTGTCTACCAGATAAATCGTCCCCACACTGCTTTGACCAAGCAGGTCAAGCGCCGCGTCCAAATCCGTCTCGTTGGCTTTGGAGATCGCCATGATATTGACGGTTGTCTCATAGCCCTTCTTCGTGCAGTCTTCAATCATTTCAATTGCCGCCGGTATGGTGTTGATGTAGGTCGCAATCCGCACCAAATCCACCGGGCTGTCCTTCTTATTCAGAATATCCTTCTTGAAATCGCATCGTCCCACATCCGCCATCACGCCAATCTTCATATCCGTCTTGTTATCTCCCACAATGGCACGGATATCCTTATCGTCGCAGAACTTCCACTTGCCAAACTTATTCACGTCGAACATCTCTTTGGAAGCCTTGTAACCAAATTCCATATAGTCCACACCCGCCTTAATATTGGCACGATACAGCCCTTTGACAAACTCATCCGTAAAAAGGAAATCGTTTACCAGTCCGCCGTCCCTAAGCGTGCAGTCCACCACCTTAATATCCGGCGCGTAAGACATGAGTGTTCTTCCCTTTGCTCTCTTTTCCATAATAACACCTCTTTCTCTTTTCGTTACACATGTTATGAAATCTTGCTTTTTATGCGAGAATCTTTTTAAAACTCTTTTTACCCTTCTTTACGATAAATTCTTCCACCGCGATATCTTCTTTCGTGTAGCATGTCTTTACATCCGTCACCTTCTCGCCCTTCACGGTCACGCCGCCCTGTTCCACGGCTCTGCGCGCTTCGGAGCGGGATGCCGCCAGCCCTGCCGCCACTAAAATACCCAAAATGTCTATCGTTCCCTCTCTATAATCCGCCTCCGTCAGAGTTACCGTCGGCATATTCTCCGAGCTGCCGCCCCCGGCAAAGAGCGCCTTGGACGCTTCCTTCGCCTTTCCGGCTTCCTCCTCGCCATGCACCAGATTGGTCAGCTCGTAGGCGAGAATCTCTTTCGCCTCGTTCAGCTGGCTGCCCTCCCAGCAGTCCATCTCCTCGATCTGCTCTAAAGGCAGGAAGGTAAGCATCCGCAGGCACTTGAGCACATCCGCATCGTCCACATTGCGCCAATACTGATAAAATTCAAACGGCGTCGTCTTGTTGGGGTCAAGCCAGACCGCGCCTTTCTGCGTCTTGCCCATCTTTTTACCCTCGGAGTTCATAAGAAGGGTGATGGTCATAGCATAAGCGTCCTTCGAAAGCTTTCTGCGGATCAGATCCGTGCCGCCAAGCATATTGCTCCACTGGTCGTCGCCGCCAAACTGCATGTTGCAGCCGTATCTCTTGTAAAGCTCCAGAAAATCGTAGCTCTGCATGATCATATAGTTAAACTCAAGGAAGCTCAAACCCTTCTCCATCCGCTGCTTATAGCACTCTGCCCGCAGCATGTTGTTTACGGAAAAGCACGCCCCAACGTCCCTGATAAACTCCACATAATTCAAATCAAGCAGCCAGTCCGCGTTGTTCACCATCAGCGCCTTGCCCTCGGAAAAGTCAATGAAACGGCTCATCTGCTTCTTAAAGCACTCGCAGTTGTGCTCGATGGTCTCCTTCGTCATCATGGAGCGCATGTCCGTCCGCCCGGAAGGGTCGCCAATCATTGCCGTGCCGCCTCCGATCAGGGCGATCGGCTTATTGCCAGCCTCCTGTAATCTCTTCATCAGGCACAGCGCCATGAAATGTCCCACATGCAGGCTGTCCGCCGTAGGGTCAAAACCGATATAGAAGGTCGCCTTCCCATTGTTGATTAGTTCGCGAATCTCCTCCGCGTTTGTGAGCTGTGCGAGAAGTCCTCTCGCTTGTAATTCCTCGTAGATTCCCATAATTTCCTCCATTTCATTTTAGCAGACGCAGAAGACCCCCGTCCCGATTATCAGGACGAGGGTTAAACTCGTGTTACCACCTAATTTCACAGACGGCTCACACCGGCTGTCTCACTGAGTACGGTTATCGGATAACACTCGCTATCCTTCCTTAACAATACTCTCCTGCTGTAACGTGCATTCCTCCGTCGCGACCTACTAAGCACACATACCGCCATTCTGCCGCAAAGCTCCGAGATGTATTCATGGAAAAGTTCCCGTGCGCCTCTCATCATCCGGCTGCTTTCTGTCCGTTTCCCAGTCCACTACTTCTTCTCTTCAACGCCTGTCTTATTGTGTGATACTGTTTTACTGCCTTATAATTTAAACGAAAAAAATTTGTTTGTCAACTCTTTTTTCCAGGCATTTTGCAATCTGTTCCCCCTTTGTCATCAATGGAGACCCAAATTCTCCCCGGCAATCGTACCGATTCCGTTCTTCTCGAGAACCGCCGCCAGCCCGTCCGTATCCGCCACGCGGAAGATCATGCACGCCTGCCCGTCCTTCTGCCCGAACACGGAGTACATATACTCCACATCCATCCCGGCGTCGGAAATCACGCCAAGCACCTTGCTAAGACCCCCGGGCGTATCGGGAACCGCCACGCCCACAACCGGCGTCATAGTCAGGATAAAACCATGCTCAAGAAGAATCTCCGACGCCTTCGACGCGTCGTCCACAATCAGACGCAGAACGCCATAGTCCGCTGTCTCCGCGATATTGAGCGCCCGCATGTTTACATCATTCCCCGAGAGAATATGGGTAATATCCGCAAGCTGCCCCGCCTTATTTTCCAAAAATACAGAAATCTGAGGTATTGTCATATGTTTGTCCCCCTTCTTAAATTTTCCGCTTGTCGATTACGCGCACAGCCTTGCCCTCGCTTCTCGTGATGGACTTTGGCGCCACCAGACGCACCTTCGCGTAGATGCCGAGCATCGCCTTGAGCGCTGATACAAGCCCTTTCTCCATCTCAGTAATCTTGCCGAGATTGTCGGAGAAATTTTCGGGCGTCATCTCCACCATAACTTCGATCGTATCGGAATTGTTGACACGATCCACGATAATCTGATAGTTTGCGGGATACCCCTGCTCTAAAAGCACCGTTTCTATCTGAGACGGGAATACGTTGACGCCCTTCACGATCAGCATATCATCGCTTCTGCCCATAGGTTTGCTCATCTTCACATGGGTACGGCCGCAGGAGCATTTCTTTCTGGAAAGGATGCAGATATCCCTCGTGCGGTAACGCAGCAGCGGAAACGCCTCCTTAGTAATCGCCGTAAATACCAGCTCGCCCTTGCTGCCCTCCGGAAGCACCTCCCCCGTGTCAGGGTCAATGATCTCCGCAATGAAATGATCCTCGTTGATGTGCATGCCGGTCTGCTCGCTGCACTCAAAGGCAACGCCGGGACCGCTCGTTTCCGTCAGCCCATAGATATCGTATGCCTTGATACCCAGTTTCTCCTGAATATCCTGACGCATCTCCTCGCTCCACGCCTCCGCGCCGAAGATGCCCGCTTTTAACTTAATCTTGTCCCGCAGTCCCCGCTCATGGATGCTCTCCGCCAGAAACGCGGCGTAGGAAGGCGTGCAGCACAAAATCGTCGCTTCCAGATCCACCATAAACTGCAGCTGTCTGTCCGTATTGCCGGAGGACATGGGAAGCGTCAGACATCCTACCTTATGGCTGCCGCCGTTTAAGCCCGGTCCGCCGGTAAAGAGACCGTAGCCGTAACAGACATGGCAGACGTCCTCGTTGGTACCGCCTGCCGCCGTAATCGCGCGGGCACAGCAGTCCTCCCACAAATCCAAATCGTGCTGAGTATAAAAGGCAACGACCCGGCGTCCCGTCGTGCCGGATGTGGACTGAATACGCACACAGTCCTTAAGAGACGTTGCCAAAAGACCGTAAGGATACGCCTCCCGCAGATCATCCTTTGTCAGGAAGGGCAGCTTATGTAAGTCTTCCACGCTCTGGATATCCTCGGGCGCAACCCCTTTCTCCTCCATCTTTTTCCGATAGTAGGGCACATTATCCCACACATGGCGCACCTGTTTCACCAGCCGCTCATTCTGCCATGCGAGAATCTGCTCCCTGTCCGCAGTCTCAATTTCTTTCTGGTAATACCGTTCCATACCTTCCTCCTCGTATTATATTGCTTTGCTTTCCCGCCCTGCCTCGAACGCCTTTTTATTCATTTCGAGAAACTTCGGCGGCACGCTCTGCTCAATCGCGTCCATCCACTCCTCGTCCGTAAAGTCAAAGTGCTTCGCAAGTCTACCCATCAGCACCAGATTCACCGCCTTGCTGCTCCCCGCTTCCTCCGCTAAGGAGAGCGCGTCAAAGGCATCCACTTTTGCGTCCAGCGCCGAAAGTTTCTCCACCAGATTTTCCGGATAGACCGCCGCACCCGCAATCACCGGCATCGGGTTAATCTGCTGACTGTTCACGATAATCCTGCCGCCGGGCTTTAAAAATTCCGTATAGCGCGCCGCTTCCAACAGTTCAAATGAGAGGATGCAGTCCGCCTGCCCCTTGTCTATAATGGGCGAGCAGACTCTGTCGCCCCAGCGCACATAAGTGACCACGCTGCCGCCGCGCTGGCTCATACCGTGCACCTCGCTGACCTTTACGTCAAATCCTTTCGTGAGGAGCAAACGCCCCAGGAGCTTGCTTGCCAATAACGTCCCCTGTCCGCCCACGCCCACGATCATCATATTCTTTGTTTCCATTTGAAATCTCCATTCCGGTCTGTGCCCTCCTGACACAGCCATTTTATCCTTCGATATCCCTCTTTGTCTTGTAAGATATCTTCACTTTTTCCGCCATGTCGCATCTTATCTGTAACTCAGCTGTGACTCAAACCCGTGCGGAGAATACCCGTTTTCCGGCATTCCCCTACGCGAAACTTAGTCTTAGTACTTCTTAGCGAAACAGCCTCTGCTGGCGAGCTTTAGAAATACTTTTCGCGTTTCTCACGCTAGTGCCCCGAATTTACAAAGCTGCTCGCAGACACCGCAGCCCACGCAGAGGGTCTCGTCGATCACTGCCTTGCCGTCCACCATGCTGATAGCGGGACAGCCTATGTTCATACAAGCCTTACAGCCTTTGCATTTCTCCGGATTGGAGCAGATGGGACCGGGATGCTTCACATATTTTAACAGCGCGCAGGGACGGCGGGAAATAATGACCGACGGTTCTTTCGCCGCAAGCTCCTCATTGATCACCGTCTGACAGGTCTCCATATCGTAGGGGTCTACCACCTTCACCCGTTTGATGCCGACTGCATGACACAGACTCTCCAAATCAATTTTTGTACAGGGGTCACCTTTCAGGTTATAGCCGGTCGTCGGATTCTGCTGATGACCCGTCATCCCCGTAATGGAATTATCCAGGATAATCACCGTAGAATTAGATTCGTTATAAGCAATATTGATAAGCCCCGTCACGCCGGAATGGATAAAAGTGGAATCGCCGATCACCGCCACCGTTTTACCCGCGCTCTCCTCGTCCCCCGCCTTCACGAAACCGTGAAGCCCCGAGACGGACGCACCCATGCAGACTGTGGTGTCAATCGCGTTAAGCGGCGCCACCGCACCCAAGGTATAACACCCGATATCCCCAAGTACAGTCAGTTTTAATTTTTTCAATACATAGAAAAGACTTCTGTGCGGGCAGCCCGCGCACATCACAGGCGGTCTTGCCGGAATCTCCTCCGCAAGGGTTTCACCCGTCTGCACCGCTTTCCCGAGTTTCTCCTGCACCAGATTCTGACTCAACTCGCCGATCCCGGTAAACAATTCTTTCCCCGATACGGAAAGCCCGAGGTTTCGGCAGTGCGTCTCGATAAAGGCATCCAGCTCCTCCACCACCACCAGCTTATCCACCGTGGCTGCAAAATACTTGATCTTCTGCTCGGGCATAGGCCAGATCATACCAAGCTTTAAAACGGGGTATGTATCGCCGTAAGCCTCCTTCACATACTGATAACAGGTGGAAGAGGTGATAATACCTACAGATTTATCACTTCCGTCCTCAATTCGGTTTATCTCTGCCGTCTCCGCCCATGCGGTCAGCGCTTTCGTGCGCTCCTCCACCATGGGGTGTTTTTTCTTTGCATAAGCCGGCATCATAATATATTTCGCGGGGTTCTTCTCATACTTCTTCGGCTCCGACAAGGCCCTTTCCCCCGTCTCCACCACGCTCTGGGAATGGCTGACGCGGGTGCACATCTTCATAAGCACCGCCGTGTCAAACTGCTCGGAAAGCTCGTATGCCAACTTCGCAAAGGCAAGCGCCTCCGCCGAATCGGAAGGCTCCAGCATGGGAATCTTCGCCGCCTTCGCATAATGTCTGGAATCCTGCTCATTCTGGGAACTGTGCATCCCCGCGTCGTCCGCCACGCCGACAATCAGTCCCGCATTCACGCCCGTATAGGAAATCGTAAACAAGGGATCCGCTGCCACGTTGAGTCCCACATGTTTCATGGCACAAAAGCTCCGCACACCCCGCAAACAAGCCCCAAACGCCGCCTCAAGCGCCACCTTCTCGTTGGGAGCCCACTCCGCGTAAACCTCCTCATACTTCGCCACGCACTCCGTAATCTCCGTACTCGGCGTCCCCGGATAGCTGGACACAAAACTGCACCCCGCCTCATACAAGCCTCTGGCAACCGCTTCGTTGCCTAGCATCAAAGTTTTCATATGGTATCTTTTTCCTTTCTCTTTGTAATTGCGAAACTCTACTCAACGCTATATTAATTGTGCAAATAGCATAATCATAAGCAGACCCTTGGAAAACGCCAGTACTTAGCGAGGTTCTTTCGAGCTTAGTACTGTTGCGTTTGGAACGGAGCGCAAGCGCGTCTGCGTTGATTATACTATTTGTGCAATTTCGATATCCATAATGGAGTTTCGCACTCACCTATTCATCCCCGATGGAATCTTTTACAGAAACCGTCACCTTCTTATCGTAGCAGGCAAAAATCTGCGCCAGCTTCTTCTCCTCCGGTGCCTTCGTCAACACGCTCACCACAGGCACAATCACCAGTCCTGCCAGCATACAGAACGCGCCAGCATTGATCGGCGACTGTAAAAGCGCGGGAAAATTCGGTCTGAAAAAGATATTCGCAAGCATCACGATTGTGGAGAATAAAAAGCTCACCCAGCATGCCGCCTTAGTCGTCCGTTTCCAATATAAGCCATAGAGGAACGGCGCTAGGAAAGCGCCGGCGAGCGCGCCCCAGCTCACGCCCATGAGCTGCGCGATAAAGGTAACGTTGGAGCGGTACTGAATCAATGCAAGCACCACGGAAATCACAATAAACACGACCAGAAGCCCCCGCATCCATTTCACCTGCTTCTTCTCATCCATCTCCTTAATTATATTACCTTTAATAAAGTCCAGCGTCAAGGTGGAGCTTGATGCCAATACAAGGGAAGACAGGGTGGACATGGAGGCGGAAAGCACCAAAATCACCACCACCGCTATCAAAATCGTAGGAAGCCCCGAAAGCATGGTAGGTACCACCGAATCGTAACCGTTCGCCGCAATGTCGATTTTATCACTGAACAGACGCCCAAAGCCACCAAGGAAATAGCAGCCGCCCGCAACAATCGTGGCAAAAACCGTGGAAATAATCATGCCCTTGTTGATTGCACTCTCGCTTTTGATGGCATAAAACTTCTGCACCATCTGCGGCAGTCCCCATGTGCCGAGGCTGGTGAGGATCACCACGCCCAGAAGCCCCACGGGATCGGGACCGAAAAAGGAATTAAACACGCCGGGCGCAGCGGAAACCGTCTCGTCGCTCACCGCAGCCAGCTTATCAAGCGCCGCCAAAAAACCGCCCTGACTTTGCAGCACTGCAATAATAACAGCCGCTATTCCGAAAATCATGATGATACCCTGAATAAAATCATTGATTGCCGTCGCCATATAACCGCCCGCAATGACATAAATACCCGTAAGCACCGCCATGACAATCACACAAATACTGTAATCAATATCGAAAGCCATACCGAAAAGTCGGCTTAAGCCGTTGTAAAGGCTCGCCGTGTAGGGAATCAGAAAGATAAAGATGATCGCCGACGCCGCCAGCTTTAACGTTTTACTCTCAAACCGCTCGCCAAAAAATTCCGGCATGGTTGCGCTGTCCAAGTGCTGCGTCATAATGCGGGTACGGCGTCCCAGCACCGCCCATGCAAGTAACGACCCCAAAAAGGCGTTTCCGAGACCCGCCCATGTCGCGGCAATGCCGTACTTCCAGCCGAACTGCCCCGCATACCCGACGAAAACCACCGCCGAGAAGTAACTGGTTCCATATGCAAAAGCGGTCAGCCAAGGCCCTACGTTTCTGCCGCCCAGCACGAACCCGTTTACATCTGTGGCATGTTTGCGGCAGTAAAGCCCGATGCCGATCATCACGCCGAAAAAGATTATGAGCATCAACAATTTAATAAAAAGATCCATGGTTGTTTTCTCCTTCTCCCTTTTATCTAATGGAACCGCCATTCAATATCTATTGTTATTTTATTCAAGCGCCTCAGTTTCTGATCTGCGCCTCCACGAGACTGCCGTGGCAGTACCGCTCTCTGAGCACCGGCTTTTCAATCTTACCCGTCGGATTTCGGGGCACCTTATCAAAAATAACCTTTCTGGGGCGTTTGTAGCGGGGCAGCTCCTTGCAGAAGGCATCAATCTCCTCCTCCGTACAAGTTTCATTCTCCTTAATCTCAATGATTGCCGCCGCAATCTCGCCAAGTCTGTTATCCGGCAGACCGATGACCGCCACGTCCTTAATCTTGTCATTCCTGCGCAGAAAATCTTCAATCTGTACCGGATAAAGATTCTCACCCCCGGAAATGATGACATCCTTTTTCCGATCCACCAGATAGATAAAGCCGTCCTCGTCCATACGCGCCATATCTCCCGTATACAGCCAGCCGTCCTTTAAGATTTCCGCTGTCGCTTCGGGATTCTTATAATAACAGAGCATCACGCCGGGACCGTGGACAATCAGCTCTCCCACGTCGCCCTTGGCGACCTCCGCACCCTGCTCGTTCACAATCTTTGCTTCCCAGTGGTAGCCCGGTTTCCCGATCGCGCCCACTTTATGTATGTTCTCCACGCCAAGATGCACACAGCCGGGACCGATGGACTCGCTCAATCCGTAGTTGGTGTCGTACTGGTGATGCGGGAAATGCTTTTTCCAACGCTGGATCAGGCTGGGCGGAACGGGCTGCGCCCCGATATGCATCAGCCGCCACTGTTCCAAAAGATAGTGCGACATATCCACCTGACCGGAATCGATGGCATCCAGAAGATCCTGCGCCCACGGCACCAGCAGCCACACGATCGTACACTGCTCCTCCGTCACTGCCCGCAAAATCCACTCCGGCTTTACGCCGCGTAAAAGCACCGCCTTGCCCGCCGTAATCAGGGAACCGAACCAGTGCATTTTCGCTCCCGTATGATAAAGGGGCGGAATGCAAAGGAACACATCGTCCTTCGTCTGCCCGTGATGATTCTGCTCCGTCTCGCAGGAGGAACGCAGCGCCCGGTGATTGTGCAGAATCGCTTTCGGGAAACCCGTCGTACCGGAGGAGAAATAAATCGCCGCGTAGTCCTCTTCCGTAAGCGCCACCGGCGGCGCACTGGAAGAACAGAAGCGCATCAGTTTCAGACAGTCCTCCGTGTAATCGGGACCGCCCTTCCCCGGGAAAAACATCATTCCTACCCCCGGCAGGTCATCCGCAATGCAGTCCATCCGCTCGATAAACTCCGGTCCGAAGACTAAGATTTCGACATCCGCAAGCTCCAGACAATACTTGATCTCCTCCGCGGAATAACGGAAATTCAAAGGCACCGCCACACCGCCTGCTTTCAGAATGCCGAAGTAGATAGGCAGCCACTCGAGACAGTTCATCATCAGAATGCCCACCTTCGTCTCCCGCTCCATGCCGCGGGACAAAAGCAGGTTGGCAAAACGGTTGGCTCGCCTGTCAAAGTCCGTCCAGCTCAGCTCTCTCCGATAAGGAGCGCCGTCACTCGCACTCTCGATCAAGCTCGCCTCCCGCCATGTCACCGCGCTGTCGCGCTCCTGAGAGGGATTTAACTCCACAAGCGCCGTATCTGAGCCGTACAGCCGGGCGTTACGCTCTAAAAACTCCGTGATTACCATTCCTTTTCCTCCTTTGTCACTACCTGATTACATAAGCGTTCACCGTAGCGTGCGCCACATAAGTCCCCAGTTCATCCCGAATATCCGCGGCATAGAATGCGGTGGTGCGCCCGCTCCTCAGGCATGCTGCCTCCCCGATTAGCCGCTTCCCCTTTGCCGGCGCTAAAAAGGTAATGGACACCTGCTGGCTGACCGTCGGCTTCTCCGAATAGCCGTTAGCCGCAATCGCACAAGTAAAATCCGCCAACGTAAAAATAGCACCGCCCATAGGAACATGATTCTCATTCATATGCTTATCTTCCAAAGTCAGGGAGCAGACCGCCTTCCCCGGTTCCGCAGAGTCAATCACAATTCCCGCCGCATCCGTGGCAAAATGATCATTTTGAAACCGCTCCCGAATCTCTTCCAGTTTTGACATAACCAAACCCCTTTCCTTCTATAAATAAAACTACATTCATCACTTTAGCGCTTTTACTCGTTAAAGTCAAGTCAAACACGAAAGCAGCTTCGATTTTCCCCTTGACCGCCCTTTTGTAAATCGTCAGCCCCCTTCGGCAAACATACTGTCGTAATCATATTGTGTATAAAATGTTCTGATCTCTGCAATATATTCCAAATAATTATCCTCAGTCAACTCGTATTCCCCGTCCTTCATCCATTGCAGTATCTGATCGCTTACACGATTGGAGTAATGTACCTCATCCACATAATTGTCCAGATTGCATACCAGCGCATAGTTATTGAAAAAGGAAAACAGCCGCACATTATCGTGTCCAAGCAGCTTTTCTATCGCAGCCTGCTCCATATCAATCCTGCGCGTTAGAATATCCTCTCCCGACTGATGCAGACTGTCCCACCAGCAGATACTGTAAGGCGGAAAGAAAAGATAAAATGTCACATCAGGATTCTCCTCGACCACTGACAGCACATTTTTCGTCAAATTGGCATCCATCAGCTCAAAAAACGCATCCGTTTCCTTCTGACTGTTCTGCGTGTATTCCCTTTCCGGCCGCTCATAGCCTTCTAACACAGCATCACGTCCCGGTGAAGTGTCGTTCTTTGCCACATCATCAAAGGTATCTACCGGTTCTCTGCGGATTGTCCGCACTACCTCGCCTATTACATCATTCCACAGGATTTCCTTATTATATAGATAATTCACATCATTCCATACAATATCATCAAACAGATACTCCGGATATTCCTCATACCCCTGCCAATTTTCATCCGTTATAAACCATATGGGATCAATCCCCCTGACTACCAAGTTCAGATTTGGATTTTCACGAATTGCCATTCTTAAGTTATCATTAATCCCCTTAAATCCTTCCCCATGGTAAGTAACTCGTACAAATTTTCCCCCGAACAACTCCTCCGCCTGTTTCGTCCGCAGGCTTCTTGTTGTTGAAGTGCCCGTGATCATGCCAGTGTAAGGAAACCTTTTGGAAATACCGTCATTGATGTAGAAGGTGTTGTCCAGAGAATAAGACATCCCCTTAATTGGTTCATGAAAATGAAAATACGGATCCACAATAATAACAAGCACACCGATCCCAATCAGCGCTGCGACATATAAGCTCAAAAAAATAAGACTCCACTTTTTTCCATTCATCCCATCCACCGCCTACTACAATGTATTTATGGTTAATATCCCTTACAGCCAGTAAGGAATTATCCA
>CAJUMV010000025.1:49422-56914 GCA_910587715.1 uncultured Lachnospiraceae bacterium | reverse complement strand
AGCCAGACCTGTAGAAAAGGTAAAGAATGGCTATGTCTATATAATACGAGGAGGACTTTACACATGGCAGCTTTAAACTACGCTGAGCAGTATCAGCAGTATCTTGAACAGGAATTTCCCTATGTCCTGTATTTCGGAGACCTGTTTGCGGCTCCGAATAATGGCCGTTATAAGTGGGTAGACAGCCAGACCATCAAGGTTCCGACTATCACCACTACCGGCCGTGTTGACGGTGATCGTGACACAATCGGCACAAGAAAGCGTAACTACAACAATGCGTGGACTCCGCTCATTCTGTCTAACCACAGAACCTGGCAGACCTTGATTCACCCCAGAGATATTGATCAGACCAACCAGGTAGCCAGCATTGCAAATGTTACGCGTGTTTACAACGAGGAACAGAAGTTCCCTGAAATGAACGCGTATCTCATTTCCAAGCTGTTTGCTGACTGGACGGCCGAGAGCTATACAGCCGATAACACGGAGCTGACTGAGGAAAACATTCTTCCGGTATTTGACGCCTTTATGATGCAGATGGATGAAAAACGTATTCCCAGAGCTGGCCGTATTCTGTATGTAACGCCTGATACCAGATCAAAGCTCCAGAATGCCCGGCAGATTTACCGCACTATGGATATTTCCAAAGCCAATGCATCTATCAAAAGGGCGGTTACCGCGCTTGACGAGGTGCGGATTCCTGAAAGTGTTCCGTCTGATCTAATGAAAACCGTATATGACTTCACTGAGGGCTGGTCTGTAGATGCTTCCGCAAAACAGGTCAATATGTTTTTGGTGCACCCGCAGGCAGTTATTACACCGATTACCTATGAGTTTGCGCAGCTTGACCCGCCTTCTGCCGGCAGCCAGGGAAAATGGGATTATTTCGAGGAATCCTTCGAGGACGTTTTCATTCTTCCGCATAAGCATGACGCTCTGGCTTTTAACGTAACAGAAAAAGCATAAGCAACAATTTGATCTGGGGAGCTTCGTGCTAAAGACGGAGCTCCTACAATAAGGAGGTTAAACCTATGTTAAAGGCAGCAAAGAAAAATCGGGTTTTGAGAATCCCCGACGAGAAAGCCGCCGAGTATAAGAAGCTCGGCTATACTATTACCGATATGGCGGGAAAGGTGATCTATGAACCTGAGGACACAGCCAAGAAGGCAAGTGTCTTGGCCGCTGAAAATGCAGATTTGCAGGAGAAACTCCATGAGGCGGCAGAATATGCAGAAAACGGCGATAAGAAGATCGCAGCTCTGGAAACTGAAAATACGGAACTGAAAAACAGAGTTTCCGAGCTGGAAAATCTGCTGGAAGAAGCTGAAACAAGCGCAGGCGCAGATGATGAAAAGATCGTGGCCCTGGAGACTGAAAACGCGGAATTGAAAGCTAAGATCAAAGAGCTGGAAACCGCAGCTAAAAGCGCAGCTAAGAAAACCGCCAATAAGTAAGACATGAAGGGAGGGCCTTTTTATGGCAATACAAAAGCCTTATGCCGATTATGATTGGTATAAAGTCAATTACTTCGGCGCTGTTATTCCTGAGGAAGCCTTCCCTTCTTTCGCTATGAAGGCTTCCTACTTGGTTGATGGTCTTACAGCTGGAAATTTACAGTCCCTTGACGTGACTCCCGATTGTGTAAAAGACGCAGTATGCGCAGCGGCTGAAAAGCTCTATCATTTTGAGCAAAGTCCGGCTAAAGAAATTAAGTCCGAAAATAATGATGGATATTCTGTAACATATGCGGACGCAAATGAAGAAAAGGCCAGAGACGACGCAAAAACAGAAATTCGAGTGTATCTTAGCACATCAGGTTTATTGTTTAGGGGGTGCCGAAAAAGATGATAACGGCTAATCAGATTATTACGGTCTTTAATACTCGGACAGATAAGGAAAAACGCAGAGAGGTATTCATTCCTACAAACATTTTCGGCGTGTCCTTCTATGAGCTCGATTCCAGTAAGTTCACTGGCGGTGTGCGTTCCGAAGAAATCACTTGCAAAATAAGGATTCCTTTTGGCTCTCGTATCGAAGCTGAAAGAACATATCTCCCTGAAAGCCAATATAAGACGCTGACAGAGGAAGACGCTCTTTTTTACTGGACCTTGCAAAAAGGTTCTTATATCCTGCTTGCTAGCACCGCAGCTACAGCCTGGAGAACAGGCACATATGATTTGGGCCAGCCAGTTACAAAAGAGGAATTGACGGCGCTTTGTCATGAAGTCAGATACACCGGGTCGCTGATAACCGTTATAGAGTACGCAGACAACACACAACGAGGAAGCCAGGCAGTTAGGCATTGGCGGATTGGAGGGAAATAATGGCCCTTGATAAAATCACAACTCCTAGAGGGAGCGTTGTACAGACAGGGCATGGAAGCGCAAGACTTGAATGGGACCCTTCTTTCGCTGCAAGACAGAATGAGCAATTTAGCCGCAAACAGAAATTTGTCGATTCGGAGGTTTTGCGAAGGTGTAGCCCTCGTGTGCCGTTTGATACCGGAATGCTTGAAAAGTCCGGCAAGCTCGGAACTGTTATAGGTAGCGGCGAAGTTGATTATGCCGCGCCATATGCGGCCGCTCAATATTATAACACGTCAGAAAGTCGAAGCTATGACCCAAACAGAGGTAGTCAGTGGTTCGAGCGGATGAAAGCTTCTGAAAAAGAGGAAATTTTAGACGGCGCAGAGAAAGTAGAGTGATGATATGAGCGAATCTATTATTGCAGGAATAACTAATTTCTTTATGGCCTGCCCTCTCCTGCAGGATGGTGTTTTCCGAGTTAACGCTTTAGGTGACCAGGCTATTGAGTACAATATTGAGACTGGCATATTTAACCCGATTTTGAAAAGATATGTAAACGGTGATACTCTGCGGCAATATCAATTCAATTTTGTTAGTCGCGAATACTACGATATGGACCGCATTCAGAATATACAGAACAGCGAGTTTTATGAGCGGTTCGGCGAATGGGTCGAGGAACAGGAAAGCCTTGGAAAGTTCCCAGAACTTCCCGAAGGGTGTGAACCCGACAGCCTGTCCGTTTTATCATCCGGCTATATCATGGATATATCCATGCGTAACGCCAGATACCAGATACAATTACAGTTAATCTATTACAAGGAGGCTAAAAAGCATGAATAAAAGCAGAACAGTCATTCGGCGTCATCAGTACGCAGATTACTTGAACGTAGGTACGGCCGACGCTGCCAAATGGGTACTTATGGGAACCGGCTTTACTACCCTGGATGAAGAACCCGGCGCGCAGACAGAAAGCGTAAAATACGTGAATGAAGTCAGCTCATCTTCTTCCATTGTAAGCTACGAAACTACGTTTCCGTTTGAGGCGGAGCAGATCGCAACAGAGGAAGCTATCACTGCAATTTATGAAGTCGGCCGTAACCATTATGTGGGCGCAGATGCTGAGTTTGAATACTGCCGCGTGGAGCTTTGGAACCCGGCAGGAGCAGCCGAAGACGCCGGGCATTCTTTCGAGGCCCGTAAATTTGTGGTAGCCGTAGAAGTTTCCGACTTTACCGGTGAAAACAAAATGACCATTTCCGGCAACCTGAACGCTGTGGGTGACCCTATCCTCGGTACGTTCGATACTACCGCTCTTGCCTTTGCACCTGCGGCTTAAATCAGAAAAGGAGAAATCAGCATATGAGCAAAATAGTGATTAACAACGTTACATTGGAGCTTGACCTGTTAGACGCCGACGCAATGGAGACCTACCAGAAATCTTTGAATGATACCATGGCAGCGCTGCAGGAAGCACAGAGCAATATTCAGGGTGAGAACCAGAATTTGCAGGTGGCTTCCGTAATGCGGTTACAGTGTCAGCTTACCGAAAAATTTGTCGATCAAATTTTCGGCGAAGGCACAGCTAAAAGGTGTTTCCCGAGATCGAATCATTTGGGAGATCATCTGGAAGCCTTTACAAAGATATGCGATCAGGCAAACCAGGCAGTACAGCAGGCCAAGTCTATCACAAATAAGTATTCCGGCGAGCGCCTGAACCGTGAACAGAGACGGAGCCAGAACAAGAATAAAAACAGAAACAATCACGCCGCTGTTTATCCTGTCTGATGAATATGCTGATTGACCTGCTGCCGGAGTATGTAGAGTTAGGAGGCGCTGAATATCCGATCAATACGGATTTTCGCGTCTCCATTCTTTTTGAGCTTATGATGGAAGATGCGTCAGTACCGGAAGATCAAAAAGCCATAAAAGCAGTAAAGCTCTTTTACCCTGAGCTTCCGCCCGTAGGATTGCTTCATGAAGCCGTAAAAGCTCTTTTATGGTTTTATCAAGCTGGCAAAGAACAAAAGGTCCCAAAGTACAAAACCAATGCCGAAGACGATGAAAGCGACGAGGCCGAGACTGACGACTATGTAGAGCGGATTTACTCTTTTGAGCATGACGACGATTATATTTATTCGGCGTTCCTCTCGCAATACCGGATTGACTTACAGGATATTGAATACCTTCACTGGTGGAAATTCAGAGCCATGTTCAGGGCCCTTGACGAAGACTGCCAGTTTTGTAAAATCATGAGCTACCGGAGCATAAAAATCAACAATGACATGACAAAGAGCCAGAAAGCATTTTACCGCCGTATGAAATCTGTACATGCGCTTCCTGTACCACAAGAAGAACGCGAACGGATTGACGCTATTACGCAGGCCCTCTTAAACGGCGGCGACCTTATGGGCCTGATATGACAGGAGGCGGCACTTGCAAAAGGAAAAGAAAAAGAAAGTGCAATGCCCCGAATGTGATTATAAAATGCCTATTTTTTACAGCGAAAAGGCAAATTGTGAAGGCGTATTTACCGCCTGCAAAGGGAGAAATTGCGCAGCCATATTTGAAATAAAAATAACCAACGGGAAACAGATTAAGTAGTGCCATTATGAGCCGATAATCGCAGCCATTTTATGAAAAGAGGTGAGGATTTTGGCTTATGATGGCACTCTGAAATTTGATACCAGTATCGACACAAAAAGTTTTCAGTCAGGGCTTAGCAGCATGTCAAAGATTGCTGGCAGCGCCATGAAAGCCACAACCGCCGTTATAGCTACAGCATCCACCGCGATAATCGGAATAGGCACGGCCGCGGTTAAAGTCGGCATGGAATTTGAGGCCGCTATGTCCGAAGTTCAGGCATTATCCGGCGCGACTGGTGACGAGTTTAACATGCTTGAACAAGCAGCAATCGACGCCGGAGCCTCAACAGTATTCAGCGCTTCGGAAGCTGCGGCTGCCCTGAAATATATGTCCCTCGCAGGCTGGGACGCTGAAAAGTCTGCTAAAGAATTAGGCGGCGTTTTGAATCTCGCTGCTGCGTCCGGTATGGACTTGGCGAAAGCCTCGGATATGGTCACTGACTATCTTTCGGCTTTTAGTAATTCGGCCATAAGCGCTGCTGATTTTGCGGACCTGTTGGCCTACGCTCAGGCAAATAGTAACACTAGCGCCGAACAGTTAGGAGAGGCTTATAAAAACTGCGCGGCAAATCTGAACGCAGCCGGCCAGGACGTACAAACCGTTACTTCTCTTTTGGAAGCAATGGCGAACCAAGGCGAAAAAGGTTCCACGGCCGGCACTAAACTCCGGGCAGTTATGCGAGACCTGACCGCCCAAATGGATAACGGCGCGGTTTCGATTAACGGAACCACTGTTGCGGTTCAGGATGCGGAAGGAAATTTCCGCGATCTAACAGACATTCTTACCGACGTAGAAGCCGCAACAGACGGCATGGGCGACGCCCAAAAAGCCGCAGTTCTGCAAAGTGTATTTACAGATGAAGCCATATCCGGTCTAAACCTGATATTCAATGAAGGTATGGAAACCGTCGCCGGATATGAAGAAGAATTACGGAATTGTAGCGGTACTGCCGAAGAAATGGCCGCCGTTATGAATGACAACCTAAAAGGTCAGATTACGCTTTTAGGTTCCGCTATGGAGTCCCTCGGAATCTCCATTTATAAGGGTCTCGACGCGCCCTTAAAAGAAGTAGTCAAGCAGGCAAACGAGTATGTCGGTCAGCTCCAGGAAGCCTTTAACGAAGGCGGGTTTTCCGGCATGGTTACAGCGGTTGGTACGGTTCTTGCTGACATAGTTCAGAAAGTTGCCGAATTTGCACCACAGATTATCGAAGCTGCGCTTAGTCTTATTTCCGCTTTTTGTGACAGCATAAAAGGCGCGCCTGGTTTAGCAGATTCTGTTGCAAGCCTTATTACAACTTTCGTTACAGCCCTTTTTGAATGCGCAGACGAAATATGGACTACCGCTATTGTTTTGGTTGGTAAATTAGCGAGTGGTATAGCCGCAGGCGCGCCACAGATTATCGAAGCAGCCTCAATCTGTATTCTGGATATTGTAGAGTGTATTGTTGATTGGCTGCCGGATATTATTGACGCAGGCGTTCAAATCGTGCAGGCGCTGGTTGACGGTATTTCCGGTATGCTGCCTATGCTCATGCAGCAGACAATCAGCATTATTACCACGATTGCTACAATGCTTGTGGAAAATCTGCCGACGATTATTGATTGTGCGATTCAGATTGTTTCTGCACTGACTGACGGCCTTATTTCGGCTTTGCCAGATTTACTTGCAGGTGCCGTACAGTTATTCCAAGCAATCGTTGACGCAGTACCAATCATCATTGAAAAGCTCTTACAGGCTTTACCGAATATCATTACTTCGGTAGTGGATTTTCTTGTAGCTTCGCTGCCGCAAATTATTGACGCCGCAGTGCAAATGCTGAATGGCTTGATCGAAGCCATACCGACTATCGTACAGGCGATAACGGATAATTTGCCGCAAATTATTACGGCGATTGTAAACGGTCTGACAACTGCACTACCGCAGATTTTACAAGCAGCTATCACTCTTTTAATGGCGATCATTCAGGCAATACCTGATATTGTTGTAGCCATAGCTGAAAACTTGCCGCAGATAATCACGGCAATCGCTACCGGACTCGGTGAGGCCATACCGCAGATTTTTACAGCCGCAAAAGATTTACTCTGGCAGATTATAACCGCGATTCCTGATATTGTCGCAGGCCTTGCTACTGCGGTACCCGATATTATTGCCGGTATCGTAAACGGCCTTGTCGGCGGCATTGGCGCTGTATTTGACGCAGCTTGCGAACTCGGCGGCGGAATACTTGACGGAATCAAGAGCTTCTTTGGTATTCATAGCCCTTCTACTGTTATGCAGGAACAGGGCGACTATTTGGTGCAAGGCATGATTAACGGCCTTGCTGCTCTGCCTGGTCAGGCAATGCAATGCCTGTCCGATACACTGAACCAGATTATTACCTGGGGCGCTAATATGATGCAGAGCATGACCGAGATTGCGACAAACGCCGTAAATAGCGTTGTACAGGGCTTTTCGCAACTTGCCGGTCAGGTATGGACGCACCTTGTAAATGTCGTAACTAAAGTTACTCAGTGGGGAGCAAATATGCTTTCCACAGCAAGTAC
>CAJUMV010000025.1:0-49322 GCA_910587715.1 uncultured Lachnospiraceae bacterium | reverse complement strand
GCAAGTACCGCGGCGCAAAACGCAATCAACAAAGTTACAGAGTGGTTTTCACAGCTTCCAGGTAAAGTCTGGACGCACCTTGTTAATACCATTACCAAAGTAACGCAGTTTGCAGCCGATTTGGCGTCAAAAGCATCTTCGGCCGCGCAGGGATTTGTAAATAATATTGTAAACGGTTTAAGCGGCTTGCCAAGTCAGATGGCTACTATCGGCAGTAACATTGTAACCGGTATTTGGAATGGTATTTCTTCCGGTTGGAGTTGGCTAACTGATAAGGTTAAGAGCTTAGCTAACAGCTTGTTTGAGGCTGCTAAGGACGCTTTGGATATTAACTCACCATCTAAGGTATTCGCTGATGAAGTCGGCCGCTGGATTCCTCCCGGAATTGGCGAGGGCTTTGACGAATCCTACCCCGGCCTTGAAAAACAGGTAAAGGGCGAGCTTAAAGGGCTTACCAGAAAAATGCAGGAAACCGTAAATCTTGAAACCGGTAAAATTTCTGTAGAAGCTAAAGCCAAAGCGGCGCATAAGGCTGATATAGAGTCACCGAAGCCACCAACTACATATGTGGAAGAAAAATTTGAGCAGACAAACAACTATCATGTGCCGGTAGCAACGCCAAGCGAGGTCAGCAAAGCTAACCGGGAAGCAGCAAGAAAAATATTAAAGGATGTGAAGTAGATGGCGGATTTTATACAAATAACTCTTGAATGCAATGGCAATAAATTACAGTTCGGCATGAATGAGTCCAGGCAAAAACTGGAATTTGGTATAACCGCCATTTCCGGGCTGGAAGCGTCCGAACTCGAAATCAGCACTACTGATAATGCCCTTGTGGATGGGTCAACATTGGACGGGAAACGGATTAAAAGCCGTCCCGTCCATATTGAGGCAACCCTAAGAGACGATACAAATAACCGTGAAAATCGGCAAAGAATTATAAAATTTTTCAATCCAAAATATACCGGCAAATTAACGGCAAACCATAGCGGCACAGAAAGAAATATTGAGTATGAGCTTGAAGGCTGGACATTCGTAGCCAAAGCAAATATCTATAACCGGCTTGCTATCGCCGTTGATTTAATATGCCCGGACCCGTTCCTTAAAAACATGGATAACTTTGGCCGAAATATGGCAGATTTTACGCCGCTATTTGCTTTCCCTTGGTGCGTCCTGAAAAAGAAAGTTTATAATACGCCAGACCCCTATAAAGGGCTGACTCTTGCGGGACACACTTCCGGCTATAGAACGCTGAATAAAAACGTACTTCTGATGAACGACGGTGACGTTCCATGCGGCTTGCAAATTAAGTTTATAGCAGCCAGAGGTCCGGTACTGAATCCTAAAATTTTACACCAGGGAACCGGGCAGTTTATCCGCGTAAAAGTCCATCTCCAAAAAGGCGATACCCTTTTGATCGATACCAGCGACCGAAACCAGATTATCGAGTTAAACGGCGTAAACTCGTACCAAAAAATCGACCGGCTTTCAGAACCTTTTAAGCTGGAAGTCGGCGAGAACTATCTGGAATATGACGCGGACGAAAACTATACGAACCTTGACGTAATGCTCTATTATACGCCGTTGTATTTGGGGGTGTGATATGAGACTGATTGTGCTTGATGAAGATTTTGAGACCCTCGGTGCGATACCTCTTTTCCGAACTCTTATTTGGATAAGGCGCTACCAAAAGTTGGGTGCTTTTGAATTATATACAACAAAAGAATATTTTCCGCTATTAAGTAAAGGCCGCTACCTGTATCGCAATGACGCCGAAGAACTTGGCGTTATTGATGAAGTAAATTATGCTCAGGACGATTCGGGCTCACGTGAAATATTTGCAAAAGGCAATTTTGCCGAATGCCTTTTACAAAATCGCGTTATTAGCGAAAGCACGGCTCTCTCCGGCTCTTTAGAATTGGCAATGCGAAATCTCGTAACAAAATTTGCCATATCGCCAAAAGACCCAGGCCGAATTATCAAGCATTTAAGGCTTGGCGTCACTAATGGCTTAAAGCCAACTGTCAATATGCAGACGCTCGGAGACGATTTAAGCGCAAAGCTATATGCTCTCGGCAATGCTGAAAATATCAGTCACCGGGTACGGTATGATTACCAGACAAATGATCTGGCATTTGAGGTATGGGAAGGAAAAGACCGGCGAGACAGTCAGACAAAAAATAGCTGGGCGATTTTCTCCAATTCCTTTTACAACATTCGGGACGCTATTTATAACCGCGATTCCAGCAGCTATAAAAATTTCGCCTATGTTGCCGGAGAAGGCGAAGGCAACGCCAGGGTTATTGTCGAGGTTGATTTGCGATCTGATAAATCAGAAGAACGCCGGGAAATATTTGTAGACGCCAGAGACCTTCAATCGGACGACGGAAACGGCAACAAATTATCTGCTGCACAATACAGAGCCCTTCTTGTACAAAGGGGCAAAGAAAAGCTGATTGAGTATCAAAAAGTAGAAACCGTTACAAGTTCCGTAGATTCTCACGCTAATCTTGAATATAAAAAAGATTATGACCTTGGCGACTACTGCACATATATCAATACGGAAATCGGCATAGAGACAGCGCAGCGTATTACGGAAATTATGGAAACTTACGAAGGCGGCTCTATAGAGTTAATCGTAACATTCGGCAATGAAGGCATAACTACCGTCAAACAGTTAATAAAAAGGGAGGCAGCATAATGGCATTAGAATATGGCTATTTCGATAGCGAGATTACAGGATATGACGAAGAAGGCATGCCGATATTTGACCGGGCGAAAACGTCTGATTTTATGGCCGACTTCTTTTCAAAACTCATTACAAGCGGCGTATTGGCAGACCCCGCCGATTGCTTTCAGGTAATGGCGCATACGGGTATGACGGTACAGATCAAGCCCGGCTATGGTTTTATCAAAGGCCGGTTCGCTTATGACAAAGACCCTTCTTATCTGACGCTTGAAGACGCGCCAACAGTCAGCGCTTACAAAAGAATAGACATGATTATTCTTCGGAATAATTACGCCGAACGAAAAAGCGAACTTCTGATAAAAACCGGTACTCCAGCGGCAAATCCAAAAGAGCCAGAAATTTTACAGCCTGACTCCGGCGACTATTACGAGCTTTGCCTTGCGACAATTTATATCAACTCGAATCAGTCCGTTATATCGCAGGCAAATATTACAGACACAAGATTCAACGACGCTTATTGCGGTCCGGTCACACAGCTTATTGACCACCTCGATACAAGCGTCTTTTTTGCGCAGTTAACTCAGTTTTATAAAGAGTTTGTGCTTCGGTGTGAGGGTTCATACAGTGCCGCTGTAGAAGACCTGGAAGCCTATATTGCCGCTTTACGACAAGCAGGCGATACGTACCTTGCGGCTCTGCAAAATTCAGGAAATGCGCAGCTTGCAGAAATCGTTACAAATTTACAAAAATTTGAGACCGGCGCCGAGGCTGCTTTTCTCGAGTGGTTCCAGCATATTAAAGACCAGCTTGGCGAAGACGCCGCCGGCAGTTTACAAAATCAAATTGACGCACTTACACAATATCTTACGGCATATGCAGAGTGTGAAACGGGTATTGAGCTTTCAGAAAAAATCGTTACTTGCGGTAATTTCCTTTTGATTAAAGGCGCAACCGTCAGAGTCAAGTTTACCGCACTGAATGACACCGCATTTTCTCTTACCGACTCGGAAGGGAATTTGTTAGCAGACTCGGAAGGAAATGAGCTGATCGCTGTTGGCGGCGCCATATATACCCTTGTTGATTCTGACGGAGATACTCTTATTACTTCAACGGGTGATGAACTTTGGGCTACTGGCTATGAGGAAACCATCAAAGAGCAGCCGACATTAAATGTCAATGGCTCTGGGGCCTATCCGATTTATTATCGAAATGCGCCTGCACCGGCCGGGTACTTCTGCCTTGACCGAACCTATGATTTTGTATTTAACGGTGAGCAATATGAAATTATCGGAGACCTGGGACTCACCAACGGCTACAAGAAAAAATTTGAAATCCTGCTGCCGTCAGAGGGAACCTACCAGATCATGCTTGACCATAGCCAAAAAGAATCTTGTTGTGGGCTGTACATTTACCACACGCAGACAAGCCGTTTTATTCCTGTAAAAGCCGCTACAAGCGTTACTCTTACGGCAAACGGCCGAAACGTTAAATTTGAATGTAAGCACGCTCCCGTGCTTCATTATACACAACTTTCATAAGGAGGATTTACAACATGCAGGGAAAGAAATCATTCTTCGACCTGAGCCCCTTACAGGGGCTTACGAGAGACACAGACGTCCTCGCTATTGAAACAGCAAATGGCACAAGAAAAGTGCTTGCTTCTGATCTGTTTTCTATGCTCGGCGGCGACAATCTGTATCTCCCCCGCTCTCTGGCAAATTACGAGGGCAAGAACCTTGGGGAAATTTATACGCCTCAGGAGTTTAAGAGCAAAGTGGAAAGTGGCGACTTCTCCGGCTTGGATTTAGGCGACTATTTCGACATTACGCTCACCACAAATGAGAAAATGCGATACGTCATTTCGGGCTTTAATACCTATCTCAATTTTGGAGATACTGCCGCTCTTACCGCTCCGCATGTCATTATGACGCCGGTTGACTGTATGGCAACTACAAAACAGATGAAAGCGACCAATGACAATACGGGCGGCTACGCAGGCTCCCTTATGCCGGCTTACCTGGAAACGGTGCTTGCGACCTTCCCCGCCGAGTGGAAAAATATCATGCGTTCTATTCGTCGGCTGGAAAATAACAAAGGTACGTGGGCCTGGGCTTCCAGAACCTTATTTCTGTTATCAGAAACGGAAGTACATGGCTCGCCGGTATGGTCTGACGGCTATGACGGAGGAACAAGACCGCTTCCGCTCTATCAGTTCTCAGCAAGATACAGAATCAAGGGCCTGGGCTTTGGTTCGAGCGCGAAGGGTTCAAGGGCCTCCTGGTGGCTGGCGTCTCCCATCGCGGCGAATACCACCGGCTTTTGTCGCGTCGGCGACGGCGGCAACTCCGGCAACGACGGTGCCAGCAATTCTCGTGGCGTAGCCCCCGGCTTCTGTGTTTGATAAATTTAGCACTTTTATTAGGAGATTATTATGAGCGTACTTGTCATTAACCGGGACCTGTCAGAACTCGAATATTATCATCAGGCCAACGACCTTTACAAAGATATGACTCAGCTTTTACTGCGGAATTTTGGCATTAAAACGAAAAAGAAAGAGCTGGCCATTTCCAGTACAGAAAAAGCTGCGGTTATCGCGGCTTTTCCTTATATGGAAGAAGCATTTTTAAGAATGGACCAGCTCGAAGCTGCCGCAACCTTACGGGAATACTCCGGCTGGCTGATTAACCATTATCGGCAGCATATACTTACCAGACTTGAAAGCTTGCTAGATAACATTTCAGACGCATACCGCTCTAAGGGAGAAAGAAGAAAAGCCTTTAGACGAAAAGCGTTAAATGATTGTGAAAAACTCATACAGCTTTTACAGCGAGTTATGGCGGTACTTCCGGTTGATGTCAATAAGCTCATTCCTTATGTAGACCGGATTGACCGGATAATTGAGCTATTGAAAACACAGTTATAAATTTTTTAGGGCAATCTCTGTAACTAAGGGCCAACTGGTGGCTGGCGTCTCCCAACGCGGCGAATACCACCAACTTTTGTAACGTCAACAACAACGGCAACTCCAACAACAACGGTGCCAGCAATTCTAATGGCGTAGCCCCCGGATTCTGTGTAAGTGTAAGGCATAAATTAAGCCGACACACTATCCTTACAGAAGGAGAGGTTGTCCTTCCCTTATTGGGTAAATGAGAATCTTGACGCCGGCGCATTCGTACGGTCCGGCTATCAGCAGGAGGATTTTAATGATAACTATTGATGATGTGGCAGACGCAAACGCCCTTCATAGAGCAGTTCGCAAATCTATGAAGGGCGTTACATGGAAAGCGAGTGTACAACGGTATGAAATAAATATGCTTAGAAACATTAGAGACTCAAAGAGAACAATCGAATCAGGAGAAAGCCCGGTGCTTGGGTTTCACGAATTTACGCTAAGTGAAAGAGGAAAAACAAGACACGTAAAAAGCGTGCATATCAAAGAGCGTGTCGTACAAAGGGCGCTTTGCGATGAAGCTCTGGTTCCGGCTTTACAAAAAGGCCTGGAATATGATAACAGCGCCGGACAAAAGGGAAAAGGCATTCATTTTACGCTTAGACGGCTGGAAGCGCATTTGCACCAATACTACCGCCGTACAGGAAGCAACGAAGGCTATATTCTCCTAATAGATTTTAAAGGATATTATGACCATATCCGGCATGATAAAGTTTATGAAAGGCTTGACAAGAAAGTTGAAGATGAAGGCGTAAAACATTTATCCAGACAGCTTGTTGAGCCTTTTGATTCTGGAAAAGGGAAATCGCTAGGAATCGGCAGTCAAATTTCACAGATTCTTGCGATTGATTATCCGGCTGAAATTGACCATCTTATAAAGCATGATCTACATATTAAGGAGTACGCAAGATATATGGACGACTTATATTTGATTCATGAGGATAAGGAATATTTGAAATATTGCCTTGAACAAATCAAAGAAAAATGCGACGAGTACGGTATCATTATCAATCTGCGCAAAACACAGATTGTAAAGTTAAGCCGTACTTTTTCATTCCTGAAAGTAAGATGGACCTTAACGGCTACCGGCAAAGTTATCAAGCGCTTAAATCCTGATACGATTACAAGGGAACGCCGGAAACTGAAAAAGCTCAAAGCACTTTTGGACGAAGGCAAAATTACCATGGACATAATCGAAAGACAATATCAATCCTGGAAAGGTGATAAAGGCAAAGGAAAACCTGGTAAAAGAATCACCTTCAACAGTTACTACACATTACAACGTATGGACCAGCTCTATAACGAGCTATTCATAAATAAAACCAATCAAGGAGGAACTATCAATGAATGACAAACCCAAATACTTAATCGAGAGCGAGATCGCCGTCAGAAAACAGATGCTCACAGGAACCGATTACCAGGCTCTCAAATTTGCAGAGGGCGCAATTTCCCCGGAGGACTATGCGGAAATTAAAGCGCAGCGTGAAGCGTGGCGCGCCGAGATTAACGAGCTGGAAGCTGAGCTCACAAAATTCCCTGAGGACCCGGGAATCTAAAAAAGTTTCAGATCGGAGGAAAGGCAACTATGAACTTACAGGAAATCATAACCGGCGGGGGAATTTCGCTTTTTGTTCTACTGACAATTATCCAAATTGCCCCCGTCAAAATAAATCCGTGGGGCGCAATCGCAAAAGCTTTTGGCCGGGCCATCAATGCGGAAGTATTAAAAGAGCTGGCGGAAATGAAGGCGACACAAAAAGAAACTCGTGAAAAGCTGGAAGCCCATATTGATATGGACGACGAACGAATGGCGGACGTACACAGAACCAGGATTCTTCACTTCAACAATGAGCTGCTTCGTGAAATCGACCACACCAAAGAAGAATTTATTGAGGCCCTGGCTGATATTGACGAATACGAGCAGTATTGCAAAGACCACCCGAACTATAAAAATAACCGGGCCGTTCATGCAGTCGCCAATATAAAGCGCGTTTATGATGACCGCCTTGAAAAGCATGATTTTCTGCAGTAAAGGCGGTGATCGTATGAAAAGAAAACCGACAGCACGAGATTATGAAAGACGCTTGCGCCAGCTTGCCAGAGAAGAAGAAACTCTTGACTTGAAAAAACAGGTTGAGGACCGTGAAAAAGCCCTTGGCCTGCGGCGCTCTTTTAAGAAACCGGCCTGGGCTAAAATTATGATGGCTGCTATGGTATTGATCTGTCTGGAAATTATCATTTATGCCGAGGTTGTAATGTGGAAACATTATGACCTTTCCGCTCTATATGCCCTTGTGGGCGTGGCTGCCAGTTTATCACTCGCTATATGGGCGTATTGTGAAAAGAGCAAAGCCGAAAATACGAAAGGCGGAATCGTATATGAAAAGGCTATGCAGGAAATTGACAACGAAGATTTAGACGGCGAAGACGCCGCCGGATAAGGAGGATTTTATGGATTACACAACTTTTATCAGCCAGCTTTTAATGATTATTGCCGCACTTGTCGCGGTAGTGAATATTATCACGGAGGTATGCAAGCGGTCCTTTGCCTGGCTTGCCGGGTCAAAGGTCATTAACCTGTTTGTGCTCCTGCTTTCTGTGGCGCTGACAGTCGCAGCTTTTCTGGCGTACTGGCAGATCAAGGAAATGCTGATTACCTGGTACATTATCGCGGCTTTTATTATTATCGGCTTTATGGTTGCCTTTGCCGCTATGTTCGGATTTGATAAGCTGCTGAAATACCTGGGGAGGTCTGAATAATGGCTTTCGTTATGACCCACTGGCGCGCAATCCTTTTGATTTACGCCATAATTGGAGGACTCATATTTTTAGGGGTCCTCCTTTTCTTTGCATGGGCTGCTTATACGGATGATGAAGCCGAGTATTTTGAGGATTATTATTACCCGAATCATAACAAAGACCGCATACTTATATCGGCGTCGCTTGGCTTGTTTATCGGCGTACCCTGCGGCCTGCTTTGTTGGCCCTTTATACCGCTGCTTCTGTTTGGTGTGTGGGTGTTTACGATAATCACTGAAAAATTCCCGCACCTTATGGGACACTTAGCAGATGATACGAAAGGAAGTGGCGATAATGATGAATGAGGAAAAACTTTGGCAGGCTCTTTATAAGCTGCTAAATAACGCTTTTGCGGCTGCCGGATTCATGGGAAACCTTTTCGCAGAATCCGGCTTTAACCCTAAGAACCTGCAAAACTCTTTTGAGAAAAAGCTGGACTTTACGGACGAAAGCTATACCGCTGCTGTAGATAATGGAACCTACACAAATTTCATAAAGGATTCCGCCGGCTACGGCCTGGCGCAATGGACCTTCTGGACCAGAAAACAGAATCTCTTAAACTTTGCTAAAGCAAGAGGCGTATCAATCGGCAACTTTGATATGCAGCTTGCTTTTTTGCGTAAAGAGCTTTCTGAAAACTATGCTGACTTGCTCTCTAAACTGAAAAAGGCTTCTTCGGTCCGTGCGGCGTCTGACCTTGTACTTACGAAGTTTGAACAGCCCGGCGACCAAAGCGAAGCGGCAAAGATAAAACGCGCTGGCTATAGCCAAAAATATTATGACAAGTACGCAGGTTCTAAAAAGCCCGCAGAAGGGGGAAACATTATGGCAGTTATGATAGGACACGCTTCAATAGACGAGAATGGAAAAATTGCTGGTGGCACTGCTGGCGACCAGACAGGAAAAGAGGTATGCACAAGAGCCTGGTACAGCAAGCCCTGGATTTGTGTTATCCGGGCCAAAGATAAAGCAACAGCCGAAAAGATCGCAAAAGCTATGGAGCAGGCCTGCGCCAATGATAAGATCGGGTACGACCAGAATCAGCGAACCACGTTATTCACCCAGGCAAAGGCTAACGGCTGGGACCTGAGCAGAATTGCGGTTCCTTGCGAGACCGACTGCTCCGCTCTTGTTGCGGTATGCGTCAATGCCGCCGGTATTGCAGTCAGCAAGGATATTTATACCGGCAATGAAAAGAACGCGCTCATGGCTACCGGAAAATTTGATGCCTATACGTCAAGCGACTATATAGGGTCAAGCGCCAAACTGAAAAGGGGCGATATTCTTTTAGGAAAAGGCCATACAGCTATTGCCCTTTCCAACGGCTCTGATTCTGGCGTCTCTGCTCCTGCTGCCGGTAGCACCGGAAACACAGCTTATGCAGGAAAAGGAATCGGCACAGCTACCGCAAAGACCAATATGAATATCAGATCGGGTGCCGGTACTTCTCATAAGAGCTACGGCACTATCAGCAAAGGAACAGCCGTTGAAGTCCTGGAAGTTTTGGCTTCTGACTGGTACAAAATCGTATGGCCCGGCGCAAGCTGCGGGTACGCTTACACCAGCAATTCCAATGGGGAGTATTACAGCTATTCGCCGAAAGCTTCATCCTCTGCAAAAGCAGAATCAGCGCAGAGCTTTGATAAGTCTCTCGCCGGTACATACAAAGTAACGGCGTCTGCCTTAAATATCCGGGCCGGTGCCGGTACTAACAAGAAAAGCCTTGCTACTATTCCGAACGGAAAAACAGTACAGTGCTATGGCTACTACTCTGTTATTGACGGCATGAAATGGCTCTATGTAACCTATGGTAGCATAACCGGATTCTGCTCAATGAAGTATCTGAAAAAATAAGGTCCAGATTTGACCATATTCGCGTTTTTAGGCCTTAGGCTTATAAACTACTAGCCTTGACCATAAAACGCGAATACGGAGACCGTGGACGACCTGGGAGGCGTTTAAATGAATAACACAAAGCAATTAGCTACAACTGAAAAGGGAATAAGTATCTGCGGACAGAATTTCAAAGAGATTCTGTTTTTATCAGATAAGGACGAAGTCCTCGGTATGATTACCGATAACGGTGAGATCGTTTGGCATGATGGGTATAAGGTTGAGTGCGTGCCTCTTGAAAACTAGCCAAGGTTATTACGGGTACTTCTGTCTGGATTTGAAACCGGCGTTTTTACGCCGTTTATAACTCTTACATGGTGGTGCGGATAGTTACCGTTCTCAATTTGCCGTACAAATTGCGGACGGTTCATATTCGTGCCGGTATAATTATCGTGGAAGCCTAAATTTCTTCCGGTTTCTGATTCTCTTGTTACTGATACTCTTTTAGGCATATTCATCATCCTTTCTATATGAGGCGTTGCACTCAATCTCATATCGAACTTCCGTTCTTACACAGTATATGGTATGAGCAATAGTTTGTCAAGTACAAAATATAGTGTTTTTCTTCATTCCATATATTATTCTTCACATTTTCATTCTAGCAATATTAGTTAAATCACACAGGAAATATCCCGAAATCCCGTTTGTTTCGTCGGCATACGGATTCTAGCAAACACGTTAAGATTGATTTATCAAATGAACGTCAAGCACCGCAAGAAACATTCGGCAATGGTTGAATCAATCGGACCTGAATGAAATACCGGCGTAAACGAAATAAAGAAAATGGAGGATATAAGCATGATAAAAGTAAGAACGATGAAAGAAGCCTGGTTAAAAGCTGACGAGATTTTCCCTACCGACTATATGAAGGACGACGAGAGCAGCGAGCGCGCAGGCTACCCGATTTACAGGAGTACAGCCGAAGGACATTTCAATGATTATATTTGCGATCTGAATGATCGCCTGGAAGTAAACATTGCCGAAGGCAATCAGTCCATCAATATCTGGATTGACCCCGAAGAACAGGGAGAGGACGTCGAAGTTACGGTTATTGCGAAAAGCGGAGAAACAAGAACCTACTCAACATATGCCGAATTTAGAAAAGAGTTTCGCTTCTTCTTATCAAGCGGCAACCGTTATGAGGACAACGAAGCCCACTATGAAAAAATTATCCAGAGCTTGCGCGAGTTTAACGAAGACGGCATAAAGACAGAAACGCATAGAAGTGGACTGACTACCATATTCACTTATAAAAAGTGGCAGAAATAAAACAAATATTTATTGTAGCTCTCCCATTTCGGCAGTATTATACAGCAACGCTACCGAATTTCCGTTAGTTCCGTCGGCATACGGACTCTAGCAAACACGTTAAGATTAAAAATGTCAAACGACAATAACATTAAGGCCAGTACTTAAGAGTACGAACATAGAAAAGGAGACTTATATGAAAGCTACCATAAAATTTGAAGTAAACGGAAAAAAGACGCAAAAGACAATCGAAGTTACAAAGAATGAGCCCAATTCAATTATTCGAGAGCTTGCAAAAATTGATAAAAGAATTTACAAACACACCTATATCACAACTATAAAATGCGGAAGAACTGAGTATCAGTGGTTTGGAAAAGCGAGCGAAGCGGGTGTTGGCGAGTATTGATACACAATTATAAATATAAAAGCATAGTATATTTTCTTCTTCGGCGGTATTGTACAGCAATGTCGCCGAATTTCCGTTAGTTCCGTCAGCATACGGTTTTCAGCAATAGCGTTAATATAAATATATCAGGTGCAACACCTGATAAAAATACGGGCCGACTGCTCCAACAGCCGACCCAGAAAGGAGAAAGAGCCAAAGCTACAATCCCACTCACAAAGAGTATTGTAGCACAAGCTCAAAGAAAAGTAAATGGACGTAGGCGCAGAAATTGAAAGACGCGCGCTTACCGATCTACTGCAAGCCGCTCAAGAGTTTTATGAGAATCCGGCAAACAGAAAAGCCTTTGAAGATTGGAAGCAATCCGAAGAAGCTAAGCGGTATCTGAAAGTGTGTCAAGCCTGAGAGCGTGGGCTGCCCGGGAAACCGGGCAGCTCTGCTCCGATAACGGCCCGCGCCTGTCAGCGGTCAGCAGTTTCAGCAAATACCCTTATATAAATATAAAATGCAAGATTTAAGAATTATATATTTACTCTTAATTCTTATATTTCAATTTAATTATAGGTAAATATCTGCTGATTCTGCTGACGTCTACTAAGAAAGCCAGCAATACCAAGGCTTTAGAGTGTCAGCAGATCGGTCAGCAGGCGCTCTAAAAACTGCTGATTCTGCTGTCGGTTCGTAAGTTTCGGCTGAATTGCATAGCGAAGTTGCTTAAATCCTGGCAGTTACGTCGGCATACGAAGCCTAGCAAACACGTTAAAATAAATTTATCAAATGAAACAAACACAAGTTCGGAGGTAAATAAAATGACAAACTTAAAAGAAAGCGTTGAGTACGCAAAGGAAATGAAGCATGACATCATCATGGTTAAGAACGGTAATTATGTTTCTGGTACTTGGGATGAGCAGACCCACGCCGAAAAACTTGGTTTTGAGTTTGTTGGCACCGTGGCTCAGCTTTGGAATGCGATGAAATAAATCTAAGGAGGTTCAGCATGGCGGCATTTACGATTTTCCAGAATACCGAAACCGGTAAACATGTAGCAGTTTATGACCATCAGCTCCCGACCCAAACCGGTATCGGCCGTAATGAAAAATGGGTGCCTGTTCATCACGGGCAGGCTACTGGCTTTTTGGATAAAACCCGGCAGCGAAAAGAATTTGAAGAAAGGAGCAAGAAGTCATGAAGGAATACACTTTTGAAGAGCTCGGCTATTTTGCCGAAAGAGAATGTCAGGCCATAAAGGACTGCTTACAGGGTTACAGCTACATGAATTTTGATATTGCATGGAGCAATCAGGCCGGAAACTGTATTTTGATTCTGCGAACAGACTATGACGATACTCCGGAAAATATTAAGGCTTTCTTTTTGCATTGTGCACTCGGCCAGATTTTTCAGGAAAGGAGCAAAAACCATGAAGCTAAGTGAATTACCAATCAAAGAAATTTGCCTTGAAAATATGCCGTTTTACTTTCGACGTCCGAATACCGGCAATACACATATTATATGTGGACCGGTCAAGCGCGGCGGCAATGAGCCTTATTGTTATGCCCAGGAAAAGCAATGTGCGGACCATGTGTGTCGGGTTCTCTGCCCTGACAAAACTTTCGATAAGGCTTTAGTGATTCGCGACGACGGAACCGTTTGGAGCATATGGCTCTCCAATTTTGAAGAGGTTCATTTACTTAAGATTGCTGACGATACTTTTCAGCCTAAAATTTTTAAGGAGGTGATGGCGTGAAACATATTTTTGTTGTGACTGTACGGCCAGACTATTCTATGCCAAAGATTAGTCAGGAAGCGTATGACTCTCTTGAAAAAGCTCAGGCATTTATTGAGCATAGAGCCGACGCACCAAGAAAACTGACAGATTTTCAATATGAAAGTGATCGGTATGAGTACCTGATTCACGATTTGATTCTCCGGTAGAACCGCATAGCATAATCGCTGAATCTCTGTGCGCTTCGTCGGCATACGGATTTAAGCAAACACGTTAAAATTGAAAATGTCAAGTGAATGTGTGTGACCGTAAGACCCCTGGTGGGCGGGTGAGAGCCATTTAGGAGACAAGCAAAAAGAGCTTTGGCTGGTGGCACAGTCAAAGCCCAGAAAGGAGGTACCCACCCTATGAAGGGATATGTAACCTCGTCCGGTTATATGGGTCTCGTTGATGGTCAGTGGATTTTGTTCGCAACCGAATCCGATTATCTCGAGTACCTGACCGGATAAAAGGCGGCGGCTTTTGAGCCGCTTGCCAATGAGGTTATTATACTGCAAGTTTTTCAAAAAGTAAACGATTGGAGGTAAAAAAATAATGTGTACTTATGAGGTTCTTTTATGAGCCGCCGTACAAAGCCGCCAAGTGATCAGCCCTATGTAAAACTCTTTAATGAGTTGACACGTAGATTTTCACCTTGGGAGGTATGGAAAGACTTTATTGTTATGTATGCCATCTCTCTATCAAATCCGTTTGATAAAGAGCATTATGAGGAACGTGAAAATTCGTATCTTAAAATTATCGGCAAATACAGTAAAGACGAACAAAAGATTTTTCCGCAGCTTGCAGCCGAGGTTGTAATAGCTTTAGAGAAAAATCCAGAACAGGATTTTCTTGGAAAATTGTTTATGGCCTTTGAGCTCGGCAACTATGCAAATGGCCAGTTTTTCACGCCATATAATGTCTGTGAGTGCATGGCAAAAATAACTGTCAGAAATGTGTTACCGCAGATTGAAGAACAAGGTTATATAACAATCAATGACTGTTGTTGCGGAGCCGGAGCTACTTTAATTGCTGGTATGCACGAGGTACGGCGACAACTTGAAGGCAAATTAAATTGGCAAAATCATGTATTGATAACCGGCCAGGATATTGACTATACTACAGCTCTTATGTGCTATATTCAATTATCTTTACTCGGCGTTGCTGGTTATATCAAAATCGGTAACTCATTAACCGCGCCTATGGATTCAAATGACACGTCAGAGAACTATTGGCTTACGCCAATGTATTTCTCTGACGTGTGGACTTTCAGGCGCTTAATCAAAGGTAAAACATTTTTATAGGAGGAAATCATTATGACAACATTAACCCAGACAGTAACTAAGGAGATCACCTGGAAAGATATTGCTGCTTTTTGTGAGAGCGGCAAAGCTGCGGACCTTTTGAGTGTCGGCGATATTATTTCAGTCGTGCTTAAGAATGGTGAGAAAATGAGAATCGCCGTTGCCGGAATCAATATCTATAAGGAAAATGAGGTTCTCTTTGCTTTCAAGGATATTCTTTCTAAGGAAGCGCCCATGAATGAGGATTGGACCAACGAAGGCGGCTATGAGGCTTCCAAAATGGCGAAATATCTTGATACAGAAATCTTTGATCTGCTGCCCGACGATTTGCAGGCGGTTATCAAGGAGCGCCGCGGGCATAAACTCTGGCTGTTCTCCCGCCGTGAGGTATTCGGCGAAGATGGCTGGTATATTTGCCCGGAGGATGATGCGCATATCCCCTACTATCAGGAATCCGAAAACCGTATTAAACTCCGTGACGGCGGCCCTGATTGGTGGTGGCTGGCGTCTCCCGGCGCGGCGAATGCCACCTACTTTTGTTGCGTCGACGACAGCGGCGACTCCGACGACGGCGGTGCCGGCAATTCTGGTGGCGTAGCCCCCGGCTTCTGTATTTAACACTCGGCAAGTTTGATTCCATTTTTAGAATCTGCAAATAAAAAAAAACTGGAGGTGACAGAATGGGGTTACGTGAAAAGAGAATGGCAAAAGGTTTGACTTTGCAGCAGCTCGCAGAGCTCTCCGGCGTTCATTATATGAAAATACATCAGATCGAGACTGGTAAGATAAAGCCGGAAAACATAACGCTTAAAAATGCTCTTAAGCTGGCTAAGGCTTTAGGCTGTACGCCTGACGAGCTTCTGTAAAAAGTGCATAGCAGAAATGCTAAAACTCCGTGCGTTCCGTCGGCATACGGATTCTAGCAAACACGTTAAAATTGATTTATCAAATGAAACATAAATCAAACGCGCGGAGGTAAATAAAATGAAGGTTTGGAGCTGTGGGAAATTTGAAGATATTAAGATCGGTCAGAAAGTTTTTGTAGGTCACTGTGGTTCAGGTCATAGCTGCTTCGGTGAGTATGCAACGTTGGAAAGAACGACAGTAAAGCACCTGGTATTCAAAACAGAGTCCGGCGCAGTCATTAAGACGGATATTGAGAATCTCCACAAGGTTATCGGCAAAGCTGGCAAGCAGGGTAATTTTGTAAGCCTTGTAACCGAGCGTGAATTTATCCATAGTCCTTTACATGTGTACTAAAAGCGGGCTCCTACTCAGGAGCCTACGCTTTGACTCATAAACAAGCAATATTGTTAATGCCGCACGGAAAACCAACTGAAATCCCGTTAGTTACGTCGGCATACGGAATCAAGCAAAAGCGTTAATATTAAATCATCAAATACATCAATCAAATTTTAGGAGGAAAAAATCATGATGAAGTATGAAAGCAAGAAAAATCCCGGTACCTTTTTAACTACTGACGGTGTTGTTGACCCTAAGACCAAAACCGTGTTCGTGACCATGGACGATGGCAAGGAGAAAACGATCAGCGTTGCCACTCTGAAAAGATGGTGGACGAAGATTGAAGACGGTGCTACAGCAGAGCCGAAAGCACCGGCGCAGGAAGCCCAGGCAGAAGAAGCAGCAGCTTCCGTTGAGGAAAAACCGGCTGTTATCGAAGAAGCAGCGCCTGCTGAGGAAGAAGCTGCACCGGCTACCGCAGAACAGATCGAGGCCGAAGCTCCGGCTAAGGCTGATACTCCCGCAGAGGAAACGCCGGAAGAAAAACCGGTTAAAACCCCGAAGACTCCCAAAGTTGGAAAAGCTCCCAAAGCAAAAGTGGAAAAAGAGACAGATACGCCTACGGCTGACAGTGCTATGAAAATGAGCGAAGCTATCCAGAACCTGGAAACCATTTTCGACAAGCTTAACGCTCTTTACTTTGACGGCACGCTGGCGAAGCCGGTTATCACGGTACAGAGCACGCCGAGAGCTTACGGGCATTGCTCCACCAAGAAAATCTGGAAAAATGAAGCTGAGAACGAAGCTATGTATGAGATCAATATTGGCGCTGAGTTTCTTAACCGGCCTATCGAGGTTACTGCTGCAACTCTGCTCCATGAAATGGTGCACCTGAACTGTATGGAGAACGGCATTTCTGATACCTGCCAGAATGGCCGCTACCATAATGGCAACTTCAAAAAAGAATGTGAGGCCCGTGATCTTACGGTTGAGTATGATAGAGCCAACGGCCATGCGTATACCTCTCCGACCGACGCTTTCACTGAGAAGATCAAGGCAGCCGGCATTGATATGTCAATCAAGTTTGCCCGTATCTTGCCGACTAAGAGAGCCAAAGCTGCCAGGGTTATGTTTACTTACACCTGCCCGAAATGCGGCCAGACTTTTCGCTCTGCGGAAAACCTGAACATCAAATGCGGAGATTGTGACGTAGCTATGGAGCGCGCTTAAGCGCTCCTAGCCCGCCAGAAAGGAGGATAATTTTATGATGTCATTGCAGGAAACCAACCCCGATCAGGCTGCTTTCTTTTTGGGGCTTTTTGACAAGGCCGTAAATGCTTATGCCAGAGAAGACTATGTTTGTGTCCGTGAGTTAGTTTCGACTAATATCAAAGATATGTGCGACCACATGGATATTGAAATGGTCCGGCTCGGCTTTGAGTTTGGCCGGCAGTTTGAAAGAATGGGGGTAGTTTTATGAGCCGGCGTTTTCGCAATTCGGAAGGTTACCCTGACCCTACGGCCGGCCATGTGTTTTATGACGATACAAGAAAGCGTAAAGCACGCTTCCTTATCAGGGTTATCCTCTTTATTGTCTGGGAAGCCGGTTTTCGGGTTGTAAATCATATCGAACTTGAAGACAGACAAACGGGCCGGGTTTATTAAGGACGTCAGCAGAAGTAGCAGATATTCCTATAGACTTTATAAAATTTAAGAAATAAGAATAAAGGCTTTACTCTTAATTCTTACATTTTATAAGTTTCTTATAATACTCTGCTACTTCTGCTGACAGAAAGGAGCGGCATGAATTTAGTGGATTTTTATGTAACAAAAATACTCGAAGAAAAGCGCGGTCTGGCTTATGAGTTGTATGGCATGACAAAGGAACAGGCCGAAGCTGAGGAAGCCGAGTACCCTTTTTGGCATGGCGCACTTTTTCTTCCGGCAGTAAAGCAAACTTATGAGTATGATTGCTACGGCAGAATTACTGTAGATACAAAGGTATTTCTCGCAAATGAATCGCCGTATTATGTCGGCTATAAAGGAGTGTGTTAATATGAGTTATTTTGATGAATGCTGCGGCACTTGTAAATGGCATGAGCATGACCCCTGGGATGAAGAATGGACGTGCAGCAACACTTCTTCCGACTGCTACGGTTGCGTTACTGAATACCGGGACACGTGCGCCAATTATGAAGAACGGCTCTAAAGGAAGTGAAAATATGGGACGGGCAGAAATGCGGCGGCAGAAAAGAGCCGACCAGAAAAAGCAAAAAGTATATACCCTAACGCAAGCGCAGATCGATAAGCTGAAAGCTGACGCTACAGAAGAAGCCGTAAACCAGGCAATGACCCTTATGCTCACGATTCCGCTGGAAGTGCTGATAACTGACTACTGGCCGAAAACGGCATATAAACGTGGCCAGGAGTTTACGGAAAAAGTTCTTGCTCTTTATCATCGCTGGGAAGCTGGTGAGGTCTCTATGGACGAATTAAGGGAAGACCTTTGGGAATATGGCGGTATACGGCTTGAATATAAAGAGGTGGATTAGCCTAAGACGCTCTTGTGGAGCTCCACGGAGCCCATATTTGAGCTTTAACAGCTCAGGCAGTAAATTTATAAGGGCTAAGGCCTAAAATGCGAATATGGAGGTGATAGGAGGGCCCAGCCAAAGCCAAGCCCTGGAAATGCTCACGCAAAGCGTAATTCCTGGGCAAGAGGAAATGGTTCTTACAGTTATCGCGGCGAGCTCCGGCACGGAATTTCTATGCGTAAGAAAGAACTTAATCGTAAAGTGCGGCATAGCAAGATAGATTTGCAGAACGCCGATTATAAGAGAATTGTCAAAACTGTCAACATGGTTAATTTTACATAACAGATTAGGACGCGGCAATTCTTAGCAGAACCGCATAGCAGAAATGCTGAAACTCCGTGCATTCCGTCGGCATACGGATTTAAGCAAACACGTTAAAATTGATTTATCAAATGAAACACCAAATCAAACGCACGGAGGATTTTAATATGGAAAGCAGAGAAAAAATTTTAGAGAAGATCGAAAAACTTTTGGCCCTGGCAGGAAATAACCCCAGCGAGAACGAAGCAATATCCGCAGCTCTTAAAGCTCAGGAGCTCATGGCAAAGTACAATATCGAGCTTGCGGACCTTGAAGGCAAAAGCCTTAAGCAGAATATTGTCGAGGAAACTTATATGCCAAAGGCAAATTGCCACTACGTACGCAAATGGCGCTATACGCTGTCCCAAATTATCGCAAAGAATTTCTGCTGCAAGACCTATTCCATCAACCGGGACGCAATCGCATTTTATGGCTATGAGAAAGACGCCAAAATCGCTGTTGAGGTTTTCAAGTTCTTATTTGAGACCGGCAACAAGCTGGCTAATCGGTATTACCTGAAATGCAAGAAGGAAGGCCGCGACACTAAGGGCGTCCTGAATACCTATCTCGTAGGATTTTGCGACGGCATTAAAGAAGTGCTTGATAAGCAGTGCACCGCGCTTATGATTGTTGTGCCGAAGGAAATTGAAGAAGCCTATACGGAGCATTCCAAAAACTTCCGCCGTATGAATACCAGCTTGACTACTTCCAGTGACGGCAGAGCCTACAGCGAAGGCAAGACAGACGGCAAAGCAACCGCAACAGCCAGAAGTATCGAAGGATAAAACCAGCCCGCCCCGGAGGTTACGAGGGTAAAGGAGAAATATATGCAGGGCATGAAATCTCTTACTAAGCAGGATTTGATCGACTTGGTAAATGAAACTTTCCCGGATTCTAAAGAGCCGGAAGCAGTAGCTTCGTTTTTCTATTGCGCTGATGGTCATAATCAGCCGCAGCAGCAATGTATTCTTTTGCATAAAGAAGTTTATAACCCATAGGAGGAAAACCAATGAATAAAGCCAGGAGAAAACGCCTTGCCGAAGCCGCAGAACTGTTGGAGCAGGCAAGAGATATTTTAGAAGAAGTTAAAGACGAGGAACAGGAAGCCCATGATAATTTGCCGGAATCTTTCCAGCAGGGCGAACGCGGTGAGGAAATGGAATCTTATATAGCTGCGATCGAAGAAGCACAGGATTATGTGGATAATGCGTATTGTGCTATTAGCGATATTGCATAGAGAGAATCCTAAAACTCCGTGTGTTTCGTCGGCATACGAAATTCAGCAAAGGCGTTAAAATTGATTTATCAAATAAAACACGGGGGAAAATAAAATGAAAAAATTTATCGTTACTTTCGAGCATCACAAATATTTTAACGGCGGCATGGCTGTATATACTCGTACCGAAGAGATTAAAGCAAGAACTGAAAAATCGGCAACAAATAAATTTTTTAAACTGAGAAAAAGCAACGCACATAGTATTTACTGTCTGGTTTCTGTTGCAGAAGTTGTGTAATCATAATTCCGATATCCCGCCACGGGTGTTACGAGGGCAATACTTCAATCAGCAATAACGCATAGAGAGAATCCTAAAACTCCGTGTGTTTCGTCGGCATACGAAATTCAGCAAAGGCGTTAAAATTGATTTATCAAATGAAACACACGGAGGTAAATAAAATGAAGGTATACGCGGCAATCGGACATTTTAAAGACAATAAAAATATGGTATGTGTGGCAATGACGCAGCTCACAAAGAAGGCTTTTATGCAGGATTGCTACGGCAATGAGTTTGTTCCGTATGTTGTTATTACGGAGCTTATGCTTGAAAAATTTCTCGCTTGCACCGATTGTATGGAGATATTCGATCAGGTAAAAAAGCTGACTTCCAACTATCGTGTATGGAATGACGTAGCTGATTATATCGAGCAGTGCAGCGACATAATTTCAGACAAAATGGAAGCCGCAAAGAAAGTTGAGATTTTATAATAAACTGCCCGCCCCGGAGGTTACGAGGGCAGAAAGGAAAATATGGCAAATAAGGAAATGACCTTGCGCGAGTTTTGCGTTAGGTATGCAAGCGGTGAATTTCATGCTAAAGACCGCAACTCTCAGATCGACGCAGGTTGGTATGACTGGTTTTGCGACGACGACGAACTCGCCGGAAGGCTGGCGGAAATCTGTAAGATTCTGGGTGGCATTACAAGTGATTATATTCTTGATAATTACCGGGTATGGTTTAAGAATAACTGCCCTATGGTTGGCCCGCTTTATGATGATGTACGGTTTGAGCCTATGGACGAAAGCCTGCGGGATGAACTCTATTTTGGCGTTGCTCTTAATGACGAACGGAACGATCACGCTTACGAGATTTTTACAGCCAGAAACGACTATGAAAACGAAGTCGGCTTTAATACCATTCAGGAGGTTCAGCAGTTTATCAATAATTGGGAGAATGCCTTAAAGGACCCGGCCTTTTATGAGACCAGAGAAAAGCATAACCAGGAGTTAAACAGATTAGCGGATGAAGCTATGCGGTTGTTAGCAGAAGGTGAGAAAATCTTAAAAGTGCATAAAGGTGGTGATTCTGAATGAAAGCCTATGTGCTTGTAGACGATCTTGTTAAAGAGCTCAATCAAACGTATAAAGGCGAAATGACTGATATTTGCCTAATGCCTCTCGGCGTAGAAAACTGGCTTCGAGAACGAGCAGCCTATCCGGTTCAGTTGCATTTACATAGCAAGGAAACGCCAGACCCTGAGCTTGATACGCTGATCGAAAACTTGAAAAGACTCTGCGCGTATTATGAGGATGAAGAGCCAGGCGTTGATTACAGTGCTACTCTGGCAGCATTACGCTATCTTGAGCAACTTCGGCTATTAAAAGCCGAATACGCAAGGGTATTCTTTGAAGAAAAGGAGTGATTTTTTTATGGCTAGAAAAATGCGGGCCTATGGTGAAAACGAGCATCCTGGAAAATATGTTCTTGATGATTATAGGTGGTCCAGGAATCATACTAAAGCCATAACTATCCGGCACTGGAAAAGACATTTGAAAAAGAAAGCCAGAAGCTATATGCGGCAGAGACTTCACAAAGAAATGGAGGAAAGATGTTATGACTATTGAACAGATCGAATTGCGGAAAATGCTGACTCAGATGCTCGCGGATAACGGAATAAACCGTGAGACTATCGTTGACTTTGTAAAAAGCATTGTGGAAGAAAAAGTGGAGAAGGCTATTTACCGTACTGTACATGAAGTTGATATTGACGGTATGGTTCGTGGAACTGTACGGGAAACCACAAAGAGGGCTTTACAGGAGGAAGTCTCTAAAAAGGTACGGGCGACTTTATCCTCTGTATCAATTAGCCTTGAATGCCATGAGGTGCCAAGGTAAAGAGAAGTTGACATACTACGGCAGCAGGTGGAAAGCCTTATGGCCGAGCGAGATAGGCTGTTACGCCAGGTTGAGGCAAGTGCCAGGACAAAGTAAGAGCCCAGAATAGCCTTCTGGACTCCCACGGTCTCCATATTCGCGTTTTAACTGCTTGCTAAGCATTTTATAAGCCCTTGACCTAAAAACTCAAATATGGTCAAATCTGGAGCTTACAGGCCAAGACGATTCCGAAGCGGATAACAATTACCGTGGCTTCGGGTGTTCGTCGAGCGACCTCATAAGTGGACCAGACGGGAGTCGAACCCGTGTCCAAAAGCCCATTCCCTGTCCTTCTACTATCATAGTCTCTCATTTCGGATTGCTCCCCGTTCCCTCCTCCATGGGGAGAAAGACACCCTCACGGATTCAGTAGCCTCTGATACGCCCGCGGGTAAGAGGCGTCCCCCGCGTCGTTTCCTGCATGGTCGATGCCCGGTTCTTAATGTGTAGGTGCACTAAGGCGGACAGCTGCCCTTAGGCAGCGTATGCTAAATTGTCTTCAGCGTTTGTGTTTAAATTTGCGATTTGACGCATCAGCCTGCGGATAGCTTCTCCAGCTGCAAGACCCCTGTCGAAACCTTGACTGGCCCGTATTTGTTCTGCTATATAGATTATAGCACATTACCATGCTTCTATGCAATCTACAGATTCTTGATTTTAAATTCCCGCTCGTGCTCCCTGCGCAGATCCTTCTTCGCAATATCCTGCCGTTTGTCATAGAGCTTTTTGCCCTTGGCAAGCCCAATCTCTATTTTTGCCCTGCCGTCTCTAAAGTAAACCTGCAGGGGCACGATCGTATAACCCTGCTCCGCCATCCTTCCCGCCAGCTTGCGGATCTCCATCTTGTGCAGCAGCAGTTTTCTGGTGCGCAGCGGGTCTTTATTGAAGATATTTCCCTTCTCATAGGGGCTTACATTCATGCCGTAGACAAAGGCTTCTCCGTTCTCAATCCTCACGAACGCTTCCTTGATGCTGCACTTGCCCATGCGCAGGGACTTCACTTCCGTGCCGTGAAGCGCAAGTCCCGCTTCGTATTTTTCCTCTATAAAATAATCATGGTATGCCTTTTTATTGTTTGCCACCAGCTTCATGGCTTCTTTCGCCATACTCTCACCTTCTTTCAATCCTCTTCGGGAAACATAAAGTCCACCGTCCGCGCCAGCCTGTCCACACCTTTCACCTGTATGGTGACGCGCTGCCCCAACTGATACGAAATGCCGGTCTCCTTCCCCACCATCTCACAGGCTTCCTCATCATAATAAAAGTAATCGCCTGCAAGAGCGGATACATGAATCAGCCCCTCCACGGTATTGGGCAGTTCCACATAAATCCCCCACTGGGTAATGCCGCAGATAACGCCGTCATAAATCTCCCCGACGCGCTCCTCCATATATTCCGCTTTCTTAAGCTTGTCGGTCTCCCGCTCCGCTTCCGCGGCACGCCGTTCCATTTTAGAAGCGTGCTTCGCCACCTCCGGCAGTTTTTCCGTATAGTGCCTGATGCGCTCTTCGGAAAGTTTCCCCCGCAGCTGCTCCTTGATGATGCGGTGAATCTGTAAATCCGGGTAGCGTCTGATGGGCGAAGTGAAATGACAGTAATACTGACACGCCAGCCCGAAATGCCCCGTGCACTCCACCGTATACTTCGCCTGCTTCATGCTCCTAAGCGTCAGACGGCTAATCAATGTTTCCTCATCCGTGTCCGCGATTTTATCGAGAAGCTTCTGCAGCTCCTTGGGATGGATTTCCTCCCCTGTCTGCTTGATATGATAGCCGAAATTTCTGATAAAGGTCGCCAGTTTTTTGATTTTATCCGGGTCCGGCTTCTCGTGCGTCCGATAGACAAAGGGCGTCTCCAGCCAGAAAAAGTGCTGCGCCACCGTCTCGTTGGCAATCAGCATGAAGTCCTCGATCATTCTCGTCGCCACGTTGCGCTCGTATGGCTTTATCTCCACGGGTTTTCCCGTCCCGTCCAAAATGATCTTACTCTCCGCGAAATCGAAATCGATAGAGCCGCGCTTATGCCTTTTCTTTCGAAGAAGCGCCGCCAGCTCCTCCATCTCTTCAAACATGGGAACAAGCGTCTCATATTCTTTTCTTTCCGCCTCGTCCCTGTCTTCCAGAATCTTTCTCACGGAAGCGTAAGACATTCTGCGGTTCACCCGGATTACGGTCTCCGCGATTTGGTAATCCACCACCTCGCCCTTCCCGTCAATCGTCATCAGGCAGCTAAGTGCCAGCCTGTCCACGCCCTGATTTAGAGAACAGATACCGTTGGAGAGCTTGTGCGGCAGCATGGGAATCACCCGGTCCACCAGATAAACGCTGGTCCCCCGCTCCAGAGCCGCCCAGTCAAGGGCGGAATTTTCCTGCACATAGTTTGCCACATCCGCGATGTGCACGCCCAGATGAAAGAGCCCTGCCTCGTCCCGATAAAGGCTGACCGCGTCGTCCAAATCCTTGGCGTCCTCCCCGTCTATGGTCACCATCTGCAGATCGCGCAGATCCATGCGTCCCGCCATGTCCGCCTCCGACACCTCATCCGGCGTCCGGTTCGCCTGATTCATCACCTTCTCGCCAAATTCCACCGGAAGCTCGAAGCCCCGCACGATGGACATGATATCCACACCGGGGTCATTGATGTGACCGAGAATCTCCACCACCCTGCCCTCGGGCTTATGGCTCTCGTCCCCGTAGGAGGTCAGCTCCACCACGACCTTGTGACCCGTAACCGCCCCTTTGGAGCGCTCCTTTGGCACAAAGATATCCGTGCCAATCTTGCTGTTATCCGGAATCACAAAACCGAAATTCTGAGACTGCTCGTAAGTGCCTACAAGCTGTTTCGTGCCCCGCTCCAGAATGCGGACCACCTCCGCTTCCCGCCTTTGCCCGCGCCGTCCGGGCAGAAAGGCAATCTGTACCTTATCCATGTGGAAAGCGCCGCCAGTTTTGTCTTCGGGAATATAAAAGTCTTCCTCGTACCCTTCGACCTCTACAAAACCAAAGCCTTTGGCATGGCTGGTAAACACGCCCACAGGTCTGTTTACATCCGGCTTCACATACCTGCCCTGTTTGGTAAGCTGTACCTTCCCCTCAGACAAAAGCGCACGCAGCACTTCCCGAAACGTTTCCTTATCCGCCGGAGACACCTGCATGAATGCCGCCAGCTCTTTTTCCTTCATCGGCACGTACTGCTCGTCCGCCACCAGCTCGCATATTAAATTTTTGCGTTTTTCAAATTGTGTGTCCATCCTTTATATCCTACTCCGCTCACGGTCTCGGTGCCGCGTAAAGAGATAAAGCACCCTTACATATGTGCAAGAGTGCTTTTCGTTCTTTACGCTTTACTGTAAGTTTCCAAACGCCGCGCGTTTAGAACAATGTCAGGTTTAAAACAACCGCCAGTAACATGAACCCGACCGCAAGACCCGTCGTGATCTTGACGAGTTTTCCTTCCATCGAGCGGCCCTTGTTCTTACCCCAGTAGGTCTCAGCCGCGCCGCTGATCGCGCCAAGACCGGCTGCCTTTCCCTCCTGCATCAGCACCAATACCACCAACGCTACACATATCAGTATATAGATTACTGTCAGTATGATTCTCAGTACACCCATGTTTATCCTCCATTCCCAAAACACGAAATCTTCTTCTGTCCGTCAACATCCCCGCAGCAAGCTGACGTGGCATGTGACCCTCGCGGCATTCGCCAAATGTCTGCTTTGCAACCGCTTGGCTCATTGCTCGCGGGAATCAAGCAGATTTTATAATACCACAGAACAGGGCATTGTGCAAGCCCTAAATTTATAGCGCAAACGCCTCAAAAGCATCCGCCGACATATGCTGTTCCCCATGATACTTCATCAGATACGCCTTCATCTCCGTATGTGCCTGCCCCATATCCTCCATCATGGGCTGGAAATTCTCTCTCGTAACGCCGCCGAGTTTCGTCAAAAACTGATAGTAGCGCAAATCATCCCCGTACTCCTCCAACACCACGCGCCACGTCTCCTCCGTCTCGCAGCCTTTTATATGGGAAAGAAGATAACGCTCCAGCTTTTCCCGCACTGTCTGCTCCAGTCCGTAGTCGTGCATCAGCCGCAGCATGGCAAGCCGCACCTTCTCCCGCCTGCGCTGCTCCGTGTAATAGTCCAGATTGTTCTCCCTGCTGCCGTAATCCTCTTCCCCGCAGAGCAGCATCTTAGAAAACCCTTCCGCATCCTCCCGCTCCATCAGCGTCTGCATCCGTCCGTCCCACTGCGCCATCCACTCGGGCGTGCCCGCGCTCTCAAAGTCAAACAGGTAAAAGGCGTCCAGCCTGCTCATCACAGCCGCCAGGAGAAACGCCGTGTCCGCAGTCTTTTTCTCTCCCGCATCCGCGCCCTCGTCCACAATCTGCTCCAAAAGAAAACAGTCTTTGAAAATCCCCTGTCCGATTTCCATGCGGTGATAAGGCAGAATCACCCGCGCGAGTTTCGCACAGTAAGCGAATGCCCAGTCGTCAATCCTGACTACCGACTCCGGCAGAGAAATTTCCTTTAGCATCTTATTGCTTAGGAAAGCTTTCTTCCCAATACAGGTCACGACACCGCCGCCTGCCGCAGGCGGCACCGCAAGCACCGCCGCCTGCCCTCGATACCCCGTAATCTCCGCCGTCTCCCCGTCCGTCTTATAAGACAAAACGCCCTGCGGCATATCCAGTTCTCCATGCTTTATTTTTCGTTCCATCTTTTCGCGTTCCTACAACTCTAATTCCTCAATTCTCGCGCTCAGTTCGCTCCCCCGCTCGGTGAGCATCAGCTCCTCATTGTGTCTCTGATAATCTTCACATCCGTAAAGCGCGATAAATTTCGCGCAGTCCGCCTGCACCGTGCACTCCGTCACCAGAATCAGCATCTCGTTGCCTGATCCGAAGGTATCTTCCACAAACTGAAAGAGAAAGTGCATCCGCTCCTTTACCCGCTCCGTGTCCTGCTTATATCCAGCCACTTTCGCGTCAAACTGTTCCTTCACCCGCGCAAAACCTGCCATACCGTCCTCCGTCTCCGAAAGCCGCAGACTCTTTTCACAGGCAAAAAGGAACCCGGCTATCGTCCTGTTTAAACGTTTATCCCGCGCGGACAACGCGCCCGCTTTCTGCAACGATTCCATCGCCTTCTGCCTGCCCTGTGCCTGTTTCCCGACAAGGGCTGCCAGTTCCTGTGCCTTCTCGCCTGTTTCCGCCTTTGCCTTCAAAGCTCTAAGCGGGTTCATCAGCTCGCTTAAAATCTGCGACTCCAGCATATTTTCCCGGATATCCTGCTGTATTCTGTCAATCAGCATTCCCATCAGCGACAGCCGCTCGTCGAAATCGGCCTTTCTCGCCTTGTCCTTTGCCTGTTCGCTGACTATTCCGGTCAGTATTTCTTCCGCTTTATAATCATTCTGATACTTCCGGTACAGATCATAATACGCCGTAAATTCCTTGACCACCCTTTCGTTTCGCAGGTATTGTCCCACAAAGGACTCCTCTACCGGAATCTCTTCCTCCTCGTAGAGCTTTAACATCTCGGACAAATCTTCCCAGCCCCTCGCCGTGATGTAGCTTCTGCCCTTCACCGTAGTCTCTACCTGATAAAAATCCTCTTTCTTCATATCCAGATAATTCAGGATTGCCGTGTGCACGCCCCGCTCTTTCGCATATTCCCGCCAGACCGCGTAATCCGCTTCCACCTTCAAAATCTTTAAGCGGTCCAGCGTCACGATATCGAACTCCCGCACCGATTTGTTGTACTCCGGGGGATTACCCGCCGTCACGATGACCCAGCCCTCCGGCACCTGATGTCTGCCGAAAATCTTATACTGTAGAAACTGCAGCATGGAAGGCGCCAGCGTCTCGGACACGCAGTTAATCTCGTCCAAAAACAGGATACCTTCTCTGATGCCACTCTCCGTCATCACATCATAGATAGAAGCAATGATTTCGCTCATGGTATACTCCGACACGTCGTAAGACTTTCCCTCATACTCCTTATGCACGATAAAAGGAAGCCCAAGCGCGGACTGCCTTGTGTGGTGGGTCATGGAGTAAGACACCAGCGCAATCCCCAGCTCCTGCGCGATCTGCTCCATGATCGCCGTCTTGCCGATACCCGGCGCACCAAGCAGAAAAATCGGCCGCTGCCTGACAACGGGAATCCGATACTCCCCCTCCTCATCCTTTTTCAAATAAATCCGGACCGAATCCTTGATATAATTCTTCGCATCTTTAATGTTCATATCGTTGTATGCTCCCATCATTTCATTTAAGCAGAATCTCAAATGCGGAGAATGCCGCATTTTAGGCATTCTCCTATGCGAAACTTAGTACTTCTTGGCATTCCGCCCTATGGTGGGACGCCTTTAGAAGTACTTTTCGCATTCCTCTTCCTCGAGGACCAGCCGGATTGCCCACGGCGGCACCTTCGGCGCATTCTCGTCGTCATGCAGAAACACAAACGCCACGTCGTAGTCCGGCATCTGCTCCGGGTAAATCCCGTACCCGTCAGTAAAGTAAAGCAGCCCTTTTAACCCCGGAAGCTCGCCCTTCTCCCGCAGCTCTTCCACATAGGAAAACACCGGGCGAAAGTCCGTGGAGCCAAAACCCGTAAACTTTCCCTGCGCCATAAACTGATTAAATTCTTCCCGCTCCGTGATTTTGATATCCTGCTGCACCTTGCTGTCGCACTGGATAATATGCACATTGATTTTCGTAAAAAAGCTCTCCGCCTCCTGCATGATATTGTAGGTTTTCTGCAAAAAAGCCTGTACGACCTCCCCGCGGCAGGAAGCGGAAGTGTCCAGCGCGATCACGAAATCCCGAATTTTATTGCTGTCCTTATACTCCAAAGGCTCCACCAACGGCATGTTCCCGTAGGTGTCCAGCCCGTATGTGTAGTAAATATAGTCAAACTCATCATCGTTGACCTGTATGGACTCGCCCATGACCATGAATTTTTTTAAGAAGCCCGCATAATCGTAATGCTCCCTTGTCGCTTCCTTCAAATTCTGTTCCATGCTCTCCGCACTGTTTTTATCCCGGCTGAAGCTTTTTAAATCCGCCTTGATGCGCTCGCTGACCTTGCGCCATTCTTCCTGCGAAAGCTCCAGTTCCTCCCGCTTGTCCCAGTAAATATGCTCGTCGTAGTGGCACAGCTTATGCCAGTCCTCCACCGCCTTTTCGGAAGGCTCCTCCACCCGGAAATGCCGGTAAATCTTCTCCGCCGTCAGACCGCCCGCCTGCTTTTTCAAGATCTCCAGACGGTTTCGCAGCGTATCGTCCGTCTGCAATTTCGTCAGATGCAGGTCAATGTCCAGGATCGTGTTCTCCACGGCGATATCCGTCGCCATATCCCAATACAGGCGGTTCAGCTTATCCGTTCCGCTGCTATGAAAAAAGATACAGTGTAAGAGTGTGTGCAGATAGAGTCTTGCCGCGTAGTTCGCAGATACTTTATACTGGCGCAGCAGCCGCACCGGGTCATAGTATAATGTGGCTCCGTCAAACAGATGCGCACCTGTCTGCTGCCTGCACGTAAGTTTCAGCTTAGACAACGCCACATCCAAAAAACGCATATTGATCAGAAGGCCATCATGCGCCAGACGCAGAATCTCCTCCGCCAAACTCTCTATTTGCTGTTGTCTGTCGGAAACTTCCTGTGCGCCCACGCCAAATCCTCCTTCCTTCTTCTCTTTTCTGCTTCATGCGGAATTAATGTTATGTTAACTATTATCTCTATCAATTATTCATTATGTTAACTTCCCATTCTCCAAATTTTGTTTATTTTATGAAGTAAATATATTGCAAATATCCAATATTATGTAAACCATCCGGAATATTCAAATATTATGTAAACTTATTTTGATTATATACAGCAGCAAAAGATGCGCCGGATAAAAAATGTAGAAAAACCATTTCGAAAAATTCTTTCCTCGCCGCGCACGCTCCCCGTTATAGAGAAACAAAACCGCTACCCCCGCCGCGAGAATACCCAGCCCCGAAAGCGCCGAGTGCCCCACTGCGTACAGCGTCCAGTCACCCTTTTGTCCGCCCATATAATTCTGTACATTTAGCATCGAAAAAATAAGATAGACCGCGAAAAATCCCCCCGCCATCCTCTGTCTGTCCCCCCAGTCATGACAGAGCAAAATAGTAAGAACCGGCGCAACCACCGCCCAGTCCCCTATCACTGTCAACAGCGTTAACAGCATACACAGCCCAGCCCTGAGCAAGGGACTGCCCACGTTCTCCATCACCACAAGAATCAGGAAGCAACAGAACAGCGTAAAAATCATATTCAGACCCCTCTGCCCGAAAGCAAGCTGAAAAGGCATCTGGGACAGCAGCGCAAACACCAGAAGCCGCAGTCCGTACTTTACCTTGGAGCGGGTGTGCATATACCCTTCTACCAGAAAATAACACATTACCGGCGCGGTAAAAAACCCGATATCCTCCAAAATTTCATATGCCATCGTCCCCCTTAGCAGAAACATATGCGCGATATGGTTTAAGAGCATGGTAAACATGGCAATATATTTGATCGCATCACGATTCAGGAGCCGAAGCCCGCCCTCTGCAGCTGTCGTTACTTGTTCTGTCATGATTCTTCCCCGATTTATATTGTGCAGCCTCGCTGCTTGCGCACCCGTTACATCGAGATAGGCGATCCACAGTCTCTGCAGTCGCCCATCTTTCGCTCACTCCTATCTCTTTTTCATCACTGCACAAACGGATTATACTCCTTCTCATGTCCGATGGTGGTCGACTCCCCGTGCCCCGGATAAACTTTTGTCTCATCCGGCAGCAGAAACAGCTTATCTTTGACCGACCTGGTCAGTGCACTCATGCTGCCCGTCGCCAAATCCGTCCTGCCCACGGACTCCTGAAAGAGTGTATCCCCCGCCACAAGGATGCCCGCTTCCTCAAAATAATAACAGCAGCTCCCCACCGTATGCCCCGGCGTGGCAATCAGCTTACAAGTCATATCCGCAATTGTGATTTCCTCGTTCTCCTTCAAATATCTGTCGGGAATCACCGTATACGGACGCCCCACCTGGTCGGAAACATTCGTCACCGCATCCTCGCACAGCGGCTTTTCCTCCTCATAGGCATAAACCGGCGCGCCCGAAAGTTCCCGCAGCCTGTTGCAGCCCCATATATGGTCGAAGTGGGCATGGGTCAGAAGAATCCCCTTCACCTGAAAGCCCTTCTCCTGCAGCGTCTCGTAAATATAGTCGCCTTTGTCCGCCGGGTCGAAGAAAATCACATCCTTCGTCCCCTCTTTGTATACAAAATAACAGTTTGTCTGGCAGATTCCCAGCATCAGCCTGCCAATTTTTAAATCGCTCATCCCTTGTCTTCCTCACCCAGTTGTTCTCTCGATATCTATAATGCTCTCAATGGTCCTGATTTTATCAATGATCCGCTGCAGTTCTTCTTTGCTGCCGACCTCAAAGCTGACCATGATGGTCGCTGTCCCCTGCTTGCTCACCCTTGTATTTAACGCCTGAATATCAATCTCTTTCTCTGTGAGCGCCCGGGATACATCCGCCAGCAGCCCGTTTCTGTTATTGGCGAAAATACTGATTTCTACCAGATATTTCTCTCCGACTGCCTCTCCTTCCGGCTGCTGCCACTCCGCGTCAATCAGACGGTTTCTGTCAATCTCCGGCAGGTTTAACAGATTCACACAGTCCGTCCGATGAATGGAAATACCCCTTCCTCTCGTGACAAAGCCCACAATCTCATCTCCCGGCACCGGACTGCAGCACTTGGAGAAACGAACCGCCACATCATGAATGCCCTTCACCACGATGGCACTGGTACTCTTCCCCGGCTTCGCGCGGTTGATGCGCACGCTCTCCTCAATCTCCGCCCTCACCTCGGCGTCGGTCATCTCCCGCTTATGATCCTTCTCATATAGCTCCTGCATCCGGTTGACAATCTGCCCTTCTTTGAGGGCGCCGTGTCCCACCGCCGCCAACACCGATTCCCAGTTCTGGAAACCGTATTTTTTTATGACTGCTTCCTCATACTGAGGCGTCAGGACATCCGCGGGATTGATCGTCTTCGCCTTACAGTAAGCCTGAATCAATTCTCGTCCCTTAACGATATTATCTTCTTTCAGTTCATTTTTAAACCACTGATTGATTTTATTTTTTGCCTGCGTGCTCTTGACCACGTTCAGCCAGTCGCGGCTCGGACCTTTGGAGTTCTGGGAAGTCATGATCTCCACCCGGTCACCGTTTTTAATCTCGTAATCTATGGTCACAAGTTTGCCGTTCACCCGCGCGCCAATCATCTTATTTCCTACCGCACTGTGTACGCTGTAGGCGAAGTCAATGGGCGTAGAACCCGCCGGCAAACTTTTCACATCCCCTGTAGGCGTAAAGCAGAATACCGTATCGGCAAAGAGGTTTAAATCGTCCTTTAACAGATTCATAAACTCTTTATTGTCCGTCATATCCTGCTGCCACTCCAGAATCTGGCGCAGCCATACAAGCTTCTCCTCCTCCTGGGTCTCCACCTTCTTCCCGTCGGAGGCTTCCTTATATTTCCAATGCGCCGCGATACCGTACTCCGCCGCCTTGTGCATCTCATAAGTACGAATTTGTATCTCAAAGGGCTGTCCGCTGGCGCCTATCAGCGTGGTGTGGAGCGACTGGTACATATTCGACTTCGGCATGGCGATATAATCCTTGAATCGACCGGGAATCGGCTTATACATCTCATGAATCACGCCCAGTGCGGCATAACAGTCCTTCACCGTGTCCACAATGATACGCACCGCAAACAGATCATAGATTTGGTCTATGGACTTGTTCTGGTTCTTCATCTTTTTGTAAATACTGAAAAAATGCTTGATGCGTCCGTCAATCTGCGCTTTGATTCCTGCATTTTTGATATGCACGCTAACCTCGTCCACAATCGCCTGAATATAACGTTCCCGCTCGCTCTTTCTGACAGCGATTTTATCCACCAAATCATAGTAGGCATCGGGTTCTAGATATTTTAACGACAAATCGTCTAATTCCACCTTTATTTTTGATATGCCCAATCTCTGGGCGATGGGAGAATAAATATCAAGCGTCTCCCGCGCAATCTCCTGCTGCTTCTCCGGACGCATATGCTGCAATGTCCGCATATTGTGCAGACGGTCCGCCAGCTTTATCAGTATGACACGGATATCTCTCGCCATGGCAAGAAACATTTTGCGCAGATTTTCCGCCTGCCGCTCCAACTTCTCCGTATCTTTGTCATAATTGCCATGCTCACCGTGGAAATTCAGCTTATCCAACTTCGTGACGCCATCCACCAGATGCGCTACTTCCTCACCAAATTCCTCGTTGATTTCCTCGTCCGTCATAACGGTGTCTTCCACCACGTCATGCAGAAGCCCCGCAACGATGGTCTCCTTATCCAGTTCCAAATCCGCCAGAATAATGGACACGTACAACGGATGAATGATATAGGGTTCTCCGGATTTTCTCGCCTGCCCTTTGTGGGCGTCGGAAGCGACCCGATAGGCTTTTCTAATCAGACTGATATCCGCCGAAGGGTGATATTTGCGCACACGGGTAATAAGCTCCTCGTAAAGCTGTCCCGGAGTCTGAAATTCTTCTATGGATTCAATTCTGCCGTCGTCAAAGACCAGCTCAGTCTTTTCTTCTGTCGCCATACGTTCACCTAACCCTTATCGGATTACATAATATTACATACTAGCCATTTTACGCCATTCTCGTAGTATTTGCAAGAAAAATCAAAATAATTTAGTGTTACTTTTCTCTATTCTTATTTTAGTTTTCATGATTATTAATGAATATCCGCAAAATTTCAGTCCGTAAAGAACCCCTCCCCCGTCTCCAAATTCTGTAAGCCCCAGCAGCCGAGCGTATCCCCGCTGTCAATAAACTCCCTTTGCTCATGCATCCACTTTTGGAAGCGCGCCGCGCCGTACAGCTCCGTCCCCGGCTCATGTCCGGCAGCGTCCGGGCTGTAGAGGATGAACTGCGCGCCAGGTTTGAACGCCTTCTCTTCCGCGTCCGTAAATCCGAAGGGTTCGCTGGCGATATAGTGAATCACATGGTCATCCTTCTCCTCGTCCCACTCTTCCCCCACACTGCGCTCCGTATCACGTTCCAGCGACTCCAAAGTCAAAAGCCATGAGGCGTCCGTCAGCTTCTCCACCTTTCCGAACCGCCCCTCATATGGACAGACATATACCGTACATCCGTCGGTATCATGATAATATGCGGCAAAGCTGCCGTCCGGCTCCAAGACCATGTAAGTGCTCCACGCCCCCGCGCCGCTGTAAAATGCCAATTCCAGAGGTCCGGTAATCGGCAGACCCTCCGTCTCCTCCAAAACCACCGGCTCCTGCGCCGCTGTCATGGCAGTCTGAAACTCCTCTAAATTCTCCTGCAAAGACTTGTTTTCATCCCTGACAAAATCCGGCTCCCAGCCATCCAGCCACCATAGGCTGTCATAAAGCCGTCCTTCCCTCTCAAAAGTCCCCTGCAATTCCTCTTCGGTATTGAGAAGCTGAACGCTGCGGGCAAGCAGACCGTTGATTTCTTCCATAAAGGCGGCAATCGCATCAGAATCAAAACCGCTGTAAACAGGAGAGCCAAAATTGATGTCAAAGTCAACGCCGCTCCACTTGTCCACATTCCTCTTATTATCCGTCAGATTAATAATCGAATAGCTGTAAGTGCCGACGCCTTGATACATCGTCGGCTGATAGCGCAGAAGATAATCCTCCCCGTCCAGCGTACACAGAAATATGCAGTACTGCCCCGTGTGTGAATAATGACCCGTCTCCCTGTCAATCAGCTTCCCGTTTTCCCATATTTCCAGCTCCTGTCCGTTTTCAATGTCTGTCAGCCGCACCTCCTCCGCTATGCCGTTGTGGTTTAAGTCGGGTGACAGCGGCAGGCGCCCTTCGGTATCCGGCTCCGTCGTTTCTATTTTGTCAGCATCCGTTTCAGCTACAGCATTCGTTTTTGCGTCATCCGCTTCCCTTTCCGGCTGCCTGGACACAGCAGATTCCACGACCGTGTCACTCTGGGGTTCCTCTGGCACGGCAGTCTGCACCTGTCCGTTCTCCGCGCAGGCACAGGTCAAAAACACCATAATCATCATTTGTAGGAACAGGAAATATCGTTTCTTTTTCATATGCTATCCATTTCATATTTTTGTGACATGTAATGCTTTTGTTCAATAGAATTTTGATATAAATGGCTAAAAAAAGCAATATTATTTTGCATATTATATAAAAGGTCCCACAAACTGCTGTCTGAGCGGTCTGTGGGACATATCTTTCGCTGTTTCTTCCCCTCTTTGCATTTTAAAATAGCCATGTGCAAAACTCTATACATTCGATATTTATGCGGTTTTGACATTTCCTTTCCGTTTCCTTTATCTGTCTGAATTCTACACCCGTTGCTACGAACACCTCTTTCTTAAATACATATTTGCCGCCTCTACCATGTTATCATTTTTCTTAACCCGTTTCCAACAGCCTCTTTCACTTTTTCTTTTACCTGCTTTGCCATCCTTATTGCACCGTCACGCACTTTGCGCGCCCCGTTTACAATCATTTCACCTGTCTTAGAGCCTGCCATATATCCTATGGATGCCCCTACAAAGCTTCCAACAACTCTGCCTATTGACATACCTGCAAGCATAGCCGCCGGGCCAAAATTTATCCCAATCATCGCCCCCGCAAATGCTCCGACCTCTCCGCCTATGAGTGTGCCTTGCCCCATAGCAAGCAAACCTGCCGCTGTAGAAACCGTAACCAACTGGATTTTTTCAATTCCCTCCTCACATGAAAGCTCTCCGAGCGCCACCTGTTTCATAATTTTTGCATCCTCAACCGCAATAAACGCTATATTGGCAATCGTACCTGCCGGTGTGCCTTTCGGTATCACGGATATGACTCCTTTTTCGGCTCCCACTTTAAGAGCTCCCGCTACTGCCGCTTTTACTCCAAAATCAGCGCCGCTTACCAAGGCTGTTTCAACTACCTCTGCTCCATCTATCTCCTCACCCTGCCACAATTTCTGCGCTATATCAAACCCGGCTCCGATTGCCGCGCCTTCAAGTGCCGCAATCCCCGCCTGCTTTCCGATTCCCATTGCCAAATCTTTTACTTTGTATTCGTTCCAGTTAAAATCATTCCAGTTCCCACTTTGCGCTTCGTCGCGCATCTGCTCGGCACGCGATTTTGTAAGTGGATTACTTGTTGTTCCATCCGGTGCCTCCAGTACCGCAGTCGCTTTCTTTTGAATTTCACCTTCCTGTCCATCCGGAACCAGCTTCTGCTGTCCCCTGTAATCCCCCTGTTCAAATGCCCGCTCAGTCGCTTTTGGATCTTTGCAGTATTTTGACTGATAGCGTTTTACAACTCTGCCATCGGCATCAACAATAACGAGATCGACGGAGTTTTTCGCGTATCCATTTCCTGTCGGCTCTAATACTTTTGCGCGATATGCGCTTCCCGTTGCTTCCGCATTCATATTAAATGTCTGCGCGTGATATTGCTCCGCGATAAACCCATCCAGCCTTGGATTTTGACTTATTGCACCAGCCTGCGTTGTAATTGTCCCATATAAAGATTCATTTGCCGTTTTCAGCGCACGATCCAGTCCCGTCAGATATTCTGCTGACTGCTGCGCAGACATTGCGGACACAGCTTCCTGCACTTTTGACGCAAACCAGCTCTCTTTGCTTCTGCCGCTTTCTACCGACTTTTGCAATGACTCCTTATTCTCTTCATCCATGTTGATTGCTGAAACAATCTCCTCTGTCATGGAACGAATCTCATCATCCGTTTTGTCCGGAAGGCTTTCCTTCATTTTTTCATTCAGCCAGTCCTCAACCGGTTTATCCTTATTTGCCACATAACACTCTACAAACTCTTGGAGAAACGGCTTGATCTTTCCACATTCCTCCTGCATATCCACGGGAGACATTTCTTCCTCTATCAACAAAATATTTTCCGCTTCGTTTTCCATCTTATTTTCCCCTTTCCGATTTATATCTTTCGACTCGCAACCTTAATATCCATTTTATCAATTGTTCGTTTTATCTTATCAATCTTATCCTGCAAAGTCTTAGAGATAGACTTTGTATCTTTTGTAACCTCTATTAAATCTGCTGTTGTTATTTCCTCTTTCCCATTAATAAATGCCATTTCGATCGTTTCTTTGACCACCGCCTCCAAGTCCGCTCCATTAAAGCCATCCGTTTCTTTAATTAACGCGATGGAATCTATATTTCTATTCCACTTGTTCCGTTTTTTCAGATGAATCTCCAGAATCCTTTTCCTCTCATCTTCATTCGGCAGATCAACGAAAAACAGCTCGTCAAACCGCCCCTTTCTGAGAAACTCCGGCGGTATAACAGACACATCATTTGCTGTCGCCACAATAAATACTGTATTTTCCTTTTCCTGCATCCATGTCAGAAATTGTCCAAACAGACGGGTTGTCACATCATTGCCACCGCCATCTCCCCCTATTCCTGCAAATGCTTTTTCAATCTCATCGATCCACAGCACGCACGGACTGATCGCTTCAGCCAGCTTTAAAGCCCTCCTCATATTCCCCTCTGACTCACCGACATATTTTCCCAAAAGACGTCCAATATCAAGGCGAACCAACGGTATATGAAACAGACTTGCCGTTGCCTTAGCCGTAAGGCTTTTCCCGCATCCCGGCATACCAATTATCATAATTCCCTTTGGAATGTCTACGCCAAATTTGATTGCCCTGTCAAGATTTGCAAAAATCTTAGCCTTTTTTATCAGCCACTCTTTTAAAACTTCTAATCCGCCTATGTCTTCGATTGTTTCATCAAAACTGACAATTTCCAGCATACCGCTTTTCTTAATAAACTGTTCTTTTTCCTTCAAGACAAGCAATCTGTCATCCTCGTCAATACAGCCGCCATCCTGATATGCCAAATTTAAAATCTGTCTGATTTGAAACTCATTCAGTCCTTTAAAAGATAAAGCCAGTTCACCCATCATCTCCGATTCCGCTACAATATCCAGTTCTGTTATAAATCCTTTTATAATTGTCGAAATTTCCTCAGATGTCGGCAACGGTATATCAAACACAGTAATATAGTTTTCGAGTTCACGCGGAATAACCGTTATCTCCGAAAGGATAAAAATTGTTTCATTGTAATTTTCAAGGTACATGTTATTCTCTGCAATTCTTTTTAACAGTGCAATGATTTTGGGATCGCTCAGTTCATTATGTATATCCTTCAGGATCAGATACGTTTCCTGCTCAAATCCGCTGTCCATTGTCAATCGCAAAAACTGTTCCAGCCCGCACTCGTGCATTGCATTTTTCGTTCCAAAGTCAACCACGCCTAAAGCATTGTTAAATTCTACGCACTTTACATTCTTACCGACATGCGCAATGATATCGTCAATCACCTTAAAATCAAAATGAGTGATATATATGATAGAGCGCAGCGCGTCTACATAGGAAGCCAGAATATCTACTGCATTTCTTTTCATCTCTATACCTCCATATAAACTAACTTACCCCAATTGCTCTTATAGTCAATACCATCTAAAATCATAAACTGATTGTGAATATCACTATACGCCAAATCACCACCCGATTTGCCCGCCGGACGGATATAACTTCCCGCATCTATGGAAATAATCATACATTTCTTTCCCTTGGGTTCAATATCTTTCCAATAGGATTCCGTATTTCCCGCGAACGTGAGCAGATACTCTTCCATCGCTACTTCAAACTCCGTCGATGTAATCATTTTGCATATATGTTGAAACATTACCTGCCGAGAGTCCCTTCTACAGGCTGTTTCTCCCTCCTCTTCATTCGCTGGAATGTAGTATCCCCGCGTTTTTTCATTCATCAGCAGGCACATAATAGGTAAAAAGGCATTCTTTTCCTTAAACAAGAAAAACAGCTCTCTGTGGTTTAACTCCATAATCCAACTATAATACGTTGCCATTGCAGATATATTCGCCTTTATTTTTGCGATGTCTCTTGGTCTTGCAATAATCTCCTTTACAAGTTTGTCATACCCCTCCCTATATTCTCTCATTTGATTCTGCAATTCACATTCTTTCTGACCAAAGCACTTATACAATTCTTTCCGTTCTTCTAAATATCGGAGCATATATACGCTTTCTTCTACACTGGATGCGTCTGCACTCACGTCAAAAATGGATATTAATTCCTTGATAATATCCATTTGATTTTTGGCAGTAATTGCTGAAACCTTCCGCTGTTCCTCCTCAAATCCCCGTACACTTAACCACCGATGCAGTAATCGATTGTCATAATATCTGAGTACATCCTCAATCGAAAAATGATTCTGCAAGTCTTCAATTGTGCGAACAGGACTTCCATCACAAATAAGATTAAATTTAATTGTTTTTGCCATCGTTTCCTTTTCTCCTTTTTTATTGTATTTGTCTGACCCTCTCCCCCTGACTCCTCAGCCACATATCAATCCCCTTCCCGAACACCTCCGCCTGCACCACATACTTTCCGTCCTTCTCCGACAAAATCTCTGCCGTGGGCAGCCTGTCCAGCACCGCCTCTATGGACTCGCCGCAGTATTCGAACTTCACCTTCCGCAGCCTCCCGCCGTACATAAACTGCACCCGCTTGCGGAATTCCCCCTCCTCGAAGCGGTCAGCGTAAGGAATCTTAAAATATTCGCTGGTGACCTGCAATTCTTCTATCCTGTCAATCCTGTAGATTGTCGGAAACGGGTCATCGACATTCTCGAAAGCCTTCTCTCTGTCAATCCCTTCAATGAATCCCACCAGATAAAAATAGTATTCCGAAAACATAATCGCCAGCGGCTGCAGCTTCCGCTCTACGGTGCACTTTCCCTTCATCTTCGAATACCGAAGCCGTATGACCCGGCACTCTCTGATGGCCTCGCCAAGCCGCAGGATTTTGTTCAGAAAAACCTTTTTATGGTGTGGCTCTATGTAATGAAATCTTTCGTTAGCGAGCAGATCGGCTATCAGTTTCCGGTTCTTTTTAGGCACGCAGTTTAACAGCAGCTTATCCAGAATGTCCATCATTTCTTTTCTGGTAAACGCCCTGCTGTCCAATAGTATCTTGCATACGGCAAGGGTCTCCTCGTTGCTGAGTCCGGCATTTCCGCCCTTTTCCAGCCGATAACCCCTATCGCCGTAATCGTAGACCAGCTCATCGGTCACACCGTCCTGCACAGACTGCTCCGCCAGAAATATCCGGATATCCTCCAAATCACGCTGTATACTCTTTGCATCGACACTGAAGCGCACTGCCTCTTCCGCTTTGTTGACAACCTGACCGTTTATCAGCTTTGTATAAATTGCTAATATCCTGCCGGTTTTTCCGAATCTGCCTTCAATCACTACGCAAAATCCCCCGCCGTTTTTCATCTGCCTTTCATCATAGCAGGTCGCATGGACACATCCTGTCTATGTCAGTAAAAAAACGCCTTTTCCTACAATTTTCCGCAATATTCTATTTTATTTTACCCCCCCCCACTGCAAAAAAGCAAGTATTATCTATTTACACGAAAAAAAGCACCTTTGCAGATGCTCTTTCCCATCGCAGCCAGAATATGAACATTAAATCTAATCAAACGTCACCATATCCTCTTTCGTCCTAAAATAAACAGCCCTCGACAGCCTGCTTTTCTCCAGATAACCGTGCTTCTCCAAATTCCCCAATACCTTCTTTCTAAAATAAGTGGAATCACTCAGTCCCAGATATTCCGCGATCTCCGCAGCTTTATGCGCCTGATAATAGCAAAACGACAATACTTTTTCATCATAGGTCGTCCCACCCGGGACAGGCACAAACACAAGCGCGGGGTGTTTCTCATCCGCCACGCCGTCCGCATACGTCAGATCAGGAAGAACCAAGGTAAAATGGTCTGACGAAGAATAGATATATGGACGGTGCGGCTCGTCAACGTCGCGATACTCTTCCATAATCTTATCAAATCCGGTTCCTGCCGCCTCCATCACATTACAACTCACCAGCACCGCAGCAATCAGCTCATTTCTCCGTTTAGAAATACTTCAATATTACTTCAAGGTCACTTCAAACAAACTTCAAAGAACTTCAAAATAAATTTTCTGAACGGCGCAGCGTTAGCTCGAGGCATAGCCTCTCGCTATCGTTTGGCTCCGCCATATCAGCCAATAGAAAAACACATGCCCTCAAGCATGCTTGGGACATGTGTCTTCCTATTGTCTGCTGCGCCGCAGCTTATTGCGTTACACTCGCAAAGCCGCGCTTACGCGCTCTCTGTCCGTCTGCGACGGACCTTTGCTCGTTAACAGCTCGTAAAAAACAAATGCCGCTCCGCGTCGCTTGTTTTTCCCTTCGCCTGTTACATCATCCCCATACCGCCGCCTGCGCCTGCGGGCATTGCGGGTTCGGGTTCTTTGATATTTGCCACCACGGACTCGGTGGTGAGCAGGGTGCTTGCCACGCTGGTCGCGTTCTGCAGAGCGCTTCTGGTCACCTTGGCGGGGTCAAGAATGCCTGCCTTCACCATATCCACATACTCCTCGGTCAGCGCGTCGAAGCCTACGCCCACCTCGGACTCTCTTACCTTATTGATGATAACGGAGCCTTCCAGACCCGCGTTTGCAACGATGTGGTACAGAGGAGCTTCGAGTGCCTTCAGGACAATCTGTGCGCCTGTCTTCTCGTCGCCTTCCAGTTTCTCCGCCATCTTCTCCACTTCTTTTGCTGCGTGTACATATGCGGAACCGCCGCCGGCAATGATGCCCTCTTCCACAGCAGCTCTGGTCGCGGCAAGCGCGTCCTCCAGACGGAGCTTCGCTTCCTTCATCTCGGTCTCTGTCGCCGCACCCACACGGATCACAGCCACTCCGCCTGCCAGTTTCGCCAGACGCTCCTGCAGTTTCTCCTTATCGAAATCGGAAGTGGTCTCCTCGATCTGTTTCTTAATCTGACCGATTCTTGCCTCGATCTCCTTCTTGTCACCCTCGCCGTCCACGATGACGGTATTCTCTTTCTGCACCTTCACGGATTTCGCACGACCAAGCTGGTCGAGGGTCGCGTCCTTAAGCTCTAAGCCAAGCTCGGAGCTGATTACCTGACCGCCTGTGAGGATTGCGATATCCTCGAGCATTGCTTTTCTTCTGTCGCCGTAGCCGGGCGCCTTTACCGCAACTACGTTGAAGGTGCCGCGCAGCTTATTCACGATCAGGGTCGTGAGCGCTTCGCCCTCCACATCCTCAGCGATAATAAGGAGCTTCGCGCCGGACTGTACAATCTGCTCTAAGAGGGGCAGAATCTCCTGAATGTTTGCAATCTTCTTATCTGTAATCAGGATGTAAGGGTTCTCCAAAACCGCTTCCATCTTGTCCATGTCGGTTGCCATATACGCGGAAATGTAACCTCTGTCGAACTGCATACCTTCCACAAGGTCAAGCTCCGTGAGCATGGTCTTGCTCTCCTCAATGGTGATAACGCCGTCGCCGGAAACCTTCTCCATCGCGTCAGCCACCAGCTTGCCTACTTCATCATCTCCGGAAGAAACAGCTGCCACTCTCGCGATATGCTCCTTGCCGTTTACCTTGGAGCTCATCTTTGCGATCGCGTCTACTGCCGTCTCGGTCGCTTTCTTCATGCCCTTTCTCAAAATAATCGGGTTTGCGCCTGCTGCCAGATTCTTGATGCCCGCATTCACCATAGCCTGCGCCAATACGGTCGCTGTGGTGGTCCCGTCACCTGCAACGTCGTTGGTCTTGGTCGCCACTTCCTTGACAAGCTGTGCGCCCATATTTTCAAACGCATCCGCAAGCTCAATCTCTTTCGCGATGGTCACGCCGTCGTTTGTGATGAGAGGCGCGCCGTAGGATTTATCCAGAACTACGTTTCTGCCTTTCGGTCCAAGGGTCACCCTTACGGTGTCCGCCAACTGATTTACGCCAGATTCCAAAGCCGCTCTGGCTTCTGCGCCATACTTAATTTCCTTAGCCATAATGTTATGTCCTCCTACTTTTTGTTAATTAATCTGTAATAACTGCCAAAATATCATTCTGTCTCACGATAATATATTCCTCATCCTCACCAAGCTTCACCTCTGTGCCGGAATACTTGGAGTAGATGACCTGGTCGCCGACCTTCACTTCCATCTTCACTTCCTTACCGTCTACAACGCCCCCGGGACCTACTGCAATCACCTCCGCCTGCTGCGGCTTCTCTTTGCTCTGTCCGGGCAGAACGATGCCGGACTTCGTGGTCTCCTCCGCTTCCAGCTGTTTCAGTACGACTCTGTCGCCAAGTGGTGTTAACTTCATAATAACTGCCTCCTTTTTATTGTGTGATACATTTTACGCTTATCCTTCACTGTTAGCACTCACCTCTTATGAGTGCTAACTCTGGAACATATATTATCTTCATATGCGGGTGTTTGCAAATGGTTCTACATCTTCATATTAAGATATATCTTTCATTTTCTCTTCTTTTCTTTAGTTTTCTCTGTTTATCTCGTTTTTATCCAGAAAAAGGGATTTAATACTTATTTTATATTTTCCAGTTCCATCCCCGGAAATGCCCATATTTCCTTGTATGAGAAACAGGACGTCTATAATACAGTCTACCGCATCCTCCTCATCATACCCCTGCGAAACAGCCTGCGCCAGTTCTTCCGAGCAGGTCTGATACCGGGTGTACACATTGATAAAATCCTCATGCGCCCAGTTGGAAATGGAATAGTATGACTCGCCCTGATTTTCAAACACGCACTCCATGACGCCGTCGTAGTCTCCCGCTTCATACAAAGCGTCCAGTTTCGGAAAAACCTCTTTCTCCCACTCCATCTGGGCACGGATTTCCTCCGCAGTCGGCTCATCATCCGTCCATTTCCGCCAAAGAAAAAGGAACAGCCCGACAAGAGCAAGAAAAACTGCAATCACCAAAAATGTCCGCCGGATCACCCGCCCGCTTTTTCCGATTTCCCTGCGATACTCCTTGCCCGGCACGGTGGAAAGTTCCTCCACGTCCTTCTTTATGTCGTAAAGCTGCTCCATATATTGTTTTTCGCCGCCGGCAGCGTTCAGCGCGCCGCAATACGGGCACTTCGCGCTGTCCTCCTCGATCGGCGCATGACAATTTTCACAATAAATCATTCCTTATGTTCTCTTTTCCAGCCGTTCCCGATATCCGGGCGCATTCTTTATCTCGAATTTATTGTTGAACATCTCGTACTCCGCGTCGTCGAGTTTATCCTCGACCATTTCCTCCACATTCGTCTTATAGACAACGCCGCACGCCACAGAAGGCGCAAGGATCTCATCCTCATAGGAAAGACATGCCTGCTGCACTCTTTTGCAGTACTCCTCCGCCTCGCCGTCCTCCGCCATGGGAATCAGCACGATAAAGACGTCCCCGTCCACACGTCCGATGACGTAATCCGGCTTCTTTTCCTGCTTTAAAATATCGGCAATGGTCTTAATCAGCCGGTCGCTCTCCTCGTCTCCGAAATGGTCGTTCACATACTTCCAGTCGTTGATATTCACATTGATGACCGCAACGGGAACGACCTCCGCCCTGTCTATCACTTTCATGCGCTCCTCGAAGTAAAGCTTATGGTACACCCCGGTAAGGGCGTCCTCGTTTTCTCCTCTCGCCGTCTGCACATGCTGCACGCCAAGCTGCTGCTCCATTTCATCCGCATAGATTGCCGTCTCCGTATGCAGGTAGGTCTGCTCCCCCCAATGGGAAAGCATGGCAGCGAAGCCGTCCAGCATCCGCTCCACATTCTGCCGCTTATCCTCCGGCACCTTGCCTGTCTCGGCATACAGATGCGCGATCGTTCTGCCGTATACCCTGACTTTCCGCCCCGGCTCCCCGACCACATCCGGCGTGAAGCCCGCGAAACCGCCTACCGACACAATCTTTTCTCCGTGCCTCTCGGTAATCAGAATCGCCACATCCGCCACCGCGCAGAACGCCTTGCAGAACTCCGTCAGCACATCCAGCGTATAAAGATTGTCCAGCGCGTAGCTTCTGATATTCTCCTTGATTTTCTGTTCAAACGGAATCGCCTTGTAATCCATATATCCCCCATTCTCCTGTCCACGCTTTTTCGTTATGCACCTTCCATACCCCGTCCAGTCCATAACCTTATTTTAACAAATAACGCCGCGCTTGTGAAGTTGAAAATGGATTGACTTTACAATTTCATTTCTCTGTAATTCCGACTGTGGTAGACGCGCTCCTCCACACCATTTAAAGCGTTGAGTTTCAGCGCGAGCAAAAAGAAATAACCCGACATCAGGTTTGCCAGATCAAAAAGCCCGTCCGGAACCTCGCCTCCCCGCTGCAGATACCTATACAAAAGACGCACCAGACACTTTGCTTTTACCCGCAGAAGATGCGCTGTGCAGGCGCTCTGACAGCCGCAGGGCAGCACAAAGCCGTGGACGCCGCTTTCCGCCTGCAGCCTGTCCACAGCGGCGGCAAGACGGGCAGTCTCCTCCTCCGTCACCGAAAAAAAGGTGCGCAGCGTCGGATTCATATGGTAAATCAGTTCGCAGACCCACAAAAGTTCGTCAGCCAAAGCCGATTCCGTAATCTGGCTTCGCAGCAGCCCGGCGCCGCTTGCCAGTTCGTCCGTGAGCAGTTCAAAGTCGCAGCGCAGATCGTCGTCCGCGTCGCACAAAAAGGGATATGCCTCATAAGAGCTCCTGTATACCGCCATCGTCTCTCCTCCTCACTCCCATCGTCCATACATCCGCTTCATATAGCCTCGCACATCCATGCCGTAAAGCCGGTCTAGCAGTTTCTCGTCCAGCTCCCCCACTGAACCGCAGGCAAGCGCCTTGCCCTCCTCCAGCAAAAGCGCCGTATCCGCAAAGGCGAGCGCCAGACTGATATCGTGAAACACCCCCACCACACAGCGTTTCCCGTCCGCCGACCAATCCCGCAGACTTTCCAGAAGCTCCGCCTGATAGCGCAGATCCAAGTGGTTCGCCGGTTCGTCCAGAAGGATAATCTGCGGCTCCTGCGCAAAGGTTCTCGCCAAAAACACCCGCTGCAGCTGTCCGCCGGAAAGTCTGGTCACCAACTGCTCCCCTAGTTCCCACACACCAGTGCGCCGCATGGCGTCCTGCACAGCGTCTCGATCCGCCGCAGATTCCGACGGAAACAGGGAATCGCTCCGATGCGCGTAACGTCCCAGCATCACCGCCTCATAGACCGTGTAATCGAAAGCCGACTGGGAAAACTGGCTCATCAGCGCAATCTTTTTCGCCCGCTGTCTCGGGGACAGCCCGCCAAGCGAAACCCCGTCCGCCTCCACGCTGCCCTGAAAGGGAATGACTCCCGCGAGGGCTCGAAGAAGCGTCGTCTTGCCGCAGCCGTTCGCTCCGAGAATGCACAGCCGCTCCCCCGCCCTTACCTGAAAGGACAGGTCGTGTATCACCTCTGTTTTCCCGTAACCGCAGGATAAATTTTCTACCGAAAGCATCACCGTTCTATCCATAAACATTCTCCGTTTTGTTCTGCAGACCACAAATGTCCTATCTGTCAGTCAGGCAATTTCTCAGCCTTCTTTCCGCCCCGCAAAAAAGAGATAGAGAAAGAAAGGCGCGCCAAGCAGCGCCGTGATGGATCCGATCGGAATCTCATGGGGCGGCGTTAAGGTTCTCGCCGCCAGATCGCACAGCACAAGAAAGGTGCCCCCGAGCAGAGCACATGCCGGAATCAGCCATCTGTGCGCCGCGCCGAAAAACCGCCGTACCACATGGGGCACGATGAGATCCACAAAACCGATGATCCCCACAAATGCCACCGTCGTACCCGTCAGCACCGCCACCGCCGTCAGCAGCCTTCCTCTGACCCTACGCTGATCCACGCCCATAGCGGATGCCTGCTCCTCCCCGAAAGTCATCACGTCAAGCTCCGCGGCATAGCGCTGAAAATAAAGGCAGACCAGTACGGTAACAGGAAAGAGCGCCCCAACCGCGCCCCACTCCCGCATGGAAAAGCTGCCAAGCTGCCAGAGCTGGATGCGCTGTGCATGGGCGGGAGAACCCGTGGCAAGCAGCGACATGACCGCGTTGCAGAACAGGGAGACCACCATGCCCACCAGAATCACGGTCACGTTTGACATTCTCCTATCCAGCTTTACCGCAAGGAGCAGCACAAAAAACACCGTGCCCAGCGCAAAACACAGACTGACCACGGGCAGAAGAAAGGTGCCGAGCCCCGCTGAGGCAAGCCCCAGCACAATGACGAGCGCCGCGCCAAACCCCGCCCCGGAGGACACCCCCAGACCAAAGGGAGACGCCAGCGGGTTTTGCAGAAGCGACTGCATCACACCGCCGCAGACGGCAAGCGCCGCCCCTGTCAAAAAGGCAAGCAGCACCCGCGGCAGACGCATGTCCATCACCATGACGCTGAAATTCGCGGGAATGTGTTCCGGCAGAGCCCGTCCGAAAAGATGCGCCGCCAGAATTGCCAAGATATCCGTGGGCGGCACATACACGCTCCCTATCCCCACCCCGAAAAGCAGGGTGAGGAGCGCCGCCAGAAGAAGAATCCCCATTTTCATTCCCGTCCCGATCTTTATCTTCATCCTCATGACAATTTTCTTCCTTATTCCGCTCCGAAACGCTCCGGATAGAGCGCCTGCGCCATCTGCTCCACCGCGACCACGATATTCTGATCCGGCAGGGACGACGCCATGTTGTCAATGTAATATACATTTTTGTTCATCACGGCGGCCACTCCCGCCCAGCCTTCTCTGCCGAGTATTTCCTCCACAGGCGCGTCCGTGTAATTCACATTGGTAAAAATCACATCTGGGTTTGCGGCAGCCACCGCCTCCCCCTCCACGGAAATCCAGCCGTTCTGGTCAGCCAGCACATTTTTTCCTCCCGCCAGCTCGATCAGCTCATGCAAATAGGTGCCGTTTCCGCTGCTGTATAAATAGGGCGCGGGAGAAATCTCAAAGTAGACACTCTTTCTCTCCTCCTCTGGGATATCGGAGACAGCCTCGGAAAGCTCCTCCAGCTTCCCGTCCATCTCATCAACCACGCGCTCCCCTTCCTCCGGCACGGCAAACGCCGCCGACAGAAAACGAATGTCGCTCCTCACATCCTCCACGCTGTCGCTGGTGGGCACGCAGATCACGCACACCCCCGCGTCAATCAAGGGCTGATAGGGCGCTTCCTGATCGTAGAGGGAAAGGTTTGACACCAGAAGCATATCAGGCGCAAGGGCGGTCAACTGCTCTATGTCCGGGTTCACCGTATCGAAAGTCGGCACATCCGTCGGCAATCCCGCAAGCCCCACGCTCTGTAAATCGTAGCCCACAAGCTTATCCGCCACGCCAAGCGCCGCCATCGTCTCGCAGATCGAGGGTGCCAGCGCCACCACGGAGTCCACCTTCTCCGGAATCACGATAGACGCGCCGCTCGGGTCAGTCGTCGGGAGCGGCGATTCCGTATCAGCTGCCGTTTCTGCAGGCGCAGTTCCCCCGCCGCACGCCGTCAGCGCAAGCAGCAGTATACTCAGCAAAATTGCTGTAATCCGCGTCTTCTTTCCATTCCATGTTGTCATTTCTCTCCTCATGTTCTTCTCCTTGTCCTCCTATCTCAATATTTGAAATTTGTCAATATATCTCCCGGTATATTTTTAA
>CAJUMV010000024.1 GCA_910587715.1 uncultured Lachnospiraceae bacterium | reverse complement strand
AGGGCGGGCTTAGAGCCCGCGTCCCGAGCCACCCGTTTTACGGGTGGGGGCGACTGAAAGGAATCGGGGATGGAAAAGAAGAAAACATACAGCGGCGAAACAGGCAAAGAAAAGAGCGCGGGACAGAAGCGAAATGGGAGTATCTGTCCGGTTTCCGGAAAATGCGGGGGCTGTCAATACGTGGATATGCCTTATAAAGAGCAGTTAAAAAAGAAGCAGCGGCAGGTGGAGCAGCTTTTAAAGGGGTACGGGAAAGTGATGCCGATTATTGGCATGGATGCGCCTGCTCATTACCGCAATAAAGTTCATGCGGTTTTTGCCTTTCAGAAGGGCAGGGGAATTATCTCCGGGATTTATCAGGAGAAGAGCCACCGTGTGGTGCCTGTGGAGAGCTGCCTTCTGGAGAATCAGAAGGCGGGGGAGATTATTCGGTCCGTAAGGGAGCTGGCGAAGTCCTTTAAGCTAAAGGCTTATGATGAGGACAGCGGCTATGGGCTGCTTCGCCATGTACTTGTCCGTGTGGGGCATATCACGGGGGAGATTATGGTGGTGCTTGTGCTGGGTTCGCCGGTTTTATCGTCCAAGAAAAATTTTGTAAATGAGTTATGTAAACTTCATCCGGAGATTACAACAATTCTCGTTAATGTGAATAACAAGAGGACCAGCATGGTGCTTGGGGAGAAGGAGCAGGTGATTTACGGGAAAGGTTTTATAGAGGACGAGCTTTGCGGCAGGCGGTTCAAGATATCCGCGAAGTCCTTTTATCAGGTCAATTCCGTGCAGACCGAGGCGCTATACGCGAAGGCAGCGGAGTATGCGCAGCTTACGGGAAAAGAGACGGTGGTGGATGCCTACTGTGGCATCGGCACTATCGCCCTTGCCGTGGCGGGGCAGGCGGGAAAGGTCATCGGGGTGGAACTGAATAAAGATGCGGTGCGGGATGCCGTTATGAACGCCAAGATCAACCGGATTAAAAACGCAGACTTTTACCAGAACGACGCGGGTCGTTTCCTGACGCAGATGGCGGATGCCGGGGAGAAGGTGGACGTGGTATTCATGGATCCACCCAGAAGCGGCAGTACAGAGGAGTTTCTCGACGCGCTGATTTGTATCCGTCCGAAGCGGGTGGTCTATATTTCCTGTGAACCGGAGACGCTGGCGAGGGATTTAAAGTATCTGACGGGGAAGAGCGGCTACCGGGTGCAGGAGATCACGCCGGTGGATATGTTTCCTTTTACAGGGAATATTGAGATTGTGTGTTCATTAAGTAACCGAAAATCAAAACCAGATACTCAGGTAAAATAGAGCCTGAGGATGGATGATTACTACAGGATTAAGGAGCAGGGTAAAAATAATTTTTCGAGAAATGCATAAAATATTCCCAACTTAATTCCCAATGCGCTATAATGTTTTAGTTGGGAATAAAAGTTGGGAAAAGGATGATGATTTATGAATATTGAAAAATTAGTTTTAGACTTATGTGCATATGACGATGAACAGGAATGGTTTGAATTTAAAGAAAATTGGTTTCAGCCAGAAGTGCTGGGTGAATATATATCAGCATTGTCAAATGCAGCGGCATTTCATTATAAATCACAAGCATACTTTATATGGGGTGTAAATGATGAAACCCATGAGATTGTGGGTACGACATTTAATCAGTATTGTGATCATAATAAAGAACCGTATCAAAATTTCTTGGCGAGAAATTTGTCACCAAGTATCAACTTTTCGTTTAAGGAAGGAATCATTGATGGTAAAAGAGTTGTTGTTCTGGTGATTCCTGCTGCTGAGGAGATACCAACGGCTTTTAATGAAAAACGATATATCCGTATTGGGTCTTCTAAAGCAAATTTGAAAGATTATCCCAAAAGGGAAATTCAGTTATTTAAAATTTTGGATGGAAGAGTGGAGACGATTGAGACACTACCGGCAAAATATCAGGAACTGACATTTTCCAAATTGTTTGGGTACTATGGTTCAAAAGGAATTGTACTAAATAAAAGAACCTTTGAGAAAAATCTTGGATTAAGAAATAAAGATGGGGAGTATAATCTGCTGGCACAGTTGCTTTCGGATAATTCACATTTCCCATTAAGAGTATCTATTTTTGAAGGGGAGACAAAAGGTTCTAATCTATTCTCGGTAAGAGAGTTTGGTAATAATTGTTTGCTCTATACTCTGGATGAGGTTTTAAGATATGCAGATGTATTAAATTTGATTCAGACAGATGAGAGTGAGCGTGTAGTGGAACGTCCGGAAATACCGTTGTTTGATAATAAAGCTTTTAGAGAAGCAATTATAAATGCTATTCTGCATAATCTTTGGATTAGTGGAAACGAACCAATGATTTCAGTGTTTTCAGATAGGATAGAAATCTTATCAAGAGGAACGTTAGCACCAGCACAGACTATGGAAGGATTTTTCTTGGGAGAATCAGTTCCGGTAAATGAAAAGCTATCAGAAATCTTTTTGCAGTTGCATATCAGTGAGAAATCTGGTCGAGGAGTGCCTAAGATTATTGAAACTTACGGAAAGGAAGCATTTACTTTTAGAGAAAATTCAATCGTTGTAACAATCCCGCTTCAGAAGATTAAAAAGGTTGGGGATAAAGTTGGGGATAAAAAAGGATTAAATGCAAGAAGACAAAGAATTATAATGGAAATGAGAGATAATCCTAATATTACTACCAGTGAATTGCATCAAATACTGGGGATTAGTGGAACGGCGGTAGAAAATAATCTTACATTCCTGAAAGAGAATGGATATGTAGAAAGAATTGGCTCTAAAAAAACCGGTTATTGGAAAGTGCTTGAATAAGCGGGCGAAATTTGGAGGAACAATGACAGGATCCTATTTTGACGAGAGTCAGGAAGATTTGACTTTAGAAGAAGACAGGGAAGAACGGGAGTACCGTCTCCGCTACGAGAGAAGGCAGCGTATGCGGCGCGAGAGACAGCAGCGCATGAGAAGACGGCAGATGATGCAGCGCATTCTGTTTTTGGTCATAGTCGGTGTGATAACGGTTTTGATTGCCGCAACCGTAAAACACGGCAGGATGACGGATGAAGAAAGCGCGCAGGATCAGGCGGTGGAAGCCATAGAGCAGCCGGACGGGCTGGAAATAGAAAAAATAAGGGAACAGGCAGCCGAAAAGGGGACAGGAGAAGAGGAAACGGAAGGGGAGGAGGACGCGGAGACAGAGGAGAAACCTACCGTTTATTGTTTTGCGGAGACGGAGGACACCGTTTACATTGACAGCGCGGACGTAATCAGCCCGAATGCGATTCTGGTGGATGAGAGCACAGACAAGGTGATCGCGTCGAAGGGCGCCAGAGATAGAATCATACCCGCCTCCATGACGAAGGTTCTGACGGTATTGGTGGCGGCGGAACAGATTCCGGAAGAGAAGCTTGATGATACCTTTGAGATGACGCGGGAGATTACGGATTATGCCTATGTGAACGACTGCAGTTCCGTGGGCTTTCTGGACGAGGAAAAGGTGCCAGTGCGGGATTTGTTTTACGGGACGGCGATGCAGTCCGGCGGTGACGCCGCGCTGGGGCTTGCCGTCTATGCGGCAGGTTCCCATGAGGCTTTTGTGGAGCTGATGAACGAGAAACTGAAGGAACTCGGCATAGCGGACAGCACGCATTTTACCAACTGCGTCGGGATTTATGACGGGGCGCATTACAGCACGGTCTACGATATGGCAGTCATTATGAAGGCGGCGCTGCAAAACGACCTGTGCAGGGAAGTGATGTCGAAGCACATTTACACCACGAAGCCCACGGTGGAACACCCGGAAGGCATTGAGATTTCCAACTGGTTTCTGCGAAAGATTGAGGACAAGGATACGGGCGGCGAAGTGCTCTGCGCCAAAACGGGATATATCGTCCAGTCCAAAAACTGTGCCGTGAGCTATGAAATGTCCGCGGAGAAAACGCCGTATATCTGCGTGACGGCGGGTTCTACAAGTAACTGGCGGTGCATTTATGACCATGTGGAAATTTATAACAGATATATCCCGTCGGCGTAAAACAGGAATGTCTGTCTGAGGGCAGCGCACGGGGAGGAAGAGGCATATTCTATGTTAAAACTGGTTAAGATCGCCGTCGGAAGCGTGATTTCTATTTTCCTTGCTGATATGATGGGACTGAGCTACAGTACGTCGGCGGGCATTATAACCCTTCTGACGATACAGGACACCAGCCGGGAGACGATTGCTATTTCCGCAAAAAGAATCGGCGCCTTTCTGGTGGCGACGGTTCTTTCCTATGTGGTGTTTCGATTTTTCGGATATCACGTATTTTCTTACGGCGCTTTCCTGTTCCTTTTTATCGCCTGCTGTGGTCCACTCCGTCTGGGAAGTGCGGTCTCCACCAATACGGTACTTGCCACGCATTATATGCTGGAACAGAATATGACGCCCGCGCAGATTGGAAATGAAGCGTTACTCCTGCTGATTGGGGCGGGCATCGGAACGATCCTAAATCTGTATATGCCGGGAAAGGGAAAAGAGATTCGTATGACGCAGTATCGGCTGGAGGAGGATTTGCGGGCGGTGCTTCTGCGGATGTCGGAATATATCGGGAAAGAGGACAGGTCGGATTATACGGGAAGCTGTTTTGACAAGCTGCAGGCGGATATCAACGCCGGGAAAAAACAGGCTTTTGCCTATATGAACAATACGTTTTTTCAGGAATCGAAATATTTTATTGACTATATGAATATGCGGGAGCAGCAGACGGTCGTCCTGCGGGATATTTATAAGAAGATTATGAGTATGCGAACCGTTCTGCCGCAGACCGGACAGGTGGCGGAACTGCTTCGGGAAACCGCCGTGACGTTTGGGGAATCCAACAATGCAAGAGACCTGCTTGCGAGACGGGAGGAGGCGCTTAGACGGATGCAGGATTCTGAACTGCCGGTCACAAGGCAGGAGTTTGAGGACCGGGCGGTGCTTTATGGAATTATGACGGATCTGTCGTATTTTTTGCAGTTGAAGAAGGAGTTTGTCGATTCGCTGACAAAAGAGCAGATCTTGAAATACTGGGATGGAGAAGAAAGTGGCGAACGGTAAAACTTGTAAACAAAATGAAGGAGGGAAGAAAAGATGGCGACGACAAAAGAATTTCATGATTATGTGGTAAGCAATCTGCAGCGGGTGGGTGACGTGACCACCAGAAAGATGATGGGGGAGTACTGCGTCTACTTTCAGGGAAAGCTGATTGGCGATATCTGCGATAACTGTCTGTTTTTAAAACCGACGGAATCGGTTCTTCGTCTGCTGCCGGATGCGGACAGGGATTACCCTTACGAGGGTTCCAAGACGCAGATGGTGATTGTGGAGGATGTGGAGAATGAGGCGTTGATGGCGGAACTTTTACAGGAGATGTACAAGGAACTGCCGGAGCCGAAAAAGAAGGCGAAGAGAGTTTAGAAATTTTTAACAGAAATAAACTGCCTGGGATGGTATACTTGTTGTATCAGGAAATTTGTGGATGAGAAGGGCAAGGAGGAAATCATGCCAAGCACCAACACGACGAAAGCTGCGCTGGGGGAATCCCTGAAAAAACTCGTTTTGACAAAGCGGCTGGAGAAGATAACGATCAACGATCTCACGACAGACTGCGGCATCAGCAGAATGGCGTTTTACTATCATTTCAAAGATATTTACGATCTGGTGGAGTGGGTCTGCGTGGAGGATGGGAAGAAAGTCTTGCAGGGAAAAAAGACTTATGAGACATGGCAGGAGGGCATGAGCCAGATTTTTGAGGCAGTTCTGGAAAACAAGACGTTTGTTTTGAATGTGTACCGCAGCATCGGCAGGGAAAAGGTGGAAGGATATCTCTACAAGCTTACCTACGAAATGCTCAAGGAAGTGGTTGATGACAGGTGCCGGGGTGTGGAGCTTTCGGCGGCGCACAAAGATTTTATCGCTGACTTTTATAAGTATGGATTTGTGGGAATTATGCTCGATTGGGTCGGTCACGGTATGAAGGAAGATTATGAAGAAATCGTAGAAAACATGGGCGTTATGCTGCACGGAAATATTGCCCGTTCCATTGAAAATTTCGAGAAGGCGGATAACGGCGGATGAATAGTTTACATAAAATATAGGATGAGATGTAATTGGTTTACATAACATATGCGCAGACACTGTTTTTCTAAACACGTAGGGCGGAATGATAAGTTTTTTATCATTTCGCCTTTTTTGTAAATTGGTAAAAACGGGAAGAGTGGGTATGATAGCTTTAGTAATCAAAAAGAAAACAGCGGCGGATGGAAAACCGCCGGAAACAGGAAAGGTGGAACATATATGGCAAACAAAAAAAGTATCGGACTTGGCGTGGCGGCTGTTGCGGCAGCAGGAGCGGGCGCGGCGTTGGCGGCAAAAAACTTACAGAAAAAGGCGCATGTGGGATTGGAGTCGGGAGAGACGGCTGACGGCGCATGTGACGAGGAAAAGGCGACGGCAAAGAGCAGGCGGAAATACACGGAGTTAGACTACCGCAACACCGAGCTTGGACGGTACGATAAAAACAGCAAGGGCATTTATTACAGCAACGGCAACTACGAGGCGTTCGCGAAGCCGAGAAAGCCCGAGGGGGTCGATGAGAAAAATGCTTACATCGTAGGCAGCGGTCTCGCGTCTCTGGCGGCGGCATGTTTCCTTGTCCGCGATGGACAGATGCCCGGCAGCCACATCCATATTTTAGAGTCCATGGACATTGCGGGCGGCGCCTGCGACGGCATCAACGACCCGAACAGAGGTTATGTGATGCGCGGCGGCAGAGAGATGGAGAACCATTTTGAGTGCCTGTGGGATCTGTTCCGCAGCATTCCTTCCATCGAGACGCCGGGCGTGTCGGTGCTGGACGAATACTACTGGCTGAATAAGGAGGACCCGAACTACTCCCTCTGCCGCGCCACCGTAAACAGAGGGCAGGACGCCCACACGGACGGCAAATTCGATCTGAGCCAGAAGGGCTGCATGGAGATTATGAAGCTCTTTATGACGAAGGACGAGGACCTCTACGACAAGACCATCGAGGACGTGTTCGACGAGGAAGTGTTTGATTCCACGTTCTGGCTGTACTGGCGCACCATGTTTGCTTTCGAGAATTGGCACAGCGCGTTGGAGATGAAGCTGTACTTCCAGCGGTTTATCCATCATATCGCGGGACTGCCGGATTTCAGCGCGTTGAAATTTACGAAATATAACCAGTATGAATCCTTGATTCTGCCCATGCAGAAGTATCTGGAGGCAGCGGGGGTTGACTTCCAGTTCAACACCGAAGTGACCAACGTCATCTTCGGGTTTGAGGGAGATAAAAAGATAGCAAAGGCGATCGAGTGCAAGGTGAAGGGTGTGGAGAAAGGTATTATGTTAACCGAGAACGACCTTGTATTCGTGACCAACGGAAGCTGCACCGAGGGAACCATCTACGGCGACCAGAACCATGCGCCCAACGGGGATGCAGAGGTGCGCACAAGCGGCTGCTGGAGCCTCTGGAAAAATATTGCGAAGCAGGATCCTTCCTTCGGACGTCCTGAGAAGTTCTGCTCCGATGTGGCGAAAACAAACTGGGAGTCCGCTACCGTCACCACGCTGGACGACAAGATCCTTCCCTATATTGAAGCGATCTGCAAGCGCGACCCGAGAAGCGGCAAGGTGGTGACCGGCGGCATCGTGAGCTGCCAGGATTCCTCATGGCTCTTAAGCTGGACCATCAACAGACAGGGACAGTTTAAAGAGCAGGATAAGAAGAAAGTCTGCGTCTGGGTGTACGGTCTGTTCACGGATGTGGAAGGCGATTATGTGAAGAAACCCATGAAGGATTGTACCGGTAAGGAGATCACGCAGGAGTGGCTCTACCATCTGGGTGTGCCCGTGGAAGAGATCGACGAGCTTGCCGAGAAGAGTGCAGTGTGCGTACCGACCATGATGCCTTACATCACCGCATTTTTCATGCCGAGAACAGCGGGCGACAGACCCGATGTGATTCCCGACGGCTGCGTGAATTTTGCATTCCTCGGTCAGTTTGCTCAGACCCCGAGAGACACCGTGTTCACCACCGAGTATTCCGTCAGAACCGCTATGGAAGCCGTTTACGGACTGCTCGGCGTGGACAGAGGCGTGCCGGAAGTGTGGGGCAGCGTTTACGATATCAGAGAGCTTCTTTCCAGCACCGTGAAGCTGATGGACGGCAAGTCCCCGCTTGAGATCAATCTGGGACCGCTCAATCCGATGAAGAAACTGCTGCTCAAACTGGTGAAGGGCACGGTGGTCGAGAAAGTGATGCGGGATCAGGATGTTTTAAAGGAATGGATGTAAAACAATACTATAATAGGAGAGTTTTTACAAAAAGAATGGAAACAGGCGGCGCGGTTACGCTGCCTGTTTCGCTTTATATGGCTTATTTTCTGTTGAGGAAAATGCACTTGAATCGCTCGGACTGCGGTCGCTGTTATTTACTTTTGCAAGGGTGCAATAAAAATATAGATAATATATTAGCTAAAACTTGTATTTTTAGACGAAATGGGATAAAATATTATCTATGAATATTGAGTATTCCTTTCTGTCAAAGACACCGGGAGAGATACAGGAGATGATAGCAGGGCGTTTGCGGACAATCCGCAGAAAGCGCAAGATTTCACAGAAAAAACTGAGCGAGTTATCGGGAGTAAGCTTGGGTTCTGTGAAGCGGTTTGAGCAAAGCGGCGAAATCTCCTTTCTTTCCCTGATTAAAATTGCATACGCGCTGGGACTGGATGGCGAGCTGGAGCATTTGTTTGAGGAGACACCGCCGTTGTCGATAGAGGAGATACTTTGTGGACAGAGTTGAACATTTGGACGTGTTTTACAATAAGAGGAAAGTCGGCACCCTGAACAGGCTTGCCATTGTGGGGGATTCCCGGATGGGCGCGCTTTCCTATCGTCCGGCGATTCCTTTGCATGAGGATGTTTAGGTCGTGGAGCCGGATCGGATTGCCGGAGAGTGTGAGAAATTACTTAAGACAGAATATACAGAGGATTTAGACCAGCTGTTTCGGCTGGGCGGGTCTTCCGGGGGGAGTGCACCCCAAGATATTGACGGAAATAGGCGTGCGGTATTGAAATGGCGGAGACAAGACTGTTTCCGTCGGAGAGATGTGCAGGTTTCTTTGGCACGAAACGTTTCGACCGCAGGAAGAATGCTGATGGCAGGAGCGTAAAATCCATACATGCGACTACGGTTAACGGAAACGGGGTGAATCCGGGGATGGAGGATATTCTGGCGGTAGCGGAGCAGACTGGAATCGGGAAGGCTTAGGCGGGAAAGCTTGCGCGGGAAGTCAGGGATTGTGTGGGGGAGATGCTGGCACATTATCTGTGAGGGAAACATTTTTTGAAGCGGAAGAGGAGCGTATGAGAAAATCAAGTAATATTATTTGGAGTTGTATTTTAACGGTTCTATTTTTATGTTTGACCGGATGCACAAAAGAGAGTGATACGATGATTGATAATCAGCAAATCGAAATGCCGCTATCAGAAGACTCTCCCAAAATGGAGGAATCATCAACGGAGGATGCTTTACAGGAGGAGGTCATAGAAATAGAGGAAAGTCCTGCGGATGAGGTGCAGGAATTAATGGTGGAGCCGGTGATGGAAGATGTGGATTGGTCAGATTATTTTGACGGAATAAATGGCGCTGCCGTTATTTATGAGCCGATCGAAAACTGCTATCAGATATATAATCAGGAATTGGCGTGTACAAGGCGTTCTCCCTGTTCAACCTTTAAGATTATCACCTCTTTGATTGCGCTGGAAAACGGTATCATTAAGACGGACGATTCTACCCATACATGGAGTGGGGAGATATTCTGGAATGAGGAGTGGAACAGGGATATTGATTTTCCTGAGGCATTCCGCGCTTCATGTGTCTGGTATTTTCGGGAGATTATCGATGAAATCGGAAAAGATACGATGCAGGAAAAACTAGACGAACTTGTATATGGAAATTGTGATATTTCTGATTGGGAAGGATGGCTAAATACAAATAATAACAACCCGGTTCTGACAGGCTTCTGGATTGAATCCTCTCTGCTGATTTCGCCCAAAGAACAGGTGGAAGTGATGGAACGCATTTTTGGCGGTGATACAGCATATTCAGAAACAACACGGGAGCAGTTAATGCAGGTTATGCTGTTATCAGAGCAGAGTAACGCAGACATTTCCATTTATGGGAAAACGGGAATGGGCAAGGCGCAGGGGGTTGTTGTCGATTCATGGTATACGGGTTTTGCAGATACCGCCGATCAAAGGATTTACTTTTGTGTGTATTTAGGTGAGACGGATGATAAAAATGTGTCCAGCGCTAAGGCGAGAGAAATAGCGGTGGATATCGTTGCGGATTATTTGTTATAGGGCATTTGGATGATTTCCAGCATCGCCGCAATGTCCTCTGCCGCCATCGTCACTTTTGACTTTTCGATCAGGATGTTTCCTCCGGTCATAATGTAGGACGGCATGATCCGGATCCCCTCATAATAGAGTTCACTGTTTCGCAGTTTGTAGGTGGAAATGGCGGGAACCGCGTTTTTCTTTGACGCCTTTTTCGTAATCATGTTAAAAGCCTTCTTTGCCACATCACCCATAAGCATAATAACCTTTACGTTGGGAAATAAAGAAAGCTCCGCTTCCAGACAGGGCAGGCTGCTCTCGATGCTGTCCTTGTCAATGGTATAGTCTGACTTCGGTGTTTTTACGGCGTTTGTGATATAAATTCCCAGTTCCAATATGTCATGTATGGAAGTGACCTCTGCGCCTGCCATCTGAAATAGCGGAATCGTTGTATCCAGATAAGCGGCGTCGGCGGCTCCGTAAAAATCCTGTGAGGGGTCGGAGGGGACGACCTCATTGATCATGATTGCCCTGACCGTGAGCGGGTCGATTTCAATATTGTTCAGATAGATGCCGGTTGCTATGCCTGATTTTGTTTCAAGTTCTTTTTTTATATTCATATCTCCATGCTCCTTTTTGCAGTCTGACTGCTAATAGGATAACACAAAAAAGGTGACATCTTGTGTCAACTTTTGGCATTTTCTCTAAATTTAAGGTTTCATTGGGTAAGTATAGCACAGCTTGCTTGGCTTTTTTTATAAGATAAGATTTAGTGATAAATTTTGAAGAAAGAACAGAGAAGGGGAATCGGGAGATACTTTGATTTAACGAAAAGTAGAGAAGAAGTAAAGGCGATTGGAGGAAATATGGGGCATTCATGCTATTCCGACACCGAATGCATTAGCGGGAAGTCAGTTTTTATATGAACATCCGGAGTCGCGAGCCGAAGATTTCATGTGGGCGAGGCAGAATAAAGAGGTAAATGGAATTATCTGTATGATGGGTGGTGATGATTCCTACAGAGTGCTTCCATACATAGACTTAAATGTAATAAAAGATAATCCAAAGGTATTTATGGGATATTCAGATATTACTTCATGGATGGCGGTCTTTGCCAAAGCCGGTATCAGAGCTTACTATGGTCCTAATTTATTAACGCCTATCGCCCAGCCTGTGGCATTAGATGCGGCAGGAATGTTTAAACATGCGGCAGGAATCATCGTTGGTCAATTAAGCGAGGAAGAAGAAAACATGCTGGTTAAGTTTTTGAAGTATGAAGTACGTCGAGAAGATATTCCGGTATTATCAATTGTTGATTTTGTTCATAGAACACCTATGGCTGTTATGCCAATGGGGGCAATGGCGGAGCTTGATTGTAGCTGTGTAACATTTAAGATTATGGAGTCGGGAGTCGTTGAATAGGGATTGATTGGGCGGTTTCCTTTACCAAAACAAAATTATATGATAAACTTTGAATATATATGGAAGGGGAATTGAAAGTTTATGAAGATATATATGGATAATTGCTGTTATAATCGTCCCTATGATGATCAGACATATATTAGAATACATTTAGAGACGGAGGCTAAACTGCATATACAAGATTTGGTTAAGCGAGGAGAGATAGAACTTGTCACTTCTTATATGTTGGAATATGAGAATGGAAAAAACAGATTTTCTCATAAAAAACAGGCAATAGCCGATTTTATGAATGCAAATGAATCATACTATGTAGGAATAAACAAAGAGACAGAAGCAAAGACAGTTGCAGGGCATATTATGGAGAATGGCATAAAAAGTGCAGACGCATTGCATGTTGCTTGTGCAGTCTTAGCCGGGAGTGATTATTTTATTACCACAGATGACCGTTTGCTTAAATTGCAAACAGAGGAGATACAGGTGGTAACTCCGGGAGAATTTATCAGAAGATTGGAGGCGGTTGACTGATGAATAGTGCGGTAGAGCTTATGGATATGGGGTTTGCATGTCTGGTGGAAAAATTGGGGATTGTTGATGCAGAGCGTTTTATAGCGATGATTAAACGGGATAGTTTTGATTACACAGTTTGGCGGAGAGAGTATTTTGATGGCATGACTTTGGAACAGGTGAGCGAGGAGGCGGCGGCTTATGCAAAAAGCCATCCTCATAAGGGAAAAGGAATACGGGTATAAAAAGCATGAGTTTCCTGAGTTTTCAATACTGTTTACAATTTTGCCCCTAATGGGTGCAAAATTGTAAAATGGTATTAGCGCAATACTTCTAATAATTCATACAAATTGTTAATGCTACCCTTTTGCTTTTCTACACGCTGTATCCTGATAAATTGGCAATTAGCACGATAAGCTGTTTTCCTATCCTTTTCTTCATCTCCAATAAAAATCAATTCTGTGATTGGAATGGTGAATTTTTTGGCAATCATTTGTAATCCTCTGCAATTCGGTTTCCGATATCCCGCAACAGAAGAGGAGATATAATAATCAAAATACCCCAATAATTCCGAGATATCCCGTTTGAAAGATTGTGATATCTATATGCCACGGTTCCAATACTTTTGTGAAAATATACTCTGCGGAATACTCAATTTCCCTACCACTAATGCGCGGGTTAAATCCCTTTAACATCTGCACTGATTTTTCGATAACCTCTTGCGAGATGTTGAGATGGTATCTCTGGATAATCGATTCAAATCCCTTGTAGTAGAAATCCACCCACGAATAAGGCATTCCGACATACTGCATTAACGTTCCGCCCAAATCAAAAACTACTGTTTTCAAAATTCCTTTGTTTCCTCTCATTCACAATTTTAGATTACCAGTCAGAATTTTTACAGCCTGTTTTACATCCGCAGGCGTAAGCCCGATTGTCGGGTCCGTTTGCACCTGATGTTGTCTGACTTGATCATTGTGCAAATCAAGATCGTCAAGAACGACCCACCCTGCAATATTATTATGTAAACTTATCCACAATAGAATCTCGTCGGCTTTTACCAGACTGAATTTCTTTGTATTTCTGATTTCTTCTGTGGTCAAATCGGGAGTCACCCCGCTAATATACAGATTTTCCTTTTTCAATAACTCTGCCAGCTTCACGGCTTCTGTGCATAGCGGTTTTAATTCAGCGTCAAACCAGAAACGCCAACCGGAATGAAGAATGATTTCCGCACCTGTTTCTTTTACAAGAAGCGCCAACAGTTTGATTTTTTCCTCATCAATCAATGTGCCGTCACTGATTTCGGTCTGGTGACTGTCATTCCAGAAATTGGAATTGAGCACACCGTCTATATCCAGAAATAATACTTTGGACATGCTTTTGCCCCTCCGGGTCAGAATTATTGGCAACAAGCGTGCCAGACATTCATAAAACCGCTACATCGGCTTCAAATTCCGATTCAGCCTGTCCACCATCCATACAATCCGTTTTTCCCGTCCGGCGTCCGTCTTTGCGTCGAGGTACGCCTTCGTGTAAGTTTTTTTAACAGATGGGGACATAGCCAGAAAATTCGTGTAAGCAGGCTCATATTCTTTTAACAGCGCGGAGAGCATTTCAATCTGTTCCTCCGTGACCGCTGCGGGTTTTGGCTTGTCCCACTGCCCGTTCTGTTTTGCCTCTTCGATTTTCTTTCTGCCAAAGTCAGTCATAATGCCGCGTTCTTCCAGTTCTTTGACCAGTGCCTTGTTCTTCTCCGACCACTTGCTGTTTTCCCTGCGCTGCGAAAAATATTTCTTATAGCTTTTGTCGTCGAGACTTTGCATCTGCCCGTCAATCCAGCCGAAGCAGAGGGCTTCTTCCAGAGCCTCTCCTGCTTTCAGGGTTTTTGAACCGCCCGCCTTGCCGAATAGGAGCCAGACGCCGTTCTCTGAGAGACAGTTTTCGGAAAGCCAGTTTCTAAATTCTTCTCGGGTGGGGAATTGCAGGGTATCGTTCATAATATCAGCCTCCTTTACAGAAAGTGATAGACATTAACCTGTATTTACTGTACTAGAAAAGTTCCCTTATAGCAATCATTTTCGATATGAAAAAGGATAGTGCTCAGATATCTATGTAATAAGGGATTGACTTTTGTAATCCATATGTTACAATAAACTTACCTAAAAGGTAAGTAAAATGAAAGGAGGTGCTTCCGCTCTGTACGTTGAATTTGAAGATGACAGAGTCAAAGAATTATTTGACGATTTGAATGACGTTCGCAAGTCTGAAAATTTGATGAAGAAGGAAATTGGCGCAGAATTAACGAAGTCGGTAAAAAAGCGATACAATCAAATCGTTGCTTTCTCTTCGTTTTCAACCCTTCAACAGTCCGGAATAGGGAAAATGGAGTCTCTGGAAGGAGCCCGAAAAGGAGCGTATTCATTAAGAGTATCTGCCAATTATCGCTTGATTGTAAAACCGAAGGCAAAAGACTTGAGTGCAGAAAGTTTGAAAAGTTGTGACACACTAATTATCAAAGGGGTGATTGATTATCATGGCAAAGGAAAAAATTTTAGTTGGATTATCCCGTGACTATATTATTCATCCGGGCGAGACATTAGCAGAGGTAATAGAAGACAGGGAAATGACGCAAAGAGAGCTGGCTGTCAGAACGGGAATGACTGAGAAACATATAAGTACGGTGATACACGGTCAAAAGAATATTTCAGCCGCTTTTGCAAAAAAGCTTGAATATGCTTTGGGAATAGAGGCTTCCTTTTGGATGAATCTACAGACGAATTATGACCGTGAGCTTCTTGAGTTTGAGGAATTGAATAATATTACTGAGAAAGAAATTGGAATCTTGAAAAATCTGAAAGAAGTGATAGACGTATGGATATCTTTTGGGTGGCTTGACAGGGAGGCGAATGCTCCGGCAATGGTCTTGGATTTACGGAGGATATTCGGAATCAGTAATCTGTTGGATACACCTAAAATTTCATATTCTGCAGCCTATCGTGCCCAAAGTAAAAATGCGAATGTAGACCCATATGTGTTATTTGCGTGGCAAAGGATGTGTGAGCTGCTCACGAAAAATATTGAAATTGCAGATCGAATCAATGTTGAGAAGCTTAAGAATAGGATTCCGGATATTAAGCGTGTCATGTTTATGAGGGCAAATCAGATACAGAAGAAATTGTCAGATATTTTCTCTGAGTGCGGTATTGCTTTTCGGATTGTTCCTAATTTTACAGGTGCGCCGGTACAGGGATTCATTAAGGAAACGGAGGATGGGGCGTTAATTCTCTGTATGACACTTAGACAGAAATTTGCGGATATTTTCTGGTTCACTTTGTTTCATGAGATCGCGCATATCCTAAATGGCGATACAAAACACGAATTTATTGATTTTGATTCTGTATCGGGAGATGTGGAAGCCAAAGCAGACAGCATGGCGGGAGCGTTTTTGATCGATGAAAAGGCATATCGGGCGTTCATTGTTTCGGAGGGATATAGGCGGTTAAGTGGAATTGAGCGCTTTGCAGATTCGCAGAATGTAAAAGACTATATTGTGCAGGGAAGGCTTATGAAGGAAGAAATCATTCCGTGGAAAGCCCGCCCGAGATATGAATGGGCATAAAGCAATTCATAAAGTGTATAAAACTGCGGGTTCCGCTTAGGATACCCGCAGTTTTTAGCTGAGTGCATAAGCACCAATTATAAATCATAATACATCATAAACTCCGCCGGCGTCGGAATCTGCCCGGCTTCTTTTGACTCAGCTCGTTTTCTCTCAATCCACACGTCGATCAGCCGCTCCGGGAACACGCCGTCCTTCGTCAGATAGTCGTGGTCTTTTTCCAGTGCATCCAGCGCCTCATCCAGTGATTTCGGCAGACCTTTTATTTTTTTCTGCTCTTCCGGGGAGAGGGTATAGAGGTTAAAGTCGTAAGGGCCCCAGCCGTTTTCCGCAGGATCAATCTTCTTTTCGATGCCGTCCAAGCCCGCCATCAGAATCGCCGCGTAGGCGTAGTAGGGATTGGCGGTGGCGTCAGGGTTTCGCAGCTCGAAACGCTTTGCCTCCGGGGATTTCGCGTAGGCGGGAATGCGGATGACTGCGCTGCGGTTGGAGGTGGCGTAGCCGACCGTCACGGGCGCTTCATATCCGGGCACCAGTCTCTTGAAAGAATTGGTGGATGGGTTGGTAAAGGCGCACAGCGACGCGATGTGGGAGAGCAGTCCGCCGATAAAGTAGTGGGCGGTCTGGCTTAAGCCGGAGTAGCCGTTCTCGTCATAGAAGACGGGATTGCCATCCTTTTTGAGAAGCATATGTACATGGAGCCCGTTGCCTGCCTCCTTGTAGATGGGTTTGGGCAGGAAAGTGGCTGTCTTGCCCTCCCGCGCCGCCATGTTTTTGATGATATATTTGATAATCATGGTGTTGTCCGCCATGGTGGGCATATCAGCAAGCTCCACCTCGATCTCCATCTGACCGGGACCGCCGACTTCGTGGTGGTGGTACTTCACTTTGATGCCCCAGTTTTCCATTTCCACGCACATGCGGCTTCTAAGGTCGTAGCCCACATCCTGCGGCGCGGCGATGTGGTAGCCGCCGTGGGTCACCTCATAGCCGTTGTTGCCGGGCGTATCCAGCTTACAGTTCCAGTCCGCCTGTCTCGTGTCAATGCTGTAAGCGCACTGTCTTTTCGACACTTCGTAGCGGGCGGAGTCGAACAGATAAAATTCAAACTCGGGTCCGATCACTATCTCGTCCGCAACGCCGGTCTTTTTCATGTAATCCATGGCGCGCAGGCTGACATTTTTCGGGTACTGGTCGAAGGGCGTGTTCTCGCCCTTTCCGATTACGCAGACGTTGCCGCACATGGTCAGCGTGGGCACTTCCGCGAAAGGATCCACGTAGGCGGTATCGGGGTCCGGCAAAAAGACCATGTCGCTCTTCTCAACGGGCGCGTACCCGTAGTTGGAACCGTCGAAGCCAATTCCGTAGACGAAGACGTTCTCATCAAACCGCTCCACCGGTATTGTGATGTGACGCCAGCGTCCGTCGATGTCGGTCATTTTGAAGTCGATCATGCGGATCTCCTTCTCCTGACACAGTTTTCTGATTTCTGCACTTTTGTCCATAAATATATCCCCCTGTTTCGTTGTTCAGCGGTGTGCCGGCGAAGACGGCAGGCGCCGAATTGTATGTATAATAACACTATACTATAGAAGAAGTGTGACGGTAAAGATGAAATATAAAAATTGAAGGAATTGTGCGGCAGATTGCGTTGCATTGGAAAAATGTGATATTGCGGGGAAGTAACAGTGAAGCTCAGGACTTTGCACTTGCTGCAAGGTCCGTGAGAACGTGTAAAGGTTGAGAAGAATCCGACCTCTTTGCCGAAGGCAAAACTGGAATAGGTCGGATTCCGTAACTATGAAGCTGAAGGCTGAATAGTTATATGGTGGGAAAAGTCGTTGAAAATGCGCCTGTGAAAGTGGTATACTGGAAACACTGGGGCGGTAGACTGAATTTGAGCTACAGCTAAGCTTTGACATGGAGGCAACCATGACGACAAGAGAAGAGGCGCTGCGCTATGGCATGACGTTTCCCGACGTGTATCAGGACATGCCGTTTCATGATACGAATTGGGTGCTGGTGCGATGCAGGCGAAATAAAAAAGCGTTTTTGTGGACTTATGAATATCAGGGTTCTATGCGGATTAATTTGAAGGTGGATCCGGCGTGGCGCGATTTCTGGAGGCAGACCTACGAGTCTGTCATTCCGGGGTATCATCAAAATAAGGAACACTGGAATACGGTGATTTTGGACGGTACGATACCGGATGAGGATATCAGGCGCATGATTGCGGAGAGTTATGATTTGGTAGTCGGGAAAAAGAAGAGGAACGCGTGCAAATGATGCGAAGAATGGAAAATAGAAAGAAATGGAAAAGGATGCTGCCTATTCTGCTGGCGGGGATGTTGTGGACCGAGGGGACGTTGGGAACGGTCTGCGCCGCGCCGGAGACGGTGTCGGAAAATACGGTTGTCACTGTGCCGGATATATCTGAGGAGGGAGAGCAGTCCGGAGAGGAAGAAAATCCCGCACCCGGAGAGACGAACGCGCCTGACACGGAGGGTGAAACGCTGCCCGCAGACGGGGAAGGGGAGCCTGCGCCTGTGAAGCCGGAAGAAGGTGACAAGTCCGCAGCGGAAGAGACAGATACGCCGGAGGGAGAGGAGTCCGGCGCTTTGACGGGGGAGCCGACGGTATCGGAAAATACGGTTTCCGAAAACACGACAGAGGAAGAGGAAAGCCAGATTCCGGAGGACTGGAACGGCGAGCCGATGCTCGGCGAACCGATCCCGATGACGGAGGCGGACGGATATGCGGCTTCTTCCTATCGCAGTATGTCTAATGTGACGGAATCGGCAGCGGGAAGCGTGCATCAGACGCCTGGCGTGGGGGAGATTATCGAGCGTTACAAGGCGTATCCGTGGAGTCTGGACGTCTCAAACAGCTACAGTGTAACGCCGTCTGTCAAGGCGCCGTACAATGCGGGGCATCTGAAGGACGAAAGTCTGGAAAACGCGTTACATCTGTTGAACTTTATCCGCTATGTGGCGGGCGTTCCGGCGGGTGTGACGCTGAGTGAGGACTATACGGAGAAAGCGCAGGCAGGCGCGCTGATAAATTATGTAAACAAGAATTTGTCGCATACGCCGGAACAGCCGAAAGATTTTCCAGATGCGCTTTATGAAACAGCAAAAGCAGGGTGCGGCAGCAGTAATATTGCGGCGGGATATAACAATATTGCAAAGAGTCTGTTAAATGGCTGGATGTATGACGGGGATGCCAACAATATCAGCACAGTGGGGCATAGGCGATGGATTTTAAACCCGTCCATGACGCAGACCGGATTCGGCGCGGTGGGTTCCTATTCGGCGATGTATGCCTTTGACAGAGGAGGGCAGACGGTCACTGACTATGTGGCGTGGCCCGCGCAGAATATGCCCATTGAGCTGATGAACGGCTCGGGGACGCCATGGACGCTGAGCCTTGGCAGTGACTATGGAAAGGCGAGCTTCCAGAACGTGACCGTGACGCTTAGGGATGTGAACAGTAATAAGAGTTGGACTTTTTCCGGCTCTAAGGCGGACGGCGCATTCAGGGTAAACATTGAATCTTATGGGATGCCGAACTGCATTGTCTTTCGCCCCAATAATGTAACCTATAACAAAAATTCCCAGTTTCAAGTGGAAGTAAAAGGGATTAAGTGGAAGGATGGAACAGACGCGAAGGTTGTCTATAACGTGGATTTCTTTTCTCTTGCGGACGAACCGGCGGAGGTGACGGGGGTTACGTTAAATAAGGACACGCTCCACCTGCTGAAAGATGTGGAGGGAAAGCAGGAGGAGACGCTGTTTGCTACGGTACAGCCCGGCAATGCCAGAGACAAGGACCTGAATTGGGAGAGTAAGGATGAGTCGGTTGCCACGGTGGACCAAAACGGCAAAGTCACGGCTGTGAGCGTGGGGACGACGGAAATTTCCGCCACGGCGAAAAACGGTGTGCAGGATGTATGCACCGTCAAGGTGTCGGATTATTCCCTGCAAGCCGATGGGAAGGAGCTTTCTTTCGATGCGGAGACGAAGACTTACGGTCTGTCTTTTGACCTGACCATAAATGCCGAGCCGGGGCAGCTTGTCGTGATGGACGGCGACCCTGCCGAAAATGGGAGTGCCGCCACGGATACGGTCAAATGGATCAGTGAAAACGAAAATGTAGCTGCTGTGGATGCGTTTGGTAATGTCACGCCCCGGTCAGTGGGAGAGACGCTGCTCTGGGCTGATGTGGATAATGGGCTGGCGGTACTGCAATGTGTGGTGACGGTGGAGGACTCCAAGCTGCCGCAGATAGAGATGCGGGAGAGCGCATGTACGCTGACCATCAAGAAAGATGCAGAGGGAAATGCGTCATACGGCAGCAGGCAGCTGCGGTTATACTTTACGCCGGCAGACAGCAAGTGGGTGAATCAGGAAGCGAATTATGTGAAATGGACGTCTGCCGACCCGACGGTTGCCGCATTTGAGACGGATGCCGTATCGGATGTAAAAGATGTGACAGGCACGGGAGAAGGGTCGGACACGGAAGGAAGGACAGACACAGAAGGAGGAACGGAAACAGAGCCGGACACAGTGGCATCGACGATCAGCGGGAACACGGTTACGGTAACCGCCGTCGGCGCGGGCGAAACGAAGGTTTCCGCCGTAATCGTGAATGAAACAGGCGAACCGGTGACGGACGCTGACGGAAAGAAGGCGGAAGCATCCTGTATGGTGACGGTGCAGGAGGAGGCTTCCCTTGCGGGTATTGCGCTTCCGCGTCCCATCGCCCTGACGAACACGCAGACGGCATTGAAGGACGTGACGCTTCCCGCGGGCTGGAGCTGGAAGGAGCCGGACACGGTGCTTGCGCAGTTTACGGGGGAAAAGACGAAGAAATTTGCGGCGCTTTATCAGCCGGAAGGGGCAGACGTGCATGTGATGCCTGTACAGCGGCTGCTGGAGGTCCGTTTCCTGACGGTGGAAAAGATTGCCGTAACGATGCGGACGACGGAAGGAAAGACACAGGAAGGTTCTGTACTGACCAAAGGGCAGGAGACGAAGGTTTATGTAAACCATTCCGCTGTCGATGCGCTGAGACAGCTTGACGAGAATGAAAATTATAAGGATAACGATTGTTATAAAAAGCAGCGGGATGCTATTTTAAGCGAAATGCAGAAAAGTATCAGCTGGAGCAGCAGCAAGCCGGACGTGATTTCGGTGGAGCCTGCGGCGGACGGCGGTAAACTGACGGCGGACAATGCGGGCAGTGCGAAGCTTGTGGCAAAAAGCGCGGGCACTGCCACGATAAAGGCAAGCTATAAGCTGGGAAAGAAAACCTACAACGCCAGCGTGAAGCTCACCGTAAAGGAGCCGGGCGGCACGCTTACGGTAGAAGAGGTGGAGGAGTTTACCCCCGTTGGCGGTACGGGGCAGACGGAGGAAAAATATACGGGTCTGCTCTCCGCTTTTCAGACAGAGAAGCCAGGTCAGGTCAACAGCAAAATCACGCTGACGCTGCCGGGGGCAACAAAGATAACGGCGAAGAGCAGTAACGCGAAGGTCGTGGCGGTAAAGTCGTCGGCGGCGGAGGGAAGCGGATTTACGGTCTCCCTGATCGTCAAGGCGGCGGGCACGGCGGAGATTACGCTGACCGGAAATGATGCGCCGAAAACGTCAAAGACGCTCCGGCTGGTTGTAGGGGACGCGGAGCCGGGCTTGAGCGCTGAGAGCGTTACGGTGAATCTCAAACAGTCTGCAGGAACGGGTATATCCCTGTACCCGGCGAAAAGTCCGGAGGGGACATCATATGAAATAACAAGCCCCGCTATTATGGGCTCCGATGTTAATAGCGCGAGGTTTACGCTGGCGAAGGGGACGCTGACGGACAGCTATATCATAAAGGCGAAGAGCGGTACGAAGACGGGAACCTACAAGGTGAAAATCCGCGCGGCGGCGGGAGGAAAGACCTACGAACTGCCTCTTACGGTCAAGGTGGTGTCGAAGAATCCGGTCTATAAAGTGAAGCAGGCGCGAAAGCTGAATCTCTTCTATAAAAACGACGAAAGTCTGCTGCAGATCGATACGGACGAGATACTGACACGGTTAGAATGTACTGGACTGGCGGATTATACCATAGAAAAAAGAGACGGCTGTTATTATATCAGGGCGGAGAACGGCGCGACATTAAAAAGCGTCAAAAAGGGAAAGCTGACGCTCTACTTTTCAGGCTGGCAGGGGTCGTACACCTTATCCTTTACGGCAGGCGTGGAGAAAAAGGCGCCTAAGATGATATGGGAGACGAGTAAGGCGACGTTGTATCCGCAGGCGGGCATCCAGACCCTGTGGCTCGGCATAAAAAATCCGGAAACGATTTCATGGCAGTCCGTGAAAGCGGAGAAGAGCAGCGGGAAAGCAAAGGGAAATTATGAGGTGGAGGTGGACCGGGAAAAAGGCGGTCTGCTTCTGAGCGGAAGAAATCTGAATCAGGCGGACAGCTTTAAAATGCAGATTCTTCTGAGCGATGAAAAGAACTGGAATGAGAAAATCAGTTATACGCTGCAGGTCAAAGTAAATATGGGGCAGCCTGCCATTGCGCTGGAAAACAAAACGCTGCAGTTAAATGCGGACATTGCATACCGTGGGTATGACGCGGCATCCACAGCGGTGAAATGGAAGAGCGGCGGTATGCTTAACGCCGAACAGGGCATCAGAGTGAGCGTATACTGTGACGCGAAGGATGTTAGGGCGAAGGCGCTGGTGCAGAACGGTCAAGTAATCTTTTCCGTGAAGGACGCGCAGGTTTTCGTGCGGCTGAATAACAAGGAGGCAGCTTCCGGCTCTTATAAATATATCGTGCAGGCGGCGAAGGACGGAAAAATCTGGAAAACGCCGCTGACCTTAAAAATCGTGAACACGGCGCCGGAAAAGGCGGTGAAGCTCACAGCGAAAGGCAGTATCGATGTGCTGAACAGGGACGGCAGTTTTATGACGCTGACGCCTTCCTTAAAGGCAGTGGGCGGTGAATTTGTCATTCCGGAAAACGGAGAGGTTAAACTGACAGGCAGGGACGCCCATCTGTTTCGGGCGGGATGGAGCGATGACGGAAAGACGATCGAGCTTCGTGCCAAGCGAAATGAAACACTTGTTACGAAATATCAGTATACGGTCACGCCGCTTCTTACCGTAAGAAATGCAGTCGGGGAGACAGGGGAAATTTCGGCTCCTGCCGTGAAATTTAAAGTAAAACAAGGCAGCGTGAAGGTGAGTGCGGCGCCGCAGACCGCCCTTATGTACAGCGGCTCTTACAATTCCGTGGAGCTTGCCATGAACGCGGTATTAAAAGGCGCGGATACGCCGGAAATAGAGAGAGTGGTTCTTGCGGGAAACACGGATGTCTTTACTTATGTATATAATAAAGAGGGGAAGGGGAAGCTTACCATGACGGATACGGGACGCGCCGTCAAGGGAAAGACTTATTCCCTAAAGCTTCAGGTCTATTTTACGGAACAGGCGGATAATGGGAAGCCTGTTACCGTCAGATATAAAGTAAAGGTGAAATAAGGAAGGACAGACGGAATATGCAGTTGCTTGCGGGATTATTGATTCCCTTTTTGGGAACGACCCTCGGCTCGGCGATGGTATTTTTTATGCGGGGGATGCATAAGGAGATAGAGAGACTACTTCTCGGATTTGCTTCGGGGGTTATGATCGCCGCCTCGGTGTGGTCGCTCTTGATTCCGGCGATTGATATGGCGGGCGAGATGGGGCAGATTGCGTGGATTCCTGCCGCCGGGGGCTTTCTGGGCGGTATGGCGTTTCTTCTCGTGCTGGACAGTGTGATTCCGCATCTGCATTTGGAGAGCGAGAAGCCGGAGGGCGTGGAAACCTCTTTAAAAAAAACAACGATGCTTGTCCTTGCGGTGACGCTGCATAACATTCCCGAGGGCATGTCCGTGGGCGTAACTTTTGCCGGTGCACTGATCGGTGACGCGGGCATTACCATGGCGGGCGCGTTTGCCCTTGCGGTCGGTATTGCCATCCAGAATTTCCCGGAGGGCGCGATTATCTCTATGCCCCTGCGGGGTGAGGGCGTGTCCAAAGGGCGGGCGTTTCTTTATGGGGCGCTGTCCGGCATCGTGGAACCTATCGGCGCGTTTATCACGATTCTGCTGGCGGAGCAGATTGTCTCGGCGCTGCCGGTGTTTCTGGCTTTCGCGGCGGGAGCGATGATTTATGTGGTGGTGGAGGAGCTGATTCCCGAGGCGCAGGCGGGTGGGCACAGCAACAGCGGGACCGTGGGCGTGGCGGTCGGGTTTGTGATTATGATGATTTTAGATGTTGCATTAGGCTAGAGTGAGAGGAGATAAAATATGGAAGCGAAAAAACTGGGTTTCGGATTGATGCGGCTGCCGTTACATAATCCGAACGACGCGGCGAGCATTGATTTGGAAACGACGAAGAAGATGGTGGATACGTTTATCGAGAGGGGCTTTACTTATTTCGATACGGCGTGGATGTACTGCGGGTTTCAGAGCGAGGACGCGGCGAAGGCATGTCTGGTGGACAGACACCCGCGGGACAGTTATACGCTGGCGACCAAGCTGCACGCGAGCTTTATCCGGACGAAGGCGGATCGGGATAACATATTTGAAGCGCAGCTTAAAAAAACAGGCGTTACGTTTTTTGACTTCTATCTGCTCCACGATATCGGTTTCGGGCATTACAAGATTTATACGGAGCTTGACTGCTTTAACTGGCTGGCGGAGAAGAAAAAGCAGGGGCTTGTAAAGCATATGGGCTTTTCCTACCATGACAATGCGGAGTTTCTGGATCAGGTGCTGACGGAGCACCCGGAGATGGAGTTCGTGCAGCTGCAGCTCAATTATCTCGATTGGGAGAGCAGCGCGATCCAGTCAAAGCTCTGCTATGAGGTGGCGACGAAGCACGGTGTGCCGGTGTGGGTGATGGAGCCGGTCAAGGGCGGCACGCTTGCCAAAGTGCCGGGAGCGGTGGAGGAGATGTTTAAAAACCATGACCCGAATATGTCGGTTCCCTCATGGGCGATCCGCTTTGCGGCAAGTCTGGACAATGTAAAGATGGTGTTAAGCGGTATGAGCAATATGGAACAGCTTTTAGATAACATCAGTTATATGAGCGACTTCAAGCCTCTCACGGAGGATGAGAAGCGCATGGTGTACCGCGCGGCGGCGATGATCAACGGCAATATCGCCATTCCCTGCACGGGCTGCTCCTACTGTACGGATGGGTGTCCTAAGAATATCGCGATCCCGAAATATTTTTCTCTCTATAACGCAGAGATGCAGGAAGCGGAAGGAAAGGGCTGGACGCCGCAGGGAGAGTACTATGACCGTCTCACGGGTACCTTTGGAAAGGCGGGAGACTGTATCGCCTGCGGGCAATGTGAGAATGTGTGTCCGCAGCATCTGCCCGTAATCGAGCATTTAAAGACAGTAGCGGGGTATTTCGGAAAGTAAGGTACGGAGGATGAGAGAAAATAATCTGACGGAGGGGAGCGTAGGGAAAAACCTGATACGGTTTGCTCTCCCGTATCTTTTGGCATGTTTTATGCAGACCTTTTACGGTATGGCGGATTTGTTCGTGGTGGGGCTGTACAACGGCTCTCAGACCACGACGGCGGTGGCGATCGGCAGTCAGGTGATGCATATGCTCACGGTGATCATCGTGGGCTTTGCCATGGGCGCTACTGTGCGGATTGGCAGATATGTGGGCGCGAAGGACGAGCGGTCGGCGGCGAAAACGGTCGGCGCGTCTGTGGCGTTTTTCGCGCTGTTTGCGGCGGTGCTCACCGTGGGGCTACTGCTCTGTGTAAATTTAATTACAAACGTTATGCTTACCCCTGCGGAGGCGGTGAAGGAGACAAGGCTGTATCTGGGTATCTGTTTTGCGGGGGTACCCTTTATCACGGCGTACAATGTGATCAGCAGTATTTTCCGTGGGGCGGGTGATTCCAAGGGACCTATGTATTTTGTGGCGGTGGCGTGCGCGGTGAATATCATGCTCGACTTTGTTCTCGTGGGCGGCGGCATGGGTGCGGCGGGCGCGGCACTGGCAACAGTATTCGGGCAGGCGGTGAGCGTGGCGTTCGCGCTTTTTATGCTGCGCAGGCGGGATCTGGGGTTTCGGGTGACGAGACAGGATGTGCGGATAGACAGGGAGATTTTTGCGCAGATTCTCAAGGTGGGCGCGCCCATAGCCTGTCAGGACGGGCTGATTCAGGTGGCGTTTATCGTGATCACGGTGATCGCCAACAGCAGGGGACTGGTTGTCTCCGCGGCTGTTGGTATTGTGGAAAAGCTGATCGGCTTTCTCTTTCTGGTGCCCTCGGCGTTCCTCTCTGCGATTTCCGCCATCACGGCGCAGAATATGGGGGCGGACAAGCCGGAGCGCGCCAGAGTCTCGCTCGGTTACGGTCTGCTTATCACCATGAGCTGGGGTGCGCTCTGCGCGCTCTACAGCCAGTTTCTGCCGCATACGCTGGTGGGGCTGTTCACAAGGGATGCGGCGGTGCTGGCGGCGGGCTGCGCCTATCTGCGCTCCTACTCCTTTGACACGCTCTTTGCGGCGGTTCACTTCTGTTTCAGCGGGTATTTCTGCGGGGACCAGAAGGCGGGTATCTCCTTTTTACATAATATCACGGCGATTCTCCTCATCCGCATACCGGGGGCATATCTGGCGGGGGTGTATTTTCCAGACAGCCTCTATCCGATGGGATGGGCGGCGCCGCTGGGATCGCTGCTGTCCGCACTGATCTGTGTGGGGTTTTATATCTATTTTCGGCAGCGTGATAAAATAGCCGGTCGATCGTAGGGACAGAGAGGGGTGTTTGTTCAAATGCCCACAAATAAAATAACGCACGATATTATGAGCGAATCTCTTTCCGCAGCGCCCACAGGGCGAGGAGGTTTGGCAGCGCCATCACCCCGTTGATCAGGTCGGTGCACTCCCAGACGAGGCGCATGGGAATGATGGCGCCCAGATAGATCATGATGACGTAAAAAAGCTTGTAGAGCGGGACGCTACGGTTGCCGCCCAGATACTCTGCCGCTTTCTCACCGAAGTAAGACCAGCCGATCAGGGTGGTCACGGCGAAGGCGCACAGGGAGATTGTGAGAAAGGCATCCCCCACGTAGGGTAAGTGGGAGAAGGCGGCTGCGGTCAAGTCCGTCTCGGCGGCGCCTGCGGTGGATGCCGGGTCGTAGAGCATGTTGCAGACCACTACCAGCCCGGTCAGCAGGCACATCACCACCGTGTCCCAGAAAACGGCTGTCATGGACACATATGCCTGTACTTTCGGGTCTTCGGTGTGGGAAGCGGCTGCGGCGATGGCGGAGGTGCCGATGCCCGCTTCGTTTGTGAAAAGTCCTCTGGCGATGCCGTAGCGCATGGCACGCTGCAGACCCGCTCCCGTCACACCCCCGGCAAGGCTTGTAAAGGAGAAAGCGTCTTTGACAATCCAGACCACGGCGGTGGCAAGCTGGTGGCGGTAGAGACACAGGAGCAGCACGCAGCCGAACAGGTACAGGAAGGTGATGGCGGGCACGGTGCGCTCGCACAGGTTTCCGATGCTGCGGATGCCGCCGAGGATGACGGCAGCCGTAATCATGGCGAGCACGATGCCTATCGGATGGGGGGAAATCCCAAAACTTAACGTGGTGGCTCGTGTGACGGAGTTTGCCTGCGTGGTACAGCCCACGCCGAAAGCAGCCGCCAGTGTGAATGCGGCATACAGACTGCCCATCTTTTTGTTATGTAAACCATTTTTTAAGACATACATCGGACCGCCGACATAGAGCCCGTCTTTGTTCTGCTGGCGGTAGAGGACGCTTAAGTAGCATTCGCCGTAGGCGGTCGCCATTCCGAGAATCCCGGTGATCCAGCACCAGAAGATGGCGCCGGGACCGCCGAGAGCGACGGCGGTGGAGACGCCGATGATGTTTCCCGTGCCGAGGGTGGCGGCAAGGGTGGTGGAGAGAGCCGAGAAGGGGGAGAGATTCCGGGCGGTTCCCGGCACGGCGGAAGACTTTTGGGCGTCGGGTGCAGGCTTTGCGGGGAATGCATCTTTGGCAGTCGGCGTATCCTCCGCGGCATACAGGGAGAGACGGATTGCCCGAAAAAGATTTCTCTGGGGAAACCGCAGCTTGCAGGTGAAATAAATATGTGTGCCCAAAAGCAGGAGTATCAGGGGAAGACCCCATAAAAGATCGTTGATTTGTTCTAAGAGAGCCATAGAAAACACGTCCTAGTGTTATTTAGCATATTTTATGTGAAAAGTCAGAGAAAAAGAACGTGCTGTGGCGGGCAGATGCGGGAGAACGGAAGAAAGAATCGGAAAAGAGAGAAAGAAGGAGGGACGGCAGATGACGAAGGAAGAGAAAACAAAGGCTTACGCCTGGGCGAAGGCACTGTGTTATTATGCCGGAGAGGACGAGGCGTTTCTGGAGCGGTTTTTTGAGATGCTGATAGCCTCGGAGGGCGTATCAAGGGAGTTCCTGTATTATCTGGAGCACCAGAACTTTCTCTGCGATTATAAAGTGGCAGGATACAGTCTGGTAGATATTATGGTGTGGCAGATGGACCATTTCAAGGCGCAGCTCGACCGGGACAGGACGGCTATGAAGAGCAACGGGGACAAGATGCTGTTGGAGGCGTTTCATACGATGCTTTTGATGGAGCGGGAGCCGCAATATTATGTAAACTTAATGCAGACCGAAACAGGAACGGACTATGTGGGGAAGTATAATTAGTAAGGGTCGGCTTATGGTTATGCTATTTGCACAATTATCATAAGGTTGTGATGAGTTTCGCAATTACATATATAGATAATGCTACATAGGAGGAACATCGTAGAATGAACAAAGAGGATATCAGGATAAAACACGTCATCGTACATATTTTAGATCCTACCATCGGAATGCCGGTGCTGTCTGACACGGAGCTGGAGTTCGGCTCGGAGGTGGCGGAGTTTTTGCGGGAGCATATCGGGAAAATCTGCGCCGGGGACGACGCGAAGGAGTGCCGTTTTTACGAGAGGGAGTCGGAGGTGTGTAAGCTCCTGACCGGGTATGAGGACGAAAATTTCGTCGCCATCAGTCAGGAGATTGCGGGGCTTTTGTTTGAGATTATGAGCGGCAATATCGACATTCCGCCGGCGGATCTGATGGTGGTGCGGTTCAGAGAGGGCGAGGAAGAGTATCTGGCGCTCCTGAAAATGAATTATAAGACCCTTTATACCCACCGGACGATGCCGCTTGCGGAGGGAGAAGGAAACAGCAACGAGCTGATCAGGCACAAGTCCATCCTGCCATCCCAGACCCAGCGGCTTTCGGAAGCGGCAGTTATCTGCCTTTCGGATCTCTCTTTACAGGTGGTGGAAAAAAAGTACGAGGTGAACGGGGAAAAGACGGATTATTTTTCTTTCCTGTTCTTAAAGTGCAGTTCCCATCTTTCCCACAAGTCGAAGCTGTCGATTGTGGGGCGCGCCGTGGAGAGCGTGCAGAAGGAGGGCTTTGCGGAGAGCGAACGTTTTGAGAGACAGATGCGCGCCAAGAGCATCATGCAGGAAGAGATGGAGGAGAAGGGCGGCTTCGTGGTGGAGGAGCTCGCGGAGAAAATCTTTGAAGGGGAACCGGAATTAAGGACAGCTTTTCAGGATAAAATGGAAAAGTACAATATGGTGAAGGAAACCATAGAGCCCCAGAGCGAGAACACCACGCGCAAATACCAGAGCCAGCACCTTTTTACGGACACGGGCATTGAGATTAAAATCCCCATGGAGCAGTATAAGAATCCCAAGTGCGTGGAGTTTATCACGAATCCCGACGGGACGGTCAGCGTGTTAATCAAGAATATTGAGCATCTGGAGGCTAAGATTTAAAGCGGGATTGGGAATATCCGGCGGCAGGCATGAAATATTTCGGAGTGTGAGGATATGGGAACCATTTTAGATTATCTGAGAGAATACGGGGATTACAGTCTGGCGGAGAAACCGTTTGGTGATGTGGACAGTCTGGTGCTCAGCCAGCTTTCCTATCTGAAATTCGACGGCATCGTGCCGGGACCGGAGGAGGCGCGCGCCCCGGTAAGTCTTCGGGAAATCGCCGCCCATGCCGACTATGACCACCTTTACGCGGATGAGCGTTACCGCAAGGACAATACGGCTCTCTTTATGGGTGTTTTAAACAGCAGACGATTCGGTGAAATGCTTCTTTGGAATTATGTAAACCTAATTGAACCGGAGCAGGAAAGCCAGTTTTCCGCCGTGGTGTGCGGCATTCCCGGAGGACTTCCCTATGTGGTATTTCGGGGGACGGATGAGAATATCGTGGGCTGGAAGGAGGATTTAAACCTGGCTTTTTCGGAGCCGGTGCCCGGACAGCGTTACAGCGTGTCTTATCTGGAGCAGGCGGCGCGGACCATTGACGGCGGTTTTTTTGTGGGCGGTCATTCCAAAGGCGGGAATTTTGCGGTCTATGCGTCCATGCACTGCGACGCGGCAGTGAGAGAGCGGATAGAGAGAATCTACAATCATGATGGACCAGGATTTCGTCCGGAGGTCAGGGAACAGGGTGCGTACCGGGAGATAGAAGAACGGATTCACAAGACGGTGCCCCGTTCTTCGTTGGTGGGTATGCTGCTTTATACCGAAGGTGATTACCGGGTAGTGGAGAGCAGGACGATTGGGCTTGCCCAGCACAATCCTTACACATGGCTGGTGAAGGACGGCGATTTCCGTATTGTGGACGAGATTCGACCGGGACGGAAGTTTTTAGACCAGACGCTCAATGAATGGATTTTGTCGCTGGATCAGGCGCAGATGCACATTTTTGTAGATACGCTTTACGGGGTGATTCAGGCGTCGGAGACGGATAATCTGATTGACTTCACGGCGCATTGGTTTCAGAGCCTGCAGAAAATAAGCAGAGCCATAGGCGGGGTGGATGAGGAAACTGCCGGAGTGATGATGCAGATTATGCGTGCGCTCTTTGAGATGGTTTCGCTCCAGGCAAAGGCACAGGCGCAGAGCAAGCGTGTGAGCCGAAAAAATAAGTGGGAAATGCAGCGGGAGAAGTTTGAGGAAGGCATGGCGCAGTTAGAAAGCCGCCTGAAACTTCAGGAGAGCGAAAAAAAGTAGGACAGGAGCGATTCGCCCGCATCGTCGGGCAGCCGTTCCGGGTGCCACTGCACGGCAAGAATAGGCAGGGAGCGGTGGACCAGCCCTTCGATTACGTTATCCCCGGCGCGGCAGACGGGTACAAGTCCCTCGCCTGTACGGTTTATCGCCTGATGGTGGGCGGAGTTTACCTTGGCGCTCGTCCCGTAGAGTTGGTAAAAGAAATCGCGCCTGCCGAGATCGCAGTGAAAAACATAGTGGAACTGGTCGCGCCCGACCCATCTGTGGGTCTCGGCGGTGTCGATATGCTGTGTGATATCGCCGCCGAAATGGACGTTGATAAGCTGGAGCCCCTTGCAGATACCGAGCACGGGCTTTTTTTGTGCCACGAAACGGGAAAGGATGGTAAACTGCAGGATATCAAGCTCCGTGTCGATGTTGCGGGAGCCGTGGTCGTTTTGTCCGAAAAAGGCGGGTGTGATATCACCGCCGCCGGGGAGAAGAAGGTGGGTGGCGGTGTCTGCCTGACTGGGATTCAGACTGACCATGCAGGGGACGCCCAGTCTTTTTATCATGTTTTCATAGTTTTTTGTATCCCCGGGACGCCCGGCGATTAGTACGGTGGGAGCTGGCATGGCGGATTCCTTTTTACGGGGTGTTAGTTTATTTTATGCGCACCCGACGGAACGGTTCAGCACGCGCCCATTCGCAAAACGCATTTTCCATGTTCTCGCTGAACCGGTTATGAAAAATAGGGGCTTGCTTTCTTGGCAGAAATCTCGTATAATTTTAGATACAATTAAAATAATTTATATAAACAAAAAATGGCTTTCGGAACGGAGCCGGAACGGGGGAAAAGATGAGCGAATTATTCTATAACAAACCGTGGATATTACAGCGGGCGGATCCTTATGTGTACAGGCATACGGACGGCACTTACTATTTCACCGCATCCGTGCCGGCTTATGACGGCATCGTGCTTCGCAGATCGGATACGCTTGCGGGACTGGCTGATGCTCCCGAGACGGAAATCTGGCACAAGCATGAGTCGGGGATTATGAGCTGTCATATCTGGGCGCCTGAGCTGCACTACATAGACGGGGCATGGTACATTTACTATGCGGGCGGCGATAAGGACGACGTGTGGCAGATCAGACCTTATGTGCTGGAATGTAAGGATGCGGATCCGATTACCGGTACATGGACGGAAAAAGGAAAAATGGGAAGGGCTGACGATGACGTCTTTTCCTTTGAGGCGTTTTCACTGGACGGCACCGTGTTTGAGAACAAGGGAAAATGGTTTTACATCTGGGCGGAAAAGGTGGGTGTCGGAAAACAGATTTCCAACCTTTACATAGGTGAGCTGGAGACGCCTTACAAGTTAAAGACGGTGCAGGTGCTTCTCACCACGCCGGATTACGATTGGGAGAGAGTCGGCTTCTGGGTGAACGAGGGTCCGGCGGTTATTAAACGGAACGGTAAGATTTTTATGACCTACTCCGCGTCGGAGACAGGCATCGCCTACTGTATGGGGATGATGACGGCGGATGAGGATTCCGATTTGTTAGACCCCCTGTCATGGAAAAAGGAGCGTTACCCGGTGCTTAAGTCGGACGAGACGCTGGGCGTTTACGGACCGGGGCACAACAGCTTTACCGTGGACGAAGAAGGAAACGATATTCTGGTGTATCACGCGAGGACGGAGACGGAGATTGTGGGCGACCCGCTCTACAACCCGAACCGCCACGCGATGCTGATGAAGTTCGGCTGGGAGGACGGCAGACCGGTATTCAAATTCAACTAAAAAAGAAAAGGAGAGGGTATGGCAAAATTATTTATCAACGAGAAAAACAAAAAGGGACATATCAACCCGGAAATATACGGGCATTTTTCGGAGCATCTGGGCAGATGTATTTATGAGGGGTTATACGTGGGCGAAAATTCCGATATCCCGAACGTGAACGGGATGCGTAAGGATGTGGTGGATGCCCTGAAAGAAATGCAGATTCCCGTGCTGCGCTGGCCGGGCGGGTGCTTTGCGGACGAGTATCACTGGAAGGACGGTATCGGTCCGAAGGAGACCCGCAAGAAGATGATCAATACCCATTGGGGCGGCGTGGTGGAGGACAACAGCTTCGGCACGCACGAGTTCTTCGAGCTCTGCGAACAGCTTGGGTGCAAGACCTATGTGAACGGAAACGTGGGCAGCGGCACGGTACAGGAGATGAGCGAGTGGGTGGAGTACATCACCTTTGACGGTGTCTCCCCCATGGCGGACCTGCGCAAAGAAAACGGGCATGAAAAGCCGTGGAAGATCGACTATTTCGGCGTGGGCAATGAAAACTGGGGCTGCGGCGGCAGCATGACGCCGGAGTACTACGCGAACCTGTACAGAAGATACCAGACTTATGTGCGGCACTATGACAATGCGGCGCCCATCAAGAAAATCTGCGGCGGTCCCAACGTGGCGGATTATTTCTGGACGGAGGGCGTGTTAAAGACCTGTTTTGCGCTGCCGCAGCCGAACAACATCCCCAACGGCTACATGGACGGCTTATCCCTTCATTATTATGTGCATCCGGGCGGATGGGAGAACAAGGGCAGCGCCACGGAGTTTGACGAGGCGACATGGTATCAGACGATGGCGAAGGCGCTCTATATGGAAGAACTGGTGGAACGGCACGGCGCGATCATGGATCAGTACGATCCCGAGAAGAAGATCGGCATGATCGTGGACGAGTGGGGCTGCTGGTTTGACGTGGAGCCGGGCACGAATCCGGGATTCCTCTATCAGCAGAACACCATGCGCGACGCGCTTGTGGCGGGCGTGACCTTAAATATTTTCAACAAGCACTGTGACCGGGTGAAGATGGCGTGTATCGCACAGATGGTCAATGTGCTGCAGTCCGTGATTCTGACGGAGGGACCGAAGATGATTCTGACGCCCACCTATCATATTTTCCATATGTACAAGCATCACCAGGGGGCGGAGCTTGTGGAGAGCTGTATCGAGGGCAATCGGATGCTCGGCGTGGACGATGCCTGCAAGGTGCCGTTCCTTGACGAGTCCGTTTCTGTGGATAAGGACGGCTATGTGAACGTGACGCTGGCAAACCTCTCCACGGATGAGGATGCGCCTGTGGAGATGTCCTTTATGGAACTTGCGCCGAAGGAGATTACCGCGGCGGTTCTGAAGGGCGAAATGCACGCCCACAACACGTTCGACGAGCCGGAGAAGGTGAAGGAGGAAGCTTTCGACGCGTATGAGGTGAAGGACGGGAAGGTATGCTTTACCGCGCCTGCGGGCAGCGTAATCAGCTTCCGCATTCGCTGAGTGAGTCAGGCTGGCGATTCAGATGGGGCATGGTTTCGGCTGTGCCCTTTTTTGAGCGGTGGCTGCCAAGGTCAGAATCAATAAGGGGAGGCTGTTATTTTGGAGAGCGAAAACAGAAGAATCTGTCGCAAATGTCTCACCAGAGACATGGATCAGGCGGCATATTTTAAAAATCTGCACGACTATATAGCCAATCTGGATGAAGAGTTAAAGGTTGGGGAGCCGCTTTATGAGAAGCGGCTCTCTCTTTGTAAGGAGTGCGATCTGCTTTTAGACGGCATGTGCAGGGCGTGTGGATGCTTTGTGGAACTGCGGGCGGCGATGAAGAAAAACCGCTGTCCTTATGATAAATGGGGCATTTCAGACGAATGATACAAAATGAATAAATTTATGTAAATTTAAATAATTCAAAAAAAACTAAAATAATTCAAAATGCTATTGACGTTTCCTTCTTACTATTGTACAATATGAACATAAGATAACCGCAAAAAAAAAAAAAGTGTACAGGTTGCTTAATTTTGAAAAATAAAAGGCGGCACAGGTCACATTTGAAAATGGCAATTTTCCTATTTTTTCTTTGGCATTATCTGGAATATCGCCTAAAGTATTTTAGACAAAATGTTTTGCGGCTATCAAACAGTATATTCATAATAAGGAGGAAAAAGAATGAAAAAGAAAGTATTGGCTACTTTATTGACTGCGGCAATGCTTGCTACCACACTGGCAGGATGTGGCGGCGGAGACGCTGGCTCGGCTCCGGCAGCAGATGGCGGCACGGCTGAGGAAGCTCCTGCGGCGGACGCTGGTTCCGACGACGCGGCAGCAGACGACGGTGCGGCTGAGGAAGCTCCCGCAGACGACGCGGCGGCAGCAGAGGAAGAGATTCCCACCGCTACCTTCGGTGACCCTAACGGTACACACATGGAGATGTGGACATTCGTGGAAATCCACGGACAGCACTATGGCAACATGGTGGAGAAGTGGAACGAGCAGAATCCCGACAGAACCATCGAGATTACCTGTACTACATATCCTTACGCAGACATGCATACAAAACTGTTGACTTCCCTGAACGCAGGTACGGGCGCGCCTGATATCTGTGACGTAGAGATTGGTCAGTTCCCGAACGTGGTAGCAGGTCTTGACACATGGCTTGTTCCCCAGAACGATACCGCAGCTCCTTATCTTGACACCATGGTTCAGGCGAGAATGGATGTCTACTCCGGAACCGACGGCAACTACTATGGTATTCCTTATCACGTAGGCGCTACGGTTATGTATTATAACCTCGCTGCTCTCGAGGAGGCAGGTCTTTCTCAGGCAGACGTAGACGCAGTGGTTACCTGGGATGATTATGCAGCACTCGGCGAGAAGTATCTGGATGCTATCGGCAGACCCGAAGGCAAGCACTGGACTTCCGTTGATACCGCAGGCTGTGACTGGCAGTGGATCGCGATGGCTGAGTACGGCGAGGACTGGACCGGCGGCATGGGCGGCACGGCAAACGTACAGCTTGAGTCCGTGAAGAAGATGTGCACCATGGAGCAGGAGTGGGTTAACAGCGGTCTTGCAATGGTATCTCCCGACGGTCACGTTGACTTAGAGGCAGGCTTCCAGAACATTCTGGATCACAACATCGTTTCCTTCCCGAAGGCGATGTGGTACATGAGCCGTTTCACCAACTACATGCCTGAGGAGAAGGGCAACTGGTACATCGCTAAGTGTCCTGTATTCGAGGCGGGTCAGAAGTGCTCCGTAGGTATCGGTGGTACAGGTACCGTTGTAACACAGCAGGCGGTTGACAAAGATCTGGCTTCCGAGTTCCTCTGCTGGGCTAAGATGTCTGAGGAAGGTGAGCAGCTCATCTGGGATAACCTTGGTTTCGACGTATGTAACACCGTTCTTTGGAACGACGATGCATTCGCACATGACACAAACAACCAGTACAACCAGTTCTTCCGTAACTTCCCTTATGATGTGCTTTACAGCATCAAGGATGATATCGGAACGGTTTACACGACTTCCATCAGCCCGACCATCAACGAGCAGATGTGCAACGTAACGCTGAACGACATTCTGGAGAATGGCGTGAGCGTTGACGAGGCGCTGCAGGCAGCTCAGGATGTGGTTGATTTGGAACAGTAGTGAATTGAATAGGGGGGATTGTGAATGCAATCCCCTCTTTACTTTAAAGAAATGGGTTGGCAAAAACGATTGTATTTGGGTAAGGTAAGGAGTGTGTGCGTATGAATAAATTTAAGAAATTTTTCTATTCGCAAAAGGCAGCGCCCTATGTGTTCGTGCTTCCTTTTATTTTAAGTTTTCTTTTGTTCTGGATTTATCCGTTATGTAGTACGATTACCATGAGTTTTCAGGATATCAAGCCTACCGGCACGGAGTGGGTGGGCATAAGCAACTTCCAAAAGCTGTTAAAGGATACCGTATTCCACACGGCAATTAAAAACAGCTTTCAGTATATGGTTTTGACACTGGTTCTGCTGATTCCGTTCCCGATGTTTTTTGCGGTGCTGATGGATTCCAGACTGGTGAAGGCGAAAGGCTTCTGGAAAGCCTGCCTGTATGTGCCGGCGCTTACTTCGGTCGTTATTTCCGGTACATTGTTTCGACTGATGTTTTCCGAGTATCCGACCGGTCAGATGAATGTGATTACGACGGCTCTCGGACTTGGCACTTTTAAATGGCTCAAGATGAAAGCAACCGGTCTCGGCGCCCTTTTGCTTGTGGCATGCTGGAGATGGACCGGCGTAAATATGCTCTATTTTATCTCAGGATTGAAAGCGATTGACACCGCCATGTATGAGGCAGCCGATATTGACGGCGCGACCGCATGGCAGAAATTCAGATATGTTACCATTCCTCTTTTGAAACCGACCACCGTTTACGTGCTGACGATCAGCGTATACGCAGGTCTGGCAATGTTCATGGAAGCTTATATGCTGTGGGCGGGTCCCGATTCCCCGAACAACATCGGACTGACCATTGTGGGCTATCTGTACAAGCGCGGTATCACGAAGAACCAGCTCGGATACGGCAGCGCGGTAGGTATTGTCCTGCTCGTGATTGCACTGGCGATCAATATCATACAGCTTGTTGTGAACGGCACTTTAGGGAAGGAGGAAGACTAATATGGCAGAAACAACCTCTGTAAAAGGCAAAGAAACCGGAGGAATGAGAGCAAAGAGAAATGTTTTGACCGTGTTGTCTACGGCGTTGTTCGCGGTTCTCTCCTTCCTGATCGTATATCCGTTGTTTGCCGGACTGATTGCATCTTTCCGTCCCGGTACGGAGCTGATCCGCCGGGGATTGAGTATCAATCTGGATTTCAGCTCCATGACGCTTTCTAACTATACTTATCTGTTTGGCAATAACGTGGACGGTCATAAATACTTTATGTGGTATAAAAACAGTCTGGTGCTGATGCTTGTCACGGTATTCCTGACGCTGCTTGTCTGCTATATTGTGGCTTACGGTCTGACGATGTATAATTACCCGTTGAAGAACTTCCTGTTCTTCCTTGTTATCGCAACCATGATGGTTCCCTTCGAGATTCTGATTCTCCCGCTCTACAAGGAGATGATCAATCTGAAACTGGTTGATACCATCTGGGGCGTAATGCTGCCGGGTATCTGCGGTGCGTCCACCATCTTTTTCTTCAGGCAGTATATGTCGGGACTGCCGAAGGACCTTCTGGATGCGGGACGTATCGACGGCGCGACCGAGTACGGCATCTGCTTTAAGATTATGATGCCTATCACGAAGCCGGCATTTGCGGCTATGGCGATTCTGTGTGCGATGGGTTCATGGAATAACGTGCTTTGGCCGATGCTTGTATACAGGAGCGCGGAGAAGTTTACGCTTCCGATTGGCTTAAACACCCTGCTCACACCCTACGGAAACAACTATGATGTACTGATTGCAGGTTCCATGTTTGGTATCCTGCCGGTGTTCATCATTTTCCTCTGCTTCCAGAGGTACTTTATCGAGGGTATGACGGCTGGAGCGGTCAAGGGCTAGGGACATTACTTTCGGGCATACACTCCATTGCCAGGGGCTGCCGTGGACGCCGTTTCGACGGCGGAAGCGGCAGTCTCTTTCGTGTAGATAAAGCAGTGCGCAGACAGCCGCGGGTGCGGGAAAGGGAAGGTTTTTGAGCTTGCGCTGCCGCGTAATGAGGGGAAACATGTATGAAGAGTTTATTCGACAGCCTGATTGATTGGGCAAGAGATGAGAAAAATACCGACTATCTGACCGGAATGGTCAACAGAAGAGGACTCCATGAGATATGGGATGTGCTGCCGGAGGACGCACGCGTCCACTGTATCTATATGGACGTCGATAATTTTAAGCTGGTCAATGATGTGTACGGTCACGCGAAGGGCGACGAGCTTTTGCTGTTTGTGAGCGGGCTGCTGCAGGATGTGTTTCCCGGGCAGCTCGTGGTGCGTCTGGGCGGCGACGAGTTTGTGGTGCTCTGCGATGCGGGAGCGTTTGCGGAGGAGCCGAAAGCGCAGTTTGCCATGCTGCAGCAAAGACTGAAGGAGGATTTTGATGAGTCTCTGCGGGAGGTTCTCTCTTTTAGTATCGGTTTTGTTGCCGGGTGCAGCGTTTCCGAAAACCTGTCTGTGATTCTTGACCAGGGCGATGAAGCGATGTACTTTATCAAGAGGAACGGAAAGGGAAGTTATGTAAACTATGAAGTGATACGGCAGCAGCTTGCCGAGCAGAAAGCGATGAAGGACAGGGCGCTCACTTCGTTTCGGGAAGAGGAGTTTGAGCTGCGTTTCCAGCCCATGATTTATCTGCAAAACTCCGATGTCTATGCGGCGAAGGCGGTACTGTACTGGCATTTTCCGGGGAAAGGCGTTTTAGAGGAGGAAACCTTTCTTCCCGTACTGGAACAGTATGGTGTGATCACCAGATTGGATAAATGGATGTTTGAGCAGATTTGTCGGTGGAAACAGAAGTGGCAGGATACGGTTTTTAACAAGCTGCAGGTGTATGTCCGTCTCTCCGCCAGAACGATTTTGCAGGCGGACGGGACAGAGCATATCAAAAAATGTCTGGAAGCCTGCCAGGTGGAGCCGGCGGAAATCAAGCTGTGTATCGAGGAGGAAAGCTTTCTCGGCAGGGGAGAGAGGATTGTCTGCGCGGTGGAAGCGCTGTCCGGGATGGGTTTTGAGGTGGCGATTGAAAACTTTGGCTCCGCTTCTTCCTTTCAAGTACTGCAGCAGGTTCCGGCGAATATTCTGGAACTGGATCCTAAACTTTTGCGCTCGGAGAAGGGCAATAACAGGCGGCCCCTGCTGCTTTTGCGCAACGTCATCGGGCTTGGCAGAGACTTGCAGTTTATGATTGTGGCGCAGGGGATTGAGAACACGGTGCAGGCGGGGGCGCTGGCAAACTATGGAGCGCAGCTCGGGCTGGGAGATTTTTACGGGAAGCCGCAGCCGCCGGAACGGTTTTATGAAATGTACCATGAGCGCTATTTCTTTGTCAGCAACCGGATTCCCACAGTATACTCATTTGACCATCATCTGAAGGATGCGGAGGGAAAGAACGAGGGGCAGATTGTAGGAGAGGGCATTACCTACGACACCGGCGTGGTGGCGGGGCAGACGGCGCTCTCTTTCCCCGGCGGCAAGGTGGGGGAAAATATCGTTGTTCTGCCGAAATCCGTCATGTACAGCGAGAGCTATACCATCTGCCTGTGGGTTAACACAGCACAGTTACAGTCCTGGACGAGCGTATTCTATGTCACTTATATGGACGGCTTCATCAGTCTGGTGCCGTCGGATGCTATCTGCAGCTGTGTGTTCCGCATGAAGGACGACAGGGAAGTAAATGAGTGGTATGACATTTTCGGTCGTCATGCGGTGCCGGGAGAGTGGGCGTATCTGTGCGTTTCCTGTGATGTGATTTCGGGGCTGGTCAGACTGTATTTCAACGGTCTGTTGATTGGCAGCAAAGACCTTGCGCCGAATCTGAAAGTGCCGGAACGGGTGGTCATAGGCGGGGACGAGTACCAGAAATCCTTCCACGGCAAGGTGGCGGGGTTAGAGATTTACCACTGCGTGCTGCCTGAGGCGGAGATTGAACGGAAATTCCGGGCGTTTCAGAGTGATCCCACTTTCCTGGGAACAAAGGGGAAGAAATAAAGCGGATGTTGTGGTATACTTGAAAAAAAGAAACGGAAACAATATCAGACAGCTGACAGGAAATGCAAAGAGTGGGGTGGAGATATGATCAGAGGGAAATCCTGGAAACGTTGGGCGGCGGTTTTTGTGAGTGCGGGTCTTTGTCTGGGAACGATGTGGGGATGCGGGACGCAGGCGGATCCAATCGGTGAGATTGTGACGTTTCCGCTCCCGCAGACATCCGAGGAGTCGGAAATCTTTCTTGCCCCCATTCCCGATATCGCGGATGATTTTATCAGGGGAATGGATGCTTCCGCTGTGCTTGCGGAAGAGAAGAGCGGGGTGAAATATTATAATTATGACGGTGAAGAGCAGGATGTCTTTATGACTCTGGCACAGTCCGGCGTCAATTACATCCGTCTGCGTGTGTGGAACGATCCCTATGACGAAAACGGAAACGGTTACGGCGGGGGCAACAATGATGTGCCGACGGCAATCGAGCTGGGAAGACGTGCCACCCGATATGGGATGAAGGTGTGTATCGACTTCCATTACTCCGATTTTTGGGCGGATCCCAAAAAGCAGTTTGCCCCCAAGGCGTGGGAGGGTATGAGTGTGGAGGAGAAGTGCGATGCACTCTACGATTTCACGAAGGAAAGTCTGGAGAAAATTCTGGATGCCGGGGTGGATGTCGGTATGGTCCAGATTGGAAATGAGATCAATAACGGCATGTCGGGTGAAAAAAAGATGGCTGACGTTGCACAGCTTTTAAAGGCGGGAGGTCGTGCAGTCCGCGAGACGGCGGAGGCATATGACCGGGAAATCAAAGTCGCCGTACATTACACGGACATACATAACGAAGGGCAGACGGAAGGAATCGCGGCGGATTTGGAGAAAGAAGCTGTGGACTATGATATTTTCGCCTTTTCATACTATCCTTTCTGGCACGGTGACATGGAGAACATGCAGGCAGTGGCAAGGATGCTGCAGGAGAAATTCGGCAAGCAGGTGGTGATCGCGGAGACTTCCTACTGCTATACGTCGGAGGATGGTGACGGCAGCGGCAATAGCGTGAACGGCGTGGATGATCTTGTGCCCGGTTACGGGGCTACGGTGCAGAGCCAGGCTACCATGATTCGTGATATCTGCGAGGCGGCAGACGAGGCGGGCGTGCTGGGTGTCTTTTACTGGGAAGGGACGTGGATTCCGGTCGGTAACACGAAAGCGGAAAACTCTCCCATATGGGAAGAGTTCGGGAGCGGATGGGAAAGCAGCTATGCCAAAGAGTATGATTCCAATGATGCGGGCAAGTATTACGGCGGCTGTTCCTGGGACAATCAGGCTATGTTTGACTTTGACGGGCATCCGCTGCCGTCTCTGAATGTGTTCAAATATCTGAAATACGGCTCGACGGCGCCTTTGGCGGTAGAGCAGGTTCCCGACTAGGGCGATATAAGAAAGGAAAAAGGAAAACCCGGACAACGTATTCCGTATGAACCGCAGGTACTGCGCGGCGGAAACTTTGTCCGGGTTAAATTTGTGCACATTATCCGGCATTGTAATCGTCAATGATGGGAGGAATTTGAGACATCATATTGTCGATATCCTCGTACATTGCGCTTTTAGTCGTCCCCATGTTACTGACGCGGGTGATATGCTGCATAACCGTATCATAGTGGGTTTTCATCTTTTCAAAGAAACTGCTCAGGGTGTGGAGCTTATTCTTTGAGTCGTCGATGACCCCGGAGATTTCTGCCTGCACGGATTCCGCGCCGTCGGCTGCCTGCGTAATCTTGTCAAACATGGCATAAGTCTCATCCGCTTTTGTGAGACTTTCCTCCAGCGCGCGGTGTGAAGTCTGGATGCTGGCGTTTAACTGATCGGTTCCGGTTTCCACCTCGCCTACACTGGAATCTACCATTGACACGAGATTTTTAATCTCTTCCGACAGGCTCTTGATTTCTCCCGCCACAGTGGCAAAGCCCTTTCCCTGTTCCCCTGCCCGGGCTGCCTCAATAGAAGCGTTGAGGGAAAGAATGTTTGTCTGGTCAGCGATAGATACGATTTTTCCCATGCATTTCCGGATTTCATTTAGGGAGAGTTGGAAGGTGTCAAAAGTGCTCCGCATTTCTTCAAAATGGCTTGCGACTTGTAGAGAACTGCTTTTCAGTGTCTCTACTTCTTCCTGTACCTGGCTGACTGATTCAAAAATATTATCCTTTACAGAGGCGAACTGTCGGGATACGGTATTGATGCTGGAAAAAGTCTCTTCAAAGTCCTGAAGGGAACCTCTCAGTTCTTCCGAGTCTTGCAGCACGCTGCCGAAGGAGCGGCGGACCATGCTCAATTCTTGCAGTGAGTCCACCTCGTTTTGAATCAGGGCGTTGCGATAGCCCTGCAGACTTTCTACTACATATACGATTGGCTCAAGGTTTTTTTCTTCCCGCTGGGATTTTTTTCTGAATTTCATCTTCGCACCTCCCTTACTCAAATACCACACAGGTCATGGACTGGTTGACAAAGCGGTTGTTGTAATGCTCGCCGTATCCGACCAGACCGGCATGGTTTCCGAGTGTGCTCATGTCCATCAGATAATCCTTCATGTAATTGTTGTCGGTGAAGAGCAGATAGCGGAACAGGCAGTTTACGGAGAATACAGCCGATATTCTCTGAAAATCATTTTTGATCGTCTGTATGGTGTCCCGTACAATCTGCCTGTAGTCGCCCAATTCCAAAAGAATCAGTACATCGGAATCGTTTACCTGACGGAAACACGTCAGCGAGTTGCCGCTGACCTCCTTGATGGAGATAATGCAGGTGTCGTTTCCGTTGATTTTTCCGAAAGGATTCTTGAAGGTCTGAGTGGAAATCTGCTCCTCCGTCACATGGAGAATGTTCTGGTATACCTGTTTGGCGGGTTTGCCATTTAACTGCCCGAGACGGTAGTTTGCCTTGTCCGTTCCCGATGCGACAAAACGGTAATTACCAAGCTGGTGGTAAATGTTTTCCTTGTATGCCTTTACCTTGCCGTTCAGGTTTTTAATCAGCGCATAGGCAACCGCATTCTCATAAACCCTGCCGTTTGCCGAAATCTTCCCGCCGTCGCCGGTTCCGCCCACTAAGGAGATATTATTGCGCTGCAGGGCGCTGTAAATGGTCGTCAACACGCAGGCGTCGTTTCCGGAACAGAAATCGATGCATACCGTATCCCTGCCGGAGCTTTTGATTGCGCGTATATCCTGCTGCAGCCGTCCGATGTATTTCACGGGCATGACGGATACATGTTCCAGCACGTTTGCCACGGCGTTCACACCGTCATAATAGGCAATCACGCCCACACCCTTTTCAACGACACGGACGTCGTAGCTCATGCCGATACAGCCGATGCTGGGGACGCCCGGAAAAAGGGATTCTAATTTTTTAACATGGGCTTCAAACTGTTCGTTGTTGGATAAAAGCATAATCAACTGCGGGTTTTTCAGACCGCGGACTGCTTCTTCCAGATTGCCGCTTGGGCTCATACCAAAAAACTGTCTCAAAGTGTTGACCTCGCTTCCTTATGTATTTTCTTTATGTCATATAGACAAAATTATACTTGATGTCAAGACAGTACGTCAACGGTTATTCTTTAAATGGAAGGTATGTTTTTATTGCGCCATTTTCTTGGCGAAATGCCATATACATTTTTGAAGGCTCGGGAGAAGTGGAGCTGGTTCGGGTATCCCACCGCGTTTCCGATATCCGCTACCGAAAGCTCCGTCAGCTTTAGCAGCTCTGCCGCTTTGGTCATGCGGTAGGAAATCAGAAATGCCTGCGGGGATTTTCCCGTGTTCTCATGAAAAATTTTTCCGAAATAGCTTCGGTTTAAGCCGCAGGAAGCGGCGATATCCTCCACAGTTATGTCGTTCTGGAAGTTTTGTTCGATAAAGGAGAAAGCTTCCTTGATATAAAAGTCACGCAGACTGTTTCCCTTTCCGATTTGAGTGGAGGTAGAGGCACGGACAAAGCTGTCAATAAACAGATAGAGGTGCCCTATCAGATGGAACGGAGATTCCTCCTTATGGTTGACAATATATAGCATTTCATTTTTCATGGTTTCGGCTATGTCTTTATATCTCGCCCGGTAGACTGGCTGGTCGAGGGTCAGCCCGGCAAGCTGCACGGTCTCTCTGGCGCGCAGTCCGTCAAATTCGATCCAGACATATTCCCAGGGAATATCATAATCCGCAATATAGGTGCATACTTGATTAGGGAAGAGCATAAAGCCCTGACCGCTTTTTATCTGATAGGTCATTGTTTCTCCCCGAGCATTATCGGCGAGTAAAATGCCGGTGCCGGAGAGACAATAGTGGAATAGATAGTGGTTTCTCGCCGCCGGTCCGAAGGAGTGTGAGGGCGCGCACTGTTCCCAGCCAAACTGATACAGCCCCAGATCCACAAAATTTTCACTTGGAAAAACGGAAAAGATAATTTCGCTCATGGATAACCTCCATTTTCACATTATATACCAAAATGCGTGGTCACTTCAATACACAGGCAGAAAAACCGCATAAAGGTATAAAAATGACAAAACAGAGCTATTTTTAATAGCATTATGGCATGTTACAATGAGTGCAACGAATCAACTAAAATCTGTGCATGACATGTTATATTCCAAAAAGGAAGGAGAAGGGCAATGAAGAGAAAGGGAGCAAGGAGTCTGGCGTTTTTCGTATGCCTTGCGGCGATAGCGCCTACCGTTCAGGGATGCGGAGAAGCCCCTGACGGAAAGATTGAAGTTGAGATTGTGCAGTATAAGCCGGAAGCGGCAAACTATTTTAAAACGGTGGAAGAAGCGTTTAACGCGTCCCATGATGATATCCACCTGACAATCAGTTCGCCAAACGACGCGATGGCAATTCTGAAAACCAGATTTATCAGGGAGGATTACCCCGATATTATAGGAATCGGCGGGGATATCAATTACTCCTATTTTGTGGATGCCGATATTCTGGCGGATATTTCCGGCTATGCGGGAATGCAGGATGTCAATGAGGGGTATCTGGATATCGCGGAAGCGCTGGAGCTTGTTCCGGTGGACGGCACATACATCCTGCCTTATGCGGCTAACGCGGCGGGTATTCTCTACAATAGGGAGATGTTTGAGGCGCATGGCTGGCAGATTCCGGAGACCTGGGAGGAATTGACAGCGCTGTGCGATGAGATTGCGGCGGAGGGCATTCTTCCCTTCTATTTCGGATTCAAGGATATATGGACGTGTCTGGCGCCGTGGAACGCCATGGCGGTGGAGCTTGCACCTTCGGACGCTACCAAGCAGGTGAATAAGGGGCTGACGACGTTTACCAAAGAGTATGGGGAACTTTCGGAAAAGTATCTGGCACTTCTGCCTTACGGACCGGACGATCCTTTCGCCTACAGCTACAACGATGCCTGCACCGCTTTTGCAAGAGGGGAATCCGCCATGTATCCGATAGGCAGTTATGCGGCGCCGCAGATTCTGTCGGTGAATCCGGATTTAAAGATTGATTCCTTTGTCATGCCGGCAAGTGACGCAGCGGATGGCAGAACGCTGAATTCGGGAATTGACTTGGGATTCTGTGTCACAGCGGCGTGTGAAAACAAAGAAGCGGCATATGAGGTGCTGGATTTTCTCTATGCGGATGAAAATCTGCAGAAATATATCGACGCGCAGACCTCTGTCCCGTGCAAAAAGGGGACGTTTGAGCTGTCCACCCTGTTGGAAGGCATGTCCGAATTTATTGCAGGCGGCAATATGACGGACTATCAGGACCACTACTATCCGTCGGAGATGTCGGTGGACGCACTTTTGCAGACATTCCTCATCGAGCAGGATAAGGATGCGTTCTTAAAAAATTTCGACACGAGCTGGCAGAGATATAACAGGGACATTATCCGTATGGTGCAGGAATATGAAGCCGCGCAGAAAAGCGCAGAGTAGGAAGGGGGCAAAGAAAAATGTCGAAACATGAAAATGAGAGAAAGAGAACGTTTTTGCTAATTACAATTCCGATTCTGGCGCTGTTTATCTGCTTTAACACGATTCCGCTCATCCGTGGCGCCATGTACAGCTTCACCAATTCCAGAGGGTTCGGAAGTCATGACTGGGTGGGGCTTCGCAATTATATTGACCTGTTTTCGGACGCGCGTGTAGGAAAGTCTTACTGGTTTACGATTAAGCTGGCGCTCGTGACGACGGTGGTGGTGAATGTGCTCAGCCTGATTCTGGCGCTGGGGTTAAACAGCAAAATCAGGGCGAAAGGTTTTTTCCGCGGCGCGTATTTTCTGCCGAATATTCTCGGCTCGCTTGTCGTCGGTTATATTTTTAACTATTTCTTTACTTACATTGTGCCCGCGCTGGCGGATATGACAGGCATAACGTCTTTAAGCTCCAGTATTCTGTCAAGTCCGGGCAAGGCATGGATTGGCGTGATGATTGTCTGCGCATGGCAGGCGATTGCCATGAACACCATCATCTATATTTCGGGTCTGCAGACGGTGCCTGAGGATGTTTACGAGGCAGGCGGGCTGGACGGCGCAACCGGATGGAAACAGTTTAAGCATTTGACATTTCCTCTGATTATTCCGTTTTTCTCTATTAACATGGTGCTGTGTGTGAAAAACTTCCTGATGGTGTTTGATCAGATCATCGCATTGACCAAGGGAGGTCCGGCGCAGAGTACGGAGTCCATCTCCTATCTGATTTACAATAACGGTATGTCGGGCGGGCAGTTTGGCTTTCAGAGCGCCAACGCGGTAGTATTCTTTATTGTGATTGTAGTGATTTCTGTTGCGCAGATGAAATTTTCCAGTTCAAAGGAGGAGCAGTTATGAAGAAAACATCGACAGTCGGAAAATCGAACAGAACCGTTATGGTGCTGCTCATTCTCGGTCTTTCCACGATTATCTTTCCTTTATATATGACTGTTGTGATCGCGTTCAAGCAGCCTTCGGAGATGACAAACAGCATCAGCGGCATTTTGTCGCTGCCTAAAGTATGGAGCCTTAATAATTTCAAAGAAGCGATGGAGGTGACGGATTTCTGGAACTCGTTAAAGAACAGTCTGGTAATCTCCGTGCTGACGGTGGGACTTTCCATCCTCATTCATTCTTTGATGGGGTACACCCTTGGACGTAACAAATCCAGCAAGTTTTATCGTTTTGTGTATCTGTTTATCGTAAGCGGCATGTTCGTGCCCTTTGCAATCCTGATGATGCCGCTGGCAAAGCAGACGGCGGAAATGGGACTTGCAAACTGGTTTGGCGTGATTCTTCTGTACGTGGTATTTTACATGCCGATGAACATTATGCTGTATTCGGGTTACCTGACAAATATCCCGCTGGCGCTTGAGGAAGCGGCGAGAGTGGACGGCGCTTCCACATGGCGGACTTACTGGGAAATTATTTTCCCGATTATGAAGCCGATGCACGCAACGGTGGCGGTGATCACGGCGCTTGCCGTATGGAATGATGTGATGACGCCGTTAATTATAATGGCGGGTTCTTCCGAAAATACGCTGCCGCTGGCGCAGTTAAACTTCCAGTCGCAGTTTGGGACGAACTATAACTTGGCGTTTGCATCTTATCTGTTGTCATTGATTCCGATTCTGGTGTTCTATGTAATCTGCCAGAAGCAGATATTGAACGGGGTGGTAAACGGGGCTGTAAAATAACAGAGAGGTATGGAATATGGCGATTAGATTTCAGCGGGAAAATCGGATTTTTACTTTGGATACGGCGCACACGTCCTACCAGATGAAGGTGGATGCATACGGATTTTTGCTGCATCTGTATTATGGGGGACGGGTGTACGGGAATATGGATTATCTGCTCACCTGCTATGACAGGGGGTTTTCCGGGAACCCGGCAGATGTGGGAAACGACAGGACATACTCTCTGGATGCGCTGCCGCAGGAATATCCGGTTATGGGCGTAGGGGATTTCAGAAACAGCGCCCTGATCGTCAGAAATGCAGACGGTTCAGAATGCTGTGATTTACGTTATATCGGACATGAAATAAAGAAAGGGAAGTATGGACTGCCGGGGCTTCCGGCAGTCTATGCTGACGCTGCAAAAGCGCAGACGTTGGAAATATATCTGGAGGATAAGGTGAGCGGCTTGCGGGTGACGCTTCTGTACGGCGTGCTGGAGGATGCGGACATTATTACCAGAAGCGTTGTCATAGAAAACCGGGGAAACAGAAGTGTGACCGTGGAGAAGGCGGCGTCCGCCTGTCTGGATTTTGTTACGGGAAACTTTGATATAATCAGTTTTTACGGCAGGCATACCATGGAGAGGAATCTACAGCGGCAGGAAATAGGGCATGGGACTTATGCCATCGGCAGCCGCAGGGGTGCGTCCAGCCACCAGTACAATCCGGCAGTGATTCTGGCAGAGAGGAGGGCGACAGAAGAGTCGGGGAGCTGTTACGGGCTGGTGTTTGTCTACAGCGGCAATTTTTTGTGTGAGACGGAGAAGGATCAGTATGATCAGACCAGAGTGCTGATGGGGCTGCCAAGCGACCTGTTCCATTATCCGCTTGAGCCGGGGGAGAATCTGACGGTTCCCGAGACGATTATGTGCTATTCCGCTCAGGGGCTTGGCACGCTCTCCGCATGTTTTCATGACTGTATCAGGGAGCATCTTTGCAGGGGAAAGTTTAAGGAAGCGCCCCGTCCCATACTGCTCAACAGCTGGGAGGCAGCTTATTTTACTTTTGATGGACAGACCATATTAAAACTGGCAAAGAGTACGGCGGAGCTTGGCATCGATATGCTCGTCATGGACGACGGGTGGTTCGGAAAGCGGGAGGACGATAACAGCGGGCTCGGGGATTGGCAGGTCAACGAGAAAAAGCTGGGGTGCACTCTGCGGGAATTGACCCAAAAAGTCAATGCGGAGGGCGTAAAATTCGGTATCTGGATTGAGCCAGAGATGGTGTCGGAGGACAGCGAGCTTTACAGGAAACACCCCGACTGGGTGCTGCGGATACCGGGGCGTGAGCCTGTCAGAAGCCGGAATCAGCTTGTGCTTGACTTTTCCAGAAAGGATGTCAGGGACTATATTTTTGAGCAGATCTGTGTTATGCTTGATCAGGGAAATATTGAATATGTGAAATGGGATATGAACCGCAGCGTTGTGGATGTGTTTTCCGGAGAAATTCCGCAGGGAAAGGTAACCTACCAGTATGTGCTCGGAGTATATGATTTTCTGGAAAGGCTGTTAGAAAAATATCCGAATATCCTGATAGAAGGCTGCTGCGGCGGTGGCGGCAGGTTTGACGCGGGTATGCTTTACTACACGCCTCAGATCTGGTGCAGCGACAACACGGACGCGCTGGACAGGCTGCGTATCCAGTACGGCACTTCCTTCTTCTATCCGGCGTCCACCGTCTGTTCCCATGTGTCGGCGGTGCCGAACCACCAGACCGGCAGAAGTGTGAGCCTGCACACGAGAGGCGTGGTGGCAATGGCGGGCGCGTTCGGCTATGAACTTGACCCCGAAAAGCTGTCGGAGGAAGAGAAGGAGGCTGTCAGGGAGCAGGTCAGACAGTATAAAGGATGGGAGAAGCTGATTCGGGAAGGGACATATTACCGGCTGACCAATCCTTTTACGGAAACCAGCGTGGCGTGGATGTTTGTGTCGGAGAAAAAGGAACGTGCGCTGGTCAGCGTAGTGCTCTTAGAAATGCACGGCAATATGACGGTGAGTTATGTGAAAATGAGAGGACTGGATGATACGGCGGTATATCGGGACGCAGAAAGCGGCAGGCGTTATTATGGGGCGGATCTGATGGAAGCGGGGCTGCCGATGCCGGTGGAGTTAAAGGAGTATCCGGCGTATCAGATTGAGTTGGTTCGAGAAGATTGATATATTGCAGGGGCAGATATGAGAGGTAAAAGGAAGAGGGGTTTGTTATCTGGCCGGCAAGAGAGGATAAAAGACGAAGAGGAGAAAATCAGGCGTCTGCCCGTGCGTTTTTTGTAGGAGGGGGCGTCTGATTTTGTGTGAAAGAATGGAATCAAATTTAGAGTTTAGGCGGGCGCGGCAGACGGATATAGACGGAATTTGTGCGTTGGTGGCGTCCGCGATCATACATATGCAGGAGCAGAAGATTTTTCAGTGGGACGAAAAATATCCTACAAGGGTAGACTTTTTAGACGATTTGCGGGAAAATACATTGTTTGTGGGAACGATAGAGGGGAAGTTAGCCGTCACTTTTACCGTGAACCAGACCTGTGATCCCGAGTATGATGACGGGGACTGGCAGTATCCGGATGAGGAATACCGTATCATCCACAGGCTCTGCGTGAATCCCGCATTTCAGGGCAGGGGCGTGGCAGGGTGCACTCTGCGGCACATCGAAGAAGAATTGCGCAGGCAGGGAATCGGCGCGGTGCGGCTGGATAGCTTTACCAAAAATCCGACAGCCGTTGCTTTGTATACGAAGAACGGGTATGAAAGAACAGGGTTCGCGGACTGGCGGATGGGAAGGTTTTGGCTGATGGAGAAGAGGTTGTGAAGGAGCATTGTAATTGGCGCCTGTTTTTATAGAAATCGAACACTCCTACTATGATAGATTTTTCTTGCATTTTGTCGAAAATCCGAGGTGGACCGCACCTGTCGGGCATGCGTCTACGCAGGCGCCGCATCGGATGCACTCGGCGGAATCCGGCGTTTTCACGGGATCTACTTCCATGCCGCACACATCCTTGCATTTCCCACAGCCGATGCATGTATGGCTGTCCACTTCCAGATGGAAAATGCTGATTTTGTTGAACAGCCCGTAAATCGCCCCTAAGGGGCAGAGCGTCCGGCAGAAAAAGCGGTAGAAGAACACGCAGCCGACAAGCGTAAGAGCCAGAATCGTCATTTTCAGGCTGAATAATGCGCCGACCGCCTTTCTGAGACTTTCATGTGCCAGCAGGAGAGAGAGCCCGCCCTCCAGTGTCCCGGCGGGACAGATATACTGACAGAAGGCAGGCTTGCCCATGCCCATATAGTCGGTGGCGGCGACGGGTAGAATCAGCACAAAGACCACGAGAACGATATACTTAATAGACAGAAATCCTTTTTTGAGTTTCCGTTTCGGCGAGGGGATTTTGTGAATCAGTTCCTGTAACAGTCCGAAAGGGCATAGCCAGCCGCAGACCGCCCTGCCAAGCAGCACGCCGAAGGCGAGGAGCAGTCCTGTAACATAGAAGCTGAAGGAAAACTGCATGGAACTGTTTACTGCCTGCAAAGCGCCGATGGGACAGGCAAAGCCCGCCGCCGGGCAGGAGTAACAGTTTAAGCCCGGATTGCAGAACTGTTTCCATTTTCCCGTATAGAGTCTGCCGCCCTTAAAGTTCAGGACATGCGCGTTGGAACAGCAAAAGGCGATGATTTGCAGCAGTTTCCGTTTGATGGCATATGTGATTCTCATATCTCTACCCCATTGCTTTTATCCCAGTCCGATACATTCCAGACAGATATTGACAGCCTTGTTTAGGACAACGGCTGCTTCGCCCCGTGCAAAGCCGTAGATGACAAAGGCGCAGGCGGTGAGAAGTCCTACTATTCTGATTGGTGTTTTCATATGGTTCTCGATTTCAAAGCATTTTTTGCGACAGGGCGATACAAATTTCAAATTTGTGTTATTGTCCACTCAGATAATCCTCCACAAAGGTTTTATAGCCGTTCACATCCGCGCCCACAATCGGGTCGCCCACGATATTGCCGTCACCGTCGATAAACAGGGTGGTAGGAACGCCGATCACGTCCTTTAAGATTGGGGCAAAGTCCGCGTTGGCGATCAGGTTGGTAAAGCCGACGCCCGCCTGCTGCGTTATGTCAACCGCAAGATCGCGGTGCTCGGTGTCTTCCTCCCCGTTGATGTCGATAATCAGACCGACGATCTGCACGTTGTCCGGCATTTCTTTCGCCCATGCGCCAAGATCCGGCATTTCCCCGATGCAGGGACCGCAGAAGGTACCCCAGATATTGAGCACAGTCAGGTCTTTTTCGGCAAAAATGCTTTCCGTGACTGTGTTGCCGTCTAAGTCCGTCGCCGTGAAAGAGGGAAAGGCGACGCTTTCCTGTTCCGCCTGCGCTGTTTCTGCCGTATTGCCACCGGCGGCGGAGGACGCGGTGTTTTCCGTGTTCCTGTTTTCGGCGGGTGTGCGGGCACACCCGGCAAGCACTGCCACAGAAAGCAGGGCGGCGCAAAGGGTGACATACTTTTTCATACGAGTTGCTTTATGTTTCATTGTTCTCTCCTTGTCAGGGTAATTGCCGCAGTGTTATGCGCCGAGAGTAACAATTTTTTGGCGGCATTCTTGCGGTATGTCTATCATAGCATACCCGGAAACAGACTTCAAATGTCCTATTTTCTTTCCTTGTGTTTTGTCTGATTATAAAGTAAAATAAATGAAATTATTGGGAATTTAAATTAGGAAGGCGGACATAAGTATGTTTTGGGATAACGTGTCGGGATTATATGATTTGTTTGAAACGGTTTATAACGGAAAGGTGTACCGCGGGCTTGGCAGAAAAGTGGCGGAGGAAATCGCGCCGGATGACGTGGTGTTGGAGTGTGCCTGCGGGACGGGCGCGATCAGCAGATCCATCGCCCCGAAATGCCGGAAACTCATGGCAACGGACTTTTCCGTGGGGATGTTAAAGCAGGCGGCAAGAAACTGCTGTGTCTTTGACCATGTCAGGGTAAGGCGCGCGGATATGACGCATCTGAAATGCCGCGACAACAGATTTGACAAGGTCGTTGCGGGAAATGTGATTCATCTGCTGGATGACCCCTGCGCGGCATTAAAGGAGCTGGTACGGGTCTGCAAGCCAGGCGGCAAGATTATTGTGCCCACCTATATCAACGCGTCGGCGGGCGTGAATAGGAAAGCGGTGCGCCTGCTGGAACTGGCGGGCGCCGATTTTAAGCGACAGTATGACCTCCAATCTTACCAAAAGTTTTTCGAAGACGCGGGGTATGAGAATGTATCTTACGATGTGATTGACGGGAGGATGCCCTGCGCGGTGGCGGTGATTACGAAAGAGCCTCGTGTTTTCTGAAATTAAAATTCCAGTTCAATATGCAGGCGTATAAACTGGAATTTCCTATAAAGATTCAACAGGAAAAAATAGCTTGTTTTTTCCTGTTGCAGGCTCCGTATAATCGCACACTGCTCCCGCAAGTTTCATTCCTTTTTCAGAAATGGTATGATTGATTACCTCGTCAAATATTTCGCGATAGCTGCCTGGTTCAACATCCACAACTATATATTTTCGCGCTGGCATAACCCATTTCGTCCATCCTTCAGGTGCAACTGTATCAGCATAGGTTTCAACGCCCGCAAGATATAATCCGCTTGTAAACTGATGCGTCCATGGACGAAAAGACCTGCTCTCATCGCTCATTACGCCCCAAAATCCAACATATGTCCCGTCTGGATTTTTCATGCCAAGAGCAGCCACCTCATGAAAATGAGAATTGGCTTCCTGCCATAACTGTTGAGCAATATTTTTTTCTGCAGTACATAAGCCTTCTTTTCCAATAACAGTAATCATTGGTAAATCTATCATCTTTATTTCCATAAGTAACACTTTTCCTCCGCTTTTTGATTTAATTTAGCATACACATAGGTATCTTTCCAAATCGCATTTCCGGCTGCGTCTTTCCAGAAATATACATTTTTCCTAAAATGGGCTTCACGCTGAAAGCCTAACGACTCAAGCAATTTCCAGGAGTTCTTATTGTCGGGGTCACATTCGGCATAGATTCTGTGAACGCCGTCTGCAAATGCCTTTTGGATTAAAGCCTTGCAGCTCTCGGCGGCATAACCGTTTTCCCAGTAGTTCCGATTAAATGCATAACCGATTTCCAGCGTTTCAAAGTCGTGTTTTCCCATATATACATTGCCGATCATTTTGTGTGAGCTTTTCAATTCAACGGCAATCATTTCGTCTGTACTTATGCGCCATTCCAGATTTTCTTTTGCTTCATCAAAAGTCAGCGGTTTATAGGGTTCGTATTTCACGACTTCTGTATCAGACAAATATTCAAATAGATCCTGTATATCTTCTTCTCTGTATCTTCTTAAAATCAACCTTTTTGATTCTGTTACGATTATTTTGTTTTCCATGACATTCTCCTTATACCATAAATTATTTTAATCTGTAAAGTATTTTATACTTTTTATGTATCAAAGGGACGGGAAACCACAGCCATTTCTTCGTGCGGCAGTTATTGACGTTCCTGTGGAATAGTATAATCTATAATGAATGTCAGTGGGGGAACATTTTGCATTTATAATAAAAGATGTGCCAGACATGTTTTCCCTTTCTTGTGCTTTGCCCTGTTATGAAGTAAAATAAATGCAATCGTTGCGAAATCGGACAGGGGGGATTATTTTATGGAAAAAAGTTTCATGTACCTTTGAGGCTGAGCATCCCGGGGAGCCAAAACACCTTCATGCGTCGAATAAAATTGTTGCCCGAAAGGTTTAGGCGGGTAGATGAAAAAATATGTCAGCCGGTTGGAGAAAATCTGGGAGGAGTCAGAAACGCTATGAATGATAACGGCTTGTCAATAATCATGCTGGGCACGGGACATGCCACAGTGACAAAATGCTATAACACATGTTTTATTTTGCGGGAAGGTGAAAGATGTTTTCTTGTAGACGGGGGAGGCGGTAATCAGATTTTACGCATTCTGGAAGAGCGGGACATCGCCCTGACGCAGATTCATGATTTATTTATCACCCATGCCCATTCCGATCATATCCTCGGGGCGGTGTGGATTGTGAGAAGAATCGGACAGTTGATGCGCAGCGGGGAATACGACGGTGAGCTGAGAATCTATGCCTGCGACGAGGTCATGGAAAACCTGCAGACCATCTGCGGAATCGTTCTGATGAAGAAGGTGACGGATTTGTTTGGCGGCGGGATGCGGCTTATAAGGCTGCGGGATGGGGATTCCCACAGGATACTCGGCAGAAAGATTACCTTTTTCGATATTATGTCAACCAAATTAATACAGTATGGATTTAAGGTGGCGGAGGAAAGTTTGTTTTTCTGCGGGGACGAGCCGCTCAATCCGAAATTTTACGCCGAAGTGAGGGACGCCTCCTGGCTGCTCCATGAGGCGTTCTGTCTGTATTCTGAGAAAGAGAAGTTTGGACCTTACGAAAAGCATCACAGCACGGTTCGAGACGTCTGTCAGACTGCGGAGAGTTTGCACGTAAAAAATCTGGTTCTCATGCACACGGAGGACAGCCATATACAGGACAGGAAGAGGTTGTATAAAGAGGAGGGTGAGGAGGTTTATTCAGGCAGGCTGTGGGTTCCGGATGATGGGGAAAGGATTTGTGTAGGGGTATCATAAAGGGACATGATAGAGGAGAAGAACATGAATATTCAGCTTGTGCGGTTAACCGACGAATACAGAGAGCAGCTATTTGAAATGCTGACAGAGTGGAAGAACGATATCATAGAAAATCAGACAGATATGTCTCCGCGGGCGATCTGGACAAACGATTTCCATGATTTTGAAAATTATATAGAAAAGCTTGAGGTGAAGGAGGAGACTGAAAACGGCTGGGTTCCTGATACGACATTGTTTTGTCTGGATCAGGACAGGAGTATTTTTGTGGGAGCCGTGAATATCCGCCATTATTTAAATAAGGGACTATTAAGAACTGGCGGTCATATAGGCGACGGAATCAGACCCGGCGAGAGAAGAAGAGGGTACGCGACGGCAATGCTTGCCCTGGCATTGAAAGAATGTAAAAAACTAGGCATCGACAGAGTGCTGGTGTGCTGTGACAAAGATAATGTCGGTTCGGCGAAAGCAATCGTTAAAAACGGCGGCGTGCTGGAGAATGAAGTGGAGGAGGACGGGCACGTGGTACAGCGGTATTGGATTGAAAATAAGTGTTAAGGCGGAGTGAAACATGGATAACTGCTTAATCTGCGAGAGAATCGCATGGATAAAGGAAAATAAAAACCCATACTTTGTCCGTGAACTGAAAACGGGATATGTCGTCATAGGCGACTGCCAGAGGATAGAAGGATACACGTTGTTTTTGTGTAAACAGCACGCGTATGAGCTGCACGAACTGGAACCGCACTACAGGGACGAGTTTCTGCATGAAATGGCGGTCGTGGCGGAGGCGGTTTATCACGCTTTCCAGCCGGATAAGCTGAATTACGCGCTGCTTGGCGTGGGGCGCGGTCTGCATATGCACTGGCACATCTATCCGAGAAGGGATGGCGATACGCCTGTTCCCGGTCCGGTCTGGCAGCTTGGCAAAGAATTACATGATGAAAAATACAGTCCTACGGGCGAGGAGCTGGAGCGGCTAAAAGCAAGACTGAATGAAGAGCTGGATAAGTTGTTATGAGCCTTCGGAACATAGCGTGGATTTGAGTCACAGCAAAGCTGTGACATGGAGGTTTGCATGAAGAATCTGCTCAGATTAACCGATTTACAGGCAAGTGATATCTATGAAATATTTCATATCGCAGACGAAATCAGCGCGGGAAAATATGATGGTTTTCTCCGTGGGAAAAGTGTCGTCCTGTTTTTCCCGGCAGCCAGTATCAGGACGCGGGTCACTTTTGAAAAAGGTATCTGGCTGTTTGGCGGGCAGCCGATCCTGTTTCCAAGTGACGCTTTGGACAAAAGGGAAGAGACGCGGGATGTCTTTGGCTATTTAAATAACTGGGCTGACCTTGTTATTATCCGCCATAAGGATATACAGTTATTGGAAGAAGCTGCCAAGTATGCAGACGTTCCGGTTGTTAATGCCATGACGGACAAAAACCACCCCTGTGAGATTTTGACTGATTTATATTCGCTGTCAAAGATGCGGGACGATTTTCTCCATGATAAATATTTGTTCTGCGGGAAGAATGGCAATATCGGTCTGGCTTGGAAAGAGGCTTCCGAGGTGCTGGGATTCGAGCTGTCGCAATGCTGCAGCGCCGGTTATGAAATGGACGGCGTGAACGTGTATCATCAGATAGAAACGGCGGTCAGGGAAAAAGATATTATATGCACGGATTCCCTGTCGGCGGAAGAATTGGATGATTTTAGGGATTGTCAGGTGACGAAAAAAGTCATGTCTCTGGCAAACAAAAATGCCGTCTTAAATCCCTGTCCGCCTTTTTACCGCGGGGAGGAAGTCTCCGCCGATGCGATAGAGTCGGATTATTTTGTGGGGTATGCGTTTAAGAAGAATCTGCTGGTGGTTCAGCAGGCGGTGATGGTGTGGTGCATGGAGACATTTGTAAAGATAAAGTAAAGGAATAAGACAGAACAGTGGTTGCGGAGACGGTTATGGAAAGGACTACAAGAAAAAGATTGGCTGAGATTGCAAGAGAGAAGTCGTGGATGCCTTTTCGTGGATATCTTGAAGAAAAAGTTTCGAAATAGAACCCATAAGTAATTATTTTCCCAAATGGGAGATATGTAATTTACGATAAGGTTTTATTGATTCTGGACATGAAGACATTGGTATTATATTTAGAAATGAGTGGTGATACGATTGTAAGGGAAAATGATTATAACGATAGTATGTTCAGAATTATAGAACTGCAGATAGATGAACGTGTAAGAGCATATATCAGGATTTCTGACGGATATGAATATGGAATAATATATATTTTATTTCCTTTGGAGAATAAACTGTATTTAAATGTTTACCAAGATTCAAGACAAAAGATTATATGTAAAGGGATAAACTGTAATGGATTATATAGTTTCTACAATAATAAAGGAAATAAAAGATTTTATATGTAGTGCGATACCCTATTTTGCGGTGGTGACTACAATAATTTCTGTTATTTCTGCAATCCTAACATGTATAGGAAGTTCGCTGTTGGGCGTGTTGATGCGTTTTCGAAAGTGGAAGGATAGAAGGGTTCTTGAATATATAATTTTAAAATCTCGTCGAGATGTAAAATTTGATATTGATATAATAAGACCGGCGATATTTTTTTTAATAGAAGTGACGAAGATTTTTGAAATTTTATTTGCAATATGTATAATTATATATTCTGTGTCACCTTGGCTAGACGGAAATGAGTGCGAGGTTAATAAAAAAGCATATATTTACATTTTTGTGTGTTTTTTAATAATTGTTTCGTCGGCTTTGCTTTACAAAATAATTAATAATGAAAATATTCCGGCTATTTTGTATAGAATTTTATTTTTATTAGTAGGAAATAGTGTGGGAATATTTATAATGGTTTACCTTTTGAATAGAAATTTTTGCAATGCTATTTTTTTAAACACTATGTTGGCTTGTATTAGTTTATATAATTTTGGTGTTTTGATTGTGAAAATTAAAATGTATTCATATAGGGATAAAGATTTTGTTCAAATGCTAAAGTTAATTAGAGATTTAGGGGGAGTATTTTATATTATATATTTTTATGTATCAACAGTAAATGGTTATGGAGAGAATTTTATTAACGAATTACTATTTTATTGGTGGACGATTTTGTGCTTGCTTGAGACCTTGATTTTGATAGTCAAAGAAAATGCGGCTCCTAATGTAGAATTTCAAATAAATGTAGGTAACCATAGTATAAAGACAACCAAGCCAATTTATCAATATCGATGTAATAAGATAGAATATTCCTTAGAGGATAAAACAGTAGAGGTTATAGATGGTGATAGAATTAATTCCATTGATTATATAATAAAAAATTATATAATAGGAAAGCGAAAAGATGTGATTTGTATATTGAAAAATGGAAAAATATTTAAATATGATGGCTACAAATTCATTCAAGAATCTTGGGTATTATTTTACCGAATAGATGATATTGGAAAACATATAAGCATTATCAATATGAACAAGATAAAGAAAATTGTGGCTAAAAAGATATGAAATTCTTTTATGATTTTGAGGAAACAGAACATATGAATATGGAAAATTATAAGGCGTATATTTCGGCGGAAACGATGATGGGACCAAACAGCGCAAGGATATTAGCGGAGCTGTTTGACAAATATCCTTTGCGGCTTGCCGCTGACGACGCGATACTTGATTTGGGATGCGGGACGGGGCTGACAAGTCTTATCATTGCCAAGGAGGCAGGAGCGAAAGTTTTTGCCAATGATTTGTGGGTGAGCGCGGAAGAAAACGGCAAACGGTTTGAGGAGTGGGGCGTTGGAGAGCAGATCACGCCTGTCTGTGAGGATGCGAATAACCTTCACTTTGAAGAAAAGCAGTTCCGTGTGCTGTTTAGCATCGATTCTTATCACTATTTCGCGGGAAACAAGGGGTTCTTTCAGGAAAAGATATTACCGTTTATGAAAGACGGTGGAGAGGTTTTGATTGGAATACCCGGTTTGAAAGATGCATATACGGACCGTGCCGAAGAGCTTCTTTCCGATTGGCTGGGAGAGGACGCTTATATGTTCAAAAGCCCGATGCGTTGGAAAGAAATCATCGGCGGCGATGACAGAATCTTACTGGTGAAAACGTGGGAAATGGATTGTTTCAGTGATGCATGGAACGACTGGCTTGCGACGGATAACGAGTACGCGCTTGGGGACAGGAAGTATTTTGAAAAGCTCATTAAACCATATAGCTGCTTTGTGGGGATTTACATGAAAATAAAAGACGTGCAATAATCTGAAAAATGTTTGCGGGAATACGGGAGGGTATGACAAATTGATTTACTAACTCAAACTTCCCACACCAGTTGGTGTGCTGAACCTTGAAAAATCAATACTGTAGCCCATAAAAAAGGCACAAACCTGCACTTGATGGTATAATTGAATTGCGAATAACAATCATAGGTAATTGCGAAACAAGTTCGCAATCTTGATTCCAAACAAGGAAGAAATCCT
>CAJUMV010000023.1 GCA_910587715.1 uncultured Lachnospiraceae bacterium | reverse complement strand
CCAGACCTGTAGAAAAGGTAAAGAATGGCTATGTCTATATAATACGAGGAGGAAAAAGTAATGGCAAGAGTTAATCTTTCAAATGGGGATATTGTAGAAGTGGAGCTTGTAATACCGCCAAACTATAAGTACAATGATGATATGAGAAATGATTTTATACATGAATTTGACACGGGAGCTGTGTCTGACGTAGAAATTGAGAGTGCGCTTCGAAGGGGTTGGGCGCGTTCACTCGGTAAAGTTGGTGAGTGGAGATAATACATATAAAAGCGTAATAAAGAAATGGAAGAAGGGTGTATGGCAATGAAAAGCTGTACACTCTTTTAGTTGTTTGGGGTGATACATGATTAATGTGGTTGAACTCGATAGCCTATAAGCCACATGTGATGCAAAAAAAGAACAAGAGAAAAGCGTGCATGATGACTTCCTTATGATGGCTGGATATGCTATAATCAAAATGAACGAAGGAGATTATGGATGAAAGATACAAAGGTACAGTGGCACCCGGGGTTTGTAGCGGCGATGAATTTGGAACTGGCAAAGAATCGGGATGATCTAATATTTGTCAAGGAATATAATCTGAATACCAAGCCGCTGGAGGTTGACCTTCTGGTAATCAAAAAGGATAAATGCGTTGCTACTGATAATGAAATAGGGGCGATATTTAGAGGGCATAATATTTTAGAATACAAATCCCCGCAGGATCATCTGGATATTGACACTTTTTATAAGGTGGGTGCATATGCAAGTTTGTATAAATCCTATGGGGAGACCGTAGATTCGATAAAAGCAGATGATATCACAGTGTCCCTTGTCCGAGACGCAAAGCCGGTGGAACTTTTCAGATATTTTGAAAAGCACCAATATACAATAACGACCCCTTATCGCGGCGTATACTATATTGAGGGTATGGTTTTGTTCCCGACACAGATCATTGTCACTAAGGAGCTGGAGAGAGATACACATATATGGCTGAAAGCCTTGTCGGACAGGATCGAGAAACGGGATATGGAAGAACTGCTAAAAAGAATCAGCCGACTTACTGAGCAGGGGGACAGGGAATTAGCTGATTCTGTTTTGGAAGTGAGTGCACAGGTAAACAGAGAAGTGTTAGAGGAATTGAAGGGAGATGATAACGTGAGTGAGGCACTGTTGGAGATTTTTATGCCGATCGTAGAACCACTTATAGAAGCCCGTATAGAGCCACTTATAGAAGCCCGTATGGAGCCGCTTATAGAAACACGTGTAGAAGAAGGAAAAAAGCAAGGAAAAAAAGAAGGAAAAAAAGAAGGAATACAGGGAACCGTGGATGTTCTTCGTGATTTAGGGCATGGGGACATCGAAATTAGTGAGATTATTCAGAAAAAGTATGGTCTTACTAATGAGGAAGTGGCAGAATATATATAGTAATCTGCCGTATCAAAAGTATTTATTAAGAGGGATATTCTTGTGACAGGAAGGAATATCCCTCTTTTCTTGTGTATAAAACAGCATGTATTGGTATTTATTGCGGGGATGGTAGAATGTATCATCCCGTTTTGCGATAAAAGAGAATGAAAAGGAGCGTGTAAATTATGGCAGAAGAACGAAATGTTTTTGAGGTTATTACAGATTATTCCGTCAATGAGCGGATAAATCAGATTTTGCTGGAGAATAAGCAGTATCAAGACATACAAGGTCAGATTGATAAACAGATTAAGTTGTTTGAAGAACTCAATCTGGATAAAGAGCAACGGTTAATTGTAGATCGGCTGGTTTCCCTTCACACGGAAAGCGGTGCTTTATATGGCAGAGTGACGTATCAGCAAGGCTGTAGAGACTGTGTAACTTTGTTACAGGCGATGAACCTTATCAAAGCCTCATAGCATCGGACGCAGAAGAATTAAGGTATATCAAAGATTTTCAACATCAAAGTATATATTATTATCATAAGCAGACCGATGGAGCCGATCCGTCGGTCTGACTTTTTGTCAAATTAAAAGAATGGAGGAAAAAGGTATGTCGGCAAATGTAGAAACTATGTTTTACACGAGGGAAAAGCCTTGGCATGGTTTGGGGACAAAGGTGGAGGATGCGCCCACATCCGTAGATGCGTTGCGTCTGGCAGGATTGGATTGGAATGTGATGCAGGAGTCCATCTTTACAGAAACAGGGGACGCGATTGCTGGTTACAGGGTAAATATTCGTGACAGGGACAGAAAGGTGCTTGGGGTGGTGAGTGATCGCTACAAGATCATCCAGAACAGGGAAGCATTTGCTTTCACGGACACTTTGCTTGGTTATGGCGTGCGCTATGAGACGGCGGGTTCCTTGCAGGAGGGAAAGAGGGTGTGGCTTCTGGCGAGGTTGCCGAGGGAGTATATCATCGCGGAAGAGCAGATATCGCCCTATCTGGTTTTCAGCAATTCCCATGACGGAAGCGGAGCTGTGAGGGTAGCATTAACGCCAATCAGAGTTGTTTGTAACAACACACTGAATCTTGCTTTGGCTACAGCAAGCCGTTCTTGGTCTATGATCCATAAGGGAAATGTCAAAGACAAGATGCAGGCGGCAAAGAATACTCTGTTTATGGCGGAGGCTTACATGGAGAGGCTTGGGGAAGAATTTGAACTCTTGCGCCAGATGAAGGTTACTGATAGCCAAGTAGAGGAATATGTTGAGAAGTTACTTCCTCTGGAAAAGGATGCTACAGAGGCGCGGGAAAAGAATACTTTGAAACTGCGGGAGGATATCGTGCGCCGCTACTATGACGCACCCGATCTGCGGGGAGTGGGAAATAATGCCTATCGCTTCATTAACGCGGTGTCTGATTTTGCGACCCATGCCCAGCCGCTCCGCAGGACAGCAAATTATAACGAGAATCTTTTTGCCCGCACAATGGATGGAAACCCGATGATTGACAAGGCATATCAGCTTGTAAAAGCGGCGTAAGAGAATAACAGAATGGAGGAAAAGCTAAGACTATGGAACAAATTGTAAAAGCTGTGGTGATTGGTATTCTTACAGTTATTATTGGCGTTTTGAACCAAGATAGTGACGGTCAATAAAGAGTTGTAACCATATTTTTCCTATATGAAAAATATAGAAAGTGGATTTATGGATGGTTACAGGGAAAAAATTTAAGTGAGTGGACAGCAGTTTGACAGCAATTTTGACAGCAACGGGAAAAGCAGAGTATAATACGAGATAACATCAGCAGATTAAGATTAGGCTGAAATGTGGATGAAATATCACTGTGAAACACTGTAAAATAGGGGAAAAACTGCATTCTCTTTATTTAGGTTCCAGTGGGAGACCGTGCAGGTTCAAGTCCTGTTATCCGCAGTAAATTTTAAGAGTGTGTGGAAACAGGACTTGATCCGGAGCAATGTCCTGTTTTCCGTATACAGAGATGGGAGCGCATAAGAAGAGCGCTCTTTTTTTAGCCTTTTTTAATCTCCCAATTTTGCAGAAAATCACTCTATATTGTTCAAAATGTATAAAAACTTAAATATGAATAATAAAAAATTGACTATTTTTAACAAAAACATATAATGTTTGAGGGAAATACTACAGGAAAAGGGAGGAGCAGACATGTATAAATTACAAAAGGTGATTGGCTTGACGGTCATCACGGGACTTTTGCTGTCGGGCTGTGGACAGGCAGGTGAACCGGAAATTATTATGCCGGATACGCCGATGCAGCCTTCGGCGGCTGTAAACGGCGGGGCAGCGGCAGAACCTGTGGCGGCAGCGGAGGTTCCGGCGGATGCGGAGGCACAGGAAACGCAGCCGGCGGCGGGTTCCGGCGGAGCGCATACCGTGTATCTGATTACCATGGATCTGGCGGACAGCTATTGGCAGTCGATTGATAAAGGCTGCAAGCAGGCAGCGGAAGAATTGGGAAATATTACATACAAATGGATCGGACCGGACACGCACGACGACGCGCTGCAGAGCGCCTGTGTGGATCAGGCGGTGTCGGAAGGGGCGGAAGCCATTCTGATTGCGGCGAACAGCGCGGAGGGAGTGAACGCCAGCTTACAGAAGGCGGCTGATGCGGGCTGTAAGATTATTTATGTGGACAGCGCGGCGAGCTTTGACTGTGTGACGGCGCTGGCGACTGACAACGAGGCGGCGGGAAAGACGGCTGCGGAGAGCATGAAGACAGCGCTGGCGGACAGGGGAATCACTTCGGGCACAATCGGCGTTTTCGGCGTGACGCAGGACACGGCTTCCTGTGTGGCGAGAGAGACAGGATTCCGTGCCGCTTTCGAGGGGACGGATTTTGAACTGGCGGACACCGTATATATGATGGATGACGCGAACAATGTCAAGAATGCGGTGACAGCAGGACAGGGACAGGGTTACGTGGCGTTTTTCGGAACCAATGAAGGTACTTCCGTGGCAGCGGGCGAGGCGGTCAGAGAATCCGGGCAGGACGATCTGGTCGTGGGTTTTGACACGTCGGACGCTATGCTGGCGTTGATTGCAGACGGCACTGCCTATGCTACTATGCAGCAGAATCCGGAGCGTATGGGACATGACGGGATGGTCATTGCCGTGCAGGCGCTGGAAGGAACTTATACGGACACGAACACAAAGACGGATACGGGAGTGACGGTTATCACTGCGGATTCCATGTAACAGGGAAGCCGAAACGCTTACGATTCGATGTAGGAGATGCGATATGAAATTTAAACAGAAAATGTTTACCTTGTACTGTGTGCCGATGCTGGTGTACGGCATCCTGCTTTTATGTATCGGATTGCTCCAGTTTGAGAACGGGATGTACAAAGAGACAAGGAACAGCTTGAAATCAAATGCGCTGGCGGCAATGAGTCTGTATAACAGTCAGGGCTACGGGGATTATGCCATGAAATCTGACGGCAATGTCTGGAGAGGCATGAATTTTAATATCTCGCAGGAGACGGGCATTGTGGATGAACTGAAAGAGCAGACAGGCGTGGATATCACGTTTTTCTTTGGTGACACGGCTGTCATGACCTCGGTTATGAGCGAGAGCGGGGACAGATGGTACGGTATGAAAGCCGGGGCGAATATTAGCAATTATACGCTGAACCAGGGAGCACAGCTCTGGTACCGCAATATAGAAATCGACGGGAAAATGTGTCATGCCTATCTGATTCCCATTGTGCAGCCGGGTGACGGTACCGTGACGGGTGCCATGATGGCGTCGCTTCCGACAACGGAATTTGACGGGATTATTAAGCAGTATATTCTGATTAGTGTGGTAATTGCGCTGATGGTGCTTCTGGCGGTGGGCGGCTTTATTTATTGGTATATCGGCGGTCTGACCAGAGTGCTCCACAACGTGAGGGAAGTGCTTTCGAAAGTATCCAACGGACAGTTTGAGGATGAGCGTCTGGCGGAAAACAAACGACGGGACGAGTTTGGTGATCTGGCTTCCTGTACGGAAAAGCTGCGGTTAAAGATTTATGATATTCTGGATGATATCCGTCATGGGACCGTGAAGCTGACGGATGCCGTCGAGAAACTGAACAAAACATCGGAAAGCACCACACAAGCGGCAGTGAGCATGAACGAGAGTGTGGAGCAGATTGCATCTACAGCCAACAGACAGCAGAGCGGGGCTACACAGGCAGCGCAGGATGTGGAGGCAACGAAGCAGGCGATTGAGGAAATGTTGGTGCAGATTGAGGGCATCAACCAGATATCGCGAGACATGGAAAGTATGTCGAGGGAGAGCGCGGACATATTGCGGGAGCTGGAAGAGAGCAGCAAAAAAGCGCAGGATACGGTACTCGATATCAGGAACCAGACAGACACCACGAACGAGTCCGTTAAGCAGATTAAGAGTTTGACAGAGTATATCACCAACATAGCGGAGGAGACGAATCTTCTGGCGCTGAATGCCAGCATCGAGGCGGCGAGAGCCGGGGATGCGGGCAGAGGCTTTGCGGTGGTGGCGCAGCAGATTCAAAAGCTGGCGGAGGAATCCAATCATTCGGCGGCGCAGATCGGAGAAAATATCAAGGATTTGGTGGAGAAAACGGAAGAGAATCTGGCGGCGATGAATCTGATAGGCGAGGTGTTGAAATCGCAGGAGGGTAAGGTAACCAGAACAAAGGATAACATGTCAAACGTCATAGAAGAGCTGGCGCAGTCTTCCATGGCGAACGTTGGCACCGCGCAGGTGACGGCTGATGCCGCGGGGCAGATGCAGGAGGAGATTAAGGGTATCACGGAGCTAAGCTCGGATCTGACAGGGCTTGCAGAGGATTTGAACCAGAATTTACAATCATTTTTGTCCTGACTTATCATATAGCTAAGGAAGCGAAAAAACAGAGGGTCCGCATCAGAGCCCTCTGTTTTTTAAATCCTTGACGAGGTTTACATAAAATTCCCTCACATCAAAACCGGAAATGTTCTCTCGGTTCAGGTCAATCATATCCCCGTGAGAAATACCCCGCCCTTTGTCGGTGGAAAGGCGGATGAAGTTTTCTCCCCAGCAGGCACTTTCCATGGACACAAGACCGTCGTTTGCGCCGTCGAAATGCCTGACTAACGGATATGCCATATTTAAAGGAAACCTGCCGCTGGAAGCACAGTTCATCAGACTGCCCACGCTCTGATAAAAGATGCCGGGCTGATTGGGCAGTTCTTTATTTCGGCGTTCACAGGCGGAAGCCGTGAGGTCCTGTACGGCGGCCAGAAAGTCGGGATTATGGTCGCCGCATTTTTTCAGGGCGGCGTTATATTTGCGCGCCACGCTTTTCTGTACTTTCACAGGTATGTTATCCAGAAGATAATCGGCGAAAATACAGCCCCTGTGAGGCGTGTTGATGGTGGTGAGTGAAGCAACGTATGGCGCGGCGCCGCAGGCGCTTATGGCAAAGCGGCTGTCGAGGCCGCCTTTGGAGTGGGCGATGATGTTTACTTTTTCACAGCCGGTCTGCTGCACGATTTCCCGTATTCGCTGCGCAAGCTCCTGTCCGCAGTCTGCCACAGAGGCGGCGGACTGCTGGCTGCCGTAGTAGACGCTCGCGCCGTTTCTTTTTAAGGCATGGGGAATCCTGCCCCAGTAATTAAAGAAACGGAAATCGCGGAAGAATACGCCGTGCACAAGTAACAGCGGATATTTCGTCTCACAGAGCCGGCTCTCGGCGCGCACTTGGTCCAGAAGGTATTTTTCCTCTTCAAACGCCGCTTCATTGGATGTGATGGCGATAATCCGGCACAGCGCCCAGATGTGGACGAAGGGAATAAAGCCGCAGGCGATGCCGATGATGCGCCATTTGATGCCAAGCTGGACGGACGTCGTATACACGCGGATGATGCCGTTCCAGAAAAGAACGGACTCCATCAACACGAGAATCAGCAGACTGACCAGCCGACCGATGCCATACCCGAGTCCGCCGTAACCGCCCGGTCGTATGGAAAGCGAATACAGGATGATAAACAGGACTTCTGCCACAGTTGTAGAGAGGAAGAGCTGCAGCAGCGCGGCGCCGTCTTCCAGAATCCGGTTTCGGCTGCCGGATGTTTGGCGGATGATAAACCGGGGAAATATATTGATAAAAAGAAAGAGGAAAAAACCGACTATACATACCGGAATCATAGCCAGCGCGCGGGCAGGGGTGAAGAAAGCGTTTCGCATACCGGCGTCGGTGATATAGGGGATTATGATGTAGAGGGCGCTCATTTCCGTAAACAGAATCAGCGCGGAGATGATTTTTCTTATGTGTTTCATATGTTTTCTCCAATCAAGCTTAAGTATGGATTGCGATAAGCGGCTGCCTTTCACCGCTTTTTTTCTTAATATTTTTTATAATAGCATATCGGCGGCGAAATAGAAATACGGTTGCTTTTTTGCAATGAAACGTGTAAGGTTAAATAGACCCAAATTTAGCAGAAAAAGGAATGGTTCGTATGAGCACGGCTAGGACAATGACCCGCGAGGAGCGCATGGCGACGGAGTCCATCGGCAAACTGATGGCGAGTATGACGCTGCCGTCCATCCTCGCGCAGATTATCAATATTTTATACAGCATTATCGACAGAATCTACATCGGACACATGGAAGGGGTGGGAGCCAACGCCCTGACGGGGGTGGGTGTTACCTTCTGTATCACGGTATTTATCTCCGCCTTTTCCGGATTCGTCAACAGTGGGGCGGCGCCGCTTGCTGCCATCTGGCTGGGGAAGCAGGACAGGGATCACGCGGAAAAGATTCTCGGTAACAGCGTGAGCTTTCTTGTAATCTGCACGGTTGTGCTGATGGCGATTTTCTATGCGTTTCAGAGACCGCTGCTTTACCAGTTTGGCGCCAGCGACGCCACCATAGACTATGCGGTGGACTATCTGACAATTTATCTTGTGGGCACGCTGTTTGTGGAACTGGCGCTTGGCTTGAACGCCTTTATTATCTGCCAGAGCAGACCGGCCACGGCGATGCTGTCGGTGCTGATCGGCGCGGTAGCGAATATCATTCTCGACCCCATCTTTATCTTCGGTCTGCACATGGGAGTAAAAGGCGCGGCGGTGGCGACGGTGATTTCACAGGCATTAAGCGCGGCATGGGTCACGGGTTTTTTATTAAGTAAGAAATCTTCTCTGCAAATAAGGAGAAAGTTTCTCCGACTGGAGCGCGGGATTCTGGTCAGTATTTTTTCGCTGGGGATTTCGCCCTTTATCATGCGCGCCACGGAGAGCTTTATCAGCATTGTGTTAAATCACGGACTGCAGACTTACGGCGGGGATCTTCATGTGGGCTCGCTTACGATCATGCAGAGCGTAATGCAGCTTTTTTCCGCGCCCATTGGCGGCTTTACGCAGGGCATGACGCCCATTGTCAGCTACAACTACGGCGCGGGAAATTTTGAGCGGGTAAAACAATTGTACCGCTGGATGATCGGTCTGTGCTTCGGGTTTATGCTTGTGTCCACGGCGACGACCATGCTGTTTCCGGAATTTTATGCCGGATTTTTCACGAATGAGAAGGCGCTCGTGGAGCTGGTCGGAAAGGTGATGCCGATTTTTATGGCGGGAATGCTTGTGTTTGGTCTGCAGAACGGGATTCAGCCCACGTTTCTGGCGCTGGGGCAGGCGAAGGTGTCGCTTTTTATCGCCGTGCTGCGAAAAATTATTCTGCTGATACCGCTGGCGATTATCCTGCCGCATTTTTTCGGCGTGATGGGCGTGTATTATGCGGAGCCGGTTTCGGATATTATTTCCGCGACGACGGCGAGCGTGTTGTTCTTAATTAATATCAAGAGGATTTTGTCGAAGGAGGCGCTTGCTAAGATTCGGTAAAGAATGGCGGCAAAAGCCGTGGAAACGAATGGCAGTCTTGACAAGCGGGCATACTTTATGTTACATTATCTCACAAGTTAAGAGGGAGTAGTTATCCTGTGTAAGCAACATACCCTGACACATGTGTCATGTTTACACGCTTTCTGTTTCATATCGGATATTTGTGAAATGAGAGAAAGAACGAGACTTTTAGCATGAAAAATGTTGAAAGCCTCGTTTCATTTTATGCGCATGTCCGCACAGGGAAGTTTGCTGCAAAGGCAGCATGCGGACAGCGCAGCGAGTAGTGAGAAAAATCTCCCTACTCGATTGAGTGGGGCTTACGAGAAGGAGGAAGAGGATATGGATGTTGTCATTCAGATTGGCTTGTTGGCGTTAGGCTTCGTACTTTTGGTGAAAGGGGCGGACTGGTTTGTGGAGGGGGCGAGCCGGCTGGCGGAGAGGTTCGGGATTCCCCAGCTCGTAATCGGGCTTACCATCGTAGCGATGGGGACTTCGCTGCCCGAGGCGGCAGTCAGCGTGTCGGCGGCATTAAAGGGGAGTGCGGAGATTACCATCGGCAATATTGTGGGCAGCAATATTATGAATATCCTGCTGATTCTTGGGCTTACCGCGCTGATTACTCCTGTGGCTGTACAGAAAACTACGGTCAGATATGAGATTCCTTTTGTGATTGTAGTATCGGTCATTCTTGTGGCAATGGGGGCTGCGGGTGACAACCTGCTGCATTTTTCCGACGGTTTGATTCTCTGGGCATTGATGCTTTTTTATCTGGGGTATCTGCTTGTCATTGCGAAGAAGGGCGGCGGTCTGCCGGAGGAAATGCCGGAAGAAAAACCGATGCCTGTCTGGAAAATGTTGGCATTGATCGTGCTTGGCGGCGTCATGATCGTGCTCGGTTCTGATGTGGCGGTGGATGCGGCGACGGCGCTGGCGCTGATTTTTGGCATGAGTGAGCGGTTGATTGGTCTGACCATCGTTGCCTTCGGCACTTCCCTGCCAGAGCTTGTGACAAGCGTGACGGCGGCAATCAAAGGCAAAGCGGATATCGCGGTAGGCAATATCGTAGGCAGCAATATTTTCAATATTCTTTTCGTGGTAGGCACTTCGGCGTTAATTACGCCTGTGGCGTATGCACCGGAATTTCTGACGGACGGTATCGTGTGCATTGCATCGGCGGTGCTTTTGTGGCTCTGCGTCTTCCGGAAAAAACGGCTGGCGCGTGTGGGCGGTCTGCTTATGTTGGTCGGTTATGGGGGATACTTTATGTATCTGATGCGCTAGAAGATGTGTTATGTAAACCAAATTCGACAAATTATACCAAAAAAAGTACAATCTGTACCACAGGAGTGCACCACATGACATGATGTAGTATGATATAAGACATGAATAATATAAACATAGATGCACTTATTACAAATATAATTAATAATCTGATGCACGGTGTGTGGTTTTACTACCTTGTGCTGGAGGTTAAACACAGCCGCAAAAGGACGGCAGCAATTTCCGCGGCTGCGGTCGTGTTAACCCAGGCTGTCATGATGGCTCTCTCCGTGTGCATGCGTGCGCAGTCTGTGATCCTGCTCTACTTGTGCGGCTATGTGGCATCTATGCTTGTTTTCGGGGGAGCTTATGTCTTTTTCATGTCCGGCTCAGAGCCGGCGAAATCCCTTTTTACGGTGTCCACTTACTATAGTTTCTGGACGCTGATCTATCTGGCGATTTCGATGGCTACGCATACTTTTGCCGGAGCGGGGAACTGGGCAGTCTGGGGTCTGCGCATCGTCTTAAATTTAGGGTCTTTATTTCTGTATGAAAGGCTGTTGAAGCAAAAGCTGATGCGCATGTATAAGGAAATTCGCATCGGATATAAGACGGCAGCTGCTGTTTCATCTTTTGCTTTTTTTGTGATGACAATTGTGATTTTTTATAATCAGAGTGTGAAGCGGTATGACCTGCTTCATATGGCTATGATTTTTTCGGCAAGCAGTATGATGCTGGTCATTCACATACAGCTTTTTTATTATATTGTGCAGCAGGATTACGGCAGCCGCCTGAAGCAGATGGAACTGCACGAAAAGTATCTGCGGGCGCAGGTCAATTCCTACGAGCAGATGGAGCAGAGCGCCAGACAGACCAGACATGATTTTAGACATCACAATATGATAGTGGCGGAGTATGCCAGAGAGAAAGATTATCAGGCGATTCTTACCTATCTGCAGGAATATGAGGCGCGGGAGGGAGAAAAGTACAGCGTCGATTTTTGCAGCAACCATGTGGTCAACAATCTGCTTGTCGCTTATGTGAACAGGGCAAGGCAGGAGGGCGTGGAGGTGAACGCCGATATTCGTCTGGGGGAAACGACAGAGATTTCCGATTACGATCTGGTCACTATTTTTGCCAATATTCTGGAGAACGCGGTCAACGCCTGCGGGAGAGAAACGGGAAAATGCAGGCTGGAGATTACCTTGCAGCAAAAATCGGGTAAGCTGGTTTTTGTGTGCAAGAACACCTGTACCGCAGAGATTATGTTTAAAAATGGGATTCCCCGAAATCAGGATCGGATCAGCGTGGGAATCAAGAGTGTCCTGATGTCGGTTGAAAAATATGACGGTTCTGTCAGCTTTGATGTCGCAGAAGGCATGTTTATCTGCCGGATTATCTTAAATAATGCAACACGCAAAAAAATCAGGGGGGGGGGTAGAGTCTCATGTTAGGCGGTTCGGTGATGATAGCGATGATGCGGATGATAGTCAGCATCGGGGGGACGATTCTGCTCTTTTTTCTGATCAGTGAGTCCAGATTTGAAAAGAAAAAAACGGTGGCGGCGTGCCTGTGTCTCTATGTGGTGCTGATTGCTGCGACCTGTACGTGGTATGCCATTTCTCAGCAGGCGTTTGCGCGGATGGGCACACTTGTGACGTATTTGTGCTTTGGCATATTTGCCGTCTGGATCAGCCGCGATTCGGTGTATGTTACGATGTATAAGCTGGCGCTTGTCTTTTATCTGCTGTCCGTATTTATGATTGGCGGCATTGAGATTTCGGTGTTCTTTTTTAACAAAAACGTGTGGGCGGACATTGTGGGACGTATGGTACTGCTTTCTCTGATCGCGTGGTTTATTAACAGGAAACTAAAGAGTACGATCCGGGGATTTTCTGACTATGTGGAAAATGAGCTGGATCGGTTCAGCGTGGCGATTATGATGCTGAGTCTTTTTTTCGGTATCGCCTTTATCCTCAATCCGAGGATTCAAGACCAGACCCCTTACCGCCTGATGCAGATTGCCATGAATTTTTTCCTGACGGGTATTCTGCAGGTGCTGGTATTCCGGCTTTATCTGCACATTGGCATAGAAAAAACGTATCGGCAGGAAAATCAGCTTATGGAGATGAATCACCGGCTGCTGGAGCGCAATATGGAGCTGCTGGCGGCATCCGGGGAGGACGGCGCCATGGAAAGAGTCTGCGATAACGCCGCGGTCAACAGGATTCTTACCGCATACACTTCGCAGGCAAGACAGGAGCAGATCAAGGTGATGCTGGATGTGGAGCTTGGCAGCAATCCCGGGATTCCCAATATCGATTTGATCACTATACTGGCAAATGCGTGGGAGAACGCTTTGTACGGCTGTATGGAAGCGAGGAAAGAGGAAGAGAAACGGGAGTGCGTGATCCGTCTGATGGTCAGGAGAAAGAAGAACAAGCTGGTCATCTACTGCAGCAATACGTGCAAGGTGGAGGCGGCGCTTGAAAAAGGGCTGCCAAGACCCGAGGATTCGGGCGGAATCGGCGTGATGAGTATTGTCAAGACGGTAGAAAAGTTTGACGGGGAGTACGATTTTAAAAACGATAACGGTGTATTTATTTTCCGTCTGGTTATGAATATTCCCTCCGACAGAGATGTTTCGGCGGCAGGGTGACAGGAGAGAATCCATGTATCAGATTGCGCTCTGCGACGACGAGATAGAACAACTGCATAAAACGGAGCAAATGCTTACAGAATACCGGAAAAGCCATCCGGATACGGACTTCCGGGTGGACTGCTTTGAAAGCGCCGACGAGCTGTTAGAGATGGTCGAGGAGGAGGAATATCTTCCGGATCTCATTCTGATGGATATTTATATGCCGGATAAGCTGGGGATAGAGGCGGCGAAAGAGTTGCGGGATATGGGTAATCCGTGTCGGATTGTGTTTTTGACGACTTCCAGAGAACATGCCCTCGATGCCTTTGAGGTGGAGGCGGCTCAGTATCTGGTGAAGCCGCTTGCGGAGGAAAAGCTGTTTCCGCTTTTGAATAGATTTCTTAAGGAGATGCAGGAGGAGCGGAAGCGGTATGTCCTGCTGCGGATTGACAGTACGGTAAGGCGGGTGGCAGTGGACGATATCGTATACTGTGAAGCACAGGGCAAATTTCAGTATATGCATTTTTCGGACGGCAGTCAGTGTATGCTGCGCGTCACAATGGGAAGACTTGGGGAAATGTTGAATCCTTACCCCGAATTTATGCGTGTCGGCGCTTCTTTCCTTATCAATATGGTGCATATCGAGTGCATCAGCAAGCTGGAAATCCGCATGGATACAGGGAAAAAGCTTTTCCCGCCGAGAAGCTCGTTTCAGGCGGTGCGGGAGAGGTATTTTGCGTATTATTGCGGCGAATAGAGCTGTCTAGTCATTTCGTTCTTTACCCCAGAAGAATACGGCGACGGTGCCGGGACCGGTGTGGGCGCCGATGGTGGTGCCGATACTGGTAATCATAACCTTGCCGTCCAGATTTGGGAAGCGTTCTTCAATTAAATCGGCGACGAATCTGGCGTCGGCATAGCAGGCGGACTGGGAAATATAACATTTTCCGCTGTAGGCGGTGCCTTCCTCGATGCATTCCTCCATTTTATCGACAATCGTATACATAACCTTTCTCTTGGTGCGGATCTTATAACGGGGAATCAGCCGCCCCATATGGTCCACGTTTAAGAGAGGGCAGATATTGAGCATATTGCCAATCATGCCGGAAGTTTTGGAAATACGGCCGCCTTTAATATAGAAGGTAAGGTCGGTGGAAAAGAACCAGTGATTCAGGCGCAGCCGGTTGTCGAGCACCCATTGGTAAAGCTCTTCCACGGATAACCCATCGTCGCGCAGATCCGCCAGCTTTTCCATCAAAAGTCCGAAGCCGGAGGATGCCGCCAGAGAATCTACAATATAAATCGTCTGCTCCGGGTATTTTTCCGCCAGGATTTCTTTGGCGCCCATAGCGGAGTTGATCACGCCGGAGATACCGGAGGACAGACATAGATGCAGGATATCCTTGCCGGCTCGCAAAAAGGGCTCGAAATACTCCGTAAATTCCGCCACGTTGACCTGCGAGGTTTTGGTATCCGCGCCGTCCGCCATCGCCTGATAAAACTGCTCAAAGGACATACTCTTGCCAAGATCGTCCAGATATTCTTTCCCGTTCAGTTCATAGTGGAAACTGGCGTAGAAAATACCGCGTTTCGTGAATTGTTCCGCCGGAAGATCGGCAGTGGAGCAGCAGCTCAGAATGTATTTCCTCATATAAAGGTATGCCTTTCCCGCAATCTGCGAATCAAATTTACTTTCAAATGCAACATACATTAGAGTTTACCACGTTTGCTGCGCAAATACAATGAGGACTTAGCACTAGCTTGTACTTGTTTTAAACGGAAATATTTGGTATACTATGAAGCGTGAAGAAAAAACAAGCGACGCGCAGAAAGAAAAAAATAAACTAAGAAAAAGGAGAGCAGACATGAAAGGAAACATTGTTGTTGGTCAGTCCGGCGGTCCTACAGCCGTTATCAACTCTTCCGTAGCGGGTGTGTACGCGGCGGCGAAGAAGCTGGGCGTGAAGAAAATTTATGGTATGGTTCACGGTATCGAGGGATTTCTGGAAGACAGAATGATAGACCTCGGTGAGTATCTGGATGATGAGACGGGAATCGAGCTTTTAAAGAGAACTCCCTCCGCATTTTTGGGTTCCTGCCGTTTCAAGATGCCCCAGATTGAAGGACATGAGGATGTTTATGAGAAGGTGTTTGAAATCATGGAGAAGCATGATATCGAGTGCCTGTTTTATGCCGGCGGCAACGATTCCATGGATACGGTCAAGATGTTGTCCGACTATGCGGCGGCTCATAATAAGCCTCAGAGGTTCATGGGCGTGCCCAAGACTATTGACAACGACCTGCCTGTGACGGATCACTGCCCGGGTTACGGTTCTGCTGCGAAATATATTGCGGCTTCCCTGAAGGAAATCATCCGCGACAACGCATCCTTCGGTGCGAAGAAGCCTACCGTCTGCATTGTGGAGATCATGGGACGTAACGCAGGATGGCTTACGGCTGCTGCAGCGCTTGCCAAGGGCGATGACTGTGAAGGCTGTGACGCGATTTATCTGCCTGAGAAAGTGTTTGATATCGACAAGTTTGTCGCGGATGTGAAGGATTTGGCGGCAAGAAAGTCTTCTGTAGTGATTGCGGTTTCCGAGGGTGTGAAGGTTGCGGACGGCAGATATGTATGCGAGATTGGCAGAGAGGTTGCCGTAGATGCGTTCGGTCATAAGCAGATGTCCGGTACGGCGGTTATGCTGGCGGATAAGATTGCTGCAGAGACAGGACTTAAGACCCGCGCGATTGAATTCTCTACCTTACAGAGAGCAGCGACTCATCTGGCTTCCCTCACGGATATCAACGAGGCGTTCCAGGTTGGTCATGACGCGGTGATGGCGGCGGAAGAAGGTAAGACAGGCATGATGATCACGCTTGACAGAAACGGTGAAGCTCCTTATCAGTGCGGTACCAGTGCTTACGATATCCACGCAATCGCGAACGTGGAGAGGAACGTGCCCGACGAGTGGATTACCGCGGACGGCAAGGGTCTGACAGACGAGTATGAGAAATACGCGAGACCCCTTATCATGGGTGAGCTGCAGCCGCTGTTTGTGAACGGACTGCCGAGACATCTGGTGAGAAAATAATAAATTGTAAAAAAATGGATTTTCTTCAAAAGAGTGGTTTACAAAACCACTCTTTTGTTATATGATGGTTTTGGAAAACGATTTCCGAAAAATATTATGACAGAGAAATCGTTGGGAATGGAAAATCATGGTATCTATTAAAGACGTCGCAAAGCAGGCGGGTGTGGCGATTTCCACCGTTTCCAAGGTGTTGAACGATTACCCGAATGTAAGCGAGGAGACAAAGAAAAAAGTAAATCAGGCGGTGGCAGAGTTAAATTTCGTACCCAATTCCGTTGCGGCGGCGCTTTCTTCCAAGCAGTCCGGCAGGGTGGCGATGCTTTTAAACCTCGGTAACGTATCGCAGGCGGTGGATGAGATCAACATGCAGTATATGGCAGGCACCATAAGCCGGGCGGTGGAGTTGAATCTGGATGTGATTACGATTTTTGATTCCATGCTGAAAAACAAAAGTCTGGACGAGGTGGTGCGTTACCTGCGTTCCCAGAGTATTACCGGGCTTATCATTTTCGGTATGTCGAAGGACGACAAAGTGCTGCAAAAGCTGATAGGCGCGCAGCTTTTCAAGATTGTGACGGTGGATGCGCCCCTTGTAAACGCTTCTTCGTCCTCGGTCTGGATCGATCAGGCGGCGGCGCAGTATGAGGTAGCGAAAAAGACGCTTAAGGAAAATAAGGGAAAGAGCCTTCTCTATTTGGCGGGCAAAAAGAATGGTTACGTCACCAGCGAGCGTCTGAAAGGCATCCAGCGGCTGGCGGAGGAAGAAGACATTTCTCTCCTTGTCAGGAACGGTGAGTTTTCGGAGCTGCAGGCAAGAAATCTGACGCTTCGGTATGCGAAGAAAAAAGATATCGTGGTGTGCGCTTCGGATCTGATGGCAATCGGCGCGATGCGCGCGCTGATGGACATGGATATTTTCCGTCCGGTATGCGGCTTCGACGGCATTACGCTGATGGGGTATGCGGGCAAGCAGATGAACACGGTCAAACAGAATTTTGAGCGGCTCGCTTCGGAGGCGGTCGAAGAGTTAAAACGGCTTTTAGACGGCGGCGAAGGCAGGCAGATGGTGCTGGACTATGAGCTGGTGCGGATGAAATATGAGGATATTCTGGCGGCGGCGCAGTGAGCATTTTATGGCACATCAACGGCATATCATAAGTAAAGGCGGGCAGAGAGTGTGGAAGCGCCGGTTTACGACAGGATGGAACTGGATAATATAATAAACATAGAGAAAACAACAAACATGTAGAAAAGGGAAAGGGAGGTTTCAACACATGGCACAGGCAAGTAACCTGAAAAGAGATGTACTGGTAATGAATCTGGAGCAGGAGCTGGAGAGCCAGACACAGAGCGGATACGGCAAATCCATTTCCGCGTGCAGCAACGAGGAGCTTTACTACAGCATTCTGCAGCTTTCCAAGAAGCTGATGCAAGCGTCGGAGCGTATTGAGGGCGAGAAAAAGATCTACTATATTTCCGCAGAGTTCCTGATCGGTAAGCTCTTATCCAACAACCTGATCAATTTGGGTATTTATGACAATTTGGAGAAAATTCTCGAAAAGAACGGCAAACAGCTTTCCGCGATCGAGGAAGTGGAGCCGGAGCCTTCTCTCGGAAACGGCGGTCTGGGACGTCTGGCGGCATGTTTCCTTGATTCCATTGCATCCCTTGGTCTGCCCGGCGAGGGTATCGGTCTGAACTATCACTTTGGTCTGTTTAAGCAGGAGTTTAAGGATAAACTGCAGACGGCGGAGAAGAACGACTGGATTGAGGAGCAGTCCTGGCTGACCAGGACGGACACGACCTTCGAGGTGGCGTTTGGCAAGAAGAAAGTGACTTCCCGACTTTATGACATTGATGTCATTGGCTATGACAACGGCGTGAACAAGCTGCGTCTTTTCGATATCGAGACGATCGACGAGAGCATGGTAAAGAAAGGCATTGATTTTGACAAGGAAGATATCGAGAAGAACCTGACGCTCTTCCTTTATCCCGACGATTCCGACGAAGCCGGAAATCTTCTGCGCATCTACCAGCAATATTTCATGGTGAGCAATGCGGCGCAGCTTATCTTAAAGGAAATGAAAGAGAAACAGTACGACCTGCGCAAGATGTATGAGCACGCAGTCATCCAGATCAACGACACCCATCCGACCATGGTGATACCGGAGCTGATTCGTATTTTGGTGGATGAGAAGGCGTTCACGATGGACGAGGCGATCGAGGTTGTGAGCAAGACCTGCGCCTACACAAACCACACGATTCTGGCGGAGGCGCTGGAAAAATGGCCATTAAAATATCTGGAGAAAGTGGTGCCTCAGCTTGTGCCGATCATCAAAGAACTGGATAAGCGTGTGGCAGCGAAGTATAAAGACCCCAAAGTGCAGATCATCGACGAGGACGACAGGGTGCATATGGCGCATATCGACATCCATTACGGCTTCTCGGTGAACGGCGTGGCGGCAATCCATACGGAAATCTTAAAGAACACGGAACTGAACGCATTCTACAAGATTTATCCGGAGAAATTCAACAATAAGACAAACGGTATTACGTTCAGAAGATGGCTCTTGTCCTGTAACCATGAGTTGGCGGGATTCCTTTCCGAGACCATCGGGGACGGCTTTAAGAAGGATGCGGCGAATCTGGAGAAGCTGTTAGAGTTTGCGGACGACGACGCGGTGCTGAACCGTATTGCCGAGATTAAGATGAACCGCAAGAAGGATTTGGCGGCTTATGTGCAGAAGGCGGAAGGCGTAACGCTGAATCCGGATTCTATCTTTGATATCCAGAGTAAGCGTCTGCATGAGTACAAGAGACAGCAGATGAACGCCCTTTATATTATCCATAAGTATCTGGAAATCAAGGCAGGCAAGAAGCCCGCAAGACCGATGACCTTTATCTTCGGCGCAAAGGCGGCGCCCGCTTATGTGATTGCGCAGGATATCATCCACCTGCTTCTGGTGCTGCAGGAGATCATCAACAAAGACCCCGACGTCAGTCCTTACATGACGGTGCTCATGGTGGAGAACTACAATGTGGCTTACGCGGAAAAGATGATTCCCGCCTGTGATATTTCCGAGCAGATTTCGCTTGCCTCCAAGGAAGCTTCCGGTACGGGCAACATGAAGTTCATGTTAAACGGCGCGGTAACGCTTGGTACGTCTGACGGCGCGAACGTGGAGATTCACGAGCTGGTGGGCGACGACAATATCTACATTTTCGGTGAGAAGTCCGAGGCGGTGATCGAGCACTACGAGAAGGCGGATTATGTGGCGAAGGATTACTACAAGAAGTCCCCTGTCATTAAAGAGGCGGTAGACTTCATCGTCAGCAAAGAGGCCCTGAAAGTAGGTCACAAGGAAAATCTTGAGCGGCTTTACAAAGAGCTGTTAAATAAAGACTGGTTCATGACCCTTTTGGATCTGGAAGATTATATCAAGACCAAGGATCAGATGATGGCGGATTACGAGGATCAGAGGAAATGGAGAAAGATGATGCTTGTGAACATCGCTAAGGCAGGCTTCTTCTCCTCCGACAGAACCATCGAGGAGTATAATAGGGATATCTGGCGGTTACGGTAAACATTTCAAGCGTTCTACAGCGGGGGCATAGCCCCCGCATTTTTTATAGTATTTCCGCGCCTCTTTGGTATGCCCGGTGCACTCATAGATCACGCCGATATTGTAGTATGCCATATAGCTGTTTACGCCGTCTACGGAAAACTCTTCCATAGTAGCAGCTTTTTTGAACTCCTCCACAGCGGCGTCAAAAAGCCCGTTATTCATGGCAACCAATCCCATCAGAAAGACAAAATCAGCCCTTTTTGCAAACACGTCATAAAGCTCGGTGAGTCCGAGCGCTTCCTGATAGCGTTTTAAATTTAAGAGCGTGTAGCCGTAGGATTCCACCATGGTTTTTACATAGTCAAGCGAGGGGTCTACTTCCATGGAAAGACCGGCGTCGAAGCTCTGCAAGGCTTTTTCGGCGTCCCCGAGCCGGCGGTAGCTTTGCCCGAGCTGGAAATAGAGATAGGGGTCAGGACCTTCCTTGTCAAGCTGGGCTTGAAGAAGGGCGATGTTGCGGCGGGATTTTTCCTGCATATTTGAATCCGTCTCGTCGTAGCCCACATGAAGAATTGTGACAGGTGCGTCATAAACGGCTTTTGTCCTGCCGTCGCGCAGCTCCAGCTGTTCATGTACCGCTCCTACAAAATGAAAATTTCTGCGGTCAGCCAGTCGGCTTACCCTTGTCTGCTCATAGGAAATCTGACCGCTGCGCAGGAAGCGGCTGCGAATGAGAATACGCCCGGTGCGGTCCGGATACTGTTCCATGCAGTGTGCAAGCGCAGCTATATCCAGCTGCTCGATATATTCGTCACAGTCAAGGGAAAGTATCCAATCATGGGAGGCTTTTTGTATACAGAAATTCTTGGCGGCGCCAAAATCGTCACACCAGTCAAAGTGGTAAATCCGGTCGGTGTACTTTTCGGCAATCGCCAGGGTTCGGTCTGTGGAGCCTGTGTCTGTCAACACGATTTCCAAACCGTAGGGTGACAGACGTTTCAGGCATTCTTCGATATGCTTTTCTTCATTTTTGGCGATAATGCATACGGAAAGCGGCAGCAAGGAGTCTCCTTTCATATGGCAGGACGCCGTGTTTCCCGTTCTGAAACAGAAAGAAATCAGGAAACGGATTCTGCCGAGGGGAGTTCACGAAGACGTCTCAATGCGGCTTCGTAGTCTCCGCATTTTTTATAGTAGGCTTTTGCCTGTTCCAGATCGCCCATATTCTCGTAAATCTCGGCAATGTGGTAATTGGCGCGGTAGCTGTTGACGCCTGTTCGGGAGTAGGCCGTAAGCGTGGTTGCCTTTTTAAATTCCTCGATTGCCTTGGCGTACTCGCCCTTTTTCTGATAGAGCATACCCATCAGGAATACGAAATCCGCCCGATGGGAGAAGAGGTCGTACTTTTCCCGCAGGGACATGGCGGTGTCGTATTTTGCCAAATCCATCAGGCAGTAGCCGTAGGTTTCCGCCATACTCTGCACAAAGTCGGAGTTCGGATCCGCGTTTAAATCAAGCCCGAGTTTGTAATAGTGCGCCGCCTTTTCCATGTCGTTTAAAGAGATATAGTTCTGACCGAGCTGGAAATATATGTAGGGGCTGGGACCCTTTAACGTCAGGTCATGCAGCAGCATTTCCAGATTTCTGGTGGCACGCATCCGCTTGTCGGATTCGCTCACATAGCCCTCGTGATAAAAGGTGAGGGGAATGGGAAAGGTATCGGGCTCCCTGCCCTGCATGGTGCGCACCTGTTCGTGAATGCTGCCCTCGAAATGGCAGTAGTTTTTGTTAAAGAGTCTGCCGATGCGTTCTGACATAATGGAGCGGGAACCCTGTACCGTGTAGGGGTTGTTGCGGGTAATCATGCCCACTGCTTCACGCCGCCCGGTGAGGGAGTCTTCTAATTGCGCGAGATTGACATTTTCCAGATATTCGTCGCAGTCGATAATCAACACCCAGTCGTTTGCCGCCTGCTGGATGGAAAAATTTCTTGCGCTGCTGAAATCTTCACACCATGCGAAGTGGAAGATTTTGTCCGCGTATTTATGGGCAATCTCTACGGTCCGATCTACGGAACCGGTGTCTACCACAATGATTTCAAAGCGGCAGGGACGAAGTCTTTTCAGACATTCTTCGATATGGTTATCTTCGTTTTTGGCAATCATGCACACAGAAACGGGTAACATAGGAACACCTCTTTTGTGATTTATTCAAGCTATGTCTATTTTATCACCTTCTTTGCGCGGCGACAATACGGTTTTTATGGGTGGTGCGGGCGAATGATTGTGCTTTTTGTACAAAAAGCACAAAAACAGAAGGGAAAACATGACAAAGATGACGATATTCCGTTTAGCAAGAGTGGTTGGTGGTTCCTTTTTGGGCGATAATATGATATACTATTTCCAAGCGGAGAGGAGAAGACCTTTCTCATAAAGAAAAAGTACATGATTAAGGAGGTCTATTATGACAAAGGCAGAAATCTTGAAGGCAGAAATTTTAAAACAGCATAAGAGTGTCAGACAGTTTGCGATTGAGATGGAAATACCGTACTCTACGTTGGTTACCGCATTGGATAGAGGTATAGAGGGTATGGCGTACGGTACCGTGATTCGTATGTGCGACAGGCTGAATCTGAATCCCGTGGATTTCACACCTATTAACCAGAAGAGTCTGCTTGGCGGCAAGATTATGGAAAATCGTGTCATGCAGTATTATGTGAAGCTGAATAAAACAGGTCGTAAGAAAGCGCTTGAGCTGATGGAGGATTATGCGCAGCTTGAAAAGTATCAGGCAACAGAGGATTAGAAATGAATTATGATTATTTAATCGTGGGCGCAGGGCTGTTTGGCTCTGTGTTTGCTCACGAGATGCAAAAACAATGCCGGCGGGTGCGCCTGATTGACAGGAGGCAGCATATTGCCGGCAATATTTATACCGAGGAAGTGGAAGGTATACAGGTGCACCGTTACGGTGCGCATATTTTTCACACCTCCGACAAAAAAATATGGGATTATGTAAACCAATTTGCAGAGTTTAATCATTACATCAATTCGCCGGTGGCACGTTATAAGGACGAGCTGTACAATCTTCCCTTTAATATGAACACGTTCAGCAAAATGTGGGGTGTGGTGTCGCCGGCTGAGGCGAAAGCGAAAATCGCGGAACAGATCGCGGACCTTCACATTGCGGAGCCGAAAAATCTGGAGGAACAGGCGCTTTCTCTGGTAGGACGGGATGTGTATGAGAAGCTGGTGAAGGGCTACACCGAGAAACAGTGGGGCAGGGACTGCACGCAGCTGCCGGCCTTTATCATCAAGAGACTGCCGTTGCGCTTTACCTATGACAATAATTACTTTAATGACCGTTATCAGGGGATTCCCGTGGGCGGCTATACCATAATGGTAGAGAAAATGCTGGAGGGCATTGAGGTAAAAACGGGCGTTTCCTACCGGGATTTTGTGACGGAAGAGGAGCGGGACGGACATGTCTGCCTGACGGACCGGGAGGGCAACACTTACGACAAAGTGTTGTACACGGGAATGATTGACGAGTTCTTTGATTTCGCGCTGGGGCATCTGGAATACCGCTCCCTGCGGTTTGAAACGGAGACGCTTCCGGACTGCGACAATTATCAGGGAAACGCGGTGGTGAATTATACGGAACGCGAAATCCCCTACACGAGAATCATCGAGCACAAGCATTTCGAGTTTGGCACACAGCCCGGCACGGTGATTACGAGGGAATATCCGGCGCTCTGGAAAGAGGGGGAGGAACCCTATTATCCCATCAACGACGAAAAGAACGGGAAGCTGATGGCACAGTATGAGGAGCTTGCCAAGTCGAAGCCCTATGTGATGTTCGGCGGACGACTCGGGCAGTACCGGTATTATGACATGGATAAGGTGATCGCGCAGGCGCTTGCAGCGGTGGAGAAAGAAGGGTAGCTCAGCCCGCGCCATTCGCAAAATCGCGCTTTCAGCGCTTTTCGCTGCTACGCAGCTGTTTTTGCTCATAAGATGGCGCTCCCTCAGAGCTTCGTCCGTCAGTCAAATTCATGCAAGCATGATTTGCCAGACAGACTTGCTCTGGCTGAGCTGTTGAAGAAAATTTTACAGGCAGAGTCTTGACAAGAAACGGGGCTCTGCCTATAATTATGCCTAGATAGTTTGAAGGTCAAAGTATTAGAAATTCAAATAAAACGGAGGCGCCCTATGAATTGGAATGAGGCAAACAGGGAACTGGACAGGAGAAGAGAGAGAGCGTTGCTTGGCGGCGGACAGAGCAAAATTGACAAACAGCACGCTAATGGAAAACTGACGGCGAGAGAGCGGATCGAGATGCTGCTTGACCCCGGTACCTTTGTGGAGGTGGACGGTTTTCTGGAATCGCGTATCGACGATTTCGATCTGGATAAGAGACGTGTGCCCGGCGACGGCGTGGTGACGGGATACGGTGAGATCGACGGCAGGCAGGTGTTTGTGGCGAGTGAGGACTTTACAGTAATCGGCGGTACGCTCGGTGAGTACCACTCCTTTAAAATATGCCGGATTCAGGATATGGCGATGGAGATGAAAGCGCCTTTGATCTGCATTAACGACAGCGGCGGCGCGAGAATCGAGGAAGGCATTTCTTCCTTAAGCGGCTACAGCGGCATGTTTTTGCGGCATACGAAAGCGTCCGGGGTCATTCCGCAGATTGCGGTGATTCTCGGTCCCTGCTCCGGCGGCGCCTGCTATGCGCCTGCGATCTGTGATTTTATTTTTATGGTGAAGGATATCTCGAAAATGTTTATCACCGGACCGAACGTGGTGAAGACGGTGATCAACGAGGAAGTCTCGGTGGAAGAGCTGGGCGGCGCGGAAGTGCACGCGAAGAAGAGCGGCGTGTCCCACTTTACCTACGACACGGAGAACGAGTGCCTGATGGGCGTGAGAAAGCTCCTGTCCTATCTGCCGAGCAACTGGATGGAGAAGCCTCCGGTGGTGAATACGCCGGAACGGCAGAGTCTTCCCTCCAGGGTAGGGAGAGTGTTCGGCAGAGGCGAGGGCGCAAGACAGGACAACATCCTGAAAGCAAAAGCGGCTAAACTTCAGGATATCGTGCCGGATAATTCCCGCCATGCTTATGATGTGAAGGAAGTGATCGACTGCATCGTGGACGAGGGAAGCTTCTTCGAGGTGCAGAAAGAGTTTGCCACCAACGCGGTGGTGGGGTGGTGCCGCATGGAGGGCAAGGTCGTCGGGATTGTGGCGAACCAGCCGAACGCTATGGGCGGTTCCCTCGATTACCATGCGTCCGATAAAATCGCGCGGTTTATCCGTTTCTGCGACTGCTTTAACATACCGCTCATCACGCTGATTGACGTGCCCGCGTTCCTGCCCGGTACGGCGCAGGAGCACAACGGCATTATCCGCCACGGCGCGAAGATACTTTACGCCTACTCGGAGGCAACCGTGCCGAAGATTTCCTTGATTATGAGAAAGGCTTACGGCGGCGCCTATATCGCCATGAACTCCAAAGAGATGGGAGCGGATATCGTGTATGCGTGGCCCATCGCTGAGATTGCGGTGATGGGGGCGGACGGCGCGGTCAACATTGCCTTTAAGAGAAAGATCAAGGCGGCGGCAGACCCCGAGGCAATGCGCGCCCAGTGCAAGAAGGAGTATGAGGACAGATTCCTAAATCCTTACGTGGCGGCGTCCAGGGGCTATGTCAACGAGGTCATCAAGCCCGAGGAGACGCGGGACGCGTTGCTCAAAGCACTGCGGGGGTTAAAGAATAAGCAGGTAGAAAATCCGAAGAAGAAGCATGGGAATATTCCGCTGTAGAAGATAGAGTGCGTCATGACAGGGTAAGATGCAGTTCCGAAGCACTGTTTGAGCACCGAGCTCACGAAGTGAGGTGGGTGCGAGTTTGAGCAGGAGCAGCAGCTTACCCTGTCATGACGCACAGATACTGTATTTATTTGACCTGATGATACAGCACAAACGCCTCATAAGGCGCAAGCGTTACCTTCGCGTCGGTATACGTCCGCTCCCGGTTGGAAATCAGGCATTCCGCCCCGATAAACTCGGTGGGGATGGGGAAGGTTGTCTCGTGGTCGCAGAAGCTGCACACTACCAGAAGTTTTTCCTGCTCTAGGGTTCGGGTATAAACGAACAGCTCTTCGCTGTCCTCGAGTAAAAGCTCGTATCTGCCGTACACGATGACGGGGTGGGCTTTTCTGAGGGCAATCAGCTTTTTGTAATAGTGAAAGACGGAATCAGGGTCGGCTGTCTCGGCTTTGGCGTTTATCTCCTTGTAGTTGGGATTGACGGCAATCCAGGGCGTGCCGGTGGTAAAGCCTGCCTGCGGGGAGTCGTCCCACTGTACCGGCGTCCGGGCGTTGTCGCGGCTCTTGAAGATGATGCAGGGCCAGAAAACTTCGTGTGATAATTTGCCGTCGGTACACCATTCCCTGTAAGCGTTGATGCTCTCGATATCGCGAAATTCATCCGGGCTCCTAAAAGGATAATTGGTCATGCCGAGTTCTTCCCCCTGATAAATATAGGGCGTGCCCTGCATCATGTGCAGGCATGTGGCGAGCATTTTTGCGGACATTTCCCGATACTGAGGGCGGTCGTCGCCGAAGCGGGAGACGGCGCGGGGCTGGTCGTGATTGTCCCAGAACAGGCTGTTCCATGCTTGACCATATAAGTTAACCTGCCAGCGGGACAAAGTCTTTTTCAGGGTGGTGAGAGGCAGTTTTTCGTCCGTCCACTTGCCGTATTTGCCGTCGCCCTCCACATGCTCAAACTGGAACACCATGTTCAGCTCATGGGTATGCTCGCCCGCGTACTGCTTTGCCAGCTCCGTGGTCACGCCGGCGGTTTCACCGACCGTCATGATATTGTATTTGGACAGTACCTTTTCATTCATTTCCTGCAGATAGTTGTGTACGTTGGGACCGTGGACGCAGTAGGGACCAAAATCGCCGTATATGCCGTGCACTTCGCCGTCCGGCATCTCTGCCGTCTTGGAAATCATGCTGATGACGTCCATGCGGAAGCCGTCGATGCCCTTATCGCACCACCAGGTCATCATGTCGAAAACGCTTTGGCGCACCTTTGGGTTATCCCAGTTTAAATCGGGCTGCTTTTTGGAAAACAGATGCAGATAATACCTGTCCGTCGCCTTGTCATACTGCCACGCCGGACCGCCAAAACAGGAGCCCCAGTTGTTGGGCGGCGTTCCGTCATCTTTTCCCTTGCGCCAGATATAGTAATCGCGATACTCGTTGTCCGTGGATTTCCGGCTTTCCACAAACCATTTGTGCTCGTCGGAGGTGTGGTTCACGACCAGATCCATGACGATTTTGATGCCACGCTCATGGGCGGCGGCAAGCAGCTTGTCGAAGTCTGCCATCGTGCCGAATTCCTCCATGATATCCTGATAATCGCTGATATCGTAGCCGTTGTCATCGTTGGGGGACTTGTAGACCGGGGAGAGCCAGAGCACGTCTATCCCCAAATATTTCAGGTAGTCCAGCCGGCTGATGATTCCCTGCAGATCGCCGATGCCGTCCCCGTTGCTGTCCATAAAGCTGCGCGGATAAATCTGGTAAATGACCGCTTCTTTCCACCATGTTCTATTCATCATTTCCTTCCTTTCTGCCGTCTGACGGCATAACAAGACATGCTCACATTTCTAAGATTAGAACCTGATATCCCTGTAAGGTAATCGTTCCCTTCTCTTCCGCAATATCCTTATCATTGTTCAACAACACTTTTTTATACGGCGACGGCAGCGTAATTTCCTGCCGCTCTCGCTGAAAGTTGCCGACTATCAGCAGGGTCCGTTCTCCTTTGCGGTAATAAGCCATCAGATTGTGCCGCTCCCGCCATACCGGCTCCAGTGTGCCATACACGACGGTTTCCTTGTAGACAGGGTCTTTGCGGAGCGCAATCAGCTTTTTATAAAAAGCGAACACGGAGTCCTCGTCCGCCATCTGTGCCGCTGCGTTGATTTCGGTATAGTTCGGATTTACCGGCAGCCACGGCGTGCCCTCGGTAAAACCGGCGTTTGCCTGGTCTGACCACTGCATCGGCGTGCGCGCGTTGTCGCGGCTGTATGCGGCTATCGCTTTTAAAGCCTCTTCCTCGGAAAGCCCTGCCTCCAGAGCCACCCGGTATTCGTCCCGGGCGGAAATGTCGTCCACCTCGTCGATGGATGAGATCGGCAGATTTTCCATGCCAAGTTCCTGACCCTGATAGATAAAGGGAAGACCGCGCAGCATGAAATTCAGTGCCGCAAGCATCTTTTTGCTCCTGTCAAAGCAGTCGCCTTCCGGTATGTAACGGCTGACGCCGCGGGGTTCGTCGTGGTTTTCGATAATATTGGAGAGGAAACCGATGTCCCCGGCTTTTTCCTGTGAAGCAAAGCAGCAGTTTTTATAATCGTCCGGCGTAATCGGCGAAGCGTCGTACCATCCTTTTTCGCTTGCGCCGAAAATCGTCTCGTTAAAGTCAAACATGCTGGAAAAATAGCCGTTGTCCCCGATGAAATCAGGCAGTTCCCCGGGTTTTTCGTTGAATACCTCCCCCACGGTAAAGGCGTCGTATTTTTTAAAGGTGCGGTCGCGCAGCTCGCTTAAGAAGGCGCCGATGCCGGACGCTTCTTTCAGCATAGCATGAATGCTGCACAGTCCGTCGTCTCGGTCCGCAGGATAATTGTGAAAAGGCAGCGCTTTTTTGATGTTGATAATGGCATCGATGCGGAAGCCGCCAAGCCCTTTTTCCAGCCACCAGTTGATGTTTTTGTAGACCTCTTCCCGCAGCTTAGGGTTTTCCCAGTTTAAGTCGGGCTGTTTTTTGTGGAACACATGAAGGTATTGTTTGTCCGTGCCCGGCAGATCGTCCCACACCGGACCGCCGAAATAGGAGCGCCAGTTGGTCGGCAGCTCGCCCTCCTTTTTGTCACGCAGATAAAAATAACTGCCGTATGTTCCGTCGGGGTCTTCGCAGGCTTTCCGGAACCACTCATGCTCGTCGGAGCAGTGGTTGACCACCAGATCCATGAGTATGTACATATCGCGTTTCTTCGCTTCGGCGATCAGACGGTCCATATCCGCCATAGTGCCAAAACGAGGGTCGATATTGTAATAATCGGAAATATCATAGCCCTGATCCGCCATGGGAGAGCAGTAGCAGGGAGACAGCCAGAGGATATCCACGCCCAGCTCCTTCAGGTAATCCAGTTTGCTGATGATGCCGGGAATGTCGCCGATACCGTCGCCGTTGGAATCATAAAAACTTTTGGGATAAATCTGATATGCTACTTTATCATGCCACCATTTTTTAATCATGACCGTACCTCCTGTGCGCGTTTATCTTATTAAGGTACATTTTAATGATTTATCTGGCGGTTGTCTTACGATTATATGATTAAAAACTACACTATTTTGACTCTGCCGTATCTGAATGTTTCCGATACTGCAGAGGGGTGGTTCCCGTATGTCTGCGAAATTCCCGTAGAAAATTCCCCAGATTGTTGTACCCGCATTCCAGACAAATTTCCGTTACCGGCAGGTTCGTCTCCTCCAGCAGCCGCCTTGCCTGTTTGATGCGGTATTCGTTGATATAGGCTATGGGAGAACAGCCGACGGCTTTTTTAAACAGGCGGCAGAAATACTGCTCGTTCAGATTTACCTGACCGGACAGCTCGGCAATATAGATTCTGTCCTGATAATGGTTCCGGATATAAGTGAGGGCGGTCTTCACACTTTCCACCCGCTTATCAAAGTTTTTCTCCGCTGGCGCGAAAAGCCTGTGGGCGGAGAGGGTGGCGAGCATATAAAGCAGGGAGGATTTGATATAAAGCTGGCTCGTCAGATCGTCCGTTACCAGCGTGCTGTCGGAAGCCGGGTCAGCCATCTGACCGAACGAGCGCATGATGTCCAGAAAGGCACCTTTAAGCGGGGCAAATGCAGGATGCCCGGGCGCGATGCAGCGCGGAAAGAGCAGCTTCCCGTTCTGAATCGGCTTTACCAGATGAATCTGTGCCTCGTCATAAGAATCGAAACTGAGGATGCCGGGAGAGAAAACAACGGCGTCTTCCCAATGGCTGTCGGCGGTTTCCGTGATGATGCCGTGCAGCTCGCCTGGATTGATGAAATAGAAGCATTCTGCGTGGGCGGGAAAGGATTCCATATTGATTTCCAGACGGAATTTTCCACCCGAAAAGTACAGAACCTCCGCTTCCTCATGCCAGTGATGTTTGACGAGCGTGCCTCGTCCCGAAGAATGGGTGCGGTATGCGGCGCAGGGAAAAGACTGCGTTCCGTGTGTCCGGATTTCTTTGTAAACGGAGTACTGCTCGTTCATGGAAGCTCTCCTTATATGAAAGAAGGGCTGTTGCTTTGGCAGAAATCCAATCTGCCTTGCAACAGCCCTGCATATTTGTCGGCTATTAACAGTAACTGTTAAACATCATCCCGCTGTACGCGCTTGTGATGTAAGGACTCGCGAAGTTCTTTCCGGGATTCTTGTAAGCCACAATCACGTTGTTCACATAGTGCATCGGATCCAAAGAGACCTGATTTGTTTTGCGCAGGATAGAGTTCGTAAAGCCTTTCATCGAGGAAAATGCTTCCTTGGCATCCTCGCTGGTCGCTTTCTGGCGCAGCACGTTGTTGTCTACCTCTAAGGAGCCGTCCAGATTCAGATTCAGTCCAGCGGAGGTGAGTCCCTTTGCATAAACCCTTGCCACGCTGCTCATCTCATGGAACAGGCGGTCGCTCTTGGGCTGTACGCCGCTGTATTCGGAAACTGCCTGCAGGAAAGAATTGTATCCTCTCACCAATGTGTTGATATTTTCGGCGAGTGATTCCACGTCGGTCTTAATACCGATGGAAGCGGTTTCGCCTTCCTCGCTGCTCACGCCCTTGAACTGCAATTCGTAAGTGTGGTCCAGCGTATAGTGGTTGGTGGTGGAGGTGCGCTCCTCACCATTTACCAAAAACGAGGCGTTTGTCGCCGGGGATGCGATGTAGTCAAGCCCCAGATAATCCACCACGCCCGCCGTTTTGCTGGTGCGCTGGTCGGAAATATGGAACTGCATCTTTTTGCCGTCTTTAAGACCGGTAGCGTCCGATTCCATCCGCAGGGCAGAGCCACCGTTTTCGTCGGTAACGACCTGTGCCGACATGCCGATATTCGCGTTGTTAATCAGTCTGGACAGGCGCGCCTGCACATCCCGGTTCGTGTCGCTTGCCTTGATGCTGAACTGAAATTCATAGCTCAAATCCTCGATACCCACGTCGAAAGAATAGGTGTCGGGAGCGAGCGCGGCAGGCTCATCGGCAGGAAGGAATTTCCCCAGATTTACCTGAGTCGAAGCGAGATGATTCACTTCAACCTCATAGGAAGGGAAGTCGTCATCCGGCTTTTTGGAACCCACATATTTTGCAGTGGCGATTTCCGTATTGCTGGAATATGCCACTTTTTTATTCAGCATTTCTTCTTCGTCGAGACCGCCCAAAGACGCAATGGTATTGCGCAGCTCTCTGGCATTTTCCTTTATGCCTACTGCAAACTCGCGGGATTCTTTGCTGGTATCAAGGATGAACAACGGCGATTCCTTGTTCATCTTGACAATGGAATTATACACGCTGCGGAGCTCGCTTTTCTTATGCGTATCATAAGGCGTGCTCGACTTCGGCGCATACGTCGTCATATAGAAATTATAGACGTTTGTTAAGTTATTGATGGTGTTGTAAGCCATATGCCCTCCTTTCTTCCGTGAAAGCATAACAGATACCTCCTGCGGCTGTCCGTAGCCTGCAAGGTATCTTTATGGGCGTTTCTACCTAATATTATAGTGGTAACCATATTTTATCACTTTTTCCACGAAAAAAGCAAGTATTTCTGGAATTATAATATATATCGTATGACGACGGCAATTTATTAAGGGGTAAGATGAAAAAAGTAAGAAATTTGGGGAGAAAATACAAAAAAGCGGTTGACTTAAGGCACGCTGTATGATATATTGTGTGAGCGAGAAGAGAGTTAAGGTCTTTTTTTTATGCTCAAAAAATGTTAGATACAAGCTCAAACGAATCGTAATACAGGTGGAGGTGGCAAGATGCGCACAAGAATCACATTGGCATGTACGGAGTGCAAACAGCGTAACTACAATACGACGAAGGATAAGAAGACACATCCTGACAGGATGGAGACCAAGAAGTATTGCAGATTCTGCAAGAAGCATACCCTGCATAAAGAGACGAAGTAATATTCGCCGCGTGGAAGGAAAAAGGAGATATTGATTATGGCAGATGCAGCAAAAACAGATAAGAAAGCAGTCAAATTTTTTGACGGCGTGAAGTCTGAGTTTAAAAAGATCAGCTGGCCCGATAAAGATTCCCTCCTGAAACAGTCTGTTGCAGTCGTAGTTATTTCCCTTGTGGTAGGGGCAATTATCACGGTGTTGGATTTCGGTCTGCAGTACGGCGTGGATTTCATTACTACACTGAAATTTTAACCTATATTCAGGCAAGACAGGGAGGATCCGTATGGCAGAGGCGAATTGGTATGTTGTGCATACTTATTCCGGGTATGAAAATAAGGTAAAAGCCAACATAGAGAAGACGATTGAAAACAGACATCTGGAGGAAGAAATTCTGGAAGTCAGAGTGCCGATGCAGGATGTAACGGAGCTGAAAAACGGCGCGCGCAAGACCGTTCAGAAAAAAATGTTCCCCGGCTATGTTTTGATTAATATGATTATGAATGACGACACCTGGTATGTCGTGAGAAATACCAGAGGTGTGACGGGCTTCGTGGGACCGGGGAGCAAGCCGGTGCCGCTCACGGAAGCGGAGATGAAGCCTCTCGGCATCAAGGTCGAAAATATGAGCGTCGATTTCGCAGAGGGCGATACCATCGCGGTGGTTGCGGGCGTCTGGAAAGACACCGTGGGCGTTGTGCAGAGAATCGACTATGGCAAACAGACAGCCACCATCAACGTGGAGCTGTTTGGCAGAGAGACTCCCGTGGAAATCAGTTTCGCGGAAGTCCGGAGTATGCGGTAGATATTTAACCCGCTTTCGGGCGGTTTAAATAGGTGGGAGCCGAGAGGCGTCCGAACCACAATTTTATAGGAGGTGCCGAAATGGCAAAGAAAGTAGAAGGATACATCAAGTTACAAATCCCTGCTGGTAAGGCAACACCAGCGCCCCCGGTTGGTCCTGCACTTGGTCAGCATGGGGTGAACATCGTTGAATTTACGAAACAGTTCAACGCAAAGACAGCCGACAAGGGCGATGTGATCATCCCGGTTGTCATCACAGTGTATGCAGACAGAAGCTTCAGTTTTATCACGAAGACTCCCCCTGCTGCAGTACTTTTAAAGAAGGCATGCAACATCAAATCCGGTTCCGCTACGCCGAATAAGGCGAAGGTGGCGACCATCTCCAAGGACAAGCTCAAGGAGATCGCAGAGATGAAGATGCCTGATCTGAACGCGGCAAGCGTTGAGGCGGCTATGAGCATGATCGCCGGTACTGCGAGAAGTATGGGTATCACAGTAGAAGAGTAATGGAGGGTTCGAGATGAAACACGGTAAAAAATATCAGGAGGCAGCCAAGCTGGTAGACCGTTCGGTGCAGTACGACACAGCGGAAGCGATTGCCTTAGTGAAAAAGACAGCAACGGCAAAATTTGACGAGACCGTAGAGGTTCATATCAGAACCGGATGTGACGGTCGTCATGCGGAGCAGCAGATTCGTGGCGCGGTGGTACTGCCTAACGGAACCGGTAAGACAGTGCGCGTGCTTGTATTTGCCAAGGGCGACAAAGTAAACGAGGCGGAGGCAGCAGGCGCTGACCATGTAGGCGGCGAGGAGCTGATTCCCAAGATTCAGAATGAAGGCTGGCTTGATTTCGACGTGGTAGTGGCAACCCCTGACATGATGGGCGTTGTTGGTCGTCTCGGTAAGGTACTCGGTCCGAAAGGTCTGATGCCCAACCCGAAGGCAGGCACGGTAACCATGGATGTGGCGAAAGCTATCAGCGATATCAAGGCAGGTAAGATCGAGTACAGACTTGATAAGGCAAACATCATCCATGTGCCTGTAGGCAAAACCTCTTTTGCGGAGGAGAAGCTGCAGGAGAACTTCAATGCGCTGATGGAAGCGATTGTGAAGGCAAAACCCGCGGCGCTTAAGGGTCAGTATCTCAGAAGCATTACGCTGGCAACGACCATGGGTCCCGGCGTGAAGGTGAATGTGGCAAAATATTAGAGTGAAAAAACGGGAGAGCGGTGTGCTGTGGCATACCGCTCTTCTTTCGTTATTATGCGCAGGTCAGCACATGGAAGTTTGCTGTTTCACAGCATGCGGACCGCGCGGCGAGTAGGGTAAAATCTCCCCTACTCGATTGGGTTCAAGGGCAGGGTCAGCAGAAACAGCGCGCCGCCCCCTGCTGCGTCGGTGACGGTCAGTGTCCCCTTGTGGGCGGAAGCGATTTCCCGTGCTACCGCGAGTCCCAACCCGTGGTGTCCTTTTTCTTTTCCGGCGTTGGCGGAATCAGAAGGAACGCGGTAGAAACGCTCGAAAATATTCTCCTTTTCTTCGTCGGGAATGCCGGGACCGTTATCCTGTACGCCGATGGTGATTTCTTTTTCATAGGAGCCCTCTGCGATAAAAAGTAGCACGGCGCTCCCGGTGGGTGTGTAGGACAGAGCGTTGTGAAGAAGAATATGACACACTTGTCGTATTCGCCCGCCATCACAGGAACAGAGCGGCAGTTCGGATTCCGGCAGGCGGATGGATAGAAGATGCCCGCTGTCTGCGGCTACGGGCAGAAAATTTTCATATGTTTCGAGAAGAAGGGTTTGTAAATCTGCCGCTTCCATACGCAGCGTCAGCCCGTGGCTGTCCGCACGGGAGAGCGTGAGGAGCTGTTCGAGCATGTCGGACATCTGCGCCCCTTCCCGCTCAATTACCTGAAAAAAGGATTTTTGTTCCGCCGGGAGCGCTTTTTCGCAGGCGGAAGCGTTAGAGAGAATAACGGCAAGCGGCGTGCGCAGCTCGTGGGAAACGCTTGCGATGAAGCGGTTCTGGCTTTCCTGGGAAGCGAGCAGCGGCTGTAAGAGTCTTCCCGTGAAATACCAGCAAAACAGCGTAAGCAGTGCAAGGGAAGAGAAAAACAGGGCGAGATATAGAAGCAGACTGCTTCTGATGCGCGCGTAGAGCGGTTTCAGCGACTGCAGAAAACAGACTTGCAGGATGCTGTCGTTTTTGACCAGATTCTTTTGATAACAGAGGATTTCGGGAAGGAATCCGTGCCTGCCGACGGAAACATCGGCGTTTTTTTCCTGCGGTTTAAGTGTGCGCCCGTTCGTCGGTTCGGACAGATAGTGGATATATTCAGGCTGGATTTGGTTGGCATGGTCGTTGTTGTGGAACAGCTCTACGCCGTTGTCCCACAGAAAAATGCGAAATCCGGCATTCTCTTCATGAGAGGCAAGCCAGCGGGAAGTGAGGACAGCCTGCTCACTGATGGATTCGAACACCGTGTAGGACTGGCTCGTAAAAGAGGATAACTGCAGGGAAAACTGCTGCCTCACGGAGAAAGAAAAACAGACGCCAAGCAGTACAGCCAGCAGAATCGAAAGGACAGCGGTGAAAAGTCTCGTCAGCCGAAGCCGTACATTGTAATACATGGGAACTCCTTTCCTCTTTGCGGTCATTTCACGTTTCAATGTTCGTGGTTTTCGCCGCTGTATTCCAAACGATAGCCGAGCCCGCGCCGGTTGACGATGGCAACGCGGCTGTCTAATGTTTTCAGACGTTTACGCAGGAAGTAGATATAGTTGTCCAGATTGCTGCATTCCACGGAGGTGTCCAGTCCCCATACCTTGTGAAGCAGGATCGTGCGATCCGTGGTGTGCTCGCCCGCCTGCAGAAGCAGGCGCATCAGTTCGCTTTCCGTCTGGGAGAGGGCGCATTTTTTGTCCCCGCATAGCAGGCTGTTCTCCGCGCTGTCTAACGACAAATCTCCATAGGAAAGGGTAGTGTTTTCAAAAGCGTTTTTACGGCGAAACAGGGAGGCGATTCTGGCGGCAAGCTCCGAGTAGGCGAAAGGCTTTACCAGATAGTCGTCCGCACCCGCGTTGAGTCCCGTCACCCTGTCGTCCACTTCGCCGAGGGCGGAGAGGATGATAACGGGCGTCAGATTGCCCCCGGCGCGCATGTCATGCAGGATGTGCAGACCATCCTCGCCGGGCAGCATACAGTCTAACAGAATCAGGTCGTAAATGCCCTGTTTGATATATAACATGGCTTCGCTGCCGTCGTGGCAGCAGTCCACGCGGTGCCCCTCCTGCTGTAACTGCCAGGAGACGGCATGGCATAAGTCTTTATCGTCTTCGATGATCAGAATAGTCATGGTGGTGCCCTCCATGAACATTTTACCACATTTATTCTTTAAATAAATCCTAAATATTTTAGTTTTTTAAAATAATTTGTTTCGAGATTTCTTAGAAACTTCTTAGAAGATATTTAGAAGGAGTTTTTATTATAATATTGTTAAACTTATGGACAGGGGCGGCGTATGAAGAAAAAAAGACGAGTGTTATTATATATCATGATTTGCGCGATGTGCGTGGCGCTTTGCGGCTGCGGAGGCGATCAGGAGGAAGAAATTCCCATGGGGCGCTATGCTGACAGGGAGGTGAAGCTGCCGCCGGGGACTTTTGGCTATATGCATCCGTGCCCGGACGGGAGTTACTATCTGTACGGTCTGGACACGGAGCTGACCTATGTGGACGCACAGGGCGGGAGTAAGGCAAAAGACAGGGGATGGGAGAAGAATGCCAATATCCATGTCAAGTACGAGGTGGGGGTTGCGGATAACGGGGCAAGTGTTTTTGCCTACACGCCCAAATTCTGGAATGATGAGGAGCTGGAGGCGCTGTGGCTTTCCGGGAATAACTGCTATCTGTATTCTTATGTGGATGAAAAGGGGAAAAACCATGCGCTGGAACCGCATGGAGAGGGATATCAGAAGGGGACGAACCTGAATACCTTTGCCTTCTCGCCGGAGGGTGAGTTGTACGCGGCGTCCGCGGACCGGATGTATCGGATTGATGTGGAGAGCGGTGAGACAGAAGGTCTGTTTGCCACATCCGGACAGGTGAAATCCATCGTCTTTGCGGACGGTGTGATGCTGGCGGCGGATGGAGAAAAGGCATATTTCTATGATTTTACGAAAGGTAGGCTGCTTGACGGCAGCAGCGTGCTGGATGAGTTTATAGCGAGCCACGGAGCGGGCGGCATTGCGATGGTGGTATCGGACAAAGACATTCAGGTAAAAGTTATGGACGGGGAGGCAGCAGGCGCATTGGATACGGATTCAGGAGACAATGCCGGAAATGCGCAGATGATATACATGGCTTGCCGCACCGGGCTCTACCGCTATATATTGGGTGGATCGGTGATTGAGCAGATTGCGGACGGGCAGATGACGGCGCTGGGGGACACCCAGAGGGATCCCCTTGCCCTGCAGGTGCTTGATAATGGGGAGTTCCGCGTGATGTTCAGCGGCAATACTATGGTGGAGATGTACTATGACGAGACGCTTCCCGCCAGACCTTCTAAGGAACTGACAGTGTACAGTCTGGAGGAAAGCGGATGGATCCGCTACGCGGGACAGCTGTTCCAAAAGGAGCACCCAGATGTGTTGGTACGGTACGAGACGGGGATGGATGGGGACAACGCGTTCAGTAAAGAGGATGCGCTGAAAAATCTGAACACGCGCCTGCTGGCAGGGGAAGCGCCGGACGTGATCATGCTGGATGATATGGATATCGAGCAATATGCCGACAAGGGGGTGCTGAAAGAATTGGACGGTATCTTACAGCCCTATCTGGACGACGGAATTCTGTATCGGAATATCGTCGAGGGGATGCGGATGACGGACAAGGGAAAAATTTATTGTGTGCCGATGATGGTTTATCTTCCGCTCTGGCTTGGCGAGGAGATGTATCTGGATGGCGAGGAGAGTCTTGAGGATATCATTGCGGGTATGGAACTGGCGAGACAGAAGCATCCGGAAGGAGCGATTCTCTATACGCTTTATCCGAAGGATGTCCTGCTGCAGACGATGCCAGTCTGTCTTCCTGCGTGGACAAAGGAGAACGGCAGTCTGGATGTGGAGAAGCTGACGGCGTACTATCGGGCGGTGAGCAGAATGTGGGAGATAGACTGTGCCGGATTCGACGAGGCAGGGCGGGAAGCATGGCAGAAGAGCAATACAGAGTATTATGCGCCGGGGGATATGGATATGGTAAATATTTCCTTTGATTATCAGTACGGCGGGAGTCAGGATTTCGGCGAGACATGGATGCAGCTTGGCTTTCTGTTAAATGCACAGCCGACGGCATCAAGCGTGCATGCAACAAAAAGGAATATGGCGGCAGAGTGGCAGCAGAAAGAGCTGGAAGATGTCGTGAACTTTGGGGCGTATACGGGGCAGGCGGATCATGTCTACTGGGCGCATACGATTGTGGGATTGTGTGAACAGGGAAAAGAGCCGGAACTTGCCGAGACCTTTTTGGAATTGCTGCTTTCCGACACGATGATGAGAAAGTGGTGGCTGGATAAACCGCGGGATCAGAGCGGCATTACGATACGAAAGGAATCCCTTCGCAATATTCTGGATATCAATAACGCGGAATTTGGGGAAGTGATGGGATGGAAAGATCCCGGGATATTGAATGAGGAATCCCTGTGGCTTACGGAGGAGGAGAAGCAGTGGATCTATCAGATGATGGAGGACGCGAACTGCTGTTATCGCCCCGGAACAATGCTGGAGGAGTGCGCGATGGAAGTCGGCGTCCGGGTGCTTGACGGGGAACTTTCACCGGAGGAAGGGGCGAAAGAAGTGGAGAGGAAAATGGCGATCGCTATGGAGGAGTAGGAGAGGGCTGTGTATGAGATTTGACAGAATATTTCAGAAAAAACCCGGAAGCAAAACAAGAAACAAAACCGGAAATAAAACAGGAGGGTTTGGGTATGCCGTGCTCATGCTTCTTTGCGCGATGTGCACGGCGCTCTCCGGCTGCGGCGGCAGTCAGGAGGAAGAAATTTCTATGGGACGCTATGCGGACAGGGAGGTGAAGCTGCCGGGAGCGGGGTATGAGTACATGCACCCCTGCGCGGACGGCGGTTATTATCTTTTTGGAAACGGCGTGGACTTAACCCACGTGGCGGCGGACGGCACGGTCAGCAGGGAGAAATGGGACTGGGAAAAGAATGCCAATATCCACGTCAAGTTTTCTTATGGCGTTTCGGATGATGGCGCGGTGATTTTTGGCTACACGCCCATGTTTTATTCGGATGAGGAGTACGAGGCATATGCCGCCGAGGGTGACAACCGCTATCTGTACTACTATGTGAGTGAGGACGGGGACAGACAGCCGCTTAATCTTTATGGGGCGGACTATAAAAAAGCGACCAATCTGGAAAGATTTGCCTTTGCGCCGGACGGGAGAGTCTACGCCGCGTCCGGCTCCTGTGTGTACCGCATCAATGTAGAGAGCGGGGAGACGGAGAGTCTGTTTGCTACCGGAGAGCAGGTCAGGGAATTTGCCTTCGTGGGCGATACCATGCTTGCCGTGGACAAAGAGAAAGCGTATCTCTATGACATGGCTGGGGAAAAGCCGCTCTCTGATAACACGGTACTGAACGAGTTTGTAGCGTCCCATCAGAACGGGCGCATTGCGCTGGCGGTGGGGGAGCAGACGGCGGAAGAGATACAGGAGGGCGGTTCAGAAGTGCTCTATCTCGCCTGCCGTACCGGGCTGTACCGCTATGTGTGGGGCGGTTCGGTGATCGAGCAGATTGCGGACGGGCAGATGACTGCGCTGGGGGACAGCCAGTATAATCCCTACGCGCTGCAGATTTTGCCTGACGGGGAGTTCCGGGTATACTTCAGCGGCAATTACATGGCGGAGTTGTACTATGACAAGACGCTGCCGATGAAACCGTCTAAGGAACTTGCGGTCTATAGTCTGAGAGAGAACGGACGTGTCCGCTACGCGGGGCGTCTGTTCCAGAAGGAGCACCCGGATGTGCTGGTCAGATATGAGACGGGGATGGACGGAGACAATGCGGTCAGCAGGGAAGACGCGCTGAAAAACCTGAATACGAGGATACTTGCCGGAGAAGTGCCGGATGTAATCATACTGGATGACATGGATATGGAGCAGTATGCGGATAAGGGCGTGCTGAGGGAACTGGATGCGCTCCTTGCGCCCTACGAGGAGGAGGGCGTCCTGTACCAAAACATTGTGGAAGGTATGCGCATGACGGAGGAAGAAAAAATATACGGCGTGCCGATGACGGTGGAGCTGCCGTTGTATTACGGGGAAAAGAAATACGTGGGCGACATGAAAGGGCTGGACGAACTGGCGGCGGGAGCGGAGTTTGCGAGGGCGGAGCACCCGGAGGGGCCGCTGATCGATACGCCCTATCAGAGCAATCTGTTTGACCTGATGATTCCGCTTTGCCTGCCGGCGTGGACGAAGGAGGACGGAAGTCCGGACACGGAGAGCCTGACGGCATTTTATCAGGCGGCGCAGAGGCTGTGGGAGCTGGACAGCGCGGGAATGAGCGAGGAGCAGAGGCGCAAGTGGCAGCAGGATGTGGCGGACTTGTCCAATATTATGTTTGTACAGTATGAGGACATCTACAATATCGGGGAGACGTGGATTGCCCTCGGCTACATGAAAAACGCATGGTACGGAATGACGAATCTGCACACGAGAATGGAGAATTACCGTAATGGCTATTCCACCTATAAAACGCTGGAAGATGAAGTGGTTTACGGAAGGCTGACAGGTCAGGCGGGAAATGTATACCGGGCGAGAACCATTGTCGGGTTGTGCGAGCAGGCAAAAGAGCCGGAACTTGGTGAAACGTTTATGGAACTGCTATTGTCGGACACCATGATGCAGAAATGGTGGCTGGAGGGGCATTTCGACGGCGGACTGCCGATTCGGAAGGATTCTCTTGTCTCCCTTCTGGACTTTAATAATCGTGCCTTTGCCGAGGTCAAGGGGTGGACCAAACAGGAGATCGATGTGGTGTACAAGGAGATGTTCTGGCCCACGGAGGAAGAACGCCAGTGGCTGTTTGACAGGATGGAAGAGTCCGATTGCTATTACAGAAAGGGTACATTTCTGGAAGAGACGGTCAGGGAAGTGGGCGTCCGGGTACTTGACGGGGAGCTGACGCCGGAGGAGGGAGCGAAGGAAGTTGAGAGGAAGACGGCGATCGCGATGGAAGAGTAGACGGCTTTTGTTTCTGCTGCCGGGACTTTCGGGGGTTATGATTTTTTACCTGTTTCCCTTTTTTGAGGTGGTGCGGCGCTCGTTCTTTCAATCCGGCAACGGCGCTTTCGTTGGGGTGGACAATTACCGCGCAGTGTTTGCAAACGGCGCCTTCGTGCTCGCCGTGCGCAATACGCTTCTGTACATGGCGGCGGGCGTGCCGCTTCTCATGGGAATCAGTTTGTTTCTGTCGCTGCTTTTACGTAATCTATTGCAGCGGCGCAGACTGGTGTCGGCAATGCTTCTGCCTATGGCGGTGCCGGCGGCGGTCATGGTGCTGACGATGCAGATTCTGATTGACAGGCAGGGCGTTATCAACGGAGTACTGACACATGTGTCGGAAAAAATAACGGCGCTCCCCGCCTTTTCCGCCATCGACTATCTCAACACCGAGTGGGCGTTAGTGGTGGTGATATGCAGCTTTCTGTGGAAAAACACGGGGTACATGGTTATCCTCTGGCTTGCGGGTCTTGCGGCGCTGCCGAAGGAAGTGGAGGAGGCGGCGCAGGTGGACGGCGCGAACCGATGGCAGAGCTGGCATTACATCATCAGACCGGGGCTTTCCGGCAGCTTCTTTACCATAGGGATGCTTTCCGTACTGCAGATTTTCAAGAGTTATAGGGAGGTCTGGATGGTGGCGGGCAGCTATCCGCAGGAACGCATTTATTTTTTGCAGCACCTTCTGCAGAACTGGTATCTGAAACTGGAGTTTGACAGAATGGCGGCGCTGACGGTGACCTTGTCGCTTGTGCTGCTGGCGGTGTGCCTGCTTTTGCAGAAAAAATTAGGTTAAATGTGGAGGCGGGAGGAGAAGAGATGGGGAACAGACTGACAGCCCCGGCATGGATATCACGGGGGTACGGCAGATGGCGGAAAAAGAAAATGGCATGGCTCGCCGCGGCAGTCTGTGTGCTGTCGGCAGCTCTGATCTGTGCGCCTCTTCTCATGATTCCCGGCGGCTCGCTGATGGATGGCACGGAGATGAAGCGGATTCTGTCGCCGATACTGGGGGAGGGGCAGGGCTTTGCGGTGTGGCACCTGATTCCTCTCTATCCGACCATCGATCACTTTTACAGACTGCTCATCGAGTCGCCCGCGTTTTACCGGCTTTTCTGGAATACGGTGGGAATGACGGCGGCGATCCTTCTGGGGCAGCTTGTTGTGGGGCTGCCTTCGGCGTGGGCGTTTGCTGCCTTCCGCTTTCGGGGCAGGGATTTCCTGTTCGGGCTGTATGTGGTACTCATGCTTCTGCCCTTTCAGGTGATGCTTCTGCCGCAGTATATCGTATTGCAGGAACTGCACTTGTACAACCATCCCGCGGCGGTAATCCTTCCGGCAGTCTTTTCCACCTTTCCCGTGTTTATCATGTACCGGGGATTTACCCAGATTGACGCGGAAATTCTGGAAGCTGCCAGACTGGACGGTGCGGGGGAACTGCAGATCTTTTTCTACATCGGTCTGCCTCTCGGGAGGATGGGCATACAGGCGGCGATGGTCTTGAGCTTTCTCGAATACTGGAATCTGGTGGAGCAGCCTATGGCGTTTCTGGAGGAAAAGGCGGCATGGCCCCTGTCCCTCTATCTTCCGCAGATCACGATCGAGCAGGCGGGGTTCGCCTTCGCGGTGGCGGTGATGGCGCTGATCCCCGCGCTGTTTGTCTTTGCGCTTGGGCAGGACGCGCTGGAGGAGGGAATCGCGTACATAGGAGTGAAATCGTAAGGGAATGCCTGAAAAGCGGCATTTTCCGTCAGGGAAAGGTTTGGAGTAAATGGAATCGAAGAAAAAATTATGGCGGGGTTTTGCCCTTTTTATGGCGGTTATGCTAATTATGACATATGTGTCACGAATGGTCTATGTGAGCCGGATGCCGAGGGTCAGGTGGAGCAGTCCCACGGCGGCGTCCATCCGCCATAAGATCGTGTCGGAGGGTACGGTGGAGGTGGTCAACTCCCAAGCGGTGATCGGGCTGGACGGTCTGCTCGTAAAAGAGGTATGCGTGGCGGCGGGCGACCGGATCGAGGCGGGAACGGTTCTTTACGAGGTGGATATGGAGGATGTGCGCGCGCAGCTTGATAAGCTCGAGGCGCAGGAGCAGGCGTGGCAGAATCAGGAACAGGCAAAGCGGCGGGACACGGCGACGGACGCTGTCCGGGCGCAGGAGGATTATGACACAACTGTCATAGAACTTGACAGAAAAATCGCGGAGGAGACAAAAAAGCTGGAGGAGCTGTTGGAGGATTTGGACACCCACATGTTCCGCATTCCGGAAGAAGACGCCTCCGATGAGATCTGGATCGCGTGGGCGGATGAGCGGCTGCGGCTTGACCGGGAGATTGCGGAGAAAAAACGGCTGATCGAGGATGGGCAGTTGGAGAAGGAGAAGATATTACGGCAGGCGGATCGAAATATAGAGGACGCCAGACGCGCCCAGAGCGCGGCGGAGAATGGGCTTGATTTGGGGGTATCCGGCGTCAGTCAGGTGCGGGACAGACAGGAGCGGATCGCGTTTCTGACGGAACTTTCCCAGAACGAGGGTAAGGTGACGGCAAAGAGCGCGGGCGACGTGCTGGACGTGATGATGCAGTCCGGTATGCGGATGGGAACGGACGCGGTTCTTCGCTATGCCGACGATACGGGCAGCAGGATATTCCGCACGGTCATCAGCCAAGAGCAGAAAGGCATGGTGCATACGGGAGACACGGTCAGACTCACATTTCCGGGAAGCGCCGAGGAAACCTCCGAGACGATCGATTCCATCGTGCAGGAAAACGGCAGCTACACCGTGACGATCCGCCTGGAACCGGGCGTGGCGCTCGGGCGCACCGAGGGCGTTATGGAGCTTGATACCACCTCGGAAATCTACGACTTTGTAGTGCCTGTCAGGGCGCTTCACAACGACGGCAGCAACGCGGTCTATATTCTGGAAGAGAAGGAGGGGATCCTCGGCACGGAGCTGAGCGTCAGGAGTCTGACCGTGCGTCTCCTTGAACAGAACGAGGAGTATGCGGCGGTGGCGGACGAGTTAATGTCGGACGACATGAAGATTGTGACGGACTGCGATCAGGAACTGCGAAACGGCGATACGGTAAAGGAATGGGAATAAAGTGAAAACTTTGCGATAGAGACTGTTTAATGCTATAATGGTCGCATGGCTAAGAAAAGATCACGAAAAAAGACAAAGAAAAAGAGAATAAGGTTTCACAGAAGCTTTTTCCTGCCCTTTTTGATTACCCTGACGGCGGCGGTGGCGCTGGGTGTTCTGGCGCTGGCGGCGCATCAGTGGATCATGGAGCCGGTAAAGACGAAAACGGCGAATGAAATCCAGTCGGATTATGAAAAGGAGAAGCCGGAGACCGACCGTGCGGAGACAGAAGAAAATGACACGAGTGTCGGAGAAGGGACGGAGCCTGTTGCGCCGGAGGAAGAGCCGGAAACAGTCTCCAAATATCAGGAGGAGCTGGACGACCCGGCATATATGGAGGAGAACAATATTTATTCGGTGGAGCCCGTGGAATCGGGTAAGGTGACCATGGCGTTTGCGGGGGATGTTCTGTTTGACGACCACTATGCCATTACGGGGACGGTTCGCGCAAGCGGCGATATCTCGCAGGGAATAATGCCCGAGGTCATGGAGCGGATGCAGGCGGCGGATATCATGATGTTAAACAATGAGTTCGCCTACTCCAACAGGGGGACACCTCTCGAGGAGAAACAGTTTACGTTCCGGGCAAGACCGGAGACGGCGGCATACTTGACGGATCTGGGGGTAGATATCGTATCACTGGCGAACAACCACGCCTACGATTATGGGCCGGAGGCGCTGGAAGATACACTCGATACCCTGCGTGAGACGGGAATCCCCTATGTGGGCGCGGGAAGAGACATCGGCGAGGCGAGAAAGCCGGTCTACTATATTGTGGGGGATATCAAGATTGCCTTTGTGTCGGCGACCCAGATTGAGCGGCTCGACACGCCGGACACGAAGGAGGCGACGGAGACTTCTCCCGGCGTGTTCCGCTGCTGGAACGGGGAAAAGCTCATGGAGACCGTTCGTGAGGCGGCAAAAAACAGCGATTTCGTGGTGGCTTACATACACTGGGGGACGGAAAATCAGGCGGAGCTTGACTGGGCGCAGCTAAAGCAGGCGCCGGAGCTTGTCGCGGCGGGGGCGGATCTGGTGATTGGGGATCATCCCCACTGCCTGCAGCCTATCGGCGTGATTCAGGGCGTGCCCGTGATTTACAGTCTGGGTAATTTCTGGTTCAACTCAAAGACACTGGATACCGGCATGGTGGAAGTGGTGATTGACGAGACGGGAATCGTGAGCTATCAGTTTATTCCCTGCCTGCAGAGCGGATGCAAAACCACACTCTTGCAGGGCGCGGAGGAGGAGCGTGTGCTCGCCTACATGCGCGGCATTTCCGAGGGCGTGCGGATCGACGGGGACGGGTTTGTGACGTGGTAGAAAAAGCATTCTCGATTATCGAGCAGATGATTTTAAAAATCTAATTTTTTTGCCAGAGTGAAACTTTCCCGGCGCCTGAATCGTATTATTTACAGAGGGGGCTAAGAACAGAAGGCAGAAGCCTGATGCTCAGGAAAACAAATCGCCGGACAGAAAGGATGACAGCTATGAATATAGGAAACAGTTATGCCTCATGGATGCACAATGCGCCGCCGACAGGACACGGCAGCCGTTCCGGGCAGAGCGGGAAGACGGCAGGCGCGGACAAACCCTTTTTCGGGGAAAATGCGAAAAATGACACAGATGCCATAAATGATACGACGGCAGGGCAGACGGAGACAGAGGAAAAGAGTGAAGAGAAAAGAAACGAGGAAATGACCTACCGCGAGCAGATTCTCGCCCATATGGAGGAGATGGCGAAGAAGGTGAAGGAGGGCAAAGTGGAACCTACCTTCCAGACGGGCGCGCAGTCTTTTACCATAAAGGAGTGGGAGAAGCTTCTGACGGAATTTGACGACGCGGAGGAGGCTTTGCAGGAGCAGATAAAAGAGCTGATCGCGGAGGTGGAGAAGCAGGCGGCGAAAGAGGCACTGAGGCGGGAAGCCGAGGGCAAGTCCGATGCCGAAGGTTCGGGGACAGTTGCGACAAATGTGTCAGTTCCCGAGGCAGCGCAGCCAGCGGTGGAATCGGGAGGCAGCGTGGCGAATCCCAAGACGGCTGAGAGCGGCGGTGCAGCGGCTTCGTCGAGTGTGGCAGTGGGCGCTTTGGCTGCTCAGAATGTCGTACTGGAAAACGATAATTGCACCGACGTGGAGGTGACGGATTCGGAGGAGCTTGCGGAGCTTCTCACGGGCGAGGTGACAAAGAGCACCTTCCCCACGGACGATCCTGAGCACAAGCATTGGTTCATTACATGTTACGGGCAGGATGGGATTCGGTGCAAGGAGGCTTATTTTGACGGAACAAAATGGGTGAATAGAGACTGCTGGAGCCTTACCTACACGGAACCGGGACAATACGAGAAAGTAATGGCGTTTTTGCAGCGGTTTCCGCAGGATGCGAACCTTCGCTTTGCGGCTCATGAAAATTTTTGGAAGGATTTTCTTGCGGGTGAGGTTGACGAGGACGATTTTGTCAACTTTTTTGAGACGTCCACCAATAAGGACGGTGTGCCGGATTATACCTATGAGAAGGACGGTTCCACTTACATAGACAGAGAGAAGGCGAAGTACGCGAAATATATGAACGATTTCGGCGCACATTTCTACACGGCGGAGGAGATGGATCTGCTTTGGCGCGGGATCATCCATGAAAACCGCAAGGGTCTGCAGAAAATCTCTGACTATGACGGGCAGATGACGGTTCCGAAGGATGCGAAAACCGGGGACAAAAAGGAAGAGGATGACGACCTTGAGACCAAGATTATCACCAAACCTGACGGCTCCACGGTATTGGAGATTAAGACGAGTTACGGTGTGATGGAGGTGGAGATTACGGAGGCGCAGAAGTTTGGTCTGCAGTATGAAGCGCGTCCGGGAGCCGGGGAGAGTAGAATCATGTCGGCAAGTCCCTTTGCGCATACGGCGGCGTATGAGAGCGGGGCGGTGTGATATGATATGGGCACAGCGGCGTTGAAGTGAAAAAAACAGTTGACAGCCTTACATGCGCTGTGCTATAGTAGCAAATGCCGAAGACAGTAGGTGCCGTATTGTCGGCGTAAGAGTCCGCCTACCGAGGAGAGAAGAGCTATCATTGATATTTATTGCCCTCCCTGTCTTTGCGGGGAGGGTTTTTGATGTGTCCGACGGACACACGCTCCTAATCGGCACTAAAATCTATAAGGAGGTAATGTAATGGCAAAGGTGGAATTGAAAAAACCTATCGTGGATGAAATCGCCGCTGCCGTGAAGGATGCGCAGTCAGTTGTTCTGGTTGACTATCGCGGGCTTACGGTAGAACAGGACACACAGCTCCGCAAACAGCTGCGTGAAGCAGGCATCACCTACAAGGTTTACAAGAACACAATGATGAATTTTGCATTCAAGGGCACGGACTGCGAAGCGCTCCTTCCTTATCTGGAAGGTCCCAGTGCGGTTGCCATCTCTACAGAGGACGCTACGGCTCCCGCGAGAGTGTTATGCAAATTCGCTAAGACGGCAGATGCCCTCGAAGTGAAGGGCGGCATCGTGGAAGGCATCGCTTACGACGCTAAAGGAATTGCGGAAATTGCGAAGATTCCTTCCAGAGAAGAGCTGTTGTCCAAGCTGCTTGGCAGCATCCAGTCTCCGATCACCAACTTCGCACGCGTGATGAACCAGCTGGCGGAGAAAGGCGGTGCGTCCGGGTGCGAAGCGCCTGCGGCTGAAGAAGCGCCCGCTGAGGCAGAGGCCGCTCCCGCAGCAGAGGAAGCGCCCGCCGAGGCAGCTCCCGCAGAAGAAGCACCCGCTGCAGAATAAACGGTTAAGACGGTTAAAATGCTTTGCATTAAAACCTGAGTCTGCTTAGGCAGTTTCGAAACGTAAACAATGAATAAAAATATGGAGGAAAACAATCATGGCAAAATTATCTGTTGAAGAAATCCTTAGCGCGATTGATGAGATGACAGTATTGGAATTGAACGATCTGGTAAAGGCATGTGAGGAGAAATACGGCGTATCCGCAGCAGCGGGCGTGGTAGTTGCAGCGGCAGGCGGCGACGCAGGCGCAGCAGCTGAAGAGAAGACCGAGTTCGACGTTGAGTTGACAGAGGTTGGTCCGAACAAAGTTAAGGTTATCAAGGTGGTTCGTGAGGCTACCGGTCTTGGTCTGAAGGAAGCAAAGGATCTCGTTGATTCCGCTCCGAAGATGGTTAAGGAGGCTGCTTCTAAGGAAGAGGCTGACGATATCAAGGCTAAGCTGGAAGCTGAGGGCGCAAAGGTTACCCTTAAGTAAGCAGCCGGTATATCTGAAAGTGGAAACCGTTCACATGTTTTCGTAAAAGCATGTGGACGGTTTTATTTCTAAATTCTTTTTTAATTTCTGAAAATTCTAATTGACTTTCCCAAGTGATTTGTAGTAGAATGTATGATGCACTATTGTGGTGTGCTATGCTTTTTTGAGGTGTCGTTTCCGACAAAGCATGAATCAATCATAAAGAACGGGGTGAAAGTGTCAATGGAAAAAAACAGAATCCGTAAGACTGCGGCCGGCAGAAATACGCGTATGACCTATGCACGACAGAAAGAGGTTCTGGAAATGCCAAACCTGATCGAAGTTCAGAAGAACTCCTATCAGTGGTTCTTGAACGAGGGCTTGAAGGAAGTGTTTGACGATATTTCTCCGATTTCGGATTACAGCGGGCACCTGAGTCTGGAATTTGTGGACTTTGAGCTGTGCGAGGAAGATGTCAAATATTCTATTGAGAAATGTAAGGAGAGAGATGCCACTTACGCAGCCCCTCTCAAGGTGAAGGTACGTCTGATTAACAAAGAGAAGGACGAGATTACCGAGCATGAGATCTTTATGGGTGATCTGCCGCTTATGACGCAGACAGGCACTTTTGTGATCAACGGCGCGGAGCGTGTTATCGTAAGCCAGCTCGTCCGTTCCCCGGGCATTTATTATGGGATCGGGCATGACAAGATTGGTAAACGGCTTTTTTCCGCAACCGTGATTCCGAACCGCGGCGCGTGGCTGGAGTACGAGACAGACTCTAACGACGTTTTCTATGTGCGCGTGGACAGAACGAGAAAAGTTCCGATCACCGTGCTGATTCGTGCGCTCGGCGTTGGCTCCAATGATGAAATCAGGGAGCTTTTCGGTGATGAGCCAAAGATTGAAGCAAGCTTTGCAAAGGACGCTTCTGAGAATTATCAGGAGGGTCTGCTTGAGCTGTATAAAAAAATCCGCCCCGGTGAGCCGCTCAGTGTGGAGAGTGCGGAAAGTCTGATTATGGCGATGTTCTTTGACCCCAGAAGATACGATCTTGCGAAAGTCGGCAGATATAAATTTAACAAGAAACTGATGTTTAGGAACAGGATTAGACACCATATTCTTGCGGAGGATGTGGTGGATACCCAGACAGGGGAGATTCTGGCGAAGGCGGGTGACAAAGTGACGGCTGAGATGGCGGATGCCATCCAGAACGCCGCGGTTCCTGCCGTGTGGATTCAGACGGAGGAGAGGAATGTAAAGGTTCTCTCCAATATGATGGTGGATATCACGAATTTCGTTGACTGCAATCCGAGAGAGCTGGGTATCACGGAGCTGGTTTATTACCCCGTGCTGCAGCAGCTTCTGGATGAGTATAGTGGAGATCCCGCGCAGCTTGCCGAGGCGATTCGCAAAAATGTACACGAGTTGATTCCGAAGCATATTACGAAGGAAGATATCTTGGCTTCCATTAATTATAACATTCATTTGGAGTACGGTATCGGCAATGACGACGATATCGACCATCTGGGCAACAGACGTATCCGTGCGGTGGGCGAGCTTTTGCAGAACCAGTACCGCATTGGTCTTTCCCGTTTGGAGAGAGTGGTGCGCGAGAGAATGACCACCCACGACGCGGAGGAAATTTCCCCGCAGGTGCTCATTAACATCAAACCCGTGCAGGCAGCGGTGAAGGAGTTTTTCGGTTCTTCCCAGCTGTCCCAGTTCATGGACCAGAATAACCCGCTCGGCGAGCTGACGCACAAGAGACGTCTCTCCGCGCTGGGTCCCGGTGGTCTGTCCAGAGACCGTGCCGGATTCGAGGTGCGTGACGTGCATTATACACATTACGGCAGAATGTGCCCCATCGAGACGCCTGAGGGACCGAATATCGGTCTGATTAACTCGCTGGCATCCTATGCGAGAATCAATGAGTACGGTTTTGTGGAGGCGCCTTACAGAAAGATTGACAAGAGCGATCCGCAGAATCCGCGTGTCACGGACGAGACAGTCTACATGACGGCGGACGAGGAAGATAATTACCATGTGGCGCAGGCTTCCGCGCCCCTTGACGAGAAAGGCTATTTCAGGAGAAACAGCATTTCCGGTCGTTATAAGACGGAGACGCAGGAATATCCGAAGGCTATGTTTGATTATATGGACGTGTCCCCGAAGATGGTATTTTCGGTGGCTACGGCATTGATTCCTTTTTTGCAGAACGACGACGCGAACCGTGCGCTGATGGGTTCCAACATGCAGAGACAGGCAGTGCCGCTGCTCTTTACGGAAGCGCCCGTGGTGGGTACCGGTATGGAGCCGAAGGCGGCTGTGGACTCCGGTGTCTGCGTGGTGGCGAGAAAGTCCGGCGTGATTGATTTTGTGTCGGCTGATATCATCCGGATGACCTGTGACGACGGAGAGAAGGACGAGTACCGTCTGATGAAGTTTTCCCGCAGCAACCAGTCCAACTGCTATAACCAGAAGCCTATTGTGCAGAAGGGGATGCGTGTGGAGCAGGGCGACGTAATTGCGGACGGCCCTTCCACGGACGGCGGCGAGCTGGCTCTCGGTAAGAATCCTCTGATCGGATTCATGACCTGGGAAGGCTACAATTACGAGGACGCGGTGCTCCTCAGTGAGAGACTGGTGCAGGAGGATGTCTATACCTCCGTGCATATGGAGGAATATGAGGCGGAAGCGCGCGATACCAAGCTCGGACCGGAAGAAATTACGAGGGATGTGCCGGGTGTCGGCGATGATGCGCTGAAGGATCTGGACGACAGAGGTATTATCCGCATCGGTGCGGAGGTGCGTGCCGGTGATATTCTGGTAGGTAAGGTAACGCCGAAGGGCGAGACAGAGCTTACCGCAGAGGAGAGGCTGTTGCGTGCAATCTTCGGTGAGAAGGCGAGAGAAGTGCGTGACACTTCCCTGAAAGTGCCGCACGGTGAATATGGTATTGTTGTGGATGCCAAGGTGTTTACGAGAGAGAACGGCGACGAGCTGTCTCCCGGCGTGAATCAGGCGGTCCGCATTTACATTGCACAGAAGAGAAAAATTTCCGTCGGCGATAAGATGGCAGGCCGTCACGGTAACAAGGGTGTAGTTTCCCGTGTGCTGCCGGTGGAGGATATGCCTTATCTGCCAAACGGACGCCCGCTTGACATTGTGTTGAATCCTCTGGGCGTGCCTTCCCGTATGAATATCGGGCAGGTGCTGGAGATTCATCTGTCGCTGGCGGCGAAGGCGCTCGGCTTTAACGTAGCGACGCCCGTGTTTGACGGTGCAAAAGAGGATGACATCATGGACACGCTGGATTTGGCGAACGACTATGTCAATCTGGAGTGGGAAGAGTTTGAGAAGAAGCATAAGGATGAGCTGCTGCCTGAGGTGATGGAATATCTGTCCAAAAACAGGGAGCACAGAAAAGTCTGGAAAGGCGTGCCGATTTCCAGAGACGGAAAAGTGCGTCTGCGCGACGGCAGAACGGGCGAATATTTTGATTCTCCGGTTACCATCGGACACATGCATTACCTGAAGCTCCATCATCTGGTGGACGATAAGATTCATGCGCGTTCCACCGGTCCTTACTCGTTGGTAACGCAGCAGCCCTTGGGCGGTAAAGCGCAGTTCGGCGGACAGCGTTTCGGGGAAATGGAGGTTTGGGCGCTGGAGGCTTACGGCGCGGCTTACACGTTGCAGGAAATCCTGACCGTGAAGTCCGATGATGTGGTGGGTCGTGTGAAGACGTACGAAGCCATTATCAAGGGCGACAACATTCCGGAACCCGGCGTGCCGGAGTCCTTCAAGGTGCTTTTGAAAGAGCTGCAGTCCCTGGGATTGGATGTCAGAGTGCTTCGTGACGACCAGACGGAAGTGGAGATTATGGAGACCATCGATTACGGCGAGAGCGATTACCGCTATGAGATTGAGGGCGATTCCCGCGGGTATGATTATGAGAGAGAATCTTTCGGTTCGATGGGTTATCAGCGTCAGGAGTTCGATGAGGACAGCGGAGAACTTGTGAGCAGCGATGAGGAGGAAGCCGATTCCTTTGTGGAAGAGCCGGAAGAGGCATTTGAAGAAGCTTATACAGATTAAATGGAGGGTAGTGCAGGATGTCAGATATGAAACAGGAAGCGTATCAACCCATGACATTTGACGCGATCAAGATCGGGCTGGCGTCACCGGAAAAGATCAGGGAATGGTCGAGAGGTGAGGTAACAAAGCCGGAGACAATCAACTATAGAACCTTAAAGCCCGAGAAGGAAGGTCTGTTCTGTGAGAGAATCTTCGGACCGAGCAAGGACTGGGAATGCCATTGCGGTAAGTATAAGAAAATCAGATATAAAGGCGTTGTCTGCGATCGCTGCGGTGTTGAGGTGACGAAGTCCAGCGTCCGCAGAGAGCGTATGGGTCGTATTGAGCTGGCGGCGCCGGTATCCCATATCTGGTATTTCAAGGGGATTCCGAGCCGCATGGGACTGATTTTGGATCTCTCCCCCAGAGTGCTTGAGAAGGTGCTCTACTTTGCGTCCTATATCGTACTGGACGGCGGCGAGACAGATTTGGATTACAAGCAGGTACTCTCCGAGAAGGAGTATCAGGATGCCAGGGAGACTTGGGGCAATAAATTCCGGGTAGGCATGGGCGCGGAAGCGATCAAAGAGCTTCTGCAGGCTATCGATCTGGAAGAAGAGGCGGCGGAGCTGAAGGAGGGCTTAAAAGAGTCCACCGGACAGAAGCGCGCCCGCATTATCAAGAGACTGGAGGTCGTGGAGGCTTTCCGCGAGTCCGGGAACCAGCCCGAGTGGATGATCATGGATGTGATTCCGGTGATTCCGCCGGATCTGCGTCCTATGGTGCAGCTGGACGGCGGCAGGTTCGCAACCTCCGACTTAAATGACTTATACAGAAGAATCATCAACAGAAACAATCGTCTGAAAAGACTTTTGGAGCTTGGCGCTCCCGATATCATTGTCCGCAACGAGAAGCGTATGCTGCAGGAGGCGGTTGACGCGCTGATTGACAACGGCAGGAGAGGCAGACCCGTGACAGGCCCCGGCAACAGGGCGCTTAAATCCCTTTCCGATATGCTTAAGGGTAAGTCCGGCCGTTTCCGTCAGAATCTGCTCGGCAAGCGTGTGGACTATTCCGGCCGTTCCGTTATCGTGGTCGGTCCTGAGTTGAAAATTTATCAGTGCGGTCTGCCCAAGGAGATGGCGATCGAGCTGTTTAAGCCCTTTGTGATGAAAGAGCTGGTATTCCGCGGCATTTCGCAGAACATCAAGGCTGCGAAAAAGCTGGTGGAGAGACTGGACACACAGGTCTGGGATGTGCTGGAGGAGGTTATCAAGGAGCATCCGGTGATGTTAAACCGTGCACCTACCCTGCACAGACTCGGTATTCAGGCATTTGAGCCGATTCTGGTGGAAGGTAAGGCGATCAAGCTTCATCCGCTCGTATGTACCGCGTTTAACGCCGATTTTGACGGCGACCAGATGGCTGTCCATCTTCCTTTGTCCGTGGAAGCGCAGGCGGAGTGCAGATTCCTTCTGCTCTCCCCGAATAACCTGCTTAAGCCTTCGGACGGAGGTCCTGTGGCGGTGCCCTCTCAGGATATGGTGCTCGGCATCTATTATCTGACACAGGAGAGACCCGGCGCGCTTGGAGAAGGCAAGTTCTTTAAGAATGTGAACGAGGCGATTCTTGCCTACGAGAATAAGGCATGTACCCTTCACTCAAGGATTAATGTCAGGGTGACAAAGAAGGATGCCGACGGGAAAGAGGTGTCCGGCAATGTGGAGTCCACGCTGGGAAGATTCCTCTTCAACGAGATTCTGCCACAGGATTTGGGTTATGTGGACAGAACGGTTCCGGAAAACTTCCTGAAGCCGGAAGTGGATTTCCATGTGGGCAAGAAGCAGTTAAAGCAGATCCTTGAGAAAGTTATCAATATTCACGGCGCGGTACGGACGGCTGAGGTGCTTGACCTGATCAAGTCAACCGGTTATAAATATTCCACGCAGGCGGCTATGACGGTTTCTATTTCCGATATGACGGTGCCCGCGAAGAAAGAGGAAATGCTGGAGGCGGCGCAGGCGACGGTAGATAAGATTTCCCAGAACTTCCGCAGAGGACTGATTACGGAAGAGGAGAGATACCGTGCGGTTGTGGAGACTTGGAACGACACCGATAAAGAATTGACGGAAGTGCTGCTTTCCGGTCTGGATAAATACAATAATATTTATATGATGGCGGATTCCGGAGCCCGTGGTTCCAACCAGCAGATCAAACAGCTTGCTGGTATGCGCGGACTGATGGCGGATACGACGGGACGTACCATCGAGCTGCCGATTAAGTCCAATTTCCGTGAAGGTCTGGACGTGCTGGAGTATTTTATGTCGGCGCACGGCGCTCGTAAAGGTCTGTCCGATACCGCGCTTAGAACCGCTGACTCCGGCTATCTGACCAGACGTATGGTGGACGTTTCGCAGGAGCTGATCATCCGCGAGACGGACTGTTGCGAGGGCAAAGATGAGCTTCCCGGCATGGTGGTCAAGGCGTTCATGGACGGCAAGGAGACCATCGAGGGATTGAAGGACAGAATTACAGGACGTTTCTCCTGTGAGGATATCAAGGATAAAGACGGCAAGATGATCGTGAAGAGAAACCACATGATCACTCCCGCCCGCGCGGAGAAGATTTTAAGCGTAGGCGTGAACGAGAAGGGTGAGCCCGTGGAGGAAGTCAAGATCCGCACGATCTTAACCTGCCGTTCCCATGTAGGTATCTGCGCGAAGTGCTACGGCGCGAATATGGCGACCGGCGAGGCGGTTCAGGTCGGCGAGGCTGTCGGCATTATTGCGGCGCAGTCCATCGGTGAGCCCGGTACACAGCTTACCATGCGTACCTTCCATACCGGCGGTGTGGCAGGCGACGATATCACACAGGGTCTTCCCCGTGTAGAGGAGCTTTTTGAGGCGCGTAAGCCGAAAGGACTGGCGATTATTGCAGAGTTCGGCGGTGTGGCGACCATTAAAGATACAAAGAAGAAGAGAGAAATCGTGATCACCAACGATGAGACCGGCGAGTCCAAGACCTATCTGATTCCTTACGGTTCCAGAATCAAGGTGCTGGACGGTGCGACACTGGAAGCCGGTGACGAGCTGACAGAGGGTAGTGTAAATCCGCATGATTTGCTGAAAATCAAAGGCATTCGTGCCGTACAGGATTACATGCTCCGCGAGGTACAGAGAGTGTACCGCCTGCAGGGTGTGGATATCTCCGATAAGCACATCGAGGTCATCGTGCGTCAGATGCTGAAAAAAGTCCGCATCGAGAACAGCGGCGATACCGATTTCCTGCCGGGTACGCTGGTGGATGTTCTGGATTATGAGGACATGAACGAGGAGCTCTTCAAGGAGGGCAAGGAGCCCGCGGAAGGCAAGCAGATCCTGCTCGGTATCACCAAGGCAGCGCTGGCAACCGATTCCTTCCTGTCGGCGGCATCCTTCCAGGAGACGACCAAGGTTCTGACAGAGGCGGCAATCAAGGGTAAGGTAGATTCCCTGATTGGTCTGAAGGAGAACGTGATCATTGGTAAGCTGATTCCCGCAGGTACGGGTATGAGACGCTACCGCGACACGAGACTGAGCACGGACGAGAATCTTCTCAGCCGTCTGCAGATGGAGGACGAACTGGAATTTGAGGACGGTTCCTACGAGGACGAAGAACTCGAGAACGCGGATGATATGGAAGAGATCGAGGAAATTGAGGAGCTGGACGACGGGCTCGACGAGGCGGAGGATTTTGTGGATGCCGAGGAAGAGCTGGAGCCGGTGGAGTAGGGCGAGTTCAGCGCGCGCCATTCGCAAAATCGCGCTTGCAGCGCTTTTCGTTGCTTCGCAACTTCTTTTGCTCATAAACGGGCGCTCCCTCAGAGCTGCATCCATCTGTCAAATTCATGCAAGCATGATTTGCCAGATAGATTTGTTCTGCCTGAACTGAAAAAATATATTGACAACGCATTCATGGGCAAGTATACTAGGATAGTGTGCACATGAATGCGTTTTTTTTGCGCGCTTTTGTGCGCCAAAATACCATTACTTTATATTCCCACAGGAGGTGAAAAGAATGCCAACATTTAACCAGTTAGTCAGAAAGGGACGTCAGACATCAGTTAAGAAATCTACGGCGCCTGCTTTGTTGAAGGGTTACAACTCCCTGCACAAGGCTGCTACCGACACGGCTTCTCCGCAGAAGAGAGGTGTCTGCACCGCTGTTAAGACAGCAACCCCTAAAAAGCCTAACTCAGCGCTCAGAAAGATTGCCAGAGTGCGTCTTTCCAACGGAATTGAGGTGACAAGCTACATTCCCGGCGAGGGTCATAACCTGCAGGAGCATAGCGTTGTCCTGATCCGCGGCGGAAGAGTCAAGGACCTGCCCGGTACCCGATACCACATTATCAGAGGTACACTGGATACCGCAGGAGTCGCGAACAGAAGACAGGCTCGTTCCAAGTACGGCGCTAAGAGACCGAAGGCCGCGAAGTAAAATTGCTTCGCAATTTAACTTCAAGAGGTTTGCACAGCAAACCTCCGCTTGGAGTATTTTAGGCTGAGAAGGTCGTCAGTACCACAAACAGAACTAATTTAGTGTTGGGATTCTTATCGTTATAGAAAGAAATACCGCACGGACACATTGAATTAGAGGACACATGTGAGTACCTGAGATTTATTATTTTTAATAAGGAGGGAAGAATCGTGCCACGTAAAGGACATATTCCGAAGAGAGATGTATTAGCAGATCCTTTATACAATAATAAGGTTGTGACCAAGCTTATCAACAACATTATGCTGGACGGTAAGAAGGGCGTAGCGCAGAAGATTGTATATGGGGCGTTTGCAAAGGTAGAAGAGAAGGCAGGAAAGCCGGCGCTCGACGTCTTTGAGGAGGCTATGAATAATATTATGCCCCTTCTGGAGGTAAAGGCGAGACGTATCGGCGGCGCAACCTATCAGGTGCCCATCGAGGTTCGCCCTGACAGACGTCAGGCTCTTGCGCTCCGCTGGCTGGTAATGTTTTCTCGTAAGAGAGGCGAAAAGACCATGGAGCAGAGACTTGCAAACGAGATTCTGGACGCTGCCAACAATACAGGCGCAGCGGTTAAGAGAAAAGAAGATATGCACAAGATGGCAGAGGCGAACAAGGCTTTTGCGCACTATCGGTTCTAAAAAGCGAGAAGATATTCTAAGGCGTCTAAAAAACGCCGCCTAAGAACATCTATGTCTCGCTTGGAAGAAATCTAAAGATTTCTTCCGTGCTTTTGGGATAATTTAAAGGAGGAAATAACCTTGGCTGGAAGAGAATATCCACTAGAGAGAACCAGAAATATTGGTATTATGGCTCATATCGATGCGGGTAAAACCACATTGACAGAGCGTATCCTTTATTATACTGGCGTAAACTATAAGATTGGTGATACTCATGAAGGCACAGCTACCATGGACTGGATGGAGCAGGAGCAGGAAAGAGGTATCACAATCACATCAGCCGCTACCACATGCCATTGGACTTTGGAAGAGAATTGTAAGCCGAAGCCCGGTGCATTGGAGCATCGTATCAATATTATTGATACTCCCGGTCACGTAGACTTCACAGTAGAGGTCGAGCGTTCACTCCGCGTACTTGATGGTGCCGTAGGCGTATTTTGTGCAAAGGGCGGTGTGGAGCCGCAGTCAGAGAACGTGTGGAGACAGGCTGATACCTACAACGTACCCCGAATGGCGTTTATTAACAAGATGGATATCCTGGGCGCAAATTTCTACGGGGCTGTAGAGCAGATCAGAACAAGATTGGGTAAAAACGCTATCGTCTTACAGCTGCCTATCGGCAAGGAAGACGATTTCAAGGGAATTATCGACCTGTTTGAAATGAAAGCCTATATCTATAATGATGATAAGGGTGAGGACATTTCCATTATAGATGTTCCCGAGGATATGGCAGATCAGGCTAACGAGTACCACGATCAGCTGATTGAGAAAATCTGCGAGCTGGACGATGATCTGACCATGATGTATCTGGAGGGTGAGGAGCCTTCCGCAGAGCAGCTTAAGGCCGCTCTCAGAAAAGGAACCTGCGAGTGTAAGGCAATCCCTGTATGCTGTGGTTCCGCTTACAGAAATAAGGGTGTACAGAAACTTTTGGATGCGGTTTTAGAGTATATGCCTGCGCCTACGGATATCGAGGCGATCAAGGGTACGGATCTGGAAGGCAACGAGATCGTGAGACATTCCTCTGATGAGGAGCCTTTCTCCGCGCTTGCATTCAAGATTATGGCGGATCCTTTTGTGGGTAAGCTGGCGTTCTTCCGTGTGTACTCCGGCACCTGTAATTCCGGTTCCTATGTATACAATGCGACGAAGGACAAGAAGGAGCGTATCGGACGTATCCTGCAGATGCACGCAAACAAGAGAGCTGAGCTTGATAAAGTATATTCCGGCGATATTGCGGCGGCAGTAGGGTTTAAGTTCACTGCGACGGGCGATACTATTTGTGATGAGCAGCATCCTGTTATTCTGGAGTCCATGGAGTTCCCGGAGCCCGTTATCGAGCTGGCTATCGAGCCCAAGACCAAAGCGGGTCAGGGTAAGATGGGCGAGGCGCTTGCAAAGCTTGCCGAGGAAGATCCGACCTTCCGTGCTCACACGGATCAGGAGACAGGCCAGACAATCATTGCAGGTATGGGCGAGCTCCATCTGGAGATCATCGTTGACAGATTACTGCGTGAGTTCAAGGTGGAAGCTAACGTGGGCGCACCTCAGGTTGCCTACAAGGAGACCTTTACCAAGCCTGTGGATCAGGAGTACAAGTACGCGAAGCAGTCCGGTGGTCGTGGACAGTATGGTCACTGTAAGGTTAAATTTGAGCCTATGGATCCCAACGGTGAGGAGACATTCAAGTTTGAGACCTCCGTTGTCGGCGGTGCAATTCCGAAAGAGTATATTCCGGCAGTCGGCGAAGGTATCGAGGAAGCTTCCAAGGCAGGTATCCTCGGCGGATTCCCTGTACTGGGCGTATCTGCTAACGTATACGACGGTTCTTACCATGAGGTCGATTCTTCCGAGATGGCTTTCCACATTGCAGGTTCCATGTGTTTCAAGGAAGCCATGAAGAAGGCGAATCCTGTGCTGCTTGAGCCTATCATGAAGGTGGAAGTAACCATGCCCGAGGAGTATATGGGCGATGTAATCGGCGATATCAATTCCCGCCGCGGCCGCATCGAGGGTATGGAGGATATCGGCGGTGGTAAGATGGTTAAGGGTTATGTGCCTCTTGCCGAAATGTTTGGCTATTCCACCGACTTACGTTCCAAGACACAGGGACGTGGAAATTATTCCATGTTCTTTGAAAAATACGAACAGGTACCCAAGAGCGTACAGGAGAAGGTATTGGCTGCAAAGAGTAAGTAATACAAAGAAAATGCTTGAAAAACTTGGTAATCTTTAATATAATCAATGGTAGCGGATTCAATTTACCGGACGGTTATAGGAACGAAGACAGTAAATTATTTTAAGGAGGACTTTAGAAATGGCTAAAGCTAAATTTGAGAGAAACAAACCCCATTGTAATATTGGCACCATCGGTCACGTTGACCATGGTAAAACAACTCTGACCGCAGCAATCACAAAGGTGCTGTCTGAGAGAGTTGCAGGTAACACAGCTACTGATTTCGAGAACATTGATAAGGCTCCCGAGGAGAGAGAGAGAGGTATCACCATCTCTACTGCTCACGTTGAGTATGAGACAGACAAGAGACACTATGCACACGTTGACTGCCCCGGCCATGCTGACTACGTTAAGAACATGATCACCGGTGCTGCTCAGATGGACGGCGCTATCCTCGTTGTAGCTGCTACCGACGGCGTTATGGCACAGACCAAGGAGCATATCCTTCTGTCCCGTCAGGTAGGCGTGCCTTATATCGTAGTGTTCATGAACAAGTGCGATATGGTAGACGATCCCGAGCTGTTGGAGCTGGTTGAGATGGAGATCACCGAGCAGCTTGAGGAGTATGAGTTCACAGACTGCCCGATCGTTAAGGGTTCCGCTCTGAAAGCACTGGAAGATCCTCAGGGCGAGTGGGGCGACAAGATCATGGAGCTCATGAGCACAGTTGACGAGTATATCCCGGATCCTCAGCGTGATACAGATAAGCCTTTCCTTATGCCTGTCGAGGACGTATTCTCCATCACAGGCCGCGGTACCGTTGCTACTGGTAGAGTAGAGCGTGGTACGCTGCATATGTCTGATGAAGTTGAAATCATCGGCGTGAAGGAAGAGACTCAGAAGTCTGTTGTAACCGGTATCGAGATGTTCCGTAAGCTGCTTGACGAGGCTCAGGCTGGTGATAACATCGGTGTTCTGCTTCGTGGTATCCAGAGAACAGATATCGAGAGAGGACAGGTTCTTGCTAAACCCGGCACAGTTACCTGCCACAAGAAATTTACGGCTCAGGTATACGTTCTGACAAAGGACGAGGGTGGCCGTCATACACCTTTCTTCAACAACTATCGTCCTCAGTTCTACTTCAGAACAACGGACATCACAGGTGTATGTAACCTTCCTGAGGGCACAGAGATGTGCATGCCTGGTGATAACGTAGAGATGACCATCGAGCTGATTCATCCGATCGCTATGGAGCAGGGTTTGACGTTTGCTATTCGTGAGGGTGGTAGAACTGTTGGTTCTGGACGTGTGGCTACTATCATCGAGTAATCAATAGAATTACAGTAAATTCAAGGGTTTCGGAGATTCCTCCGGAACCCTTTTTACGTGGAAAGCCACTTTAGGGAACTAAAGTGGCTACAAAATGGCTACGATATTTTATTCTTGCACTATTTTTCTATTTTATATCTTTCAAATCAGCGGCTCTTTCAGGAGAAGTATGATTTTTCTTCAGCATTTTTGCATATTCAAACAAATCCCGTCTGGTTATATCGTCCAGCACATATAAATCCGCAATCAACTCATCTACCATAGGAAGTTCTGTGTAATCAAATTTTTTTAATATGCGGGCGGTACGGTCTGATATATAGGCGTTCTTATGGCTGTTAATATTCCACTTTTCACTGTCAGATGGAAGTGCGGGTAAGGTTTCGATATCGTCATAGGGGTTATCCTTGCAGATAGAACTGATGGGGATATCCAATATATTAGAAATTCTAAGTGCAGTGTCAAAACGGATAGCAGTGTCTCGATGGATAATCGAATAAAGCGTTGTGGGAGCGATTTTCGCTTTTAGCGCAAGTTCCTTTACTGTCATGCCTTTGTTGTCTAAAATATCTTTTAGATTTTGACCGTAACCCATAAATTTACGTTCCTTTCTATTAAATGGTATTTTTTGCAAATATGTTTTCATGAAGACCAGAAGTAGTAAGTTGCCTATACTACCTGTACATTAAGTTCTTTGCATATTTCATATAACAAAATTGCATCATTTAATGCATTGTGGTGTTTACCTTTTATTTTAACGCTCAATATCTCAGCAATTTTGGATAAGCTTGGACTTCTTCTATAATTTTTGCAGTTTATCCCTTTTAGAATTGCAGGTTTTACATCAATGATTTTCTCTGAGATAAAATACAAATTATTTACTTTTTCCTTCTTTTTTTTAATCCACTTGGCAGATACTATAATTCCGTCTTTATCCGCGTTACCAAATGTAAAGATATAATTTATGGAATATTTTTTGCACATTTCTCTAATATCGCGAAAAGCATTATTACACTTTTTTCCGTGGTTGATATCATTTTGTGTAATCCCTGTTAAATTCTCGCAATAATCTGTAATTGTGGGGTTGTTAACAGGCTTTACAAATGATGAATATCTGTTTTTAATATTGTATTTGTCATCGCAAACAACAAATCCCACAGATATAATTTCTCTCTGTGCGCGCTTCATTCTTCCATCATCAATAAATTTTCCATTATCCTGCTTGCCATCGCAAGTCATTTCGATATCTAATATCCCGTAAATCAATCATATCACCCATTTAAATATAACTATCATTTGTTGAGAAACGTCACCGTCTTAGTTAGTTCCATAAATTTTAATTTGTCTCATCTGCAACTTAAATATAAAAGAGATTTTATATATTATAACATTCCACAACGTATTATGCAATTCGTAAATATCAAAAAATAATTTTAAAATAGTATTGA
>CAJUMV010000022.1 GCA_910587715.1 uncultured Lachnospiraceae bacterium | reverse complement strand
TACGGGGAGATTTTATTTTGTCAAAGTTCAAATTTCATTCTCTATAGGAATGCTTCTTTATCTCACAAAACACGAGAAGAATGCTGCTTTCAGCAAGTCCTCTTCGCGGAATCTCAAATCAATGCAGAGAATGCCGTATTTCAGACTTTTCTCACACTATCCCCGTCTTTCTCCGAAAAGATTTCCCGGTAAGCCCCCGGCGCAAGCCCGATAAACCGGTTAAAATAGTTGCTAAAATGGCTCTGGTCTGAAAATCCTGTGCGCACAGCCGTCTCCACGGGCCGCATCCCCTCCGCCAGCAGCTTTTTTGCCTCGTTGATACGAATTGTCTCAAGGTAGCGGTACGGCGTAACTCCCTTCTCCTTCGTAAAAGCACGCAGCAGCGTTGACTTGCTTAAACCCGCATAACGGCAAATCTGGTCCAAATAAACCTGCCCGGCAAAGTGCCGCTCCATATAGGCACATGCCTTTTCAATCTCCTGCCTGCATTCCGGAATACAACTTTCAAAGGGCTGCCCATAGTTCTGTATCAAATATGAGAGAAAAAACAGCAGCGCTTCCTCCTTTCCGAAATCGCCCGTCCCCGTCATAACCATCTCATGCAGGGAGCGCAGATGGCATGCTGCCTCCTCATCCTCAATCACATTTTCCGAAAATCCCGGAAGCTCCCGCTTCCCCGTAATTTCCTCCGCCAGGTCGAGCATGTTTTCCTTTGCTATATTAATTCCACGATAGTCAAGCGTTCCCCCGTCGCTCTGCACGCAGGCATGGCTGTCCCCCGGATGAAAAAGCAGGATACTGCCTTCCCTTATGGTATATTCCTTCCCGCGGCAGGAGAGCATCCGCTCCCCGCTCTCCACGACACCTATGACGTAATGCTCATGGAAATGGCTCGGAAAAGGCTGCACAATCCCCTCAAAGCGGTACGCTTCCATCCGCAGCTCCTCATCATAAACTACCGTTCTTATCTCTTTCCTCATGTTGTTTCCTCCCTGCCTGCCAAAGCCATTTTACCGCTTATTCTTGCCTGCGTCTTGTAAAATATCTTCATTTTTTTATAGAATATAATTCTTACGAGCGCTATAATGTGATATAAGCGATTAAAAGCTTTGAAGTAAAAACAAAGAGGAGTAGCCTTGTGGATAAAATGAGAAAACATCCCGTAATAGCTTGCTGGCTAATTTTTATGATATGTGCTGTGGCAAGAATCATGGAATACTTTTTTATCAAAACTGACGAATCATTCTTGGCAGAAAACTTTATCCATAAGTTATTCGGGATTTTTCTTCTATTTGTTATTCTTTTTATTTCAAAAATGAAGTGGAAAGACATTGGATTTGTAAATGACCATGCAATTTGGAATTGTGGAAAGGGAATTTTATTAGGCAGCGTTTGTTTTGCTGCTGCATACGGAATTGAATGTTTGATACTATACATTACAAATCAAAATGTAAAACTGGAATTTTACGCAAGCGGCTTTTCGCTGAATGGCGGAATGGAAAAGCAGACCGGCATACTTTTTGTGCTGATATGCATTGCCTTTAATATCATAAACGCATGGATGGAAGAAGGCGTTTTCAGAGGGCTTTTTACAAAATTTCTTGAGAATATATCATACATAAAAGCAGTTTTTCTTATTGCATTCCTATTCGGCGTATGGCATTGGGTCATGCCGTTTCGTGACTACCTTGAGGGAAAATCATCATTGTCAAGCCTTTTGATTATGGGAATTGGATATATCATTTTGGCAGGCATCATGAGCATGAAGTGGTCCTTATTATATAAATTGACAGGCTCATTGTGGATGGGACTTGGCGACCATCTGTTCAACAATGTTATTGTCACTAATCTCGTTCATGTCATATCAAATAATGAAGCGGATAGTATGCAAATAATAAGGATATTGGTTGGTCAGCTTATTTCCTTTACAATAGTACTGTTCCTTTATATTAAGAAATTAAGGATTTAAATATGCACTTAGTTTTCCAAAAATCCCAAGAATTTTCTCCACTGCGCATAGCCTTTCAAATCTCCATAGCGGTACGCTGACTGCATGATATCCCTTGCGATTTTTACCCAGTCCGTTTTTTCCGAGAAATCCCATGAACCGGCGCTTTTCTGCTCCGCGTTTTTTACAGCTTTTGCGACTGCGGCTTTCAGCACTGTGTCCTCAAAGCTTCCCTTTCCGCTTTCTTTCAGCTCGGCAGTGTAGGCATACATTTCCGCCATATTGCAGTTTTTCGGGTCTACTTTCGACACATCTACCATCCGCTCCGTCACATTCCCCGATTTATCCCATATCTTCACTTTATATACGGGATTTTCAGGATCAAATTCTGCTGTTTTATACACGGAATAAGAGGAACCGCTCGTAAGCTCTGCCCCTGAAAAGATTGTAATATCACCTGACCCTTCCTCCGCGCCATGCAGGATGGCTGCAAAACCTGTTCCTGCCTGATTTTTCTGTGTTTTCCCCGCTTCACGCCATGCGGGATACCCCATTCCGATTTGATTTATGTTCATTTCTCAATTTCCCCCTTATCATAAATTCTTGAGCAGATTCATGATCATGTCATATGTCATGGACGACGTGTCAATCTCCAGTTCCTTCCCGTCTTTTGATTTAATCACGGTACCGTTTGTTCCCACATAAGCCGTCGCATTGTCATTGAGGTGCTGTATGGTTCCCGTCATTTCCGCAAATTTTTTCAGCCATGACTCTCCAGATTCCTCACACATTTTCTTAAACTTCTCAGCATCCTCTCCCGTCATATAGGGATGTTTTCCATCTCTGACATACTATGAGAATCCTGTTGCTTTGTCCGTATATTTCGGGTCCGTTTTCGCCCATTCCTCCAATGTCCTTCCTTTATACCATGTTGTCAGACCGCTGCCGTTTCCTATGCCGCTGTCATAGTCCGTGGATATAACGCGCTCCTCCGTGCGCTGCGCCAACCCCTTTATCTCCAAATCAGCCCATATGTATGCGGCGTTCTTATCGTGAATCTGGTTGGGATATTGGTTGAAGTAGGTCTCCGCAAGCGCCTCATACTTTTCCCTGTCCGCATCGCTCTGCAAAAGGACTTTTCCCCCGCGTCCTTCCTCGCCATCCCTCACCAAATACTGTATACCCGTGCCGGAATGGGTCTTTAAGGTAAATCCCGACAGTTCCTCCGTTTCCAGCGTTTCCACGCCCATAGCATTCTGCATAGCCTCTTTCAGTTCTTGGTCCATTACCACGGCATCATAACTCATGGTTCCATGCTCCGAAATCAGAAACTGCTTTCCTGTCTGACTGTCCTGCCTGACCTTACAATCAGAATAATCAAAGGCTCCCAGCCGCTCACCCTGTTTATTATAAATATCGAAACAACCCGCCTCGCTATCCGGCACAATCCTGTAATTCTCGGATTCGTATGTATCGTAGGCGGGCTTCACACTGCACGCCACGTAAGCCGCCGAAGCCTGATACGCTTCCAGCGCCGAAGTCTGTCCTGTTGTCCTCTGTCTGTTTCTTACGGGAGAACCGTTTTCTGACGCACCAGCCATTCTGCCTGCAAATCCTGTTCCTGCCTGATTTTTCTGTGTTTTCCCCGCCTCACGCCATGCGGGATAACCTACGCCGATTCCGTTTATGCTCATTTTTGCCTCCTCCAATTTCTCATATTCCGCATGTTTTGCTTCCTTTTTACCCTGCCTTACAAAAAGTCAGAATGTCCTGAATCCATTTTCCATAACGCAGATACCCGCCCCAATTTCCAAGCGTTTTCATATCGCCCATCAACTCGTATGCCATGGCAATATAATCTGCTTTCTCATGGTAGGAAGCGCCGTCCGTCTTATCCTTCAGAAGCGCCATGGTCATAAAATTGCTGGCTGACTTATCACCCGTATGCGCGTTTAATGCAAGCAGCTCTGTATAAGAGCAGTTATTCGGATTCACCTTACTCACATCCACAGTCTGTTCATACGCATTCCCGTTTCGGTCGGTACCTTTCACAAGATAAACCGGATTGTCCTTTGAATAGTCCTCCGCCCTGAATACATAGGCGCTCTCGCCTGTCTTCACGTCGTGGATTGCAAATAATGCGTCCGGTTCGATATGTACCACATTTTTTGCGCCCTGCGCATTTGCCTTGAAATTGCCCTTCTCACTGTTTTCTGTCTTCCTTGTTCCGTACCATGCCGGATACTCCGCCGCCCCTATTCCGTTAATACTCATTTGCAAGCCCTCCTTGATGCCAATTACCGTTCCTCTATCAGTAATACGAACTAGCCTGCAAAAAAGTTTCACTATGAATAAAATAAATATGGGGCAATATTGGCATAGCCCAGTGCGCCAAGATTTGTATAACCCAATTCACCATAATTTGACATCATGTTTGCCGCCCCGCTTTGCAGCGTCATCTGTGTAATCGCCCTGACGAGAGCGTTTTGCAGTGTCTGCGTCTGCATGTCCGCTTTCTTTCCTCCAGCCGATTCTCTCGTATCCATACCGCCGCTGACTACCATATAATTTTTGACGTTCCCTTTTTCATCCAACTGGAGACAGTAGCTTTTCGTCATCTGATACGATATCGGGTTTTCGCCGTAAGAAGCCGCAAGCGCATTATCCATTTTGTCATAATTTACTTTCCAGTCCTGCAGCTTTTCAGCAATCTCCCGCGCGAACTCCGGGTCGGCATCCAACTTCTCCTGCAGGCTTTCCGGCATAAGCGCCACCAGTTTCCCGCTCCCGATTTTTTTCAGCTCACTCTGGATATAAGCTTCTTTCCCCGCTACCCCTTTTCCTCCCGGTTTCCAATGATTCAGGCAGTCCGCAGTTGCATCCTCCTGAAAATACCGCCACGCCGGAAAATCTTTTCTCTGCCAAATATTAGAATCCACATCACAATCCCCTGCCTTTATACTCACGTCGTTTGCCGGAAATGCCGCCGATAAAGCGTTTATTTCTGCTTTTTTGTTTGCCCCTCTGACTGCCGAAAAGATTTCGGAAAAAGACAGACTGTTTTTCTGACCTGTGACGGTATTGGTTCTATTCTGTAATGCAAGATTACCCAGTGTTTCTAATGATTGTATCACCATAACTTTATGTCCTCCGTTTTGATAAAATAGTCACTTAGCCTTTCACCATGACCGACAGCGTGAACTTATTTCCATCCACAATACAGTCCACATCCCCGCCATATTTTGCCGCGCATTTTCGAATATTTTTGAGCCCAATCCCGTGTACCTCCTTATCCTCTTTCATTGACAGAGGAAGACCACTGTCCCCGCGTGATAGCGCCATGCCGTCAAAGCTGTTTTCCGTCTCTATAAAATACATATTTTTCGCCTTAAAGAAACGGATGCTGATATAGGCTTCCGCCTCCGGCTCCTTTTCACGCATCCGCACACAGGCTTCGATTGCATTGTCCAACCCGTTGTTCAGAATAATCCCTACGTCGTAAGCCTTCATCGTAAGAGTGTCCGGTAATAGAAAGCCATCGGCGTCTAAGCGAATCCCTTTCACCTGCTTTGCCGCATAGCGGAATTTACTGCCCACCACCGCGTCGCTGACGGCATTTCCCGTATATACCCGATTGTCAAGCTGCTCCACCGACTGCACCATCCCCGCAAAATACTGCCGGATTTCCTCATCCTCCCCACCGTTTCTTTTCCGTATCAGGTTCAGCAAAACCGCCATATGATTGTTCATATCATGCTTAACCGCACGGATTCCGTCATACAGATGTTCCATCTCCACCATAGAGCTCTGCATCTGCGTAATCTGGTTTTCCAAAATAATCTTTTCCGCCTGTTCCTCCTGTAAAATCACCATATCCTGATAAATGCGGAAACTGCAGACAATTGCCCCAAGCAGCACCAATGCAAGCATGGGAATGAGCAAATACAATACCGGATACCTGTCAAACAGCAATACAAGGACGCCATCCGCAACGGTGACCAGAAGCAGGCGCACAAGTGTTGAAACCAACACTCCCGCCACAGCCGGCAGCAGATAGAAAACCACCTCCTTCCCCATCCGCCCTTTTTCCCTGTAATGACAGCTTTTAACAATCTTCCATAACGCAGCATACAGCAGTGTATACTTTATGACTGACATGAGCGCTAACGATAAGCATCCCAGTACATTTATCACTATGAGGAAGGATTCCATCGGGACTATGCCGTTATCCAATCTCTCCGCCAGCATGTCTATCAGACTTTTCCCCAAATACAGGAAACTGTATCCGGCAAGAAATCCAAGTTCGCGCAAAGAAACAAACTGTATCACAAGAAATAGTTTCAGCAAAATATTCCCACGATACCAGCACATACAGAACACAAATAAAACCGCCGTGCCAAAAAGCAGACTTACCACCAGCGTAACACTGTCCGTTTTTTGAAACAGTTTTCCCCCGGTCATCTTAATCAGAACCCATACAATGCAGACTATCCACTGTGCATTTTTTATCCTATGCCATTTAATCTCCGCAAATCTGCCGAAAAAGAACTGTATGCAGTACCCTTCAAACAGATTTTGCAAAATGTCCACCAATTGCACAAATTGATCAACCATCCACATACACCCCGTTTCGCAGATACCGCATGTAGGCTTTTACAAACTCCCCGTATTTCTCCTTTGCCAAATAGACATGCTCCCCGTTATTCAGGACAATACTCTTGTTATCGTACTCCGCCACATACGCCATATTTACCAGATAACCCCTGTGGCAACGATAAAATTCCTCCCCCAGCTGTCCCTCTATCTCATTCATGGAAATATAGGTCTCTATGCTCTCCCCTGCGGTGTGAATTTCCACTTTCTTTCCTCTGCTCTCGACATAAAGGATGCTGTCTTTTTTCAGCGAAAAGCTCCGGTTCCTTGTCTTGATAAACACCGTCTCCCGCCGTTTCTTTTTCCTCTTTTCCAGCTCCCTTTTTGCACGACAGAGCACCTCCCGGAACTTGTCCTCCGAGATTGGCTTTAACAGATAGTGGAACGCCGCCACGTCAAAGGCATCAAAAACATATTCCCGAATGCCCGTGATAAAAATCAGGATAACATCTTCCCCGCCATGTAAGGCGCTGCGCTCACGGAGCTTCCGCGCCGTCTCAATGCCGTCCGTCCCCTCCATCTGAATATCCAGAAATATCAGGTCAAACTGCTTTTCGGCGGCAAGCAGGCTGTCCCCTGTCTCGTAGAGTTCAGTACACGCCCCCTGTATCTCTTTTTCTGTCAACTCTTTTATTTGTTCGCGGATGACCTTCTCGTCATCACATATAGCTATGTTCAAATTTATCACCTGCAATTCTTTTCTATTATATCGGCAGAACCCCTGCGCTGTCAGCCGTTTGGGAACGAAACCCTATTTGAAAGGGAACGAAATCTTTAGCGATCCAGCCGGATTACCCGCTGCGCCCACTCCCGGTAAAACGCTTCCTCATGCGAAACAAGCAAAACAGTGCCGGGAAACTCTGTCAGGGCAGTTTTTAACGCGTCCTTCGCCTGCCTGTCCAAATGGTTTGTCGGCTCGTCCAGAATCAGAAAATTGCTCGGTTGCAACGTGAGCAGGCACATTTTTACTTTCGCCTGCTCGCCGCCACTCAACGTTCCCACAGGCTGCATGGCATGGTCACCGGATATGCCGTACCGCGCAAGGGCTTTCCGCACTTCTTTCATCACCATATCAGGATAACTGTCAGAGACAACCTGTATCGGCGTTTTCGTCATATCTTCCCATATGAAATCCTGCTCAAAATACCCGATCCTGACCTGTTCCGAGAACTGATAATGCCCATGCAGAGGCGGAAGCTGCCCTATCAGTGTTTTTAGTAACGTGGATTTCCCAATCCCGTTAAACCCTGTTATCACTACCTTTTGTCCGCCTTTTATAGCAAAATCCATGTGGGAAAGCACCGGATAGTGATACCCCACCGATAAACGTTTTACCAAAAGCTGCTCTGTATTTGCAAGCGGCACAGTCCGAAAATGAAAACAGGGGGTTATCTCCTTTTGCTCCAATGCTTCCATTTTCTCCATCCGCTCAAGCTGCTTTCGACGTCCTCTCGCCATCTTAGACTTTCTTCCCGCGATGTTTTTACGGATAAACTCTTCTGTCTTTCTTATTTCCTTTTGCTGTGCTGCATACTGTCTCACATAATTTTCCCGCAAAAGCGTTTTCTTTTTCAGAAATTCGGAATAGGTCCCATAATATTTGGTAATCGTATCATTGTCGATATCACAGATGCGGTTTGCAATCTTCTCTAAAAAGGCATGGTCATGCGATACGACCATAAAAGCCTTATCTAAATCAGACAGGTACGCAGAAAGCCATGAGATATGTTCCTTGTCCAAAAAATTGGTCGGTTCATCAAGCAGGAGCACATCCGGTTTTTCCAAAAGTAATTTTGCCAATATCACTTTTGCCCTCTGACCGCCGCTCATAGCTGCAATCGGTCTGTCCAATCCTATTGCCGACAATCCCAAACCATTTACCACCTGTTCCATCTGTGTGTCGATTGTATAAAAATCGCACTTTTCCAGCTCCTCCTGCCGTTTTGCCGCAACATCAAGATACGCCATATGCCCCGCGGCAGCCTTTTCATAAGCCAGTGTCATTTCCTTTTCCATCTGATATAGCTCCGCAAATGCGGACTGCAAAAAAGACCGCATCGTCATTCCTTTCTCTATCTTGGCATACTGGTCAAGGCAGCCGAACGTCACTTTCGGCTGCCAGACCACACGACCCGCATCCGGCACAATCTGTCCTGTGCATATTTTGAGCAATGTGCTTTTTCCTGAGCCGTTTTGTCCCACAACGCCGATATGCTCCCCTTTATACAAACAAAATGCTGCATTTTTATATAACGCTTTCTCTCCAAAAGCGTGTGTCAAACCATCAATCTCTAATAAACTCATGTGAAAACCTCCTTATAAAACAGAATGAAAAAAAGACTACAGACAAAACATTGTCCATAGCCTTTCATGCGCGTAATCTGCTCACGGAAAATAAGCAATAAACGTACTGCCCTCCAGCCGCCTATTGCCTTATTTTCCGATGAAATCCAAAAACGTTTTTATACGCCATACTCTGCACAATGTTTCATCGGAATGGATTGTACAGAGTTCTGTTTTCTTTTCAACTGGTCTGTCAGATACATGTTCCTGTCCGCTCTCCCACATAGAAGTTTTCCTTACGCCAAATATCATAATATACGCACAGCCTTGTGTCAAGAATCAACGTTCCAACCAATTCCTTACTGCGCGTTTTCGCCCAATAGGTTTGCTTCAGCAGCCCTCAACTTCATCGAGGCGCCGCCTGTTTCTTTCTCCGCTTATCCTCATACATCATCTGATCCGCCACATCACGGAATTTCTCGTCTTCCAGCCGACAGTAGCCAATGGCATAGCTGATCGGAACCGCGATCGACTGATTATATGCCCTGCATCGGTTTTCCAGATCCTGTATAAAAACCCGCGGCTCTCTGCCGCAAAGCACGGCAAACTCATCCCCGCCCTGCCTGTAGGCTCTCCCTTCCTCTCCCACCGCATCGGCTAACAGACGGGCAAACCCCTGCAGCAGCTTATCCCCTGCCGAATGACCGAGGGTATCGTTGACCAATTTAAGATCGTTCAAATCGGCAATGAAATAGTAAGTGTTTCCCGCTTCCTCCTGTTTGTCCAAATCCCGCTCCAAGGCGTTTCGGTTATAGATGTTTGTCAGATAATCAATATAGGCAAACCGGCTTCCCACTTCCGTACAGAAAGAAATGATATTTCTCATACAGGTATAACGGTCAGTTGTGCTCTCCTGTGCCAGAATTTTTGTCTCAATCACAATCGTTTCTTTGTCGTACAGTTCTTCCATTCTGCGCCTTACCCCATCAAGCGCCGCTCCGGCTTTTTCCTGCACGCTACCGATAAATACCACACTGTTTTCACCGACACGATATCCGTGCAGGTGGTACTGTCTGAGTTCTTTGTAGATATCATTCAAAATCAATACATCCTGCTTCCAGTCCAGATTATTTTCTGTCTTGTAAAAGCATAAGACACCCGCCACAAGTTTCTGTTTTTCGAAATCAAACTCCTCCAACACCTTCTCAAAAGAATACTGATTAAACAGCATGGTCTTTTCATCCACATATTTTTCCGTATTCTCGTTGCTTAAGATCAGACCAAGAAGAATCAGCGTGGAGCAGACTACCACCACAAGCGTTTCCGGAATCAGCATCTGAATCAGGGCTGTGACAATATAGAGAGGCACGGCAAGTATGATGGCAAGCCTTTTCTCCCTGTCCATAATCTTCCAGTAACGGAGACAATAATATAAAATGAGAATCAGATAAATCACCAGACTCCCATACAGCGCATACGCTTTGGGACCTAAAGAATAATCGGTCGTTGTCCCCTGCACATACGTGATCGGCAGCACGAAAATTCCCACTGTTGATAAGACGGCGGGCAGGCTGTGGAAAATTCTTATCTTCTTTGAAAATTTTAGTTCCGCCTCCAGATAGCTTCTCATATAAACAAACAAAAGATAAATAAATCCCAGTATGGACAGCAGATAAATGATATGGGCAATGAGATTCAGCCAATCCGGCACCACATCCCTGCGGTTTACCGTGCAGATTGTAATCAGGTCAAAGGTGGAACTTACAATCGCGACAGAAATAAGCCACTGAAAAATTCTGGTGGACTTAACCGGAATATGGGGCTTGCGGTAATAAAACCCCGCCATGTATATTGTCATTAAAAGACATGCCGCAGATGTCTTGACAAGCACCAGCATAATAAATGATTCCTTTCGTACAAATTATTTCATCCGGTATCGCCGCTACTGCCTATTCGATATAATCCGCACTTCCTGCCGCCCCTTCTTATACGTCACATCCCGATACTCCGAATGCAGCACTTCGCGCACGCCGTTTATGACAATCACGCATCCCACGTTGGAAATACCGTTTACCACTATTTTCCCATCCGCGGAACGTCTGTTAATATCAATCAACTGCTCCCGCTTCGCGGTAATCTCTTTCAGTTTTAACTGGTAATTGATTTTCCTGCGCATCTGCTCCGCTTTTTGTTGGTTCATTTCCGGCGTGGCAGGCTGCGTCTTCAACTGGTAAGCAATACGGTCAAGGGCTTTCTCCGCGTCCCTCATGTTCTCCTCATACTCATCCGTCAGGCGGTCGATCTCCCCCATCTTTTCCTTAAATTCACAGTCCAGCCCGATGACAAGCTGGGTCGTCACTCCGGCGCGGTTCCCGATGGACGCGGCAGTAATCTGCTCCACCGCCGTCACGCTGCCGCCGATGATCGTGCCCCGGTTTCCGGCTATGACCACATTCTGCCCCGATTCCACCTCACAGTTTAAGATGGCGCCCGTATTTACCTCATTTCCAGCGTAGACCTGTGTCTGCTCCAGAAAACGCGCCATCACGTTACGTCCCGCGCGGATAACGCCGTTTCCCGAACCCTGCATCCCATTTTTCAGGATTACATCTTTTCCCGCATAAAGGTGCGCCGTCTCCACATGTCCGTTTACAGTAATCGTGCCGGTTGTTTTCAGCGTCACGCCTGCAAACACATTGCCCTGCACCAGCACGTCGCCATGAAAATCCACATCCCCTGTAGCGGCGTCCAGATTGCCGTCTATGGCATAAATCGGCGTGACCGTCAGGCACCTTCCCTCCAGCGTCACATTTCCCTCTGTCGAAGCATAATACTGAAAGCCCTTTTCATCCATTTCACTGCGCTTACACTGTAACGGCGGCAGTTCTTTTCCCTCGTAGGCTTCCATAATATTTCCGTACACGTCCCTGCCGACTACCGCCGGAAGAACCGCATGATAGGTAACAAGGAGCTGTCCCTTGGTCACAAGCTCCATTTTCCCCAACACATTATAATCTACCGAACCGTCGGGCAGAATAATCGGCATGGTTTCGGGATGCGGATTAAAATGATATTCAAAATAACCGTCCCGGCCATCCTTCTTTGCCGTTCCCTGCGCCACAAAAACCTCTTCGTAATTCAGTTTCCCCAGCGCAAGCTCTTCCAGCGCTTTCTCCTTAATGCCGTAGACAATTCCGTTTTCCTGTAAAAGCCCACGAATTTCCTCCTCTGAAAAACGGCGGTATAAAATGAGAAAAGCCTCCATGCGCGTCTCGCTGATTCGCAGAAGATAGTCTTCTCCGTTTATGATAATGGGATTGCCGTGGACGATTTTCGCGCGGGAATACCCGATATCTTCACCATCATCCTGTGAACTGCGCTTTCCGCCCCTTCTCTCAGAGCCCATCCGCTCCTCCGGCGAAAGGAACATCGTTTTTTCCAGACTGCTCCCCTCGGACGTCAACTCTTTCGATTCCGCCACCGGCTCACCCGCGTAGCTTTTCTGTTCCTTCTTCTTTTTCTTTCCCGTCTGTTTTAAAAAGCCCATATGCCCAATCACTCCCACCGAAATTTCCCGATTTATTTTTCCTTCTCCAAAATCACGGAAATAAACTTCGCCATCAGTGGAACATAGGTTACCAAAAAGACAGCCGCCGCAACACAGCCTGCCTGTTTCCTGTTCTTTTCCGATATCCTTATTCCAGCCAAAATCCCCATAGAAAAAAGGCAGAACTTAAGCATGGCGATATCTCTCCAATCGCTCTTCTCCAAATACCGGTTCGCATAGCCAAACAGTTTGTTCATTCCCGCGTTCTCCCTTCCTGTTGCCCTATGCCGATATTATATCATCCATGCCGGAATAAGTAAAAACAAAATTCACCTCCCTCTCATTATCTCTCTCATTATTTTCCTGCATTAGTACTGATACCTCTTTTTATATTTAAAGAACATAAACGCAGACAGCACAAGCGCCATCAGCTCCGCCGCAGGCGTTGCCAGCCAGATGCCGTTCACGCCCAGAATCACAGGCAGCACAAGCATGGTAATTAGCATGAACACAAACGACCTTGAAAAAGCAAGCACCGCCGACACTACGCCGTTTGACAGGGCGGTAAACATACCGCTGGCAAAAATATTAAAGCCGATAAACAGAAGCGCAATGGTGCAGATCCGGTTTCCCGTCACCGCCAGACCATACACCGGATTATCCGCGCGGGCAAACACGGACACCAGCGGTTTTGTCAGCAGGAAAGAGGCCGCCACCGTCACCAGGGAAATCGCCGCGATCACCCTCATGCTGACCGCCACCAGCTTTTGAAGTTTTTCGTGGTTCTGCTCTCCGTAGTAGTAGCTGATCATAGGCGCCACGCCGTAGGAATAGCCGGTGTACAGGGAACTCGCAAACATCAGCACGTACATGATGATCGTAACCGCCGCGACGCCGTCCTCACCCACGTAATGCAGCATCGTCCAGTTGAACATCATGGTGATGATGCCGGTGACAAGAGCGGTCGCCATCTCCGAACAGCCGTTTGTCGCCGCGCTTGCAAGGACTTTCAACCGAAATGCAGGCTTTTTGAAATGCAGCAGACTATTTTTCCTGCTGAACACAAACAATCCCACAACCGCCGTCACGGAATAGCCAAGCCCCGTCGCGATCGCCGCCCCGCTGATTCCCATGCCAAATACAGCGATAAACACATAGTCAAGCGCCATATTTAAGACGCCGCCCGTCACGGAACAAATGAGAGAAAGAGTCGCTTTCTCACTGGCAATCATATAAAGGGTAAAGTTGTTCATCAGAAGAATCGGCACCGTAAACACGAGATAACGGCTTAAATATTCCACACAGTACCCTTCCACATCCGCTGAGAGATTCATCCCCGCAAAAATACGCTCTATCACCAAATATCCAACCGCACACATGATAATCCCGACGATGACATTCACGATAATTAAGAACGTAAAATCCTCCTTAGCCTCGTCAGCCTTCTGCTCACCCATCTTTTTCATAATGACCGCGCTTCCGCCTGTTGCCAGCATGGTGGAGATGGCTGTCACAAGCTGAATCACCGGCGCCGTCAGATTGATCGCCGAGAGCGCGCTCGTGCCGATTAAATTCGACACAAACAAACCGTCCACCATTGTGTAAAAGGACGTAAATACCGTCATCGCAATGGTGGGCACGGCAAATTTGAGAATATTTTTTAAGGTAACAGGTTTTTCATACACATTTTTGTTTTCCATATGCTTCCTCCCATCTTTTTTCCTCTTGTATTTCGTTTCCATGTATAGTATCATAAACCGTACAGTAACTGGATGGTCAATACAAAAATAAAAACTTTATGGGGGAAATATGAATAAGAAGAGCGGCATTCTTACCATCGGTCAATTTGCAGCCATGCACGGGATTAATAAGAAAACATTAATGTGGTATGATGAAATCGGCTTATTTAAGCCTGCTGCCATCAATTCCGAAAACGGCTACCGATGCTACACCTATCACCAAAGCCCTGTTCTGGAAACCATTTTGCTGCTGCGGGAACTGGATGTGTCCGTTCCCGAAATACAGGACTTTATGAAAAACCGTTCCGCTGAAAATATGAAAACTCTTTTGGAGGAGCGAATCACCGACTTGGATCGGCAGATTACCCATCTGCAGGCGGTGCGCACCTCACTTTGCACACACCGCCAGAATATGGACACCCTGCTCACCATGAATTTGTCTGAAATCAGCGTCATAGAAAAAAAAGAACGTTGTCTGATCACGGTAGACGTGAACAATGATACCTCCTTTGAGGAGGAAGTGGAACTGATCACTGCCGAGACGGAAAAATACCATCTCGGTCGGCTGCACGAAGCCTCCTACGGCTCCATGATTTCTGTTTCCAGCCTGCAAAACGGAAACTACGACGACTATTCCCGGCTTTTCATCGAGATGCCCTTTCTCGCCTACGAGCCGGGACTACACCAGCCTCCCTGCGGAAAATACCTGCGGGCTTTCCACAAGGGAAACTGGAATGAAATACCAAAGCGATACATGGAAATCTTCGACTATGCAGAAAAACAGGGTCTGACACTTCACGGATTTTCCTATGAAATGGGCATCAATGAAAACGTCATCGACCGGATTGAGGATTACATCGTACAGATCGAAATCCCCATTGCCGAATGAGCGAAACCTCCCCCTTTACGAGATCCCGTCAGCCACTGCACGGAAAAATTCCACATGCTTTAATTCGTAACCTTTTTCCATAAAGTCCGGGTCGGCGCTTGTCTTTACGATAATCACCCTGTTAGACGGATTGACGTAAATCCATTGTCCGTAAACACCGATTGCCATAAACTCACCCTGATCCCCCTCAGGAACCCACCACTGATAGCCGTACCCGATGGCATTGTAGGCATCATAATTGGAACCCGGTCTCGAATAATCCTCGCTGATATCCAGACTGTCCCTAATCCATTTCTCCTCGATAATCTGCTCGCCATTGTAGCTGCCCAGATTCAGATACAGCCTTGCAAAACGGGCGTAATCCCGAAGGCTGACACTGAGTCCTCCCATCGCAAGAAAATAGGGTGCCTTCCCCACCGCCGAAAAAGTATTTCTCATACTTGATCACGTCGTCCTTTACCACAATCATCGCGGAAGTTTCCGTGTCCTCCATAAATTTTTCACAGGGATAAAACGCATCCTGATAGGTAAAACCATCTGCCAGCGTCATGTCCGCTTTCTTTGCACCGGTTTTACCCTTCCACCAAAAACAGCCTTGCCATCACCGGCTTTTCAAAGATAACCGTCAGCACATTTTCTTCCATCGTAAAGCTGACCGGCTCCTTTTCCGGATAAAGGCAGGAAACCCGAATTCCATCCTTTGCAAAGGGCAGACTGCCAAGTGGAATTGACAATGTAGTTTCCGAACACGTCGTTCCTGCTTTCAAACGCCTGTCATTGTTCTTCCCCTCCATCTGCCGTTTCCAGACAGCCAGATATGCCTTATCTTCCGTCTGCAGACCACTGCAAACCCACAGGTCCTCATTGTCTGTCACATCCAGCGGATAAAAGGGCACCGCTTTTTTGATATCCGCGCGTATCCTTTTATAGCAGGCAATTCCCTCTTTGACAAGTTCCATGCGTTCCGCGGAAAGCTCCGCCAGATGTCCGCTCTGATGGATCCGGACAAGCAAGGCGTTTATCATGTTGTAAATGACTTCCTCCTTGTCGCCCGCCCGCTGCGGATAAGACCAGACCGCCGCCTGCTCCGGCGTCACCCCGGCGCCCGCGTTCGCCGTGATAGTGGCGTAGTTGCGGTAATCTTCCTGGTCGGAAGTAGACTGGATGCTGTAGCGGGAAAGCAGCGCGTAATCAATGCGCAAGCCGCCGCTGGAGCAATTCTCAATCACCAAATCCGGGTACCTCACAAACACGTCGTCCAGCCATGCAAGATAAGCCTTCTCATGTTCCAGCATCCCCTGTCCCACGCTCTCTGCGCCAAGCTCCGTACCGATTCCCGGCTCGATATTGTAATCCATCTTGATATAGCCTACGCCGTACTCGTTCACCACCCGGTCAATCACCTCGTTGACATGGGCAATCACCGCCGGATTCCGAAAGTCAAGCTGATACCGGCTCCTGTCAAACACCCGCCTGCCGTGGCGCACGAAAAACCAGTCGTCGGGCGCATTCTTTGCCTTCTCACAGTTGATGCCCATAACCTCAAGCTCCAGCCAGACGCCGGGAACCATACCCTTGCTGCGGATATAGTCCGTCACCTCTTTGATGCCGTTCGGGAACCGCTCCCGGCACTCCTGCCATTCGCCCACGCTGTCCCACCATTCGCCGGGCGCATACCAACCTGCATCAATCACGTAATACTCACAGCCACACGCTGCCGCCGCGTCAATAAGGGGCAGTTCTTTCTCTGTGGTGGGATCGCCAAACAGGCAGTTCATATAGTCGTTAAAAATCACCGGCAGGTTTTCGTTATCTTTATTCGCCCTGCGAATCAGGCGGCGGTATCTGGTAAGCTCGCCCACCGCTTTCTCAAAGCTGTCCTCTGCCACCCCCACAGCCACCGGCACCGTGGTAAAGCCTTCACCCGGCGAAAGGTTCTTAAACCAATGGGACTGTACCTCTGTGGGACCGCTGACGCAGAGATAAAAATGGGTGTTCTGGTCGCCGATTTCATAATGCCAGGAGCCGTTGTGCTCAATCTGCCAGAACAGGCTTGTGTGCGCCTGCCTGTTCTCGATATAGCCCAGAGGCAGATATTTCTTGGAAGACCAATTCCCTGTATTGGTCACCTCGAACACCTGCGACGTGCGCTGGTAAACCCCCGGCTGTGTCTGTGCCAGCCCCACGTCGCCAAAAGTATACTCCTTAATGCTCATTTCCTTCTGCCAGCCGTTGTAAGGAACCCGCAGCCGCATCTTGGCGTCGGAATTTTGCTCCCCCTCCTTCTCGATACCCGTATAGCAGAAGGAAGAAAGATATTCCAGGCACTGTGTTTCCGTTCCCTCATTGAACACCGTATTCCACATGCGGACAATGGAAGTGCCGTTGTAAAACTGCATCACCGTCTCCACGCGGACATGGGTCACTTCTCTGTCCTCCTGCGTGATAGTGAGCCTGCGCCCGATTTTGTTGACGCTGTCCTCCATGCCGACATAAGTGAGCAGATACCCCGGCGCCGTCACAATATGCTTGTTCCCATGCTTTTCATAAGGGCGGTTGTAGCCGGATAAACTGACCTGCACAAGCTGGAACGCCTCGTCGATAAACTGCTCTCTTCTCACCTGATCCTCGGCTTTGCAGTCCGATCCCACTTTGCACAAATCATCTTCGCAAAATTCGTTTTTTGAAAAATGAAGAAGCTTTAGCTGCTTCTTCTTAGTAATGCCAAATACGATGTGAATGCCGTTTTCATGTACTCTGATATATTCCATTTTCACCTCCTTAATACCCTTTGCCTACATCCACCCAGCCCGCGCACTGAGAATACTTCTCCAATTCCGGAATCGTCAGCTCAATCGCGCTGTTGGAGCTGCCGCAGGCGGGAAACACCGTCTCAAACCGTTTCAGTGACTCATCAAGATACACCGTGACGCCCTCATTTACCGCAAAAGGGCAGACGCCGCCCACGGCATGTCCCACAAGCGTCTCCGCCTCCTCCGGTGTCAGCATTTTCGCCTTCGTGCCAAACCGCTCCTTGTACTTGTGATTATCAATCTTCACGTCCCCTGCTGCCACCACAAGAAGCGCGTGGCCGTCCACCATGAATGACAGCGTTTTCGCAATCCGCGCTGGCTCACAGGAAAGCGCCTGTGCCGCCAGCTCCACCGTGGCGCTGGACGCATCAAGCTCCCTGATTTTCTCCTCCATGCCATACTGTTTGAAATATGTCTTTACTCTCTCAATCGCCATTTTTGCCTTTCTCCCGATTTTTGTCCTCTCCAGACTTCTTCCCATTATACCCCAAATCCCGGGAAATTCAAATGCTTTGTCATCCGCTCACACTGCAAAAATCGTTTTCTTCTGTATCAAATCCTGCCGCACCATAGCCATCTGCCTTGGGATTTCCCGCATAAAATCCGCCCTGATATGCGCCCACTCTTTCTCCTTTTCCAAGTGACAGCACGCCTTTCCGCTGTAAATCATCTCCCACAGCTTCCCCATCAGCTCCGGGGATGGCTCTTCCTCCAAAAGCCCACCCAGACTGCCCGGTACATACCGCTCCACAATGCCGGCAGCCACATAGGGCAAATAGATATCCCCCATTTGCTCCAGTCCCACCGTTTCATGCACAATCTCTTCATACAGACACTTGTCCGCTTTCATAATCGAGTGCAGCAGCGCGTAAATGGTGCCCAGCTTATGCGCCGGTTCGTCGGAGACAAACCAGTCCGCCAAATCCCGCACATAGCCGTAGCACATAATATCCGCCCAGAGATTTTTGTCCCATGCGCTGTTAAAATTTTCACTGAGAATATAGGATATCAGATGAATCGTATCTTTATAGGAACCCTGCAATTCCTTTAAACGGAAGGCATAAATCCTGTGCCCTTTAATCGGCGTTTCCAGCACATCCAAAATTTCCTGAATTGCCGACCGTTCAAATTTCTTCTGCATGATGGGCAGATTCTCCTCCTTTTTCCCACACCCGCCCTCATAATCCGAGAAAATGGGCTGATGGAGGAAAGTGAAAATGCCGTATTTCTGATACAGCTCAGGATAAATCACTGTGTAACGCTGGTAAGCGACCGGATTCTCAGACAGCCGCAGCACATGCCCGTCCGGCTTATTCGCATAATGCCCCTGATAGATAATGCCCGCGCCCTTATAGTAGATATGTCTTTCAGAAACACCGCACCTTCTCCGTGGAACCGGTGTGATTTTCTCAGGCAGCGCCGCCTCGTCAATCTGCACGCCCCGCTCATCCAGAATGGGCACCCTGTCTGTGTGTAATATAAAGTCTGTCCTCTCCAACTGCCTTCTCTGCCTTTCTGTCTGTCATCTACTGATAATACGAATCACAGAATCAGAAAGTTTCATTTTGCGGGAATTAGTTGGATTAGGATTTTTCCACTTTTTCATGCTCCAGCAGCACTTTCTTCGCCTCCGCCACAACTTCGCTGTCCGTCATAAAAATGCTGTACTCATCCATAACAGGAAGCCCCATAGGCACATCCTCCTTGCGATACAGCATCCCACTGTCCATTACCTTCTTTGCGGACAAATGATAGCTTGTGATATCCGTCTGCTTGCAAAACTGCCGTATCACATCGGGCGTCACACCCGCACCCGCCATAATGCGCGGCATTTCCTCCTTCTGCATTTTACCCAGCTCTTTCAAAAGCGGCATCCCCATCAGGCATTCCTTCTTCTGCCCAGACGTCAAAATCGTATCAATACCCAATTCCCCAGCCAGCCTATATGTCTCTATGGGATTAGCGCACACATCAAAAGCGCGGTGCAGCGTCACCTTCATATCTCCCGCCTCCGCCATTAACCCCTTCATCTGCTCCATGTGAAGGCAGCCGTCCGCATCCAGACAGCCGATTACCACACCCTCTGCACCTGCTTCCCGAAAAATCGCCACCTCTCTTTTCAAAATCTGAAATTCATAGTCTGTATACAGGAAATCCCCGAACCGCGGCCGCAGAAGCACCCGGATTGGCAGAGCACAGCAGGCGCTCACCTGTTCAAAGAGCGCCAGTCCCGGCGAGATACCGCCAATTATGAGCGCCGAGCAGAGCTCCAGACGGTCCGCCCCGCCCTCCGCCGCCGCAAGAGCGGATTCCACGCTGTCCACGCAGCATTCCAAAATGTATTTCGCCATAGCCCATACCCTCCTTTATTACCCGGAAATCCCGATATATTCTATTATAAATTGTCTGTCAGGCACCTGCAATGTATATTTGCAGAATGATTGTGCGTCAATTATTGCCGTTTACACAAAATGGTCGTAAAGAAATACGAACTCTTGCGTCGATATGAATTACAGACACAATTCTCCCGCTACCCCAGCCCTTTCAGTTCCCTGCGGTAAGCCGCCATCTCCTCCTCGCTGGTCGTGTCTATGACATACTGCAGTTCGCTGACCACCGCCTCCCTTTCCTTCGGCAGATACGCCGTGACCGGGTAAAAGTTGGAGACCGAGTTTGCGAACAGGTGCGTTCTAATCTGCAAGTTTCGGATAAATAACTGTAATTCCTCCAACCGTTCCTTTTCCCCCGCCGGAACAAACGCCCCCGCCTGCGCCATCCGATACAGCTCCGTGTCCGAAAACAGCGTGAGCGAATCCACCGAAATAAAATACGGGTTGAGACGGCTGAACAATTCCGCGCTGTTTATCGCATTGCGCCGTCCAGCGCCTTTCCCGGCAAGCCCCGTCATGTAGACGAAATAATATTCAATCCCCGCCTCGTCCAGTTTCCTGCACTGTTCCAGAATATCATCCGCCATATAGCCTTTGCCCGCCAGCGCAAGCGTCTCATCGTCTCCGCTTTCCGTCCCGATACTGAGTCCGTTAATCCCCATCGCCCTCAGCTTTCTTAACTGCCAAACCTCCTTGTCCATGATATCCCTGATGCTGGCAAACATGGCAATATTCTGGCATTTGATGAGATAATCCCGCACCGTCAAAGCGCGGAGCTTTAAATTTTCATAACTCATGGCAAAAGGATTCGCCCCGGTCCAAAAAATCCTTCTTGCGTAGGGCTGATACCTCTTAATCTCCGCCAAATCATCCTCAAATTCCTCCATCGGTGACATACGGAAACACTCGTCCCGATATAAATTACAAAAACGGCACTTCCGGTAAGTACAGCCGGAAGTCGCCTGAATAATCACAGAATGCGCTTCGTAGGGCGGACGCCACGTCCTTCCCGTAAAATGCATAAAAACCGCCTCCTCACAAATGATGAACGTTTTCGCGGTAACGCCGCAGCTCGTCCTCACCCACATTTTTTATCACGTCATCCAAAAAAGTCAGTAGCTTTTCTTTCTCCCGCGGAAGCTCGCTCCACATCTGAAACGCGTTGGAAGCTCCCATCGCCGCAAATACCGTAGGAATGGATAATTCCTGCACGAGCGTCCGAATCTCCCGGTATTTCTCCGTCTCATTCTCCTCCCGCCAGTTTCCACGCTGTATTTCCTCATACAACCGGGAATCCGGGTAAACCGTCAGCATGTTTGCGCCCACGATACCCGGATGGAGCCTGTTGCAGACGGCTGCGGTCAGCCCTGCCCCTTCCTCCCCGCGTCCTGCGCCGGATATGCCCGTCAAATAAAAGAAATAGTAACGGATGCCCGCCCGTTCCAGCCGCCCGCACTGTTCCAGAATGTCCGCCGCGAGATACCCTTTGTCCATAAACATAAGCGCCGTATCGTCCGCCGTCTCTATACCAATCGTCAGCCCGTCATAGCCCGCCTCATGCAGAGCGGCAAGCTCCTTATCCGATTTCAAGGTAATATCCGTCACTCTGGCAAAACTGCCAATGGAATCCGCCTTCGGAAAATAGCTGTGTATCAGCTCCGCAATTTCCATCAGCCTATCGTAGTTCAATACAAAAGGATTCGCTCCGGTCAGAAAAACACGTTTAGCTTGACTTCCCGGGAAACGTCGATATCTCCTCTGTGCCTCCTGCAAGTCCGCCTCGATATCCTCAAGCGGCGACATTCTAAACGAAAACGGCAGATTGTTATATAGCGTACAAAACTTACATTTATGATGGGTACAACCCGCCGTTACTTCCAAAAGCAGGGAATACGCCTCGTAGGGCGGTCTCCATATCGTTCCTGTGTAGTGCATCGTTCCTTCCTCCTTTTCCTTTACTCCGGGGATATCCTCTTTTGCACCAAAATACCGCTAAAACCCACCAAAAACAAGTACGGACTTTTTATGGAGATAGTACCATTATTGATACTATGTATTCTTTTGGACCGTGTCTTGTTTTTTGTCTGTGGGTAAAATATACTGAAAAAAGAAACGGCGTATAAATCGTAAAAAGCAGAAAGGAATATACAGGGAAATGGCTGAAAATAAATTTAGCAATAAAGAAACACTTGCCCGCTGCGTCCCCATGGGCAGACTGCAGTCCGTGATCGGCGGCAAGTGGAAAATCTTGATTTTATGGTATGTATCTTTTTACAAAGTACAGCGGTTCGGGGAATTGCTGCGCCGTCTTGACGGCATCACACAGTCCACCCTGACCAAACAGCTGCGCGAACTGGAGAGCGACGGCTTCCTCCACCGGGAGGTTTACGGCGAAATTCCGCCCAAGGTAGAATACAGCCTGACCACGCTGGGAGAGAGTTTCATTCCTGTACTGCAGACAATGATGGAGTGGAGCGAGCGGTATCTGTGCCCAGATTATCGGAATCCGTATGGACTCTAACCCAAGCCCCCGCCATACGCAGCAAAGCATCAGCCTTGGAACGCTCCCTGGCGAGGTCCTTCAAAAACTACAGCTTTACCACTTCCGGCTCATGCGTAAAGGACGAAAATGTCGCCGTTGCATTCTTGAAATAAAACACCTCTGTATTGCCGTCATCCGCAGCATACATATTCTGTAAAGACGGATATGCGTCCAGCAATGACTGCCTTGCCTCCCTGCGGTCGTCCTCCACAAGTTCTCCCGCTATCCGAAGCCACTCGCCGCCCTTAAACGCACATATTTCTACCTTTGGATTCGTATGTATCTGTCTGGATACATCCTTTGATTTGCCGGTCTGAATGTACAGCCTGCCCTCAAAGATGTGGGCTGTGCCAAACGGACGTACCCTTGGCTGGTCGCCTTCTGTTGTTGCGAGATAATAGATTGCCGCGTCTTTTAAAAATTTTACTACTCTTTCCATGTGCAAGCCTCCTCATGATTTTATTTTTATACTTTCTAAATATAAGATTATCGCGCCCTCCACTCCCACACATCATACCCCTGATGTCTCGCCGACTCATACACCGGTCTCATATTTTTCTCCAAAATCCCATAAAACTCTATCTCAGAATTGCCCTTCCGATACAATTCCTGATTCGCCCAGATGGAATGCAGATTATCCCGATAACACGCCTCATACAATTTCCTAATTCCTGCCGCCTCATATATCATCTCATACATCATATACTGATTTCTGGCAAAGCGTTTAAAAAAACTATCCCAATCCGGCAGTCTGTCACTCTTGGAAGAATTGAGAGACGAATCCATAGGCATCAGATTCCAGAGTTCATCATTCATCACAAACGACCAAGGAATAAAATGATCCACATCATAATTATCCCTGTCAATCGCTTCATCCGTAAATACATCCGTCACACCTCTTATTTCCAGAATGCCATCCCATAGTTTCCGCACATGTGAAAGTTTTCTCATCTTCTCATCCAGCGGCGCCAGTTTATAAATCAGCCCCGGCACTTCCGGATTATTATTCTGTAACCATTTGACCTTTTCACACTGAATCCAGCCCAAAACCGTCACCGCATTATCTTGAATCATCGGAATCCATTCAGCGCCAAATATCACCTTTCTGTTTAACCCGTTCTCATCTCCAAACGTATACGGCAGCAAAATATCCGTCTCATTCAACTTATTATAATAAGCCATCATCCTGCCTGCACTGCTGTCCAGACTGATTTTTTCATCCGTCTTATTGGCGAATCCGGATAACGCTTTGTATGGTACGTTAAGTGTCAAAGCCTGTTTTTCCGCATGTAACTGCTTATGAAATCTTTTCAGCGCGTTCTTGATTTCCACCTTTGAAGCGTTTGCGGGCAGTTCACTCAACTCTTTCAGTTTAATCACTGCCTTTTCCAGATTATCCCGGATTCCTCCCGCACCCCAAATGCCGCTCAGATGAATATGAAACTCCAAAACAGAGTACCATGCATTAGCAATCATCTCATCAATCATTTCGCCATAAGACGCTTCCGTCCTGCCTTCCAATATGAGCTGCACCATCGCTTCCAGCCAATAAAATTTATAGCAGTAGGACGGATCCTTCATCATTCGGGAAAAACCTTTGATATCCAATTTATTGTAGTAATGTGTATCAATTGTCAACTTCATCATTCATTTCCCGCCCAAAATATCCTCTGTGCAAAACCGCCCCGTTTTTCTCTCTTTTCATCCCGCACAGCCATCAGTTCCTCCACCGAATATCCCCTCGCCTCACAGATGGCAAAGAGCACTTCCAGTACATCTGCCATCTCCTCCAGAGACTTGTCCGCCTGATACTCCGTCACTTCTTCATCTAATTTCCTGTCAAGTTCCTCAAGATACTCCTCCTGCCCCATAATTCTTGTGATGGGTTTCTTTCCTGCGGCAGTTATCATCTGTGGAATCTTATCACGCACCAGCTTACCCTGACACATTCATTTTCACCGTTCCATTCCATTTATATTTTCCTGTCATCACCTATTTTTCTATCCACCGCATACAATTTCCCGGAACATCTGGTCCAGCTCCATCCAATCCTTATTATGGTCATCTGTCAAATGATCTGCTATCTCTTTTTGACGTTCCACCTCAGACTCAATAAATGACCTGATAACAGGCATCTGTGGATTCTCTTCTTTTTCCGTGGTACGCTTTTTTATCTCCAGAAGTTCCTCTATTGCCGTTCTAATTTCCTGAGACATTTCCATTTCCGATTGAAGCAATTCCCCAAATAGAACCGGCGGTGCCTTATGATATGCCTCAATATACCGTGCTGCCAGCAGAGGACGAAGGGCATAAAAATACTTCTTATACTGCACGGAGTCCCCTTGCAGATATTCTTGAAGCGTACTGTTCGCTGTCCCATAATAATGATAAACTGCCGCCTTTTCACAAAAATACAGTTTCGATACCTCCTGCACCCTCTTCCACTCTTCCGTGGTACGGTATACGATCGGGGAACCGATCCATTCAAACAAGGTTGCATTACCTCTGGCAAACTGTTTCAACGCCTTCTTAATATCCCAGCCATTAATATCTAACACCTCATCCAACTGCCACTCTATCACATCTCTTGACTCCATTAACTGCAGATACTGTTCCACTGGTCTGACATAGATGAATCTCACATCGTAATCACTATCCGGTGATGCGAATCCCCATGCCCGGCTGCCTGATTCCGCAGCATACAAGATGCGGACCCCTTCTTTTCTCTCAATCTCATCCAGTTTTTCGTTAATAATCATTTCCATTTTTTTCATTGCAGCTCTCCCGTCACGGCATATCTATTAACTCGCTCCACAAATTTTCCCACGCGTTCCATATCCGGGTTATCCGGAAGCCGTGTGTTCTTCGCCACCTCATCCAGTCTGCGTTCGTACTCCTCAAGCAGCTCATAAAATTCCAGTGAAAACGTACCGTCCTGTTTCATATAATCGCCCCTGCGGATTGCAAGCAGGATGGGAAGTTCCTCTTTTCGGTGTGTAATGATTTCACCTTTTTCCAATATATCAATAGCCATCATAAAGAGCCGGATTAAATGCATAGCGTGTTTATTCAGGTGGTTATCATCTTTCTTTTTATTCCGTTTTCCAATTTTATCATACTCCCGCACCACAGTCCGCATGGTCCCCCACAAATCCGTATAATCCCGTAGCGGATAATGCTGATAATCTGCATCCACAAAAATTTCGGTATCCAATTCCGGATTCTGAGCCTTGTCAATATAAAGCCTGATACTGCCGTTTTCTTTCCCCGCATGTCTTCTATTGAAATCATCCAGCGCATTATTTACCGATTTCAGAATATGCTTTTCTTTCTCGCTCTGGGAAAGGCTGTCTCTTGCAATAGCATTTTGCAAGCGGCGCAGCTGTGCATCCGCATATCCGCCAAAGGATCTGATTGCCCGTTTGGACAAGAAAAATCTGCTGTTATCAAGCAGTTCCTGCCCCAGTTTCGATTTTATGAAATATTGTTCTTCATCTAACCCCAACATCTCGCAGGTATTCGGATTACATTCTAAAAGCAGCTTCACTAACTTATTAAATCCGTATATAACGGTATCTGTTTTATCATCCACATACTGCTCAAATCTGGTGAGTCCAATCAGGTCAGACGGTAACTGCACGGTAACACCGCGAAAATCAATATCACTATCCTCATTATTCGTTCCATAAGCATAACTTCCCCCTATACCAAGGAGCATGATTCTGTCCCCGAGCCGTTCGTGATTTCTGATAAAATCGTATTGTACTGACTGTAAAAGTTCCCTGAAATCCATACTTTCTCAACTCCGCTTACCAAATTCCTGTTTCCCTAAACCACCCACACCGGCACCACATAATTCTCCCTGTCAACTGCCCCAAGTTCCGGCTTCATACAAATCACAGCCCCTTTTGAGCGGGCAACAGACGCCTTGTCCAGCAATTCAAACACCTTCAGAAGCTCCGTCCCCGGATTGGATGTCTTTTTAATCTCCACTGGATTCAGCATCCCGTCATGCTCCAGTACCACGTCAATCTCCCTCGCATCCTTATCGCGATAATAGTAAAGATATGGCTCCTTTCCACAATTCAGATATGATTTCATAATCTCGGCAATCACATAGTTTTCCAAAACAGCGCCATTCATCGCACCGCTCTCCAGCGTTTCCGCGCTGCTCCACTTTGTCAGATAGCAGACGAGTCCTGTATCATAGAAATACAGCTTAGGCGTTTTTACAAGCCGCTTTAACATGTTGTTGGAGTACGGGTGCAGATAAAATATAATTCCCAGCGTCTCTAAAATACCCAGCCAGTTTTTAGCCTGCGTCTGATTCATATCCGCATCTCTCGCAATCTCCGCCACATTCAGCATCTGGCTGCATCTCGCCGCCACGGCGGTGATAAAACGTAAGAGTTTTAAGGAATCAATGGCGTTTGACAGCTCCCTCACATCCCGCTCAATATAAGTGCTCAAATAACTTCTGTAAAAAATCTGGCTATTGTTTATTGCCCCGCTTACTACCGCAGGCATGGAACCCCTGTAAATCCGTTCAAAAATCTCCTTTACATCTGCCTCTTTTCTGCCCGCTTTTCTTGCTGACAACGCTTCCATGTCAATGGCAAAAGGTTCCACTATTCCGCCATAGATTTCCGCCTGTGACAAAGGCGCCAGCGACAACACTGCCACTCTTCCGGCAAGCGATTCCTGTACCCCCTGCATCAGCTTGAATATCTGGGAACCGGTAAGCCAGAAAGCGCCGGGTTCATGAGTTTTATCCACATGTATCTTAATATAAGTAAATAACTCCGGCGCATACTGAACCTCATCAATGAGTACCGGAGGTTTGTGTATCTGCAAAAATAGTCCCGGGTCCGTTTTGGCAATACTTCTCTCGTGCAGATCATCCAGCGTGACGTAACTTCTTTCTGTGCCTTCCATCAGCTTTTGCAGCATAGTCGTCTTTCCGACCTGTCTTGAGCCCGTCACAAGAACAACCGGATATTCCCTTGTCACCTGATTCACTACGCTTTCCAGATTTCTCGTTATATAATTCATATCATGCCATCCCTTTTTCGGCTAATTTATACTCTAATTAAATATTAGCCGAAACCACCCAAAAAAGCAAGAAGAAAGAGACCGCCGCCAGACAGTCTCTTTCCCCGCATAATCCCCATTTTATTCCGCCGCCAGCGTAAACTGATCCACCAGCTCTTTCAGACACGTCGCCTCCGCAGAAAGCTCCTCGCTCGCCGCCGCGCTCTCCTCGGCGGTAGCGCTATTGTTCTGCACTACGATCGATATCTGGTTGATGCCCTCGGAAACTTGTCCCACCTCTTCTGACTGTTCGCCCGATACTGTAGCAATATGGTCGATAGACTCCACCACCGCCTGTATGCTGTTTACAACGCCAAGCAGAACCTCCGCCGTATTCTGGGCAATCTCCGTACCGATATGTACCGCTTCCGTGGAATTACCAATCAAATCCGAAGTGTTCTTCGCTGCCTGCGCGGATTTTCCTGCCAAATTGCGGACCTCCTCCGCCACAACGGCAAATCCCTTGCCGGCGGCTCCTGCTCTCGCCGCCTCCACTGCCGCGTTCAGTGCCAGAATATTCGTCTGGAAGGCGATGTCGTCTATGGTCTTGAGAATCTTTTCAATCTCCTCGGAGCTTGCCTCAATCCGTTCCATCGCTTCTACCAGACTCTGCATCTTCTGGTTACACACAAGCACTTCCTCGCCGGTCTTGCGCGTCTGGGCACGGACATCCAGCGCACCGTTTGCCGTGTTTGTCACCTGTTCGGAAATCACGCTAATCCGCGACGCAAGCTCCTCCACCGAACTTGCCTGCTCCGTAGTGCCCTGACTGAGCGACTGGGCGCTTGCCGACAGCTGGTTACTTGCCTCCGACACCTCACTCGCGGAATGGTTGACCTGCCGCATGGCATCGCTGAGTGACATCTTTAAATTCCGCATGGAAAGCAGAATATTCCGAAAGCTCCCCACATACACCTCCTCATGGGCGGTGTGGATGTCCATATTCTGATTCGCCATCTCATTTAACAGAAAATCGATATCCTTAATGACAAGACTCAGCCCTTCCACCAAAGACGCGGTAGAACGGGCGAGTACACCCGTCTCATCTTTGTTGGTAATCCGGGGCATCGGCGTCTCCAAATCCCCTTCCACCAAAAGCTTCATCCGATTGACGCACGCTTTCATAGGTCTGCCGATATTGAGCGCCAGCGCCAGCGCAATCACAATGGAAACAAATATGGCAATCCCAATCACCACAAGGTTAATTATGATAGCGTCCCGCGTGGAAGCCAGATAATTGACCTGCGGAGCCGTCACCGCAATACTCCATCCATCCGTATCCGGCACGGGTGCATACGCCGCAAACATTGGATGCCCGTCACTCATATAGGTGCCAAATCCGTTTTTCCCCTGACGCATCTCGCTATGGATCGCCGCCAGCTCCTGCAGCGACGGAGCACTCTGCGCCTCCGCCTCGATATTTTGGACAGTAATCGTCTCAAGCGTAATATCCGCGATGGTATCGCCTGTCTTATTAATCATGTATGCCCTGCTGTTCTCACCAATCTGAATGGCTGTCACAATGTCATTCAAAAACGTCTCCTGCGGCACGAAATAAACCACGCCCACAATAGACCTCCCATAGGATTCTTCCGTGTAGAGCGGCGCCGCCACCATGATGGACAGCTTCCCCGTAATCTTACTGATCAGCGGCTCCGATACAAACACATTTCCCTGAAGCGCCTGACGCACATACTCGCGATCGGAATAGTCTTTCCCGTCAAAAATGCTGATACCGTTCGCGGCAATGATATTTCCCCTCTGGAAACCGTGCATTTGGGCACGCTCATCGATGATCGTCTGCTTTTCCTCCACGGATACATTCGGGTCGGAAAGCTGCGGAATGCACCCGACCTCTATGACGACATTCTTGTAAGACGCCAGCTCCTGCTGGGCACGTCCCGCCGCCAGAACCGCAGTCTCGCTCATCATCTGCTCCACCGTCGCCATGGTGCTGTTATAGTTTAGCGCAATGCTGGAAGCGCCTGATGCAACCAGACTGACCAGAACCGTTAAAATGAGACACAAGCTGATTTTTGTTCGTATGCTTTTCATGACAACACCCCCTCGTTCCCATTATAAAAATTCCGGTTCCCTCTTGTCAAGACTGTTCTACTATCCGCATATTTCCACAAACTCCCTCTTCAATCTCCCCATCGCTTCTTCCAGTATGCTTCGCGGACAAGCCGCATTAATTCTCTGAAACCCTCTTCCACTCTCCCCGAACATCGCACCGCCGTCCAGCCACAGCTTTGCCTTATGCACGATCCTATCCTCTATTTCCGCATCCGACAAGCCTGTCCCCGAAAAATCCAGCCAAAGCAGATACGTTCCCTCATGTTCTGTCATCGTCACGCCGGGCAGGTTTTCCGCTACATATTTCTTCACAAAGACAATATTGCCGCGGACATACGCAAGCATTGCCAAATACCACTCCTCGCCCTTGCTGTAAGCCGTCTCGCAGGCAATCAGCCCCATCACCCCAAGCTGGCTGATACCCGCCGCGTCAAGCTGTTTTCGGAAACGTTTCCGCAAGTCCCGGCTGGGAATAAAAATATTTGACAACACCATCGTTGCAAGATTAAAAGTCTTGCTGGGGGAAGTGCAGACGATGCAGCGCTCCTCGTACTCCTTTTTCAGCCCCGCAAATACCTGATGCTTTCCCTCAAACACAAAATCCTCATGGATTTCATCGCTTACCACAATCACATCATGCTTCACGCAGATATCGCCCAGCCTGATCAGCTCTTCCTTGGTCCAGACCCGCCCCACCGGATTGTGGGGATTGCAGAGAAGGAACAGTTTTACCCCGTTTTGGATAATCTTCTCCTCAAAATCCGCAAAATCAATATGATAGCGGTTGTCCTCGCCGCGATACAGGGTGTTACTGACCACATGCCTGTCATTATCCTCAATCACCTCCGCGAATGGATAATAAACCGGAAGCTGTATGAGCACCGCATCCCCCGGCTCCGTGTACGCCTTTACCGCCATGGCAAGAGCCGTCACCACGCCCGGCGTTTTCACAAGCCATTCTTCCTGCGGCTGCCATCCATGCCGCCTTACCATCCAGTCCCGCACAATCTCAAAATAAGGTGTCTTCACTTCGCTGTAGCCGAAAACACCTTCCCTTACCCGCTCGACCAGCGCATCCTCTATGTAGGAGGAAGTCCGAAAATCCATATCCGCCACCCACAACGGCAGGATATCCACCGGCATCCCCCGCTCCGCCGCAAAATCGTATTTTAACGACCGGGTATTTCTTCTCTCTATCACGTTGTCAAAGTCTAAGTTTCTCTCCGCCATCTTTCGTTCCTCCACATCAGCACTTATTCCTTTCCATCTGTCGCTCACACAGGTCAGCGCCCGAAAGTCATGTTCAACTCTGTTTCTCAGCCCGAATCTCTCGGAAAACATCATCCAGATCCGCCAGCAAATCCTTCACGTCCTCGATTCCCACCGACATCCGCAGGGTGCTCTCCGTAATCCCGTTTTTCTCCCGAATTTCCTTCGGCACATCCGCATGGGTCTGGGTGGTCGGATAGGTAATCAGCGTCTCCACCCCGCCAAGACTCTCTGCATATTGAATCAGCTTCACCTTTTCCAGAATGGCAAGCGCAAACTCCCTGCTTTCCACCCGAAAGGTCAGCATCGCGCCGAAACCTCTCGCCTGCCGCTTCATCACCTCATACCCCGGATGTTCCGCAAGCCCCGGATAAATCACATCCGTAACACCGGGCTGTCCTTTAAGCCACTCTACAATCGCCAGCGCATTTTCCTGCGCTCTCTCCATGCGCACGCCCAGCGTCTTGATTCCGCGCAGGATAAGCCAGCTGTCGAAAGGAGAAAGAACCGCTCCCGTCGTTTTATACAGAAAGCGCAGCCGCTCGCTGAGTTCTTCCCTGTTGGTCACAAGAAAGCCCGCCAGCGTGTCGTTATGCCCGCCCAGAAACTTGGTGCCGCTGTGAATCACAAGATCCGCCCCCAGAGCGAGAGGATTCTGGAAATAAGGTGACAAAAACGTATTGTCCACAAGCAAAAGCAGACCGTGCCGTTTCGCAAGTTCCGCCGTCTTCGCAATATCCGTCACATGCATCATCGGGTTGGTGGGTGTCTCTATGTAAATCGCTTTCGTGTTTTCCCTGATATGTCCCTCTATCTCTTCACAGCAGCAGTCGATGCTCGTAAAGGTAATACCGTTTTTCTTTGAAATCTGCTCAAACAGGCGCACGCTCCCTCCGTACAGATCCGCATCCACAATCAGATGATCGCCCGGGGAAAACAGCTCCATCATCAACGTGATTGCCGCCATTCCAGAAGAAAGCGCCAGCGCGTCAATCCCGTTTTCTAACGACGCCACCACCTTTTCCAGCTGCTCCCTCGTGGGATTCTGCACCCGGCTATAATCATAGCCCGTACTCTGCCCCACTCCCGGATGCGCGAAGGTCGCCGTCTGGTAGATGGGAAAACTAACCGCCCCGTAGTGGTTCAGCCCTTCCTCCTCCAAATGAATGCATCTCGTTCCTATTTCTTTTGCCATTGCCTTTTCCTCCGTCTTTCCCTTTACTGGAATCAGTATAGCAGAAAAAAACGGGGTACGCAATACATACTTTTCCTATCAATTATATATACATTTCGTTGTTATAGATAATCGCCGTTTTTTTGTATCCACAAGAACTTACCGGGTCCTTCCCTCACCCCGCAAACGCGCAGTAAGGTCCCACCACAATATCCGTCACCAGTCCATCCTCCACCGAAAACCAGATGCTGATATTGTCGAAGCCCTCCCCGGTAATGAGGCAGTTCTCCACCTCCGGGTAGGGGGATGCATAAAACCCGTAAGCCTTCAATTTCTCCCACGCGCCGTCTACGCTGATGCCCGGATAAATACCGAAGATGGTCACATCCTCAAGCTTTTCATCTCTATAGCCGATATGACCCCCATTCAGCGCCTCGAAGGAAAACAGCTCTTTTCCATCCTTCAATCCAACCGTCCACTCTTCAAAATCCGGGTCCGGCTGCTCCATTTCCACCCCGTACTTTTCCGACAGCATCGTCTGCGCCGCGTCCAGAAAACGGTCTTCGCCCAGAATAAACAGTCCCAAATCGGACGCCGTATCCGTCCGCTCTCTGCCAGCCTCCTGCGCCACCATCTTTAAATAAGCGGGCGTGAAATCCGCAAAAGACTCGTGTTTCATAGGATAATACTCGATTGACAGCTCCTTCGCACCCTCCATAAATCCGCCCAGCCAATCATCCACATCCGCCTGATTAAATTTGAATTCCTCATAACCAGAATCATAACCGGAATACTCTTCTCCTGCCTTTACAATTTCATATACAGTTCCGTCGCCGTCCACATCCCATTCCGTTGGAAAATCCCACTCTTCTCCGATGTCATCCCATGCCCTCAGAGAACCGATTTCCACATAGGAATTCCTCTCCGGCTCATATTGATAAAACGTACACGGCCAAAACTCCGCAGGCGGCACCTGATTGTGCGACCATTCCGCCTTAATCACACCGTTGTCGTAATAGGTGAGCGCCGGGTACGCGCAAAACTCATTTTTTAATTCCCCGCTGACAGGGTTATAGTCATACACCACCTCAAGACTGCCCGCAGTGTTTGTCGTCGTCCATCTGACCAGCAATTCCTCCCTGCCGTCCTGATCCACATCCGCCACCGCAAAGCAGTTCTTCGCCATCTCTTCGGCGTCAAGCGTATCATTCGCAGAAGTTCCGACGCCCAGTTCCATGTCGGGAAGCCGCCATGCCGCCATAACCTGTGACAGGATACCGCTGTAATAATGCCTGGTTTTCGCCTGACAGAGTTCCTCTGACATCTCGACGGGTGCCGCGTTTTCCCCTGTCTCCGCGTTCACCTTCCCGTCCTGTACGCCATCTGCCGCAGACTCTGCATCCTCCTTCGATATGCCCGTCTCCCCTTCCGCTGTATTCTCCGGCGTTTCCGTCTTTGCCGCCTCCGTATCGTTCCCTGTCATTCCCGATTGATCCGTTTCCGCCTGTTCCGTCTCCGCGGTCTGTCCATCCTGTCCTGCGCTATCACTCGCGCCGCAGGCTGTAAAAAACAGCGTACCCGCACAGATAAAAATTCCTGCCGCTGTCCTTCCGTTTCTCCGCATCTTCTTTTGCACAATAATAACCTCCCCTTCTTTCCCGTCCACAGACCTCTTTCGGCTCTTTCACTCATTCTCTCGTCTTACTTGTTTGCAAATATTTCCCCGGTTCAGCTCCTCCACCACGCTTTCCGGCTTCACCGTCATCTCCACCCACGCGGGAATAAAGCCGCTCTTCACCGCATTTCTCACCGAACGGATATTTGACCATGCCGAGCAGTAAAAGGGAACTTTTCCCCTCTCCAGAATCTTCAAAGCAAGACCGCTTGTCAGCGCCGCCGCGATGCCCTGCCGCCTGTAATCCGGCAGCACATCCACCCCAATCTGCCACATGGTTTCACAGTCAGCAGAGCATCCAGCCAGCCCTACAAGCTTTCCACCATCGTAGGCGCCAATGCCCAGAACGTCCAACTCCTTTCTGTCCTCACAGAGCGCGTTGCCCCATTCCGGCTTATATAACTCCCGGAAATCCGCCTGTTCCAAAGTCCGCAACTCATAACCGCAAGACAGGGCGCGCCGTGTCTCCACATCGGGAAGATAATACTCCGCCATAAAACACACCTTCTGTCCAAGAGGCTGCATCCTCTCATTCAGCCAGTGGAGATTCGGCGTTTCAAAACAATGGTAAAATTCAAACTTTCCAAGGTATTCCTCGACAATTTCCCTGTATTCATCCCGCACAGATGCCACAATATTGTTCCCGTAGGAAACCAGATTGCAGGCAATCGGCTCCTTATAATATTTCCTCGCTTTCGGTCCCACGCCGGATTTTACAATGACCGGACCTTCGCATAAAAAGTCCTCCGCATTGCAGTTAATGTCCATAGCGGACTGTCTCATTGCAATTTGGAGGATTTCTTTGTTTGTCATCTCTTTTTTAACCCCCTCAAATACCCCTTCTGCTCCGGCGTGATCCGATAACTCTCCACCGCTTTCTGAATCGCCTTATTGTGCGTCCAGGTCTCCAATCTCTTTTCCTCAATATAAGGCAAAACCGCCTCATACTGTTTCGCCAGCGCCGTTGCAAAATACCAGGCAATCATCATATTGACATAGTATTCCTCCGAGCGGATTTTTGAAACCATCTCGGGATATGCCATATCAAAATCCTCGTCCAGAAAATGCGCCATCAGCATCCCGACACCAAACCGCACTGTGTATGTCTGATCGGAGACAAGCCACTCCCTGATATGAGGAAGCAGTTCCCGCCTGTATTTCTTAAATACCTTTGGAGACATCTGGTCACAGGTCGCCCAGTTATCCACATAGGGCAGAAATGCGCAAAGCTCCTCCATGCACTGTGCAAAATCCTTCCTCTCCGCTATAATAAAAGCGTGAAGCTGGTTTTCCTCAAAATATGTATGGGGAAACGCCTCTAAAAACGCGCCGATATCTTCCCTCTTTGCCAGCTGCTTCGCCATCTTCCGAAGCGCGGGTGTACGCACCCCAATCACGGTTTCTTTGTCGATCGTCGGTATCAGCTTCGCCTGAAAATCACGGTAAACCGTGTCCTGCTGTAAAAACAATTCCTCTTTTATCTCGTCAAAAATCATCCGTTCAGTCATCTTCTGCCTCTCCCTCCAGCAGCTCTTCCAGTTCTTCCTCTACCCCTCTGGTCGCAAAGTAGAATCCACTCCTTGCATAAACCCAGAAACACAATTCCACAAAGCACATAAAACCAAATGCCAGCTTATCGATAACCGGCGGAAACGGTCCTTCCGCAATCATAAAACCCATTCCCATCAGAAAATATAAGGGAAAAAGCAGGTACACCGACCACGGAAAACGCATTTTCACGTCCACCACCGTTTCCCCGCCCTCTGTCCTTATGCTGCCTTCCAGCACCGCCATGGAATAAGTCCTGTGGAACCATGAAGGTCTTGGCACTACCTTGAAATCCGATGTGCCGACCTCCCCCACAAACGCGCCGTCTCCCAAAGGGTAATGTGCAATTCCCCAGGTCGCCGTTTCCCCCTGCAGGAGACTGTGTACCTCCTCCGGCGGCTTATCGGTATAAATGCGGAACCTCTTAAGATACGGAAATTTACCCATCACACATCCCCAAACAGTTCTTCCAGCCTCCGCCTCGCCTTCTTTGCCGGAATATAAAACCCCGCTCTCGCAAGAAGCTGTACAATAAGGAAATACCCGACCGCCGACACAATCCCCTTCCAACTGTCCGGGTGACCTACAATCAGATTCAACAGGCAGACTGCAAAATACAGCCCTGTCATGCCAAACCATGCCACACAAAAGGCGAATATGTACCATGACAGGCGCATATGTATCTCTACTGCCGTCTCATTTCCCTGCTTCCGTATATCCCCCACAATCACAGGCTGAAAGGAGTTCCGAACCCCGAGCGGCAGTATCGGCATCACCTCAAACTCCGAGTCCCAGACCTCCCCGAAAAAATCCGGTCCGCCAGGCGAAAAGCGTATAAGCCCATTACGGACCATCGTCGCCTCCTCCATAATGTGGCAGACTTCCTCCGGCGTCTTCTCCGTCAGGATTGTGAACTTCATATGCGGTATGACAGGTATCATTCTTCCCTCTTCAAAAGATTATTAATCTCATCCACCATCCCGTTAATAGTAGTAATCTGGTTAGACATCTCCGCGATATCATTCACATTGCTCTCCACCATAGCGTTGATGGACTGGAACTGGGTGTTCTCATTGCTGATGTCGTCGGCAATCTCTTTGTTGATGGTAACGGTACTCTGGATAACCATCGCCTGTTTGTTATGCGCCTCTCCCATAGCGCTCACCGCATCCGCCGCAGCGCCGAGAAGCTGCGTCATATCCTGTATGCCCACATATACATTGGTAAAATACTCATTCTGTCTCTCCAGTTTCTGGGAATTGTCGTTGACATACATGGTAATCTCTTTCACATTGTTCTGCACTGTCTGTATGACCTTCGACACCTCTTCCAGAGATTCCTGCGTGCTGTTCGCCAGATTGCCGACCTCCTGCGCAACCACAGCAAACCCTTTTCCCGCCTCTCCCGCTCTTGCCGCTTCGATGGAAGCATTCAGCGCCAACAGATTCGTGGAAGAAGAAATATCGCTGATCAGATTCAAAGTCATGCCAATCTGCTCTACCGCCTTTGACAGCTTCTGCGCCACATCCGTCGTGGCAACCATGGACTTGGACACATCGCTGTTAATATCTTTTAACTCTGCAAGCCGCTTTTCATTCTCCCTCGTCTTGTCTAACAAATCGTTGGAAGTCTGCTCCACCTTCTCCACGTTATCCGCCACAACGTTCTTCCATTCGTCCAGCTCTTTCAGATTCTCCATGCTCTCTCTCGTCTTGCCATCGAGCCTGTTACTACCCTCCAATAACTGCTCGCTGGTCGCCGACAATTCTTCCACGGAAGCGCTCTCGTTTTCCGAAATCTGCGAGAGAGCCTGTCCTGCGCTCAAAAGACTCTCCGAAAGGGACTGCACAGAATCAAGCACATTTTTCACCTTTTCATTGTTGCGTTCCATCTCGTCCTTTTTGGCGTTCACAAGGAAACGGTTAATCAGATAAGTTAACAGCACCGTAGTAGGAAGAGCCAGACACAGTGAAACGCCTCTGTCGGCTATATTCGTAATGAACATCTCCCCTTCGACCGGCAAAAGAACCTTCCCTTTTACAAACCACCCTATCACCAGGGAGGCCACAATCTCCGCCGATGTAACGGCAACCAGCTTATAGTCAAGAAAAAAGGTGGTAAGCACCACAAAGAAAAAAGCAAAGCCCCAAAAATCCCCGGCGGGAACCATATACTGGATAAAGTTCCACTGAATAAGCAGAATCACAGCCGCAAAAATCTTTCCGGCTTTCAGCTTGGACGCTTTTACCACGCCATTCTTAAATCCTGTTTTTACAAAATAAATTCCAATCCCCAGATAGATCAGACAGGTCACATCAAAAATAAGTAACGCCGTCCATGAAACAGGCGGCGTCCAGCCCATCAGCTTCATAAACGTGTACATGATGCCCGCGCACTGACAAGCGCCCGGTATCAGCAGCAAAACAAGCACATACACCTTATTGATATACTCCTCCAGCGCAGTCAGATTTTTTCTTTCGCTCCCTTCCATTAGCTATAACCCTCCTGAATATAAAATATTATTCCGTGCGTTTCCCCATACACGTTCTCCCAAGACTCAAAAAGCCGGGACTATAATATACATCTGAGTATACCATAACCCCGGCTCATCTTCCACCCATATTTTACCCCACGGTTTTGCCCTATCTGATATGTGCTCCTTTCCGCAAACACACCGCTTTTCAGCCCCTGACCTGCAGTGCAAGCATCGTGATATCATCAAACTGTTCCGCCTCGCCGACAAGGGCGGGCAGGGACTGGAGCTTGCCATCACCCACGCGATTATTTCGGAACACGAGGGGACCATCGAAGTTTCCTCGGAAAAGGGAAAGGGAACCGCCTTCACGCTCAGCCTGCCTTTGCTGACCTGAGGGGTTCCCTCTCCTGCAATCCTTTTTACACAATTAACCTTTCACGCCGCCGAGCGTCACGCCCGCGATAATATACTTGGACAAAAGCAGATACACAAGGATGATTGGCACGATTGCCAGCAGAATCATCATGTATATTTTTCCCATATCACGGTTCATATAATCGGCGCCGCGAAGGAGCGCAATCAGAATCGGCACTGTCATCTTATCTTTAGACTGAATGACTAGCGCGGGAACGAAGTAATTGTTCCATGAACCCACAAAGGTGAAGATTGCCTGTACCGCCATTGCCGGTTTCATGATGGGAAGGACAATCTGGTTAAATGTCCGAAATTCCTTCGCCCCGTCGATCCTCGCCGCTTCCACAAGCGACAGCGGAAGAGAAGACTCTAAATAACTGTACATAAAATAGAATACTGCCGGCGACGCGATCGACGGAATGATCAACGGAAGCAGGGAATCGTACATGCCCATCTTTGTAATCAAACGCAGGAAACCCATTGCGGTGACCTGTGTAGGCATAACAAGAATCATCATAATAAACGTAAAAGCAATCTTTTTGAGCTTAAAATCGTAAGCATAAAGCCCGTATGCGGTCAGCGCGGAAAAATAAATGCAGATTGCCGCGCTGCAGCCGGAGACGATCAGGCTGTTCATAATACCCCGCATCATGGGAAATTCTCCGTTATTTGCCACACTGTTAAAATTCTTTAAAAAACTGGTTCCGGGCAGGGCATAAAAACCTCTTTGCAGCTCCGCATGGGAGTGCGTCGCGTTTATAATCAGAATATAGAAGAAAAACAAGCACAAAAAGGACAGAAATATCAACAGCACATGCGCGAAAACCGTACGCAGACGATTAAATGATTTTGAACTCATAATCTATCGCTCTCCTCTCTTTTTCTTTGCTCTGGCAGCTGCTTTGGAGCCGTCCGGATCATTGTCATTTGTTATTTTGTATACAATAAAACATAAGATGCCGCTGACAATGAACAGATAAACCGAAAGAGAGCCGGCCATGCCGTAATTCTTGCTTCTCAAATGGCTGTTGAGGAACATGATTAACGTCATGGATGTACGGTCAGGATTTCCCTGTCCGTTCGTCAGAATCTGAGGCACATCAAACATCTGCAGACCGCCGATAATGGATGTGATCAATGTATAAGCAAGGATTGGCCGGATCAGTGGAAGCGTGATGCGGAAGAATCTCTGCGTACTGTTGCATCCGTCTATTTCCGACGCCTCAAAAATATCAGGGCTGATACCCATGATTGCCGCCATCAACATAATCGTCGTATTACCAAACCACATCAGGAAATTCATACTTCCGGCTAAAGTCCTTACGCCAAATGCGGTGCGCATAAAATCAATGACCTCGCTTATCACGCCAAGCGACATCAATATGGAATTGACCGGACCTGTCTTTGAAAACAAAGTAAAAAACAGCATTGCAAACGCACTTGCCATAATCAGGTTAGGCAGATAAATGACTACCTTGAAAAACTGCTGGCAGCGAATCTTCATCCGCACATCCACAAACCACGAAGCAAGCGTCAGCGCTATCACGATTTGCGGAACAAAGCCAATCAACCACAAAATCAGGGTATTTCCTGCGTATTTCAGCATATCGGACTGAATCAGGCTCGCATAATTTGCCATCCCGATAAAGTTGGGGCCGATTTCTTTGATCCCCGAACGATAATATTCGTAAAAACTGTATCGGATGGTATCAACCAACGGTATGAGAGAGAATATAAAAAAGCTTACGAAAAAAGGGAGAATAAAAATATATCCCCATTTTGCGTAATTGACCAATTTACGTTTTTTTTGCACGAACAGCACCCCTTTCCTACTTTCTTATATTGAGAATGCGGCGTAACGAGTACGCCGCATTCCTAATCATTTAAAAAATTACGGCCACTGAATTTCTGTGATCTCAGGATAACGCTCCTTGATAGCTGTCTCGAAATTAGCTTTCGCTGTGTCGTAATCAATCTGTCCCTGCAAATAATCGCCAAACGCATTCTGAATCAGCTCTACACAGCCCTGATCATAGGATGACAACGGTGCCATCTTGATGCTGGAAAGGCTGTCTGCAAAATAGCCGTACGGATTCTGACCGCCAAGGAAAGCAGAATTAAACTCGGTACCGTTTGCCGCCGCATCCATAACAGTCTGCGCGTTCGTGAACTCGGTGTACTCTTTTGCAACCTTCGTCAGATTATCCTGATTGCCCGTCAGTGCCATGATGATTTCTTTTACATGAGTCGGATTATCCGTTCCTGTCGCTGCTACAAGATAAGTACCGCCCCAGTTGTACGGAAGGGGAGCATTGGTAACCGCCCATGCGCCTTCCTCGCCGTCCCAGTTAGGCACCATCTGGGTGTCGATGCCCCATGCCGGGAAGAGGAATGCAAATACCTTCGAGCTGGAGCTCATTGCGGTGAACCAATCCGCGTTCCACCGCCCTGTTACTGTAGGGTCAAAGTAGCCTGCGTCCATCCACTCCTTGGAATCATTGACCCAGTCGATGATCTTCTGGTCAACCTTGATCGTCGTGGAGCCTGCCTCAACCCAGGGACCCGCAATATTGTTGCCGTATGTACGGAAGGTGTCCGCATAACAGCTGAATGCGTAGTAGCCCTTTGCCTTAAGCTCTTCCGCGGTCGTCTTCATGGTTGCCCAGTCCGCCGTCTTCTTTCCGATCTCAACCGGATCGTCCGTGCCGAAAACTTCTTTTGCAATATCGCGGCGGTATACTAAAACACCGGGGCATGCCTGCCATGTGGAAGCCCTCTGTACGCCGTTCACATCAGACGCCACCGTCTTGGTGAATGCGAACTGATCCGCCAGATCCGCATCCGGGTTGATTTCCAAATCGGAAAGTGGCATCGCCACGTCTACATTTGCATCCGTGTACTTAACGATGTAATCGAGCTCAGCCGCAAAAAGATCAACCTTATCGTCATCTTCCGCGTCCGCCTGATTTAAAAGCGCCTCGTCCAGTTTATCCTGGTACACACCGTCCTGATTGGGGTTGATAACCCAGTGAATCTCCGTGCCGTCATTTAAGGTAGATACGGTGCCGTCATCGGACGTGTTCTCGATTGCCGAATAAACGGCAGTGATGCGTGTGCGAAGCTCGTCGTTAAAGCTGTAGATGTTGATGACTTTTCCTTCCTCGCCGCCCGCTGCAGCTGCGTCGCTTCCCGCATCCGCGCTGCCAGCGTCGGAACTGCCTGCATCAGAAGCCGCCGGGGCGTCCGTACCCTGACTTGTACTGCCTGCATCGGAACCACCGCCACAGCCGGCTAAAATTCCGGTGATAACAGTCGCAGCCAATAAAACACTGACTAACTTTTTCTTCATTTTTTATCCTCCCTTGGTTTTCATGTGGATTTGCCACACATTTCGTAGTACACCCTGAGTATAGCCTGCCGCCAAAAGAGAATATATTTAGAATCTTAACCAAAATATCAGATTCGTAACACATCATCAAATTCCGCTATTCTCCTGCATCTTTTCTGTTTTTACTTTTTATTCTATATGTCATGATTCTGATATTTTTCTCAGTTTTCTGATTTTCTCCTCTCACCGTTTCCTATATAATCTCTCCATAACAACTTACGAATTCGAAATAAAAACCGAACCAGAAAGGAGCATTCACATTGAAACCCATTACCTTTATTGACGAACACGGAAGTTTTTCCATGAAGCAGCCGGAAAACACAAGTTATCTGTATTTTCCCCTCGCTTCAGAAACGGGATTAAAAAGCAGCGTCACGCCAAATCTGGGCGGCGATGCCAAAATCGACCAGGAAACCTTCCTTTTAGAGCCTGTCAGCTCTGAAAACCTGCATAACAACCGCTCCACCCGCAACTTCTTCTTTGTGACACATGACGCGAAAGTTTACTCCGCCACCGGTGTCTCCGCCGGGCAGGAAGCCGCACGCTTCTCTCCTTTACAGGAAGAGAGCGTGATGAATGCCGGTTTTATGTGGCAGACCTTAGACCGCGTGTCCAAATCTCTTCCGATAGGAACCGCTGTCACCTCTTTTATTCCGAAGGATGACAATGTGGAGATCATGTATGTGACCGTCCGGAATCTGGCAAGCGAAGAGCTTTCACTGACACCCTACGCCGCCATCCCCATCTACGGACGAAGCGCGGACAATATCAGGGACCACCGCAACGTGACATCCATGCTGCACCGCATCCGGACAACGGAAAAAGGCATCCTCGTCCGTCCCACCATGTCCTTTGACGAAAAAGGGCACCGTCCCAACACCAAGACCTATTACGTCTGCGGTTTTACGGCAAAGGGACAGAATCCCGAAGGCTTTTTCCCCACGGTGGAAGAATATATCGGCGAGGGCGGCACCTTCACCCATCCCCGCGCCGTCTGCGAAAAACGCCCCGGCGTTCCTGCCTTTTCCACTGCCGAGGGACGGGAAGCCATGGGTGCGTTCTGTTTCCAGAACCTGACGCTGCTTCCCGGCGAAAAATCAGCTTATATTGTCCTGCTCGGCGTGGAGGAAGAGGAGAGCCGTATCGAGGAAATCTGTCAGAAATATAATACAGAAGAAAAGGTGACGGCAGCGCTTGCACAGACAAAAGCCTGCTGGCAGGATAAGGTGTCCGTCGGCTTCCGGACGGGGGACGCAGACTTTGACCGCTTTATGAAATGGGTCTGCTTCCAGCCCTTCTTACGCCGTCTGTTCGGCTGTTCCTTTCTGCCTCACCATGATTACGGCAGGGGCGGCAGAGGCTGGCGCGATCTCTGGCAGGACTGCCTGTCGTTACTTTTGATGGAGCCGCAGGATGTGGGGCAGATGATAGCCGCGAATTATGGCGGCGTCCGCATTGACGGCACCAACGCCACCATCATCGGGGACGGAAACGGGAACTTTATCGCGGACCGAAACGGCATTGCCCGCGTCTGGATGGATCACGCCCTCTGGCCGCTTATGACTACAAAGCTCTACATCGATCAGACCGGCGACCTCGATATCCTTTACAGGGAGGCGCCCTATTTTAAGGATGCGCAGGCTATGCGCGGAACCGGCATGGACACGCTCTGGTCCGCAGACAGCGGCAGCAGACAGCTCACCGACAAAGAGGAAGTCTACAAAGGCACTATTTTGGAGCATCTTCTGATTCAACAGCTCACCGCTTTCTACGAGGTGGGAGATCACAACATCTACCGGCTTCGCGGCGCGGACTGGAACGACGCGCTGGACATGGCTGCGGAACACGGCGAGAGCGTGGCGTTCACCTGTGCTTACGCCGGCAATCTGCGGGATCTGGCGTCGCTCCTCCTTCTTTTAGACAGCGCCTCCGGCGATCACAAGGTGGAGCTTCTGGAGGAGATCTCCGTGCTGCTTGCGGACGACCCTTCCGTCTATGACGACATTGACAAAAAGCACCGGATTTTGGACGACTACAACACCCGCTGCCGCCACACCGTGACAGGCGTCCGCAACCCCTTCTATCTCTCTGCCCTTGCCGAGAATCTGACCAAAAAGGCGGACTGGCTGACAGCGCATATCCGCTCTCAGGAATGGATTGAGGGCGCTGACGAGGAGGGCTGGTTTAACAGCTATTACGATAATCACGGGAAATCCGTGGAGAGATTCTTCGGCGAGCAGGTACGCATGATGCTGACGGGACAAGTATTTTCCATTATGGGCGGCGTCGCAAAGGACAGCCAGATACCCAAAATAGTGAGGGCTGCCGACCATTACCTTTACAGGAAGGAAATCGGCGGCTACCGTCTGAACACGGACTTTAAAGAACTGAAATTCGACATGGGCAGAATGTTCGGCTTTGCCTACGGCGAGAAGGAAAACGGCGCGGTATTCTCCCATATGACGGTGATGTACGCCAACGCCCTCTACCGCAGAGGATTTGTGAAGGAGGGCTGGAAGGCGCTTAAAACCCTCGCAGACAACGCGCTTAATTTTAATACCAGTCATATTTATCCGGGCATTCCCGAGTATTTCCGCGCGGACGGACGCGGCATGTACCACTATCTCACCGGCGCCGCAAGCTGGTTTATGATGACCATGATCACGGAAGTGTTCGGCGTTCGCGGCGATAACGGTGCGCTCATGATCGCACCCAGGCTTCTCGCGGAGCAGTTTGACGAGGCGGCCACTGCCTCCATCACCGTTCCCTTTGCCGGAAAGACCTTTACCGTCGTCTGCCGGAACGAATCCGGCAAAGATTTCGGCGCGTATCGGATGGACTCTGCCCTCTGCGGCGAGACAGCTCTCCCCGTGAAGGATAACGCTTATGCCCTTCTCTCCCGGGAACTGCTTGAAGGTCTGCCGGAGAACGCCTACAAAATTATCGTAAAACTTGTATAAAATCGAACCCAACCAACTTCAAGATTCGCTTCGCGAACTCCGATCAACATATATAAAATGACGTGAAAGGAATACATAAAAAATGAGATACGGATATTTTGACGATGTTAACCGAGAATATGTGATTGAAAGACCCGACACGCCCGCTCCCTGGGTCAACTATCTGGGATCCCCCGAGTATGGCGCGATCATTTCCAACAACGCGGGCGGCTACAGCTTTGCCAAGTCCGGCGCAAACGGCAGAATCCTGCGCTATGTGTTCAATCAGTTCGACCAGCCCGGACGTTACCTTTACATCCGCGACAATGATTCCAAAGACTATTGGTCCGCTTCATGGCAGCCGGTGGGAAAAAGCTTGGACAGCTACAAGAATAAATGCATCCACGGTCTCGGCTACACAAAAATGACCGCCCAGTACAGTGAAATTGACTCGGAAGCGCTGTACTATGTTCCGCACGGAAAAACCCACGAGGTATGGGCACTGTCCGTGACCAACCGCGCAAAACGTGCGAGGAATCTGACGCTTACCGGCTACGCCGAATTTACCAGCCACAACAACTATGAACAGGATCAGGTCAATCTGCAGTACTCCCTGTTTATCACCCGCACCCTGTTTCAGGACAACCGGATTATGCAGGAAATCCACAACAATCTGAATCTGCAGCCTCCCGGAAAACTGGTTGACGGAAAATGTACGGTAAACCGCTTTTTCGCGCTTGCAGGAGAAAGGGTTTCCTCCTACTGCGGCGATAAGGCACAGTTTCTCGGAAACTATCACGGTTACGGCAATCCACAGGGCGTCCTTTCCGGCGATTTAGGGAATGTGACAAGCTACAACGAAAATGCCTGCGGCGCACTCTCCTGCACCGTGAAGCTGGCTCCCGGCGAAACGAAAACCATTGCGTTTGTGCTTGGCATGAAAAGCAGCGCCGAAGCAGCAGCCATTGTAGACAGCTATGCCGAACCTGCTGCCATGACAGAAAAAGAAATCAGCGAGCTGAAACAACTCTGGGAGGGAAGACTTTCCCACTTAAAGGTAAATACGCCCAGCCCGGAATTTAATACCATGATCAACACGTGGAACGCCTACAACTGCTTTATGACCTTTATCTGGTCCAGAGCAGCTTCCTTCATCTACTGCGGGCTGCGAAACGGCTACGGCTACCGCGACACCGTGCAGGATATACAGGGCATCATCCACCTTGCGCCGGAAATGGCTGTGGAGAAAATACGCTTTATGCTCTCCGCACAGGTCCATAACGGCGGCGGACTGCCGCTTGTGAAATTCACCCATAACCCGGGACATGAGGATACCCCCGACGACGCCTCCTACCGTCAGGAAACCGGGCACCCAGCGTACCGCGCCGACGACGCCCTGTGGCTGTTCCCGACCGTCTATAAATATATTGCGGAGACCGGGGACACCGCCTTCCTCGACGAGACCGTTCCCTTTGCGGACAAGGATGAGGCAAGCGTCTACGAGCACTTAAAACGCGCCGTGCAGTTTTCCTTTGACCATCTGGGCCCCCACGGAATGCCCGCGGGACTCTACGCGGACTGGAACGACTGCCTGCGGCTTGGCAAAAACGGCGAATCCTCTTTCGTGGCGCTGCAGTTTTACTATGCCATGACGATCTTAAAGAATTTTGCCGCTTTTAAAAACGATAGAGAATATGTGGACTATCTGAACGAGCAGCAGGCGGAAATGAAAAAGAAAATACAGGGGCTGTGCTGGGACAGCGACCGCTTCATCCGGGGCTTCACGGAGAGCGGGGAACGCATCGGCGCCGCCTCCGACCCTGAGGCAAATCTCTGGCTCAACCCCCAGAGCTTCGCCGTCATCAGCGGACTTGCGGAAGCGGGACAGGCTGAGCTTGCCATGACAAACGTCTATGAAAAACTAAATACCAAATACGGCGCTCTCCTGATGGACCCGCCCTACCACGCCCACGCTTTCGACGGCGCACTGGCTGTCATCTATAATCAGGGCACAAAAGAAAATGCCGGCATCTTCTCCCAGTCGCAGGGCTGGCTGATACTGGCGGAGTCATTGATGGGACACGGGGAACGCGCTTTCACCTACTTTATGGAAAATGCGCCCGCCGCACAGAACGACATAGCGGAAATCCGTCATATTGAGCCTTACTGCTACGGGCAGTTCACCGAGGGACGCGCAAGCGAACACCACGGACGTTCCCATGTCCACTGGCTGACAGGCACGGCATCCACCGTCATGGTAGGCTGCGTGGAAGGCATTTTGGGACTGCGCCCTGATTTGGACGGCATAAAGCTCTCTCCTTCCATTCCGAAAGAATGGAAACAGTTTGAAATAGAAAAAGATTTCCGCGGAAAGCATCTGCATATTATTGTCGAAAACCCGAAAGGACGGGAATCCGGATGTGAAAAGCTCCTTCTAAACAACAAGGAACTTTGTGACAACTACATTCCTGCAGACCTGCTGGAAGAGCAGAATGAAATATTACTGACTCTGTAACGGCGGCACGATACCGTTTACCCCCCCCCCGTTCCGATATCCCAGTGGACCATATGGTTCATATCCCGATATTTTTTCGGTGTCATCCCGGTCTGCTCCTTGAACTGCTGGATAAAATGACTCTGGGACGAAAAGGAAAGGCGGTTTGCAATATCACTCAGCGTGTAATCACTGTAGCGCAGCATATTTTTAGCCATCTCAATCTTCTGCGCCCGTATGTAGGCGCTGACGGAATCCCCCGTCTCTTTTTTAAACAGGCGGGAGAGATAGCTGGGCGACACGCCCAGCTCATCCGCGATTTCCTCGATGGTAATCCGCTCTTTGATATGCGCATAAATATATTCCTTGCACACATTGATGTGGCGGGAACCTGTGTCGCTGCGGCAGATTCGGCGCATTTTCTCCGCATAATCCAACACCATCTCGTCATGCAGGCGCTGTATCTCCCGCAGGGTGTGAATCCGATCCAGACTCTGGATATAGAAATCACTCATCCGGAAAGCCTGTTCCAGTTCCATGCCCCGCTGCCTGCAAAGACGTGTTATCATTGCCGTGGTAATCACAAAATGATATTTCAGGTTGGTAATCGGATCCTGCGACAACACGCCGACACCTTCGCTGTCCATAAAACGCTCCTGCTCGCAGTTTCTCCTGACAGCTTCCACATCGCCGCTCATAACCGCTTCATAAAACAAAAATTCTTCCGTCGGCTGACGGTGCTCCATTTCGTCAACCATGTCATCCGCTTCCAGCAAAAGCCATTCATTCTGATATCTCATAGTTAATCTCCCTGTCAGAGCCGTTTTGTTTTGTCATATCTTATTGATTTAATGTATCATATTAAATTATAATTATAAGGTACAACCTGTCTTTTTTACAATCTTTTTCTTTTTTGCTGGCAAAGGCATGTTACATCATAAGAATGCGCAAACTATCCATAATCTAGAGGAAACGAGGTATTCGACTGTTATGGACCTATTTGATATTTTGACACTGGCGGGCGGCTTAAGCTTATTTTTGTTCGGCATGAGCGTGATGAGTGAAGCATTAGAACGGCGCGCGGAGGGCAGCCTAAAGCTGCTCCTTGCAAGGCTGACCCAGAATAAAACCGCCGGTTTTCTGACAGGACTCGTCGTCACCGCCGTCATTCAAAGCTCTTCCGCCGCCACAGTCATGGTGGTGGGCTTTGTCAATTCCGGCGTGATGACCTTAAAACAGGCAATCAATGTGATCATGGGTGCAAATGTGGGCACCACTGTCACCGCATGGCTTTTAAGCTTAAGCGGCATTTCCAGCGACAACCTCTTTGTCCGTATGTTAAAACCGACTTCCTTCACACCCATTCTGGCAACGGTCGGCATCCTTCTTTTTCTGTTCGGAAAAACCAGCAAGAAAAAGGATTCCGGCACCATCCTTTTAGGTTTTGCCACCCTGATGTTCGGCATGGATACCATGTCCGCTTCTGTTTCCGGTCTTGCCAACGTCCCGGCTTTCCGTCAGATGTTTATCCTGTTTCAAAATCCTATTCTCGGTATTATCGTGGGCGCCGTACTTACAGCGGTCATCCAGTCCAGCTCCGCCTCTGTCGGTATTTTGCAGGCGCTCGCCTCCACGGGACAGGTTTCCTACGGCGCTGCTATGCCGATTATCATGGGACAGAATATCGGCACCTGTGCAACAGCCATGCTCTCCTCCTTTGGCACGACCAAAAATGCCAGACGAGCGGCGGTTGTCCATCTGTCCTTTAATATATTTGGAACACTAATCCTGCTCCTCGTCTTTCTTCCCGTATCCCTGTTTATAAAACCCGCGTTTTTGGATGAATCCGCATCTTTGTTCGGCATCGCGCTCACCCACTCCGCCTTTAACATTTTGTGCACCATCCTGCTCCTCCCCACATCCGCCCTTCTGGAAAAGCTGGCGGTGAAGCTCGTCCCCGACACCGAAGCGGAAGAAACCGCCTCCATACTGGACGAAAGACTCCTCGCCGCGCCCCATATCGCGCTGGACAGATGCTATACGCTGGTGCGGGAAATGGCGGAAATCTCCACCACGTCTTTGAAAAACGGGATGAATCTTTTGACCCGGTACGACAAACAGACCGCAAAGGAAGTGCAGGAAGCGGAAGAAAAATGCGATCACTATGAAGATATGCTGGGAACCTACCTTGTGAAACTGAGCAGCTATCAGATGAGCGACGCCGACAGCGGCAGCATCTCCATGATGTTAAAAGTGATTGGCGATCTCGAGCGGATTTCCGACCACAGCGTTAATATTCTAAAGTCTGCGGAAGAACTAAAGGACAAAAAACTGCAGTTCACCCCCGAAGCCTTAAAAGAACTGGACGTGCTTTGCAGCGCCATGTCAGAAATTATGACGCTCTCCTGCAGCGCCTTTGTACAAAACGATCTGGAACTGTCACGAAATATAGAACCGCTGGAACAGGTCATCGACGATTTGAAAGAGAACATGCGAAACGCCCATGTAAGGCGTCTGAAAAAAGGTATCTGCTCCATCGAGACAGGCTTTATCTGGCTGGACCTTCTCACCAATCTGGAAAGGGCGGCAGACCACTGCTCCAACATCGCCATCTGTATCGTGGACGCTGCGGAAAACAGCATGAATCTGCACCATTCCCTTTCCGTCATGAAGGAGGAAAGCCCTTATTACAAAGATCAGTATGCCTTCTACTCCGAAAAATATGTACTGCCAAAGATTAACTGATGAAATTCGTTCTCTGCACAGGCTCTTTCTCCGGCAGACCGTAGGTTTCCTTCCCGAGCGCAATGCTCTTCATCAGGAAGGTCATATTTCTGGCAAGCGTGCGCATCGTCTGCAGCCCTTCCGCATCCTGCGCCGCCTCGCCCTGCACCCTGCCGTGGACGCTGTTCCAGTACTGGCTGGACGCCACCGGCATACCGCAGATTGTAAAATACTTGTTCAGCTCGTCAAAGGTCGCCGACATGCCGCCCCGCCTTGCCACCACGACGCTCGCCCCTACCTTCATGCTCTTGTCAAAAGGCGTGCTGTAAAACAGCCTGTCTAAAAAAGAAATCATCGTACCGTTTGCAGACGCATAGTAAACCGGCGACGCGATCACCAGCCCGTCGCACGCCTCAAATTTCGGCGCCGTCTCATTCACCATGTCGTCAAACACACATTTCCCTTTGTCCGCACATGTCCCGCAGGCGATACAGCCGCGGATATCCTTGTTTCCAATCTGGAGCGTTTCCGTCTCCACGCCCTCCGCCGCAAAAATCTGCTCCATCTCTTTCAGGGCGATGGACGTGTTGCCGCCTATGCGGGGACTTCCGTTAATCATAAGTACCTTCATTGTATTTACCCTCCTACTTAGCAAGACCAAGCCCACCTAGCCAGTCCGCTACTGCGTCGCCGGAATTATCTGCCTGTGAACTTCCCACGGCAAGCCCGTCCAGAACCTCCGCGCCCGCTTCCAGTCCGGCAATTGTTTCCGGCGTTCCCGAAAGTCCGCTGCCGCCGCTGGTACAGAACGGTGCGATGGTCTTTCCGCTAAAATCGTAAGTATCAAAAAATGTATACAGGATTCTCGGCATATCTCCCCACCAGATCGGATAGCCCACATAGACGATATCATACTTCTCAAAATCCGTTATGCTGCCCCGTATTTCCGGACGTGCCTCCGGATCATTCTGCTCCGCTGTTGCGCGCGTGGTACGGTCATTATAATTCAAATCCTCGTCTGTATAAGGCTGCTGCGGCACGATTTCATAGATATCCGCATCCTGCAGCTTTGCCAGTGTTTGCGCAACTGCCTTCGTGTTTCCCGTAACCGAAAAATAAACGACAAGCGCTTTTGCCTCCGCTCCGTCCTGTTCTTCCGCTGATGGTTCGCCGCTCTGTCCCGGCTCCTGTGCGTCGGATGACAATTCAACGCTCGGCTCCGGCTCCTGTGCGTCAGTTGACGCTTCATCATTCGACTCCGGCTCCTGTATGCCAGACGATGGATTGGAAACATCCGCATCCTTCCCGCTGCCGCAGGCGGCAAGACTCATCATAAGAACAAGTGCCATAAAAACAGAATACATTTTTTTCATAAATATAATAGTTCTCCTTCCATACATTTTTAATCCATCTTTTTATGCCAACACGCCCAGCAATTTTTTTACCTCGGCGTATGTGATCTCATAAATCGTCATATACACGTAATTCACTTCTGCCTTTGTCATTGCCTCCCGCTGCTTTTCCGTCACCACCGTATACGGGTATATCCCAAACATGAACGGAAAAAAGGAGTAGATAAAATCCTGCTTATCCTGAACCGTCATTTCCGGAAAAAACTGATCCAGACAGTTCCTGACCTCCGCAAGTGACTTCCCATATGCCACCTTAAATTCAGTCAGCCGTTCGAGACGGCTGTTTTCTTCCATGTCATAGTGGTTCATGGACATAATTTTTAAAAGGGTTTTCCGCTCTTCCAGTGAACGTGCCAGTGCGTCCGCAAATTCTTCCCCTGTCATCTTTTCATGTTCCGCCCGGAGCTGTCTCAGACGATTGACCCACAATTCGTACTCCCTCTGCAGCAGTGCCAAAAAAATTTCTTCCTTCGTCTGAAAGTAATTATAGATGGAAGTCCGGGTAAAGGTAGTCGCATTCCCGATTTCCTTGATGGTGATTTTCTTAAAACTCATAGTCTGATACAGCTCGGCACAGGCTGTTATAATTTCTTCTTTTCTTGCCGCCGTCAGTTCTTCTGATCCCTTTGGCATCTGGCACCTCCTTTTTTAGCATTCTGACACAGTGTCATCATAGATAATATAATCCTTTTCTGACACTGTGTCAATATGCAAAATTAAAATTACCTGCTTCGGCATACGGAAAAATTTCCAAGCCTCCACAGGTTTTCCGCTTACCCCTTTATTTTACTCCCAATCTTCTTATCCTGCCGCCACTGCGGCGCCTCCCCGTCGTCACCCCAGTATTCTTCGACGGAAGCGATTTTTCCTTCTACTACATGCATAAAGGAAGTTACATGAAACGACATCTTCTGGTCTTTGCTGTACACATGCGTGGCAGTGATGATATGGGTATCGGTGGTAAAACTCCGCTCTATCTCCCCATCCCACTCACCGGGATACTCGCAATTCGCCCGGATAAATTCCTCTACGGCAAAATGCTCATTTGTGTTGTGCCAGTTCACCCACGCGTCCGGATGAAAATATCCGCGGATCGCATCTGCATCCTGCCGCAGAACCGCATCCCAAAATGCCTTAACATCCAGTTCCATATCTCTTCCTTTTTCTATTCATAACATTCCAAAGTTTTTAAATAGCAGGCTTCCCTTTCCGGCTCAAACGCTTCCCGGCATCCTCTTTCACCAGCTCGATCACCACCGCCATAATCGGAATAAAGAAGATAATTCCTATGATGCCAAAAAGCTCCCCGCCAATCATTGCCGCTATGAGCGTATACAATGGCGGAAGCCCGACAGAGCCACCCACCACTCTCGGATAAATAAACTGATTCTCTACAAACTGGACAACCAGATAGACTATCAGGCAGCGCACCGCCAATGCCGGGCTAATCATCAGGGCGAGAATCACACTGACCACACCGGAAATGAAAGCCCCCACATACGGAATGATCGCGCAGACCGCCGTCAGCACGCCGACCAGACTTCCGTAGGGCAGCCTGAAAATCGTAAACGCCAGAAACATCAATACCCCGAGAATCACTGCCTCCGCGCACTGCCCCGACAGGAAGTTCGCGAAGGACCTGCTGAATGTCCGGCTGACATGAATGAGATATTCCGCCCATGAAGGTTTCAGATAGGCACACACTACCTTTCTGACATGTCCGCATACCTGCTCTTTTTCAAGCACGAGATAAATACTGATGATCAGCCCGAACGCCGCCGTTATGACCACGCTCGCGGCGGAGGATACCGTACTCACCACACCCTCCAAAAACAGATTGGCGCCGAAACCGACACTCTGCATGATTTTTTCCAGATTTAAGTCTGAAAGCATTTCCTCTATCCACGCCGCCTCCGGATCAAGGCTTTCCAGATAAGTGATCCACTGCGGCAGACGCGCTTCAACCAGCTTATAAAGCCCCTTCACCGAACTTACAAGCTCCGGTATGAGCAGTGTGAACACAAGCGTAAGCACCAACGCGATACCGACAAAAGTAAGAAGAAACGAGACGCCCCTGTAGCACTTGTCGGATGGCTGTTTTTTCCTTTTCTGCAGCAATTTCCGAAGCCGCTTTTCGATTCCCATCATAGGTACGTTGATAAACAGCGCCAGTATGCCGCCGACGACAATCGGCAGGATGATCCCCAGACCCTTTTCAAAAAAGAGAAGCACCGCATGAAAGTTCATCAGAGCCGCAAATAACCCGACCCCCAAGACCACGAGCAGTAGATTCTGTTTTACTTTCTTATCCATAGCGTTCCTCCTTGCATATAATGCCCTGCCACCAAGTATATCAGATTTTTACCGCCACGTCCGCAAAAAATTCTCTTTCACTGTTGGAAAAGTCCGCCATGCCATTATACTTTTCCGCAATGGCAGATATGGAGGCAAGCCCTGTCCCCTTTCCGCCATGCTTTGTGGAACGGTAGCCGTCCCTCCCTTTCCGCACGATTCCGTCAAAGCTGTTGGTGGAAACCACGTACAGCCCATTGTGATGCCGCACTTCCGCCGTCAGACAAAAGTACCGTTCCTCTTTCGGCAGCGTTCGGCATCCCTCTATGGCATTTTCCATCAGATTGCCAAACAGGGAAGCCAGATCCAGTTCAGAAATTGTAAGCGGTTCCGGCAGGCTGATATGAAAATCAGTGCGTATACATTCCTGTACCGACATTTCATTGTAATAGGCAAACAGCGCATTCAGCGAACTGTTTTGACAATAATTGACCGGCGTATTTTCCGTCAACTTGATTTCATATTCCGCCAGATGCGTCTGAATGCCTTCCAAATCACCCTTGCCTGCAAGGGTAGACAGCAGCCGCAGATGGTGACGGAAATCATGGCGCATTCTTTTGGTCTGCTGCATGTAATCCTGCAAGGTGCGGTACTGATGCATCTGCATCTCAAGGAGCTGGGTGTGCTCCTTCAGTCTGGCATGTTCCATGATAAGTCTGGCGCCTTGATAAAAAAGCAGATAAATAAGAATAAGCACAAACAGCGCGCCGCACTCAAACAGCAAAAACAAAGAAAACATCCGCCCCGCGTAAAGCGTGCTGTAGGAATGCGGCACAGCCAGCACATTAAAAATCAGAAACACCGCAGACAGCGCTACCGTTAAATACCATACCTTAGGGATATCCAGATTGTCAACCGCCCACGCGGAATAACGCAGGGAGGGGCTTGCCGCTGCTATGGGCATCAGACATGCCAGAATAAGCTGCAGCAGAGCCGCTTCCTTGGAAATCTGTCCCGCCCCGGACAGGGGATGGAGCCGTGCATCGAATGCGTATGCAAACTGTAACGGAAAAGTCTGCACCGCACAGACGCCCACAAAGACAGCAAGCGCCCGGGGCAAATCCGTTTTCAGCGTGCGGCGGTAGAAAAAGAAAAAAAGTATCAGGCACAGCAGAAGCAAGGTGTTTACATTGATCTCAAATGTTCCATGAAGCCACGCGCTGAGCAGGGAACAGGGAAGCAACAGGGTAAAACACATGCCTGCCGTTTTCAGGGGCGTATGTCTCATCTGATTCTTTGCCGGAAGATAACAGGAAACCGCAATCGGAAGCAGCGCCAGAAACTGCAGCCATGCAGGCAGCCACTTTTCCATATCCATAGTCAGCCCTCCTTCTTTCCGTGCCGCCCCGTCGAGAGGGACTGCCGCTCGTGTATTTTCTTAAAATGATAATCCCGCACCGCCTGCTCGATTTTCAAAAAATCCCGCACCCGGACGGGAAACTGTATCCCGCTTTCCAGAATACAGCAGTTGTCCTCAAATGTCAGAATATAGTCGGCGTTCACTACGATTCCTTTGTTTATCATGATAAAACGGGCGTCCTCTCCTATTTGATCCAGAAATGCGGCAAGTGTCATACGGCTGCGCAGCGTAACGCCATCCGTCCGTCCGATTTCCAAATAATGCGCATCCGTGACAGCGTAGGCAATGCTGCCAAGCAAAACGGGAACCGTTCTTCTGTCGCTTTGAATCTCTATATATCTTGTTTTGTTCGGGAGCACTTTCAGAGCGTCCTGAAGCACAGCAACAATGCGCTCTCCGGAAAAAGGTTTTGTCACATACTCGAAGGCATGACAGGAAAAAGCCTCGGGCATAAACTCCGCACTGGAAGTGAGAAAGACAAGCAGACAGTTCTTATCCCGCTCCCGCATCCTTGCCGCCGCCGAAATCCCATCCATGCCGTCCATATAGATATCCATAAAAACCATGTCAAAACTGCCCTCCCGGAAGGCGTCCAGAAAAGCCGCCGCATCTGTGAAGGAACATGTCTCAATCCCACAGTGGTTCTTCACCCCAAATTCCCGGCAGATCCTCTCCATTTCCATCGTATATTCTTTTTCATCATCCACAAACGCCAGTTTCACCGTGCACCTCTTCTATATTCCGCCCTGTTGTGACTCCAATCAATGCGGAGAATGCCGCATTTTTTACCCTAATCATATTCGCTATTTCTGCCCTTTGTCAATCGCCACACTTCCGTTTTCACCACCGTTTTTGCCAGAAAATTGACGTTTCTGCCAGAACCCTTGTTTTTTGACGCCTGCTGTATAATGTATAAACATGAAACTGGTCAAAGGTTTTCAATCTGTCAGAAAGAAGGGTATTTCCTATGATTATTCCGCTTTATGGTATCGCGTTTATCATGTCCGTAATCTTTTTCATGCTGCTGGTTAAAATTGGGCAAAAGCAGAAAATAACCAATTATCTGCTCCTTTTTGTGGCGATCTCTATCGGAAATTTCGGCTACTACTCAATCTGCACCGCCTCCTCTCTGGAAAACGCCATCCGTGGCAATAATCTGGTCTATCTGGGCGGCGTGCTCGTTCCCATTCTGCTTTTCGTAAGTATTGCAAATCTGTGCCGCCGACAGGTAAACCATGTACTGCTGCTCTTCCTCGTCCTGTTCGCCTCCGTTGTCATCTATTATGCCTTTCAGGTCGGGCTGCGGACAGATTTCTACAGCAGCGTCTCTCTGGCACTGATTGACGGCGTATCCTTTCTGGAAAAAGAGTACGGTCCCATGCACAGCCTTTATCCGGTCTATGTGCTTCTGTGTATGGCGCTCGGTATGTGGATACTGGCGGCTTCCTTTTCCCAGCGGAAAAAGATTTCCTACAAAGTCATCCTTTCCCTTTTTCTTGCCCAGATTATATCTATCGGCGTTTACGCTGGAGAGCGGATGCTGCATTCACGGATTGAGTGGATGACCTTTGTCTATCTGCTGGACGAAATACTGATTCTCTCTCTGATCCGCCGGATCGGCATGTATGAAGTGTCGGATACTATCGCAAACGCACTGGAGGAACACAGTACCTACGGCTATCTGGTATTCGACAACCAGCATCGGTATCTTGGCTGCAATGAAAAGGTGAAAGAATATCTTCCCGAAATCGCAGACCTTCGCATGGATGACCCGATCGGCAAAGATACACCTTTTCTGTATGAAAATATTGCCGCAAGACTTGAAAATGCGCAGAATAACGATGCGCAAAAATACTATATCCTCACAAAAGATAAAGAACTAAGATGCACCATCAAACCACTATTCCATGGCGCTGGAAAGCGAAAAATCGGGCTTATGGTGGAACTGGAGGACGAAACACAGAGAAGGGAATATATACGCCTTTTACATGATTACAACGAAGAACTGGAAAAGGCTGTGGAGGAAAAGACGGCGCATATAAGCAGTATGCAGGACAAAATGCTGCTTGGCATGGCGGACATGATTGAGAGCCGCGACAGCAGTACGGGAGGTCATGTAAAGAGGACCAGCGAAGTCATACGGATTTTCACGAAAGAATTGGAGCATGTAGGGGAGGCTTACGGGTTTTCAAAAGAGTTCCTCACTTATGTAACAAAGGCGGCACCCATGCACGATCTCGGAAAAATGGCTGTGGACGACCGCATTTTGCGAAAGCCGGGAAAGTTTACCCCGAACGAATTTGAGGAAATGAAAGATCACGCCGGCAGGGGCGGAGAAATCGTCGCAAAGGTACTGCAGGGCGTGGAGGATGAAGCCTTTATCCAAATCGCGGAAAACATTGCCCACTACCACCATGAAAAATGGAACGGGGAGGGCTACCCGGAACACCTTTCCGGGCTTGATATCCCGCCGGAGGCACGGATCATGGCGCTTGCGGATGTGTTTGACGCGCTGGTCAGCAAACGTTGTTACAAAGAAAGCATGAACTACGACAGCGCTTTTCAGATCATAGAGGAATCGCTGGGAAGTCATTTTGACCCGGAGCTCGGGAAACTGTTTCTGCGGTGCCGGGAACAACTGATTTCCTATTATGACGAGAATGGTCGGACGGCATAACCGTCCGACCGGGCAGACAAGATTACAGATTACTTCATCCACTTTATATTGCGCAGATCGCTCATATCCAGATACCCGAAGATACTGAACATAAAATCGGTCGCTTTATTGATATTCATAGCCTTCACCTTGAAGAAAAAAAGCGCCGACCCGAATATAAATGACCTCGCGTATTCCTCAAAGGATTTAAGTCCCGCCTTTAATATTCGGGACATGTCCTCCATACCGCGGCAGTAATCCTCTCTATTGATGATATCACAGGCAAACGCCAGTCGCGTCAGTCCTATCTGTCTGCTCACATCCCATGCAATGATGCCCGCATCTGGCAGATAGTTTGCAAACGGCTTTACAAACTCCGCCTTAGCCAGAAAGCACAGCTTTTCATCCTCATCCAGTGTATCGACAGCAAAAGCTGATTCATCATTTAAGTACGCCATGGCATCGCCGATATAGCCGTCCATATGCAGGTTCGGATTGTCGCGGATACATGTTAAAAAACTTTCCCGGTCTGTCATCTGATACGCCTCTTCCAGAAATCGTTTTGCCTCTTCCTGCTTTTCTCCTGTGAGCTTCGCATAGTAATCCCCGAATCCGAGAAAGATATCCTCTTTTGGAAATCCAAGAGTGATGTTGTCAATACGCGGCGGTCTGATACTTTGGTGAAATCCCAAAAGCAACTGAAAGGTCTGCTCATCAACTTCCGTTTTGTTTTCCTCTGGAATCTCATGGTAACGCAGGTTTATCATATGATCAATATCCGCAGCCACCCTTGCCAGCTCGGCATATTCCTTTTTGATCAGTTTCACGGAATATTTGCATTCCTTTTTCAGTTTCAGGGAATCAACAGGATCTTCCCGCAGCCCTCTCCGATATTCCAGAAGGGCAGAAAGCTGGCTTACCGTCGCATAGTTAAGATAGCCGCGCGAATAGTGTAAGCGCGCCTTATCGGCAGGCGTCTGGCAATATGGCTCGATTTTGTCGAGCTCTTCCCGCGCTTTCCCGTATTCTGCACTGTTGCAATATGTACCGATCCGCTCAAAACATTTTTTGAGATTATCCGCAAAATCCATGGCTGCCCCTCTCCTTCTTTCACACACTAACCGTCTTACACTGCTGTCTCAGCCTGAAAAATTCATTAGGTCGTCCCTAAAACTTTCCCAGTCGAACTTTCCTTTAGCTTTTATCTTTTTGACAGCCTTAACAATCATTTCCCGGATCAGTTCTATTTTCCCATTACTGTCCGCCTCATAATAACTTTCAAAATCCATTCTGATACTGATAATCGCGCACGCTCCCAGAGATACGCTCTTTGTATGTTCTTTCCATAAACCCTGCTCATACAGTTCTTTTGGGGCAATCACCGGGGTGATACCTATGACCGACAATATCTCGCTGTATTCTTTGTCCTGAAAGAACGCGTACAAACTCCGGAAATACCTGTATACTTCGTCATCAACGCCATACTGAACGCTAAAATAGGCAGGAGAATTGATATTCAGCTCCATATACCACCTCCTTCCTTTCCGATTAACCCTTGTGCAACCTTCCAAAATCTTCTATAATCATTATGACAAAAAAGGGCTGTCAAGTCCATAACAAAATCGGACAGACTCGATTACGGTCCCGGAAAATGTGGAGGAATTATGATTACACAGGAAATATGCACCATCGACGAGCTTTTACAGTTCGTAAACGGCTTATATCAAAAACACGGCGTGCGGCTCTGGTACCGCGGGGAAGAAAACGCGTCCCTCACGCTGATTCCCTCGATCCAGCGCAGCAAAAAACGGCTGGAAGCGGAGCGGTATATCACCAACGACTTCTACACCCGCGCCAGGCAAATCATCGACAATCCGCCCGCCAAACACAATTACGCGGGCTGGGTCTCCCTGATGCAGCACTACGGTCTTCCCACCAGAATGCTGGACTGGAGCCAGTCTCCTCTGATCGCGGTGTTTTTCGCCACGGAGACTTACCGGGCGCTGCCTGAAACGGACGGCTGCGTCTGGGTGCTGGCGCCGGGGCTTTTGAATGAGCAGGAAGGTTTCGGCAACTGCATTTATCCCATCGACGCCGACACCACGCAGGAAATGCTGCTTCCCGCCTTCAAGCACGCGCACCACAACCACGAGCTGACAAACCGCATTCTGGCATGCAGCTCCACGGAAAACAATCTGCGGATGTACTCCCAGCACTCCAATTTCACCGTACACAATTCCCTAAAGCATCTGGAGGATATCTGCGACGAAAATATGCTCTACAAAATCATCATCCCCTGTGAGCGGAAGAAATACTTTATAGAAAGTCTCCGGGTACTGGGCATCACGGAAAGTTTCGTCTATCCCGATTTAGATCACATATCCGCTGATTTGCGTGACGAATACGGCATCTGACACGCTGTCACACAGCGACATTTTTATTCACTGATGGAAGTAACCGCAGAATCCGTCTCACGGATTTCAGAAAGGACTGCAAGCTTATGAAAATAGTACTCTCTCACTTGACAAAAAAATTCCCCGGCAGGGGCAGGGGCAGCAAAAAGAAGGAAGATGTCACCGCCGTAAACGATTTTACTTTTGAAATACCCGACGGCACACTGGTGGGTCTCCTCGGTCCTTCCGGCTGCGGAAAAAGCACGACCCTCAATCTAATCTGCGGTCTGCAGAAACCCACAGAGGGGCAGATTTTTTTTGACGAGGAGGATGTCACGCCGCTTACCCCGCAGAAGCGGGGCGTGGGCATGGTATTTCAGAACTACGCGCTCTATCCCCACTTAAATGTGGAGCAGAACATCCGCTTCCCTCTGGAAAATCTGAAGGGCGAAGAGAAACTTTCCAAAGAGGAGATGCGCGCCCGGGTGGAAGAAGCCGCAGGGCTTGTGCAAATCGGGGATCTTCTGGAGAGAAAGCCCGCGGAATTGTCCGGCGGCCAACAGCAACGCGTGGCTATCGCAAGGGCACTGGTCAAACTGCCACGGGTTCTTCTTCTGGACGAGCCTCTCTCCAATCTGGACGCCAGACTCAGGCTCCAGACCCGCGAGGAAATCCGCCGCATCCAGAAAAAGACGGCTATCACCACGATCTTTGTAACCCACGATCAGGACGAGGCGATGAGCATATCCGATCTTATTGTGGTGATGAAGGACGGACTGGTGCAGCAGATTGGAAAACCGCAGGAAGTGTACGACAATCCTGCCAATCTGTTTGTCGCGAAATTCTTAGGGACACCGCCCATCAACCTTTTTGAGGGAAGGGTGGAAAACGGCTCCCTTTTCATCGGGAACGAGGCGATCCTTCCAGTAAAAAATGTGCCTGACCAGCCGGTGCATGTGGGCATACGCCCGGAGGGCTTTATCCTGTCGGAAAACGGCTCCTTTACCTGCCGCTTAAGCAGACCGGAGGTCATGGGACGGGACGTGAGCATCGTCTCCACCCACCCCGCCTCGCAAAATCCCGTGATCCGCTCCATCGTGGATGCGGAGAGCTGCGAGCATCTGTCTGGCGAAACCGTGCGCTTTACGCTGAAACCGAGGAAGGTCTTTCTCTTTGCAAAGGGCACCGAAGCACGCATTCCTTTTGAAACAGGGAGGTGAAAATCCCATGGAAAAACAAAATAACAAGGGCTGGCTCTACCTGCTGCCCGCGCTCCTGTTTCTGGGCGCGTTTATGATCTACCCCTTAATCGACGTATTTATCTATTCTTTTGAGGAGGGCTACAACTCCGCCTCCCAGACGTTTTACGGTATGGGCGGCTACAACTACTCCTATGTCCTGCACGACGCCTATTTTCTGCAGGCTTTAAAAAACACCTTTATTCTGGTGATGATCACCGTGCCTCTCTCCACCGGGCTTGCGCTTCTGATCTCTGTGGCGCTCAGTTCCATCAAGCCCTTGCAGGAGCTGTTTCAAACCGTCTTTTTCCTGCCCTATGTGACAAACACGCTGGCGGTCGGTCTGGTGTTTATGATTCTTTTTAAGAAGACGCCCTACTCCGACGGTCTGGTAAATCTGTTGATTCACTGTTTCGGCGGCGGCTCCGTGGACTTTATCGAGGGACCCTACTGGGCGAAAATGTTCGTGCTGTGTTTTTACACGGTATGGGTTGTCATGCCCTTTAAAATCCTGATACTGACAAGCGCGCTGGCGGGTGTCAACCCGGTCTATTACAATGCCGCACGGGTGGACGGCACGGGGCGCGTCCGCATGTTTTTTAAAATCACCCTGCCTATGATTTCGCCCATGCTCTTCTATCTGGTGATCACGGGCTTTATCGGCGCCTTCAAGGCATACAGCGACGCGGTGGCTCTGTTTGGCACGAATTTGAACGCTGCGGGTATGAACACCATCGTAGGCTACGTGTACGACATGCTCTATCGGGACGGCGGCGGCTATCCCTCCTACGCGTCTGCAGCGGCAATTATTCTGTTTGCCATTGTTTTGACCATTACCTGCATTAATCTGCTGGTGAGCCAAAAACATGTGCATTACCATTAGGGGGTATCATATGAAAAAAAATCGCTTACTCACTATCATCACCTACGCCTTTCTCACTTTCTGGGCGCTGATTGTACTGTTTCCTTTTTACTGGATGGTGCTGACCTCCGTGAAGGACTACGGCGCTTATAACGCGGAATATATTCCGAAATTTTTTACGCTGTCTCCCACCCTGCAAAATTATGCGGACGCCTTTACCACCGTTCCGCTCGGCAGGTATCTGTTAAATACGCTTCTGTTTACGGCGGGCACCACAGCGCTTATGCTCATTGTCATCACGCTGGCGGCATTCGCCTTTGCGAGACTGCAGTTTGCGGGGCGGGATATCGTGTTCACCCTGTTTCTGGCGCTGATGATGATACCGAATGAGCTGGTAGTCATCACCAATTTTACGACTATCACCAATCTGGAACTGCGCAACACTTTTACCGGACTGATTCTGCCTTCGGTGACCTCGGTATTTTATATTTATCTGCTGCGGGAAAATTTTGCCCAGATTCCCGACGAGCTCTACTATGCCGCTAAGGTGGACGGCACGTCGGATTTTCGATACTTGCGTAAAGTTATGATTCCCATATGCAGACCCACGTTAATTACCATCACGATACTAAAAATCATTGAATGCTGGAACTCCTATGTATGGCCCCGCCTGATTACCGACGACGCCGATTATTATCTCGTCTCCAACGGCATTCAGGAAATCCGGGAAAACGGTTTCGGGCGCGCCAACATCCCCGCCATGATGGCGGCTGTGGTCGTGATTTCCCTGCCCCTTATCATCCTGTTTCTCCTGTTCCGCAAACAGATTATGTCCGGCGTTGCAAGAGGAGGTACCAAAGGATGAAAAGGAAATGGAAAAAAACACTGGTGTCACTGTTTATCGGAGTGAGTCTTTTTACCCTCACAGGCTGTCACGGTTCCAAAGCGCTGCCGGAATTTACCGTGCCCGCGGAATTTGACACCTCAACGAATTATGAAATCACCTTCTGGGCAAAGAACGACACCAACAAAAACCAGACTGACGTCTACAAAAAAGCCATTGCGGACTTTGAGTCGCTTTACCCTAACGTCAAAGTCAACATGAAGCTCTACACCGACTACGGCAGGATCTTCAACGACGTGATCACCAACATTGCCACCGGCACCACGCCCAATGTGTGCATCACCTATCCGGATCACATCGCTACCTACATGACCGGGAAAAACACCGTGGTTCCTTTAGACGAGCTGTTCGCCGATGAAAAATATGGGCTTGGCGGCAGCGCGCTTTCCTACGACGGACCGACACAGGCCCAAATCGTTCCCCAATTTCTCTCGGAATGCGTGCTGGAGGGACAGCACTATGCCATCCCCTACATGCGCTCCACCGAATGCTGCTATATCAACAAGGATTATGTGGAAAAGCTGGGCTATACCCTGCCCGACGTGCTGACCTGGGATTTTATCTGGGAAGTGTCGGAAGCCGCTACCGCGAAGAACGCAGACGGTACCTTTGCCTTAAACGGACAGAACGTGATGATTCCCTTCATCTACAAGTCCACAGACAACATGATGATCCAGTTTTTAAAACAGCAGGGGGCGGATTATTCCACGCCTGACGGCGATATCGGGCTTTTCAACGATACCGCGGAAGCGTTATTATACGAAGTCGCAGAACATGTGAAAAGCGGCGCTTTTTCCACCTTTAAGATTTCCAGCTATCCCGCTAATTTCCTCAATGCGGGGCAATGCGTGTTCGCCATTGATTCCACGGCGGGCGCCACATGGATGGGTGCCGACGCGCCTCTCTCGGATATCAGCGAGGACGCCTTTGTGGACTTTGAGACGGCGGTGCGGATGGTGCCACAGTATGACCCGGAACACCCGCAGATGATTTCCCAGGGGCCTTCCATCTGTGTGTTCAACAAAGCCAATCCGCAGGAGGTGCTTGCCTCATGGCTCTTTGCACAGTATCTTCTGACCGATGAAGTGCAGATCGGCTACGCGCAGACGGAAGGGTATCTCCCCGTCACATTAAAGGCACAGGAATCTCCCGATTATCAGGATTACCTTGCAAAAAGCGGCGAGGACAACAGCACCCACTATTCCATAAAACTGGCCGCTTCCCAACTTCTACTCGCCCATACAAGAGACACCTTTGTAACGCCCGTATTTAACGGTTCCGCTTCCCTTCGGAATGCAGCGGGACAACTCATCGAAAATGTGGCAACCTCCGTACGGCGCGGGCAGACGGTAGACGACGCCTACATGGAACAGCTTACTGCGGATGTCACTGCCCTCTACCGTCTGGACCAGAAAGACATCGCGACAGGCAGCCGACAGGAACTCGGTCCGCTGCCACATGCCGCCGTGCTGCTCCTCGCCGCGCTGACGCTTTCCTGGTGTCTGATTTTGCTCTATGTGCTGTCCGATTTTTTTAAAAAGAGAAAAAAGCATTGATTTATCCACTGAGTATGGTATAATCGTCGCTGTAGGAGCAAACCAAAGAAACCCTACTAACGAGGAGGAAAAGTATGAAAAAGACAATCGCATTGACACTGACACTTGCCCTCGTTCTGTCCCTTACCGCCTGCGGTAATGGCGGAAACGGCGGCGAAGACAAGAAATCCGAGGGTGTTATGACCCACGACGAGTACATGGCTGCCGCGCTTGACAGCGAAGTAGTAATCGAGACATATGTGCAGGCAAAACAGTCCTGGTGGGAGGATAAGGCTACCCTCTATACACAGGATAAGGACGGCGCATATTTCGTCTACAACGCAGTCTGCTCCGAGGCAGATTACGAAAAGCTCACCCCCGGCACGAAAATCAAGGTGACCGGCTACAAGACCGAGTGGTCCGGCGAAGTGGAAGTTGCTGAGGGCGCGTCCATCGAGATTCAGGACGGCAGCTTCACCGCTTCCGCAACGGATGTAACCGATCTGCTCGCCAACGAGGACGAACTGATCAAACACCAGAATGAGCTGGTATCCTTCAAGGGCATGACCGTTGAGACCTATGAGAAGGACGGTCAGTCCTACGACTGTGCTTTCGTCTACAACGACGACAACTCCGGTTCCGCCGATTCCAACAGCGATCTTTACTTCAACGTATCCAAAGACGGACAGACCTACACCTTCTGCGTGGAGTCTTATCTCTGCGACAGCAGCACGGATGTCTACAAAGCGGTAGAAAATCTGAAGGTTGGCGATACTGTTGATATGGAAGGTTATCTGTACTGGTACAACGGTGCGAACCCGCATATCACTTCTGTTTCCGTAAAATAAAGTCAAAGAAACATATAGGAAAAAGCATTTCAAGGGAGCCGTCGGTTCACATACCGCCCGGCTCCCTTTTTAAAACAGGAAAACCCGCTTCCCTGAAAGGAGATTATCAGATGCATAAAAAAATTGGGAGTCTTATCCTGACTTTCTGCTTATTGCTGGCGCTGACACCGGAAACTGTGATGGCAGCTACCATGGAACGAACGCCTATATTCATCCAGGAAACATCCGCTCCGGCAGAGCCGGTCAATCAGACTGCTCCGACAGAACAGCCAAAGGCAGCGAAAAAACAACCTGAGGCGGCGGTCTCTCCAAATTTGGAGGGAAGCGGCACGACGGCGGATCCGTACCGTATCAAAGACGCTGCGCAGCTTCGCATGTTTACGGATGCGGTAAACGGTGTGGGCGGCGCTCCAAATACGGGAATCTGCGCGACTTTGACACAAAATATTAATTTATCCGACGTCTGCGGTCCTGATACCGGTTCGTGGACTCCCATCGGAACGAATACAAATCCCTACAGAGGAACCTTTGACGGCGGCTCCTTTACTGTGAGCGGTCTATACTGCCAAAAGCCGGATGCCTCCTATGCCGGGCTCTTCGGCTCCAATGCAGGCGTCATAAAGAATCTGGGCGTGGCAGGCGGCAGCGTTTCCGCAGGCAGTTATGCCGGAGGTCTGTGCGGCATCAATAAAGGAACGATAACAGGCTGCTACAATACGGCTTCTGTCAATGGAGACAAGTACACGGGCGGCATCTGCGGCTGCAATGACAGCGGCGCGACAGTCAGCGTCTGCTATAATACCAGCGCCATAAACGGCAGCAAATATGTGGGCGGTATTTGCGGTTACAACAAAAACGCGACGTCCGACTGCTATAATACCGGCACGGTAACCGGAAGCGGCACAAGCATAGGCGGCATTTGCGGTTATAATAAAAAGCTGCTTTCCGGCTGTTATAATACCGGCGAGGTCGGCGGCGGAACAGGTTATGTGGGAAGCATATGCGGCTATAACCATTCCGGAAGTACGTTTGTGAACTGCTACTATCTGATTACAGGCACGGAAAAAGGCAATTACGGCACCGGTATGACGCAGCAGCAGTTTGCGTCGGGCGAAGTCTGCTATGCTTTAAATGAAGGAAACGGCGGCAGTGTTGCCTGGAAGCAGACCTGCGGAACCGGTCTCCCGGGATTTGGCGGCAAAACCGTTTACAGGGCGCAGACATACAAAGGCGACGGCAGCACAGTCTTCGCCTACACCAACGACAGCAACAAAAAAACGGCGGCATATAACGCTCCTGCACCATATACCGCTCCGTCGGCAGACAGCTCCACAGAAAACACAAGCGATAATTCCGGCGAACATACGCATGTATATCAGGAACCAAAATGGAACTGGAAGAAATACGAATCCGCCAAGGCTACTCTTATCTGCCAGGACTGCGGGGAAGAATTTATACTGAAAGCATCTGTCAAAAAGGAGGTGACGGAGCCTACCTGTACGGAGGATGGAGAGACCGTTTATACGGCTTCCGTCGAGCGGGACGGTGTTACCTTTAAAGATAAAAAAGTGGTTGAGAAGGAGCGGACAGGGCATGCTCCTAAACTTATATCCAAAGGTCCAGCGTCCTGTACCGATCCACAATATATCATAGATTCCTGCTATAAATGCGCCAACTGTCATAAATATTTTGAAGATGAAAAATGTAAAAAGCCAATTGATAAAAAAAGGTAGAGGGAACAGCCAAGCCCACGGGGCATAAGTTGGATATAGTTTGGGATGCTTGGAAAACCACTTCTACGCCGCGTAGCATTAGCATTAGCGCAACAATCACATGCCAAAATAGCGGCTGTAATCTAAGTAGTAACGCTGATGTGAAATTAAAACGAATAGATATAATACCTGCGAGTTGTACATCAGAAGGTCAAGAGACCTATAAGGCGACTGCAACTTTTGAGGGAAAAACATTTCATAATCCGCAGCTTGGAACATTGCCACTTCCTACAGTAGATCATAAATATAACAACCAAGGCGTATGCAGCGTCTGTGGTCATAAAAAAACCGAAACAACCAGCTCCGAAACTAAGGGCTCGCCTGATCCCAATGCTGAATACGAGGCGTTGCCCCCGGACGAAGCGCTTCCAGACGGCGAAGCCCCTTCTCTTCTGCCCGGTACGGAGGAAACGCCGGAAGCGCCTACCCCGTCTGAAGAGCAGGACGGCGCAGGCGAAGCAGACACACCGGAGGCACCTGACGATTCTGACAGCGTAGACACGCCGGATTCCCCAGATGTTCCGGACGGTTCCGGCGGACAGGACACAACGGAGACGCCTGACAATCCAGATAGTGCTGATGGGTCAGACATACCGGCTGCACCAGGCGATACCAACGGACAAGACACGCCGAATCCCCCGGACACACCAGATACTTCCGGCAGTGCGGACTCTCCCAATGTCCCGGGAGAATCAGACACTCCCGACGGGGAGAACGGTTTGATCTATCCCGAGGAAGAAGGTGTCTTGATCGAGGGAACTGCAGCCAGTCTCCAATCCACTGCCGCAGTAAAAAGTATGACACAACCGGTCGGAGACCAACAGGAAATGTCTCTATGGGCTTCAGGCATTGTATTGATGTTACTCGTTGGCGCCGCCCTTCTCATAATCCTTCATAAGAAACATAATTGATACAAGGGGAGTCACACTGACTCCCCCTGTTATTTTCCACTCTTTTCTCTTTAAATTGTTCTTTAGATTCCTGGCTCATTATCGCCTTTTACATATTCTAATCTGTTTTCAATTTTCTCACTTCGTCAACTGAAAGACCAACAAATTCCGCAATCTTTTCAAGCGTTATTGTTCCATCTTCCAGCATTTTCTTTGCAACATTTATCATTC
>CAJUMV010000021.1 GCA_910587715.1 uncultured Lachnospiraceae bacterium | reverse complement strand
ACAATACATGAAAATATATAATGCCTGCTTTTATGAAATGCGAAAATCTCTTGATATCAAGCCCTATCATTTTTTGAGCGATTATGAACAAATCAGAGAAAAGAGCAAAGATATTTTCCTTCTTATAAGTGAGACGGAAATTATTGGTTCTGTCGCATGTTATGGAAGTGAAATAGATGATTTGATAGTCAACAGGAAATTTCAACATAAAGGATATGGAAAGCAGCTTTTATTGTGGGGAATGAATTATATCCGCCAAAGTAGTAATGAACCTATTTCGTTACATGTCGCTAAATGGAATGAAAAAGCTGTCATGCTGTACGAAAAAGTTGGATTTGTGATTACCAATACAGAGAGGATACGTTAGGTTTCCCCTGTCAATACCATCGGCGTGTGGTCGCTACGAAATTTACCACCTCGGCTAACTATTCGGGCAAAACCATATTAATATATGCACATTATAAATCTCTTATTCCTTTTTGTAAAAAGGCTCGTTATTCCATATAGGCAGGCACAAACATGAAAAAAGACTATAACTTTGACCGTCATAGCCTTTCTCTCAAAAATCATTCTATCATTATCTGTCAGCCGTCTCAGATTTCCTTCGTCTTACCAACAATCCCCCGCACCGTCAATGCACTCCCCACCACACAGCACCCGATCAGCGCAAGCCATCTGATATTGCCGTCAACCGTATCCACATTCCAGATCAAAGGATGGAACGCGGGAAGGGAATGCTCGACTCCGATCCACCTGTTGACCAGATAGTTAGCAAAGAATCCATAAACCCCGACTAACGTCGTGCATATGCCGGCTTTCAGAAATCCATTGCAGTTTACATAACGTATTAACAGGAACACAAACCACGCAAACAGCAGGCACGGAAAGGATATCTTCGGCGCAAGCTGCCCAAACTCCGAGGATTTCACATACACCCCGATCACGAACATCATCAGTATATATAGGAACGTATCGACAGCCATCACCGTCAGTCCCTTGTAGCTGCCAAGCAATGCTTTTAACGGCTGCGCATATACCGCGAACGGCAGAAAGCAGACCGAAAGTCCGAACAGGACCGTCGCCGACACAAGAAAAAACCATGTCCCGTGCGTATAAATGCAAATCACGCCAAACAACAGGAACAGACTTGCCGTAAATGTCCCCATCGTCCAGAGCAGCTTATGATCCGGCATCATCAGCGGCACAATGCTGAGTGACGCCGCCACAAGCAATGCAGCCAGCACGATAAAAAACCAGTCCAGCGCCGCTCCGGTCGCCAGATTTACAATCAGACAGACCAGCACCGGAATCATAAAAATACCGGCAATCGCCGCGCCGATCACCGCAGACTTCCTCTTAAAAAGTTTTGCCTGCCTGTGAAGCACGTCCACGGTTTCTGTCTCCAGACTGTTCACCATCTCCTCGCTCCTCATCTGCCGTAAAAGCGCGGAACAATCCGTACAGTCCGTCAGATGTTCCTCCACAAGCCCCCTGCTCTCCTCACTACAGATCTGATCCGCATAGAGGGGAAGTAAATCCTTTATCACATTACAATGTAGTTTCATGAATCCCCATCCTTTCCATAAGCTTACATTTGGCACGGTGGTATGTGACCCTCGCCCAGCTCTCCGTCCTGCCGCAGATGCCGCTGATTTCCCGAAAAGACATCTCTCCGAAAATCCGCAGTTCAAACACCTTGCGGTAAGGCTCTTCCAATTCTTGTAACGCCTGATGAATCTGGCAGGACGTGTCCTTGTCTTCCACTTCCCGCGCAATATCAATGCCGCTGTCGGCATCCGCATCAGACGGCATGGGTGCGGCTCGCTTTGCCTGCCGACGCATTTCATCGACAAAAAGATTTCTGGCAATGGAGCAGAGCCATGTTACCGCGTTTGCTTCCCCGCGAAACGAAGCGTTTGTGGTAAACGCCTTATAAAACGTCTCCTGCGTGATTTCCTCCGCCATGTGCGTCTTTCCCGCAAGCGCCATCACATAGGAATACACCCGCATATAGTACGTCTGATACAACTTTTCAAACGCCTCTTTCTCCATCTGCCATCACCTCTTTTTCCGTGCTTTCATGGGTTAGACGGATTCATTTCTGTTTTGTTACAACAATTCTACAAATTTTTTGTACGTGATGCATGTCATTAATGATTGAGCGCATTTTCAACCGCTTTCTTGATGACCGTGCTGGAATTGGTTGCGCCCGACACCGCATCCACATCTATTTTCTGCTCCGCAAGCATGTCACTGATAACCGCCTCCGCGGCTTTTCCCCGCTCCTGCTTATGTTCCAAAATAATAATGTCTGTCATCTCCCCTTTTCGCACCGTCACCTCCACTTTTGCATAGATAAAATTCACGTCATACTCCCCGACATAGACGCCGTCTGGAATCGCGGACAAATCTACGCTGCCAATGACCGTTTCCTTTACCGCATTTTGGTAATCCGCCACGCTTTTCAGATAGACAGCCGTACAGAGCAGACCAATCAAAAATAAGAAAATGGCGATACACATAATGACTCTTCTTTTCGTAAATTTTTCTCTCATCACTACCTCCGTAATTCCGCTTCGCAGAGAAGATCTTCTCACCCTATTTCGCCGCAATCGAGCGATACAGCATGGAAAATCCATAGTCCAGAAACTGCCCTTTCGATAAGCCCATCGTCTTCTCAATATATGCTTCTTTGTTTGCGGCAAGCTGTATCATTCCGGACAGCATACCCCAAAAGTTAAATATGGCAGGCATGATTTCCAAATCGTCCCGCAGTTCCCCATTTTCCATGCCTGCTGTCAGAAAATCCCGAAGCTTTTCATTGATTTCTTCCCCGACCAGATACGTCTCCTTTTCCTCCGGCAGATAATTCCGGTTTTCAAAATCAATATTAATCTTACTGAGAACCATATCGAAATAAAACGGAAACTCTTCCTGATACCGCACCAATCCACGGCAAATCAGCTCGTATCTGCCCTTCGTGCTTTCCTGCTGCGCCAGAGCGGAAGCTATGTAATCATAAAGTTTTTTCATGCTGCCCAATACTAAAATGCCGACGATTTCCTCCTTGTTCTCGAAATATACATACAGCGTCGCCTTACTGTACCCTGCTGCTTTCGCGATATCGTCCATGGAAGTAGCGGCAATGCCCTTTTTCATAAAAAGGTCGGACGCCGCAGACGCAATGTTTTCACGGTGAACGTTTCTCGGTTCCTTCTTTCTTCTGCCCATGTGTTCCTCCTTTCCGAATGGCATACCACTTCTCGGCAAAAATTTATTAAACTACCAGTTTAATTATATGAGATATCTTTTCTCCTGTCAATGGCTGTAGAGAGCGCAAACTTTATTTTCCGATTTTTATTTACCTCTTGACCTTCACGCTGCGTCATAGTTTATTGTATAAAACGGGAGGTACGAAAATTTCAAACACCGCGGAGGATTTGAAAAATGACTGAAAAACTTATGTCTGTCCATGAAGTTGTCAAACTGACCGGCATTACTGCCCGCACACTTCATTATTATGATGAAATCGGGCTTTTGAAACCGACGGAAGTTACCGAAACCGGCTATCGCATGTACGGCGATGCAGCGCTTAGCCGTCTGCAGAATATTTTATTGTTTCGGGAATTACAGTTTCCCTTAAAAGAAATCAAAGTAATTCTTGACAGCCCTGATTTTGACCAATCGGAGGCAATTGCCCAGCAAATCAGGCTGCTGGAATTACAATATAAGCACATCGGGAAACTGATTGACTTTGCACGCAAGATGCAAAAGAAAGGAGTAACTAAAATGAATTTTGAAGTTTTTGACAGGAGCGAAATTGAAACGTATGAAGAGGAGGTCAAAGCAAGATGGGGCAATACCGGCGCATATCGGGAATACCGCCAGAAAACTGCCGTCCGAAATGAAGACAACTATAGCAAACTTGCCAGCGAATTATTAAACCTGTTTTCTGAATTGGGAGCATTAAAACATTTCCCGCCTGATGCCGGCGAAGTGCAGGAGAAAATCTCTTTCTTGCAGAAGTTTATAACCGAAAACTACTATACATGTACCAATGAAATCCTTAGCGGATTAAGGGAAATGTATGTGTGCGATGAACGCTTTCAGAAAAATATTGACAGAGCGGGCGGAGCAGGAACAGCCGACTTTGTCAGTCAGGCTATTGCTGTGTATTGCGGGAAAGAGAATATGTAATAAGGTCGGGGGCGGCACGAAAATGCCGCCCTTTCCATGAATCCCTATGTCTCCTATCATCTCTCCACCAGATTTAACCGTCGCAGAGTCGTGACCACCGGCTTATAAATCAGAAAAGTAATCCCCGCGTTTAGCCCGCCCTTCAAGAGATTGAACGGCAGAAATGCCGTCAGCAGCAGCGCCTCCACCGCCTCCCGCGGATAGCCCATGTAGACCGGAGCAACCAGCCAGTTCCAGAGCATCATCACCGCGATCTGGCACGCCATCCCACAGACAAGAGCTGCCACCGCTCCGGACCGTGTATGGTGCCTTTTGTAGAGAAATGCCGCCGTACACGCAAAGGAGCAGCTTGAAATCATATTCATCATGCATCCCCAAACGCCCGTGCTGCTAATCGTAATCATTTCCACAATTGAGACGATCACCGCCATCGCCAGTGAAATGAGCGGTCCAAAGATCAGACCGCCGATCACGATCACCACGTCCTTTGGGTCGTACTTTAGAAAAAGTACAACGGGAATGCGCCCGACCGCCACCGCTATGTACGCGAGCCCGCACAACATCCCTACTGTTGTGAGTTTCTTTGTCCTGCTGTTTTTCATTGAAAATCCCTCCTAAAATAAATTAACACCTGAAAGTACCGCTGCCTTTCAGGTGTTATGATTTTAGGTGTACCGAAAATGCCATCAGAGCAGTTGGACGATAAAGAGTGCACAAATCATTGCCAGAGTTCTTCTGACAATCTCAATACACCTTCTTTAATCCGGACTATACCGTCGGTTCCGGAATTTCACCGGACCCCGCGCTCTCGCGCCCGCGGACTGTCACCGCCGATCGGGAATTTCACCCTGCCCTGAAGACATTACGACTATTCAGTTGTTTAACAGAGTATAGCATACGGCAAAAGGAAAGTCAATTCGCTGACCCTTTCTCAGTGGCATTGGTAACCTCCGTCTGCATCCGCGCGGTTCAGCCACCCCACCGACACATCCATGGCGGTACGACAGGCGTTCGTCTGGTCCAGCGCATTTAACATCACAAAATCGTGAATGGTGCCCTGTATCTGCACAGCGGTTACATCCACGCCCGCGCACCGCAGTTTTTCCCCGAAAGCTTCTCCTTCGCTGCGCAGCACATCCGCCTGCCCGTTGATAATCATTGTCGGCGGAAAACCTTTCAGACAATCGGAACCTGCCCGAAGTGGAGAGGCGGTAATCTCGTTCCGTTCCTCACGGGAATCGGTGTATTGGTTCCAGAACCATTTCATCCCTTCGCGATACAAATAATAATCCGTGGCGAACTGCCGATAACTTGGCGTGTCAAAGCAGGCGTTCGTCACCGGATAATACAACAGCAGCCTGTGGATAACCGGTCCGTAACGCATCAGCGACATAAGCACCATCGCGATTGCCATGGGATATTTCGCCTCCGGCGAGCGGCTGTATTCCGGGAATATAACCAGCGAATCGGTCCTAGCCGCAAGTTCCCTGACCAGCCTTTCATGGGTGTGAAAACTGCCGAATACCCAGCCCGCACCGTGGATATAAAAGATGATATTTTTGAATTTTTCCTCTTTGGGAGATATAAAATACACGGGAATACTGCCCCATTTCCCAGTGTTTACGCAATCGAAGGAAACGTTCGCGGGATATCTATATACAGGCATATCCTGCGCTTTTTCCAAAACCTTTCTGCCCTCTTCCGGCGGCAGTTGAAAAATAGACGGCGGTACGGAAGCCTGATCACAGACTTTGTCAGCCGCCGGTTCTAACGGAACGCATCGTCTCATAATAGGATATTCCTCATACGATTTTTGTTATTTTATCGTATGCAAATCCTATACTTTGTACCCTCCTGTTTCCAACATTTCAATTTAGTTGGACAGATAATTTTTTTCCAAGAGATTCAGCCACTTTTACAAGAAAATCTAAACTCGGATTATAATTTCCGCTTTCAAGTCGTGAAATATTGCTCTTTTGTGTTCCCACTCTTTTTGCCAGTTCCGCCTGTGTCATGTTTTGTTCTTTTCTTGCCCTTATAATCTGCGCAATCGCCTCATATCTGGGCTTTAATTTCTCATATTCTATTTTAAACTCTTCATCCTTCAGCATATCCGCTTTCATTTCTTCAAAAGATATACCTGCCTTAGTCATGACTCAGCCCTCCTTTTATAGTCTTCCATATACTTCCTTGCTTTCGCGATTTCCTGTTCAGATGTTTTCATCGTTTTTTTGATAAATCCATGCAGTAACACAAACTTATTGTTATAGTATGTAAAATAAAATATCCTTGCTATATCACTTGAAAATTTTATTCTCAATTCATACAAACCCTTATTATCTTTTCCTTTTATCGGCTTTACATACGGTTCTTTCAGTTCAATACCCATCTTTTTCAATAACTCAATATCACTTAAAGGCTTTTGCCCTTAGTTTCGGGTTAAGCGAATATAAAAAATCCTGCACTGGAACTTTGCCATTTTCTTTCATGTAAAAATCTAATTCATAAATGTTAATCACATCCCCTTTTCTTAAAACCATGTTATCATATAAGATAACTTTCGTCAATTAAACATTCCGTCCTCTACCCATTAAACGCCGTAATATTCGCCTCGTTCAGCGTGAAATCATAATAATTTAAGTCCTCCCGCTTCGTCCATCCGATCTGTTTCCAGAATGCGTTTCCGATATCGTTTTTCGTAAAAGCAATCAAAGACACTTTATTGATGTTTTCCGCTTTTAACGCCTCCATACAAAATATCACCATCGCTTTTCCGATGCCGCGCATCCGCCAGTCCTGTGCCACGCACACATGGTATAGGCATCCCCTTCTGCCGTCGTGTCCGCAGAGGATCGCGCCCACAATCCTGCCCTCCTCCACCGCCACCACACTGGTGTCCGGGTTCCTCTCAAGGAAACGTGCCACGCCCTCTCTGGAATCGTCCAGACTTCTTATGGCAAATCCCTTAATCGACATCCAGAGCGCTTTCACGCCGTCATAATCCTCTATCGTCATTTTTCGTATCATAAGTATTCTCCGTTTCTTACATTATGTTAATCTTTGCGCCAGATTTCCAGTCCAGCAGCCCGTATATTTGATACATAGAAAGCATATTTTGAAGTGTCAGTTTTCTACCCGTCATCTGCCTGTATGTCGCCGTCTTTGTTTTACCTTCCGCCTTCAACGTTTCCATTTTTTCCGAAACTGTCACATACTCCTGCTGAACTGCCTGAAGCATTTTTTCAAATTTAGCCTCCCGCTCAGACATCTTTTTCCCTCCGTCTCTTCTTCTGGCGCACGGCCATACATTATGTAAACTTGTTTCTGCCGATATTATGTTAACCATTTTTAAAACATAAGTTACTTCTGTGTTATGTAAACTACTCGCCCACCAATTCCACCACCGTGTACCCGTGCCCCACATAGGGCAGAAACTTCTCCAATATATCCTTCATCCGCAGCTTCAGACTCGATGTGTTCACGCAGGGGTGGCATCCCACAAACTCATCCTGCAAAAGTTCGCTGTCGATTAAAAGCCTTACCCTGTGTTCCTTGTCGTTCATCAGCCCCATCACACTCACGGATCCCGGCGTGATGTCCAGAAATTCTTCCATATACTCTGCCTCCGCAAAGGACAGCCGGGACACGCCGAGCTGGGCGGAAAGTTCCTTTGTCTTAAACTTTTTTAAGCCCGGCATCATCAGCAGATAAAAGTCCGTCTTCTGCCTGTTGCACAAAAACAGGTTCTTGCAGATGTGAATGCCCAGAGCCTCATCCACATCACGGCAGTCATCCACGGTCGCCGCCGCCTCATGATCCACACGCAGATAAGATATTTTCAGCTCGTCAAGCAGTTCATATACCGCCATTTCTTTTAAAAGTCTACCGTTTGGTGAGGGTTTTATGTCAACTGGCGTTCTTGACATTTCACGCGCCTGCAAGCCTTCTTTTTTTTCCTGTGTCTCCATTCTTCTTTCCTCACTCCATCTCATAATACAGACAGCCATCTAATACCCGAACGTCCCTTCCAGGGACTCGTCCTCGTCAATCCATTGCTGCACCGGAATCACCCGGTACTCATCCTCGGTATCTCTCACATATACCGTTTCAATTCCCGCGTTGATAATCTGCCGTTTACACATAGAACAGCTGCAGGAGTTTTTCACGTACTCCCCTGTCTCCGCCTCCACTCCGGTCAGGTACATGGCGCTGCCGATCATCTTATCCCGCGACGCGCTGATGATCGCGTTCGTCTCTGCATGAACGCTGCGGCAAAGTTCATACCGCTCGCCCCTTGGAATCTCCAGCTTTTGCCGTATACACTCTCCCACGTCAGTACAGTTTTTCCGTCCTCTTGGCGCACCCACATACCCTGTCGAGATCACCTCGTCATTCTTGACGATCACCGCGCCGTAATGTCTGCGCAGGCACGTGGAACGCTGCGACACCATTTGCGCTAAATCCAGATAATAATTTACCTTGTCTCTTCTCTCCATCTTCTATCCTCCACAACGTCAACTAAAATTCTTCAGCACCATCGCCGAATAATTCTCGTCATTGTCTACCTCACAAACGGACCGCTTCCCGCTTCCTCTTATACGCCAGCTCCACAGGCAGGTCATTCCAAAGCTCCGTCCTCGTCCCATACTTTTTAAGTTTTTCCAGAACCAATGTATCCGGGTCGGGGTACACGATAAAATCGTCCTCCTCCCCCATCTCCGGACGCACCGCAAACGCAAGCTGTTCCGTTTCCACCGAAAACTGTGTGTTCACACCCTCCTTATTTCCCCTCGCGTCGAGTCTGAACCACTTTTGGCAATCCCTGCTGCACACCCCGTTCAATCCGTGATAAATCAGAACAGGAGCCGTTTCGTCATCCAAGATTAACTTCTGATAGCAAAAACCTGCCGGGACAGATTTGCATCGCAGCAAGGCTGCCAGCAAATGCGATTTCGCAAAGCAGATTCCGTGACCGTCGTCCAGCACCTCCGAAGCGGTACAGGTAATTTTATCCTCACCTATGTCTGCCGAATGTAAAATATGGTCCCGAACAAATTCATAGGCATTTCTGATGAAGCGCAGCTCATCTTCCGCCTTTTGAAACAATGCGTCAGACAACTCTGCCACCGTCTCATTATCATAATCAATCACATTGTCACATTTCAAATATTCTTCTATTGAATCCGAGTATGGAACAATGTTCATCGTTTTAGTTCCTTTCTCAATATAATTTCCAAAGCCTCCCCCGGCAGCAAAAGCGAGCCGCAGTCCACATACCCGTTCTTCCGATAAAAGGACTGCGCCTGCTCGCTCGACAGGGTGGAAGTCAATACCATTTCATAACCGCGCCCCGCCATTTCCTTCTCCCAGAAATCGAGCAGACGACCGCCATATCCCTGCCCTCTGTACTCTTCCAGAACATACAGCATATTCATAAACGGTATCTCATCCCAGAACAGATTGTAGCGCAGCCAGCCGATAAAACTGTCGTTTTCATACAGCAGCAATATCCTTTTGGCGCGGATTGCGTTTTGCAGTTCTGATTCACTGATATGCTTATCGTACCCCTTCATTGTTTCAAAATCCCTCTCATCTGCATACCGAATCATAACGACAACCACCTTCCAAAACAGTTTCTTTTAAGTTTACATAACTTTCCATAAGTACAGACCATATACAACTATTCTACCGCCTCGTATTATTTCCACGGACGCTTGCGCCCCGTCCATCCCATTTCCTTCCAATACTTTGCGTCCCTCTCGTTAAAGCCCTTCCTCTGCATCAGATGCATGGCAAAAAACCAGACTCTTGTCTTGATTCCCGGTTTTACTTTTCCATGCCGCTTCCTGATCTTTTCCGCCAGAGCGGTAGTCGCTTTATCAATCGAAGCCCGCTTCTTTTCACTGACGCCCTTCCATGTAATCGCGGCAACGCCTTTCCCGTATCGGTATATTTCCCCAACGCCCCAGAAAAACAGGCTGTCCGCCATATCTTTATTGGTCGAGCTAAGACCAGCGCCCGCCGCGGTGGAAATGCAGACGCCCTGCTTGCGAAACATGGACTTTGCCGGGCGGTGCACCATCCACCGATACCCGTAATGGTCTAAAAACGCTTTCATGGCGCCCGTCGCGTGATACACATAGACCGGGCTTGCCAGAATGATCACATCCGCCTCATCCATCGCGCTTGTGATTGGCGAAATCGCCCCGTAGTGCGGACATTTTTTCTCACTCTCCATAAAGCACCGGTTACAGCCAACACAGAAGCTGTCAAAATCCCGCGGCAGGAAAAACTCCCTGCACTCCCCACCGATTTTTCGCCCAGCGCGTGCGCGATATGGTAGGTGGAACCTTGGTGGCTCTGCCCGTGTATGATGACTGTCTTCATAAACTATCGCCCCCTCACCCTAACACCATCCAGATAAAACTAACCGTCGAAAACAGATTGCAAATACAGTGAAACAGTATACTTATGTAAAAATTCTTTTTTCTATACGCGACATACATCACAGGCGTAAACGCCAAGATACGAAATATATTGTTAAACGGCAGCCAGAAATGATAGAGCGAAAACAGAACCGTTATCAGAATCGGCGTAAGCGGCCCTTGCTTTTCGTAATAGGACGTCAGATATCCCCGGAAAAACAGTTCCTCCGTAACCGGTCCGACAATAACGTTAAAAACACCGTAATAGATGCAGGTCAGCACAAGGACTGGTCTGGAAAATGATTTTAAATATTCGTAGTTCGTCCAGTCAAAACCTGCGGGCAGATTTTGAAGCACGGCGCTCCTCATCCCGGCAAAAATCTGGTTCTCAACAGGCGCAACAAAGGCGGACAGCAGCCCCGCCACCCCAAAGAATACAAACGCAATGACAAACGCCTTCCACCATGCCATCTTTTCCTGTCCCACAAAAGCGCTTTTCAGAGAATATGCGCCATATTCCTTTTTGCTTGCAGACAAAATGAAGCCCAGTTCTATCGGCACTAAAGTGAAAGTTCCCAGAATACAAAACAGCAGGATATACGGTATGTTGCAAACATGCCCCAGAATCAGATAGCTGGCGCTAAGTACTGCCGTTGGTATAAAAATCCTGAGTAAAAGCCCTTTCGTATCTATTTGAATCATTGCAGCCAAAACCATCCTTTCCCTGTTCCTGTCGCCCAGCTTCCTCTCCGCCCGTCTCAGCCTCTCAAGACAACTACTTCCTCATTCCGTTACGCCCTATGTATATACATCCTCGACAGTTCCGGCTCCTCGTCCCCCTGCGCCATGCAGAAAAACTCCCAGCCGTACCGCTCATAAAAGAAATCGTGGTCTGTCAGAAGGTAAAGCGTGTCGACGCCCCTCTCTTTCATGTCCGCGCAGACACCGTTTAGCAGCGCGCCGGCAACGCCCCTGCATCGCCGATCCTCCTCCGTATAGACAGCGCAGACGTTGGGCGAAAGGTCTTTCCTGTCGTGAAAATCATTCTCAATCACGCCAAGTCCACCTATAATCCTGCCCACCTCCACCGCCACATACCACTGAGGGAATGGCTTTTCCCCGGTAAGGCTCTCCTCCATACTTTCCAGATATGCCGCAAGAGGAACACCCCATTTTTCGTGAAACCACTTTGCCGCCTGTTCCTTAATTTCCGGCTGGTCCGCCAGCCGTATGATTTGGTAATCCATTTTGTGCCCCCTCTGGCTAATCTAAAGTCGGATTTTATTTTAAACACGCGAGCCGGGCTTGTCAAACAACTTTCCCCATTCAATAACCACAGCCATTTCTCGTGGGTCTGTCATCCTCCTTAATATATCCGGCATGAAACTCCATATTGATCTGCTTCAGTTCCTTCTTTCCGTTTTCGTCCCTTGTCCATCTGTCGCCTCCGGAGTGACAGGTGCAAAGCGGATTCTCCTGAGAGAATACAAGCACGCCGCCTCCATAAAATATTTACAATGCTCTCCAAAACCACAGCCCAGATCCAATACCTTTCTGCCGCGCAAATCCGGCAATAGGGAAAACAGCGCCGGAATCTCAAACAACTTGTTTGCATTCACTTCATTCTCTCTGATCTTTCTGTATCCCTCGAAAAAAGTTTCATTATCATATATGTTCTGCTTCGCCATATTGCGTCAAACCTTCCCTCTGAAAACACCCGCACGCATAACTATACATCATAAATGCATAATATACAACCTTTTTTTCTGTTTATGCATAATTATCACAAATATTCATATAAATTATGCATAAATTTACACTTGCATTCTTGCCCGTCCTGTTGTATATTGTTTTAAGTACAGACGCGGTCCGCCGTTTTCCGGCAGACGCTGTGTGCCGGTCAGATAACCGTAACAATAAAAGTATAATACATATTTCAAATGGAGGAAACGAAAATGAAAGAAAAAGTAGTTCTTGCGTATTCCGGCGGACTTGATACGACCGTGATCATCCCCTGGTTAAAGGAAAACTTCGACTATGAAGTCATCTGCGTGTGCGGCAACTGCGGGCAGGCAGAAGAGCTTGACGGTCTCGAGGAGCGCGCCCTCTCAAGCGGCGCGTCCAAACTCTACATCGAGGATCTGACCGACGAGTTCTGCGACGACTTTATCATGCCCTGTGTACAGGCGCACGCTGTCTATGAAAACAAATACCTGCTTGGCACATCCATGGCAAGACCCGTGATCGCCAAGAAGTTAGTCGAGATCGCCCGCAAGGAAGGCGCTACCGCCATCTGCCACGGCGCTACCGGCAAAGGCAACGACCAGATCCGTTTCGAGCTGGGCATCAAGGCGCTTGCTCCCGACTTAAAGATCATTGCCGCATGGAGAAATGAAAAGTGGACCTTAAACTCCCGTGAGGAGGAAATCGAATACTGCAAACAGCACGGCATCAACCTTCCCTTCTCCGCGGACTCCAGCTACAGCCGCGACCGCAATCTCTGGCACATCAGCCACGAGGGTTTAGAGCTGGAAGATCCCGCCAACGAGCCCAACTACGAGCACCTGCTTGTGCTCGGCACCACGCCCGAGAAGGCTCCCGAGGAAGGCGAGTACGTGACCATGACCTTTGAGGAGGGCATCCCCACTTCCGTAAACGGCAAGAAGATGAAAGTTTCCGAAATTATCGCCACTTTAAACGAGCTGGGCGGCAAGCACGGCATCGGCATCGTCGATATCGTGGAAAACCGCGTGGTCGGCATGAAGTCCCGCGGCGTGTACGAGACGCCCGGCGGCACCATCCTCTACGAGGCGCACCAGCAGCTTGAGGAGCTGATCCTCGACCGCGACACTTACGCTTTAAAGGCTGACCTCGGCAACAAATTCGCGCAGGTGGTCTACGAGGGCAAGTGGTTCACCCCGCTTCGCGAGGCGCTGCAGGCGTTTATCGAGTCCACACAGCGGTATGTGACCGGCGAAGTGAAGTTCAAGCTCTACAAGGGCAACATCATCAAGGCAGGCACCACCTCCCCGTACACGCTCTACAACGAGAGCATCGCCTCCTTCACCACCGGCGACCTTTACGACCACCACGATGCGGAGGGCTTCATCAACCTCTTCGGCTTATCCTGCAAGGTCCGCGCCATGAAGATGCAGGAGCAGGGCGAAAAACTGCTCTGATAATGAGGTGTCTTCCATTATTTAGTTCTGCTTATCGCCAAAATCCCCGCAGTGTTCTCCCCGAGAGAATCCTGCGGGGTGTTTTTGTCTTTTTTTTTGAAATGTGATGTGGTAAGATAGAAGAAGGAAAACACAAAAGGGAAAGCCAGATTCAAATGGACGTAATTACACTCATTATCATATATTTAGCCGTTGTCAATTTTATAAGCTTCACCGTCATGGGAGTCGATAAACTCAAGGCACGCAAGCGTGCCTGGCGCATTCCGGAAGCCACGCTTTTTGTGCTCGCCATCATCGGCGGCAGCGTCGGCTCCATCATCGGTATGCACCTGTTCCGCCACAAGACGAGGCACTGGTACTTCCTCTACGGAATGCCAGCCATCCTGCTGATACAGGTACTGCTCGTGGTAGCGCTGCTCTCATCCCCGATTGAATTTATGATTCTTTGAAAAATACAATATTTATGGAGGGTTCTATATGCATATCGCGGTTTGTGACGACAATATTGCGGACAGAAAACAGATGGAGCGGCTCCTCGGGCGCGCCTCAGACAGGCGAATCCACACCACGGGCGTGCTCTATATTGACTCTTACGGAAATGTGGAGGCGGTTCTGCGCTCTCCCATGCTCTACGACGCCTTTTTCATCGACATGACAAACGGTCCGGTAAACGGTTTCCAGCTTACGAGAAAGCTGATTGACGCGGGCGTTGTGGCACCTATCGTACTGTGCATCTCCACCATCGACTACCCTTCCGTTATCGAGGCGGCGCTCGCTGAAGTGCCCGAGGACGTGACCGAAGCATCCAACCACGACATCCTGCGCAGACAGCTCCAGAAGCAGATTCTCTATCTGAACAAGCCGATTAAAGTAAACGAGCTGGACGAAATGCTGGACCACGCGCAGAGCCTAAAAGCGGAAACGATTCCCACCATCGAGCTGCGCGGCGAAAAAGACACGTTTTACGTCCACGAAGACGAAATTCTCTATGCGGTAAAGAACGGCAATTATCTCCATGTGGTGCTGACCGAGGAACGCACCCTCGATATCTTAAGTACCCTGCCCAATCTCTACGCACAGCTTTCCATGTTCACCCATTTTGTCATGATTTCGGAGCACTGTTTAGTTAACATAACTTTGACAGAAAAACTTTCCCTGCTAAAACTCACCATGAAGGACGGGCAGAGTTTTTCCGTGTCACCGCTGGAGCTGCCCAAGGTAAAAAAAGCACTCAGAGGAGAATGCCGCTCCTAAGGCATTCTCCCAAGTGGGACTTAGTACTTCCAAGTCAGCTTTGCTGACTTTTTCCCTGTCCTATGGCGGGACGTCTTTAGAAGTACTTCCCACTTTGTTATAGTGTCACAATCACCCCGCCGTCGTTGGCATACATGCTGCTGACTCCGGCGGTGTCCATGATCAGAACTCGTTTATAGGAAGCCCTCTTCTCCATCAGCCCGCGCATAAACTCCGCCCGCTCCGCACAGTTACAGTGCGTAATCATCAGCGTTCTCTCCTCCGGCCTCTCCACATCGCCCACGATAAAGTCCGCCATCCGGGCAAGCGCCTTATTGATGCCAATCGCCTGTCCCTTCTGCTCGATGACGCCAAGGTTTCCCACCATAACCGGTTTGATATTCAAAGTCGAAGCCACCAGCGCCTTCACGCTGCTTAAACGGCCATTCTTGCGGAGCGTCTCCAGATTATCCAGCACAAAATACGTGCGCATCTTCCGCTTAAAGGTCTCTACTTCCTTTACCGTCTCCTCGAAGTCCATCCCGGACTCCTTGCAGGCGACAATTTTTTCCACCAGCTGAGTCTCCCCGCAGCTTGCGGACTCGGAGTCCACCACATGAATCTTCTTTTCGCCGTATTTTTCCGCGTAAAGACTCTTGCCCAGCTCCGCGCTGTTATAGCTGCCGCTCAAGTGAGAGGAAAGGGTCACCGCGTAAATCTCATCCGCCCCGTCATGGTACGCCTCCCGGAATCTCTCCGGAGAAGGACAGGACGACTTGGGGCAAAGCGGATACGCCGCCACCTTCTGCAAAAACTCCTTCTGGTTAAAGCTCTCGTCGTCCTGAATGATATAGTCGCCCACTTCCAGTCCCAGCGGAACAATCTCAAATCTGCTGTCATTTTTATATTCCACGGGCAGCTCACAGCAGCTGTCCACCACAATCTTATAACCCATAAAGCCTCCGCAACCGTTTCACATAGTATTTATTACTACTTATACTATCATAGAATACCCAATTATGCAAATCAAACAACCAACTAAATTGAATAGACTTTACACTTGTCCGCAAAACCGCTATAATTATTATACCAATTAATAATCATATCAATTAAAAGGCGGTGAAAGGATGGTAGCAGATATGGGAATGACAAATAAACAGTTTCAAGGTTTTATCCGACTTGCTTTAGGATGGCTCGAAAAGGCTTTGGAAGAATCGCCGGACAATAAAAATCTTCAGGCATTAAAAGACATATTTCAATCCATGTTAGAAGATGACTAAAACGAAAAAATAAGCAGAATAAAAATAAGAAAACAGAAGGGCTGCACATGATCGCATTGCAGATAAAAAACATCAAACAGTTTATGAACCAATTTCTTGCCGGGGACGCTTTCGACTCCTTTTTGCTGGAACAGGCATCCATCAGCACCTACAACACCTTCACGATAGACGGTCGCGAGAACAAATCGTTCTACACCTCCGAAGAATGGGAAGACAAAGAAATCAGACCTTATGAATTTACACAGTGGAAAAAGATACGGTCTGTCTGTTTCGACTTAATTAAGGGAAAACGCACACCCACCGCCTTTCAGTTCGTGCTGCATCTGCTGCCCGAGTACACGGCGTCCCTTCTGGAAAAGGGCGATACTGCCGTCACCCCGGATCAGGTAAAGGCATTTGTGATCAACATAAAATATGACGGCACGTCCCTCACGCTCATCACCGGCACCGCCTTCCACACCTTTCTCATGGACAAGACGCCGGACGCACTCTGGGACAACGCCGTCAGACAATTTTTAACCAAGCGGCAGATTGATTACGACGAAACGTAAATCCTACCATAAAAAATTCTGGTAATACCGCAGATTGAACTCCGCCGCCGCCATCACCATAGCGAACAGGAGCATCACGACCAGCATCAGAATCGCCGGGAAGTCATACACAAACTTGCATTTCTCCGCGTTGCTTTTATGGTTCTCCACCAGAATCTCCACGCCCAGCAGGACAAAAACCACGGGCCAGAACTGGAAAATCAGCTCATAGTGCAGCGTCGGAACCACCATATGTAAGAGGAACAGTACGCCGAACAAAATCAGCGTCATCCCGAAAGTGACAGAGCCGACACGGCGGGTTCGCAGCGTCCCGGATTCCTCCCTGTACAAATCCTTTTCCTGCATATCCATAGTCTACTCCCCCCCCTGCTCATTTTTTTGCACATCCCCTGCATCCGCGCCCTGACCTTCCACATAGTACGCTTCTGCATTCTGTCCATACGCTTTCTGCGCTCCCGCATCCGGCTTCTGCTCTCCCATAGCCTTCTCGTCCGCACTTTGTCCGTCCGCGTTCCCCGCATCAGCCTTCCACTCTCCCACAATCTCCCCGGGCAGCGCCGCAGGCTTTCTATAATCGTCCGCCTCACTCCTCCTGTCAGTATCCGCAGACTCAAACTTCTTTCCGCGAAGGAGCGACACGCCAAACCAGATAATCGCAATTGCTATGGCAGCCCTCGGCAGCCTGTCTCTCGTAAAATAATAGATCTCCCGCATGAGCGGATTATCCCAGCCCACGTAACTTCTCACCATACCAAAAACTTGATCCCACAGCATACAGATGCCGAGCACAATACAGACCACCGCCGCGATGTTGCGGTTTCTCTTATTCATATTCAGCTTAAAGCGGCTGGTATCCCACGCACCGATGCCGAAGAGGTATTCGTCCTCCAGAGCCGCAAACTGCTCTGCATCCATCCCGCCGATATTGTTGGCATGGAAAAAAGCGTATATGTAGAGTGTGACGGGAAATACCGCCAGCACGGAGATTTCGGTTATTCCAACCACAGCGATCAGCCCCATAAACCCAAGCATAAAGCTCAGCCCCATCTTCATCAGTCCCATATACATATGTCCCGCCCCCGGACAGAGGGAAAATACAAACAACATAAATCTGTTCTTCTGCTTTTTCATCTCATCAATCCTCCCAAGTTCTATAATTTGTAATCTTTTCCGAAATGTTTCTGAAATACTTCCTTCTCGCGTCCGCTCTCTCCTGCCCCGCCAGATACCGTCGCCATGTTCTCTCGATATCCCGCTGTGTCTCAAGCGCGTCCCGCTCCCATTCGTCCACGCTCCCCGTTTCCTCTTCATACAGCGTTCCCAGAATACCTGGCTGCGGCATCCGCGGTGTTTCCACCCCGTCCACAGGCACGAGGAAGAGTACCGCCAGAGCCGCCGCCATCCCCACCAGAACTTTAGCACGGTAAGAAAAAAGCGCGCGCTGTCTTTCTTTCCGTTTTCCTTCCTGTATGTGCGAAAATATATTTCCTCTCAAATGTCCCGGCGCGTGCAAAAGTTCCCGTTCTTCAACGGTCTCAATCAGCCGCATCAGTTCTTCCTCAGTCAAAGGAGCCGGGAGGGAAACGTCATATCTATTCAGTTTTTTTCTCTCTTCCGTCATATTATGTATCATGCGCCCTTCTCCTTTTCATACATCCTGCGAAGCATGGTTCTCGCCCTATATATCTGCGTCTGTATGGTCTTTTTCTTAACGCCCCTCCGCCTCGCAATCTCGCCCGCATCCAGTTCATCATAATAATATGCTCTGGCGATTTCATCATAGGGAGGTTTCAAGGACAGACATCTTGAAAGCAATATCTCCCGCACCTCCTTTTCGAGGCAGATGCTCTCCGGCGTCTGCTGTACTGCCGTCTCATTTTCCCCGGCAGTTCCTGCGCCTTTGCCGGAAGGCGTCCCTCCATCCGGCGCCCTTGCGCTCTCAAATCCGAGGTCCGCCGTGGGGATGCTGCGCCGTCCCGCGCTCTGCAGATAATCCAAACATTTGTTGGTGGCGATCCGGCACACCCACGCCTTCTCGTATCTTCCGTCAAACTCCCCCAGATGTCTGTAAACCGATAAAAACGTTTCCTGTGCCAGATCCTCGGAGGCAAAATAATCCGATGTCATTTTATAGCATATTGAAAAGACAAGATGCTGGTAAGAATCAATCAGCGCTGACAATTGTTCTTCCCTGTTGATGGTATCTGCCTCCTTCCCTCTACCTGTTTTCGCTGCAGAAAATCAAATCTCCCTCCGTCACCGCCCATTTGCTCCGCGCTGACGCTTTGTTTTCCGCATCTACATATTATAACGAATTCATTCGTGCCGTATCTTCAAAAACTGCGATTTTTCTCAATTTTTATTTTTTTGGCTTCGGTTTAAAGACAAGGCTCGCCAGATACCCGAACACCAGCGCCGCCGCGCAGCCTACCGCGCCGGTCTTGAAACCGCCCTGAAACAGACCGATAAAGCCGTTTTCATCCACGGCTTCCTTCACGCCCTTCATTAAAATATTGCCATAACCGAGAAGCGGCACGCTGGCTCCCGCCCCCGCAAACTCCATAAAAGGCTCATACCATCCGACAAAGCTGATCACCGCTCCTACGCACACCAGAAGCACCATGACGCGCCCCGGCAAAAGTTTCGTCTTTTCCAGAAGAATCTGCACCAACGCGCAGATCAGTCCGCCGACCCAGAATGCATTGATATAATCCATCGTCTTTTCCTCCATATCGAAACGTCTTATTTCCGTTAGTTTCTGCCATTTGGAAAAGATTATGCAAGCTCGAAAAATTTGTCTGTCTCCCTATATACAATACAAACGGGAACGCTCCCAAATCCGATCAGGATACGTTCCCATTCCGCTTTCTTTCTGATTTTATTTACCCTCGTATTTTCACGCTGTTCGGAAACCTGCTACAATCTGCTCAACGATTTCACGAATCTGCCGTCCGTCGCAGTCTACCGTCATGTCGGCGTGCTTTTCGTAAAGCGGCTGCCGCTCCTCATACAGCCCGTCCAGATCCTGTCCCTCTCTCAATGTCACACCCCGCTCTGTGAGGTCGCCGAGCCGCTCCCTGATTTCCTCAAGCGGCAGGGACAGATACACCACCGTGCCGAGCTGCTTATAATGCGCCATCGCATTCTCGCCGTATATTGCACTGCCCCCGGTGGCAATCACCGTCCGTTCGCTCTCTATGGATTCACCCACCGTTTCCTCCAGCGCCCAGAAACCTTCCACACCCCGTTCCTCTATAATCTCGTGCAGAAGCTTTCCCTCCCAGCTCTGGATCACCAGATCCGCGTCCACAAAGCCGTAACCCAACTTCTTCGCCAGAACCACGCCGACTGTGCTCTTGCCCGCGCCGGGCATACCAATCAATATGATGTTGTTTTTGTTCATGGCTTATGTAAACCTTCCTTAAATTATGTAAATCATCCAATTTTGCACAATGTAGGGATGCGCATTATGTAAACTATCATTCTGCGCAGATGATTTCTCTACTTCAAGTACGCCAAAACCTCCACCTCGCAGAGCACGTCCTTCGGGAGCTGCTTCACCGCCACGCAGCTTCTTGCGGGCTTCTCGGTGAAATACTTTTCATACACCGCGTTAAACGCGGCAAAATCCGTCATCTCCGCCAGAAAACAGGTTGTCTTTACCACCTTTGTATAGTCCGTGCCTGCCTCCGCCAGAATCGCGCCCACGTTCTTCATCGCCTGTTCCGCCTGCTCCGTCACATCCTTGCCCTCAATTTCTCCCGTGGCAGGGTTAATCGGAATCTGTCCCGACGCAAAGAGAAAATCCCCCGCGATGATTCCCTGAGAATAAGGTCCGATTGCCGCCGGAGCTTTGTCTGTTGATACCTTAGTTAACATAATATTCTTCTCCTTCCTTTACAATTTTATATTCTGCGGAGAATGCCGCATTTCAGGCATTCTCCTACGTGAGACTTAGAACTTCTCCACGAAACAGCCTTTGCTGTGAGTGGCTAGAAGTTCTTCTCACGTTCAAATCTTGCTTTCACATAAAACCCTCTGGCATTTTCAATGACCTCCGTCACCACGCCCTCCCGCTCAAGCATCCGCTCCCGAAACGGGAAATTACCGGACATGGCAAGTGACGGGTCTATCGTATAATAATAATTGCTCGGAAGAACGCCCTCGGTCACCGTCACCCGGTCGCCCTCCTTGAGAAGCCCCGGGCGCTCCATCTTAAACTCCATTTCCCTCATGCCGATCCTCACTTCCTTCTTAAACAGATAGCCGCGTGTCAGACAGATGTTCCTCTTTTGTAAACACCAAATCCATACCAGATAAGTCTACCACATACGGAGACAGACTGCCACCCCGTTTTTCCAACCTCCCGCTCCCCGGCGGTACAGATTGTACTTTTTCCGGTATACTTTGCAAATCGAAGCACATTCCAACATGTTATAATAGATAGAAGTAAAAAACAAATGAGGTTCCGGATGCGTAAACAAAAAGAGAAAAAGAAAACCAATGCAAACAACGATACACAGTGGCAGGCGCTTTTAGAAAACGAGACCGAAGCCAACCGCTACGCCGCCAAATGCCTTGCCGTATGCGCGGGCGTGGGCGCTCTGGCATGGCTTTTTAATATCATAGGCCTCTTTATCATTCCGCCTATGATCATGAACATAGGTATGCCCTTCACCATCCTGTTTTTCCTGATACCGACGCTTCTTTGCAAGGTTACGAACGGTACACCCTCATGGCTGAAATACGCCATTGTCGTCTGTGGCATCATCAGCATCTTTATCCTGTCGAGCGCCATGCCAAAGCACGGTGTGCTCGCCTGGGCGGTACCTATCGTCTTAAGCTGCCATTATTATAGTAAAAATCTGACAAGGCTTACGCTTGTGGCGTCGTGGGTACTTTTTTCCGCCTCCATCTATCTTGGCATGTACATCGGGGAAGGCGACCTGAACCTGATGATCACTGAGCCCGATATCGCAAAACGGGTTATCACTGGTAAAATGCTGTTTGAAGCCACCCTCTTTTTCGTAGTTCCCCGCGCCCTGATCCTGCTTGGTATCTCTTCCATCTGTACCACCATTGCCGCAAGGACAAGGCGTCTTCTGGAGCGGCAGATAAAGGACAGCGAAGAGCGGCAGCGCATTTCCACAGAGCTTGACGTGGCGACCCGGATTCAGGCGGATATGCTGCCCTGTATTTTCCCCGCTTTTCCGGAGCGCCCCGAGTTTGATATTTACGCCACCATGAACCCCGCTAAGGAAGTGGGCGGCGATTTCTACGATTTCTTTATGGTGGACGAGACGCACCTCGCCATTGTGATTGCCGACGTATCGGGAAAAGGCGTTCCCGCTGCCCTCTTTATGGTAATCGGCAAGACGCTGATTAACGACCACACCAAACCCGGCGTCGATTTGGGCGAAGTCTTTTCGGAAGTCAACGAGCTGCTGTGCCGCTCCAACAACGAAGGGCTTTTCATCACCGCTTTCGAGGGCGTTCTTGACCTTGTGACCGGGGAATTTACTTTCGTCAACGCGGGACACGAGATGCCCTTTATCGCCAAAGCGGGCAGCGTCTACGAAGCCCATAAGCTGCGCCCCGGCTTCGTGCTGGCGGGCATGGAAGATATGGTGTACCAGAGCGGCAGCATACAGCTTTCACCGGGAGACAAAATATTCCAGTATACGGACGGCGTGACCGAGGCAACTAACGCGGCGCACGAGCTTTACGGCATGGAGCGTCTTTCCGAAGTGCTTGTGAAAAATACCGATAAAAAACCTGCGGAACTTCTGCCCACCGTGAAGGCTGACATAGATGCCTTTGTGGGAGAAGCCCCGCAGTTCGACGATATTACCATGCTCTGCGTATCCTACTTAAAAAAGCTGGACAGTCCGCGAACGGTTTAGAGATTATTCCAATTGAGGGATTCATCCGCGGGCGAATCATCCAGCGCTGCATGTACTTTTTCCATCAGGATTTCCTCGTCGATGGGCTTCACCACATAGTCCTTCGCGCCGCCCGCCACTGCCCTGACCACATGATTTCTGTCGTTGTTGGAGGTCAGGAAAATAACCGGCACATCCTGCAGATGCTCCTTCTCCTTAATCATCTTAAGCATTTCGTACCCATTGATTTCCGGCATGTCGATATCCAGAATAATCAGGTCGGGCGTTCTATCCTTTAAAAACTGGAGCGCCCGTCTGCCGCCGTTAAACACGTGCAGATCATACTTTTCGCCCAGCACCTTAATCAGCATTTTCAGGACAATGCCGCTGTCATCCACCGCCACGATGTTTTTCTTGTTAAATACCATCTTCCACCACATTTCTGCGCTTTTAGTCTATCCTGTTTTCTCTCAGTAAGGCTATCGCCTTATCCTCGTCAAATTCATCCTCCAACGCAGTCAGCACATCCCTGATGCGTTCATGCATATCAGGCTTAAGCGGATGTGCCATCCACGCTTTCAGCTGCTCTACCGCCTGACTGGTCTCAAAATCGTCCAGAAGCGCCGCCACGGTCTCAAAGTCGCTTTTCGACAGCGGCAGTATCTCACCGCCTTCCACCGCCTGATATTTTTCCTCTTCCTCTGCGCCATAGTTTTCCAACAATCCCTGAAAGCCCATGAGCGTCCTGTCCCAGAGCAGAACCAATTCTTCAAAATGTGCATTCACATAGACGGCGTTTCCCGCCTTGCTCTGCTTCTCATGTGCAAACGCCATATCCGCAAGCCGTTCCGCACCGAGCGTCCTCGCATTTCCCTTCAAACCGTGCACCAGAATCGCATAATCCGGCATGTTTCCGTCAGCGAGAAACCGCCGCATATCCTCCTGTTTGCCCTGTTCCCTGACAAACAGCCGCACAAGCTCCAGATACATGTCCAAATCGTTCTTTGCGTACTTCATGCCGTTTTCCAGAGAAATGCCCTCCTCCAAAAAGGCTTCGTAATCTGCCTGCGCAATTCCCTCTTCCTTCTCCTGCCCGTCTGAATCCGCATCATTCACCAGCTCCGGCGGCAGATATTTCGCGCACGTCTGCTCCAGCAGGTCGCCGTCAATGGGCTTCGTCAGGAAATCGACAAAGCCCTCCCTCAGATACCCTTCTCTCGCCCCGGGCAGCACGTTTGCGGTCAGTACAATGACCGGCGTATCCTGATTGGGAAAGTCCGTCAGCTTCTGTATCTCGTGGAGCGTCTCAATGCCGTCCATTTCCGGCATCATATGATCCATAAATATGATGTGGTACGGCTCCTTTTTCACCAGTTCCAGACATTTCTTCCCCGAATCCGCCGTGGTAATCTTCATCTTCGTGCGCTTTAACAGCGACTGGAATACGGTAAGGTTCATGCTGTTGTCATCCACCACAAGCACGCGTGCCTCCGGCGCCTCGAAGGTCTGCCGTTTCTGCGAAAGATTCTGCTCCCGCCTGCTTCTGATCGTCTCAAAATCCCCTGTCGGTTCATCGCAAACAATTCTCTGCGGAATCGTGACCGTAAAATTGGAACCTTTCCCGTATTCGCTCTCCACCTTCATATCCCCATCCATCAGCTTTAAAAGCGACATGGTGATATTCATGCCTAGTCCGGTTCCTTCGATATTACGGTTTTTCTCCTCGTCAAGTCTCTGGAAATTTTCAAAGAGCTTTCCCATGTCCTCCTTGCGGATGCCCATGCCCGTGTCCTTTACCGAAATGATGAGCGAAATCTCCTCCCCGGTCCGTCTCTCATACGCCACGTTCATCTCGATGCCGCCCTGCGGCGTGTACTTGACTGCATTAGTCAATAAATTCGTCACAATCTGCTTGATTCTAACATCGTCTCCGTACAGTTCTCTCGGCAGCGTCTCATCCAGCGAAAAACGGATACTGAGTCCTTTTTCCTGCGCCCGCAGAAAAATCACGTTCCACAAATCCATCATCACATTTTCCGGCGCGTACTCCACCCGGACAATCTCCATCTTGCCGGACTCGATTTTCGACATATCCAATATGTCATTGATGAGAAACAGGAGCGTTTTTCCGGAACTGCGGATATTAGCCGCATAGGAAAGAATCTGCTTGTCCGTGCACTCCCTGAGGATCATCTCGTTCATGCCGAGCACCGCGTTGATAGGCGTCCGGATTTCGTGGGACATGTTGGAGAGGAAAAGACTCTTCGCCTCGTTTGCCCTGACCGCTTCGTCCTTCGCTTTCTCATATTCCCGATTCAGCTTTTGTATGCGGTCTAACGCAGTCTGCGCGTCGCGCAGCTCGTTTAGCTCCGTCACATCATTGATCACCACAACGACCGACTTTTCGCCCTCGTTTCGTATGTAGCTTGTGGTCAGCGACAGGTTTCTCTTCTTTCCTTCCAGAAGATAATCAACCGGCATATTGCTTACCTTGCCTTTTTCATAAATCGTGTCAAGAATGGCTTCGGTAAAGTCGTCCGTCCCCTCCCTTGTCAGAAATACGTTGACAAAAGAATTGCCGATATCCTCCTGTGTCAGCCCAAGCATCTGCTCCGCCGCCAGATTCAGCATGACAATCTTTCCGTTCATGCCGATTACCATCATGCCCTCCTGCGCGGTGGTTACGATTTCCCTGTATAAATCCTTGTGCTCCCATTGTTCCGGCATATGCGCTATATCTCTTTGCGTATTTTCAGGATATTTTTTCCATCCTTATACTCGTAAGTAATTTCGTTCATATTTTTCTTTACAATATAAATGCCGAGTCCGCCGATATCCCGCTCTTCCGCGGACAGCGTCACGTCTGGATCTTCTTTTGCCAACGGGTCGTAAGGCACCCCCTGGTCGATAAAGGTAATGACCACGGAAAGCGGCTCCTCCACAACCTCCACACGCACCGTCGCCGGTCCTGTCCCGGGATGATACGCATAGTGAACAATGTTGCTGAACAGCTCGTCTATGGCAATATCAATCTGCGCCTGCGCCTTCATCGGGCAGTCGAACTGCTCGAGCTGCTCGTCCACAAATTCTGTAATAACCGGAATGCTCTCCACTGTTGCTTCAACCGTTAGCTCCTTCATACGCCGCTCCCTCTATTCGTAACTGTTCAGTACCTTCACAGTTACCCCGCAAGCCCATTATAAATCAGCTTCACTGATAGGACCTGCTCTTGTAAAATTTATGCTTTCTTACGGAATATGCAGTCAATGCATATTCCTGTGCCAAACAATTACTATTCTTCTATGTTGAGAATATCCAGGAATCCCGTAACCTCGAAGACCTCCCGAATCGTCTCGTTGACATGGCAGATGGTCATTCCGCCTTTCCGTTTCATAAATGCCTTGTGCGCCGTCAAAAGAATCCGCAGACCCGCGGAAGAAAGATATTCCAAGTCTTTAAAATCCAGCATCAGCTTCTGTGTCTCTGCGCTCGCAGTACATGCATTGATTTCCGCTTCTAACTGGGGCGCGGTGGTGGTGTCAAGTCTCCCGGCAGGAATCAGCGTGATTTCATTTCCGTTTTCCTTCTTTTCGATTGTCATCATGTACCCCTTTCCCTAATTCTCTTTTTGTAGACATTAATAGACAATTTAATAATTAATCATACCACAGCCGACCTTTTTTTTAGCGAGAATGGTATAGATTGTTCATTTTTTGGTATACTTTGTATGTTTTAGTTTACATAACATTATTTATATTAAACATAAGGGCAATAATCCAATAGGATTATTGCCCAAACCATAACACTATGCAAAAACTAACAAAAAAACAAACCTAACAAATAACAAAAACAATAAAAGTTATCTACCGTAATATAGTATACCCGCCTTTTTCTAAAAAATCAACATAATTTTAAGGTTGAAGCCAATAACTATCTGGTCTGGCAATTAATCTTGCATTATTATATGCCATCTCTGTTGTAAGGCATGTATGTCCATAATATACAGTTTTATCGTCATTCAAAGATAAAACCAGAGCCAAATCCGGTTTATCCGGGTTTGTCAGATATAACGGAGCCAAAAGCTGTATTTTATCATTGTATAATTGCGGAACAACTGTTTTGTAATTAGCTTCAATACGCTTCTTTACTGAAGCAATTGCTCCATCAATTAAATTTTGGCAAAATTCTTTGCCATTAGCCCGTAATTGTTCAGGTATTCTTAAAAAATTTTCTTCATCGTATAAAATATGATCCCACTGTGGAATTATGTCCAATTTTATATTGTAAATTAATGCGCTCGGATCATTAAAATAGCTTGCCCTCTGCAAAGCTGAAACAGCTGTGTTTGGTATATCTGCATATTTTATAGTATAACTGTTATAAAATGAAGTAAATCTCCATTCCTGAAATCCTACTATTGGATTTTTTATACAGTAAAAATATATGGGCTGCCATATTTTATCATATAGTCCCGTATTAAAGCAAGCTATCTGCTCATCCATATAAATAAAATGTTTCTTTTCTTCTCCCTCAACGCCATCGTACTCTCTCCACAATTTTTCAAAAGTAAAATACAAATAATTTTTCAAAATTCCAAAATCATTTTTCCCTGCATAACTCCATTTTTCCGGCGGTAGGTCATTAGTAGCTAACACCTGCAGCTTATTGGTAAAAAACTCATAGTTGCCCAGAAATGCCCAATCTTTTAAACGCATCCGTTTTCCCCATTCCAATTAATTTTCACTTCTACGATGAAATCAAATAATATATTTTTTCACATATTGTATATTATATCAGACTTTCTTTTTTTAGCAACCTATTTTTCTCAAAAAAGCGAAAATTAATTGTGAAAAAAACGAGCAGAAAGACCGTTCTATGCTTGGTCTTTCCAATTTTCTACCTTCCCTTACCCCCGATACTGTTCCAGCACCACCCCATGCGCAATGCCCGGAATCGTCTGCCCCTCGTTGAAGCTGGTCTTAGAAAGGAGAGCCCCGGTAGGCAGGAAGAGCACTCTCTTCCAGATGCCTTCCTCAATCTTTTTCAGCACATACGCCGACAGCACCACCGCACTGCACCCGCAGCCGGAGCCGCCCGCGTCCGTGTGCTGCTTCTCGCCGTCGTAAATCTCAATGCCGCAGTCCATATGCTGTCTGCTGATGTCAATCTGTTTCTCCGCCAGCAGGTCAAACAAAAGCTGCTGTCCCACCTCTCCCAAATCGCCGGTGATAATCTTATCGTAATCTTTCGGCTCCCTGCCGAAATCCTCCAGATTCTGCGCAATCGTATCTGCCGCCGCTGGCGCCATGCACGCGCCCATATTCATGGAATCCTTGATACCGTAATCCACAATCTTACCGATGGTCACGCCCTCCATCACGGCACGGGTCTGTTTTCCCGGCTGTGACGAGACGAGGAACGCGCCGCTGCCCGTCACCGTCCACGTTGCCGACCTCGGTCTCTGGTTGCCGTAAGAAAGTGGAAACCGAAACTCCTTCTCCGCACTGGCAAAATGGCTGGAAGTGATGCATGCCGCCTTGTCGGCAAATCCCGCGGAAACCACCGCACCGCCCATGCTTAAGGACAGCCCGCAGGTGGAACAGGCGCCGTAAAGCCCCACATGGGGAAGCTGATACCCGGCTAACCCGAAGCTGCTGGCGATGGACTGCCCCAGCAGATCGCCCGCAAACACCATCTGAATATCCTGCTTGGTCAGCCCCGCTTTCGACAGCGCTATCTCCAGCGCCTCCTTCTGCAGACGGCTCTCCGCCTCCTCCCAATTTTCCGCGCCAAAGCTGTCGTCATAGCCGACTTTATCAAAAAGCGCCCCCATGGGACCCTCCGCTTCCTTGCTGCCCACAATGGAGGCGCTGCTTATGATGTACGGTTTCTTCTCAAACTGAATGCTCTGCTTTCCTAACATAACGGCATACAATCCTTTCTTACATGTTTAAGGATAGTATGCCGTCTTTTTTTACAAAATATACGAAAATAGAATGCTATGAAAAAATTCCCGCCATGATATCTTCCTTCATAGCGAGCACCGCCGCCCGCGACGCATCCGCAAAATTCTCCGCCCCGTACTTGGCGTAAGCCTCCTGCTGGTAAGCTGCAATAATGCCTCTGGAAGAATTGACGATGGCGCCCAGACCGTCCTCGTTGAAAAAGTGTTTCAGATCCTTTCCCTTGCCGCCCTGCGCGCCATAACCGGGCACCAAAATATAGGATTTCGGCATAATCTGTCTCAAAATCTTTCCCATCTCCGGGTAGGTCGCGCCCACCACCGCGCCGATATAGCTATACGAATCGCCCATATGCTCTGCCGCCCACTCGGCGACCTTCTCACCGACAACCTCATAGAGCGGTCTCGCCTTCGACGCGTCCGCGCTTCCCTCCGGCAGCACGAGACGGTCCTGAAACTCGCCGCTGCTCGGATTGGAAGTCTTTACAAGAATAAAGAGACCCTTCTTCTCCTGCTTACAAACCTCGATAAAGGGTTTCACGCCGTCAGAACCGAGGTACGGATTGACTGTGGCAAAATCCTCTTCAAAGCCGCGGCACATGGTCTCCCCGACCCGCACCTGCCCCAGATGCCCCACCGCGTATGCCTCGGAGGTGGAGCCGATATCACCGCGCTTGATATCGCCGATTACGACAAGACCTTTTTCCTTACAGTAAGCGACTGTCTTCTGAAAAGCGTGCATACCCTCCACGCCGAACTGCTCATACATGGCGATCTGCGGCTTTACCGCCGGAACGAGGTCGCACACCGCGTCCACGATTCCCTTATTGAAAAGCCAGATTGCTTCCGCCGCGCCTTTCGTTGTCTCCCCGTACTCGGCAAAAGCCTGCTTTTTGATATGTTCGGGCACAAACTTCATGGTCGGGTCAAGTCCCACCACGATAGGCGCTTCCAGCTTCTTAATCTTCTCTGTCAGTACATTAATCACAGCTTCTTGCCCTCCAAGTCCTTCAGCACATACTGATTCTCAATATATTTCGGGAAATCTTTCCTCTTCACCCACTCGTAGCTGCCGTAGTCCTCAGACAGAACAATATTGGCTTCCTCCTCCTCCGGAATGGAGCAGATATATGCAATGCCCACACAGTGGGTCTCGCCGAGAAGCTGGGACCAGGTATACTCCACCTTTTCAATCTTGCCACTTATGGACAAAAGCTCCGTGATCGCATTCAGCATCGTCTCATCGGGCGCCTCGCCGTGGGGCACTTCCGCATCGATAAACTCCCACACAAAAGGATCGGGAATGCGATCGTCCACCCATCTCTTTAAGAGCAGATAGGTATCCTTCTTTTTGATAATGCCTTTCACACGCAAATAAGTATTCTTCATAATATATCTCTCCCTTCCTGATTCTTCTATTTATAATTATATATAAATATAATATGGTTATCTGGTCTGCAAAAACTCGTACTCCCGTTTCGCCGTCGTATCATCCGGATAACTGCGCAGATAACTGTTCATCAGCGCCGCCGCCGTCTTGTAATCGCCCATATACTCATAGGTAACAATCTCATTGAATTTCAGGGTCTGCATCATATCGTTTCCCTCGATATTCATCCCCGTCTGAAATGCGTCGAGCGCACTCTGGTATTCCCCAAGCTGCATACGGCACAGTCCGAGCTGGTTATAAATCTCCGCCTTCGTCTGGTCATACTCCGTATAGCCCGCGTAAATGCTCGCCGCATAATTATAATCCCCGAGCGCTTCATAGGTTCTGCCGAGATAGAGCGCCGCACCATAATCCGTAGCAGTCTTAAGCCGCTCCAAAAAGCTTCTGGCATTCTCGTAATCTCCCATATAATAACAGATACGCCCCATGTCGTAGTCGGAAATGGACTTCTCGTTTTCCTTCATGGCGTTTTGCAGATAAATCTGTCCCGCATCCTTGTAGCCGTACTCTTCCAGCACCATATAAATGCGTATCATGCGGTCATAGTTTTTCGGGTCCTGACTGACCGCCGTGTCAAAATCCGCCTGCGCCGCCTCAAAATTCCCTTCTGCCAGCTTCACACACCCTCTCAGGTAATAAGCATTCGTCTCCTCCGGCCGCAGTCCCAGAATCGCGTCATAAACCTTCACCGCATCCTGCATCCGCCCATTCTTATAATATGCCGTTGCCAGATAATAATTGATGTCAAAATCCAGATTTTCCACCCTGCCGCTTCCCAGCCGCAGAGCCGCCTCCAAATAGGTGATTGCCGCTTCATAATCCGTCTTTCCCAGATAGGCGAGCCCCATCCCCCGATAAAGCAGCCGTTTCTCTTCCCCGTTTTCCTCCGCTGTCTGAAAAAGGGTAAGCGCTTTCTCATAATCGAGCGCCGCCACGGCATCCATGCCCTGTTTCGTATAGCTGGGCGCCGCATCCTTCCCGCACCCCGCCAGAAGGACACAGAGCAAAACCGCCGCCAGTCCCGCTATTCTCCTGCATTTTCTCCTCTGTCTCTCCACAATCTATCTCCAAGTTTATCATACGCTTGCTTCATCTGTACTTGTTCTATTCTAACCGTTCCCTCTACTGCAAGTCAAGTTCTTTACACCACACAATCCACCCTTTTAAATTAAGTTTCCGCACACCAGATCCTTCATAATCCCGAAAAACTCCCGCACCAGATTATTGGGCTGAAAATAAATATTCGACCTCGCGGAAATACCACACGCATCCTCAAACCCCGCATGTCTGGCAAGCATCACGCCCCGGAACACATGGAAGTTGTTGGTGACGATCCCCACATCCTTGTCCGTGCCGCCGATCAGCGCCGCGCTGAACGCGATATTTTCCGACGTGTCCGTGGACTTGTCCTCCATCAGGATTCGCTCCGGCGCAATTCCACGCTCCACCAGATAAGCATACATGCCCTCCGCCTCGCTGCACGGCTCGTTCGCTCCCTGTCCGCCGCTCACCACGCAGAGCGTATTCTCGTTCGCGACAAGATAGTCGTAAGCCGCGTCCAGCCGGAACTTGAGTACCACGCTCGGACCGGCGGGCTTCATCTGCGCGCCCAGCACGATAATGTAATCGAGATCCGGTCTGCCTTTATCCCGGTAATGGGCAAAGATACAGCCCTCCGCCACCACGAAAAGAACCACGCCCACAGCAAGCAGACAGACGATGATTCTCCGCAGCTTTAACGGAAATTGACTCCATAAGTCAAATCGTATCATCAGCGCCAGACCGATAAAAAACACCCCGCCGAGCGCCCAAATCAGATAAAAACGGCTCCCGGACCTGATACGGAACACAATAAAACAATATAGAAAGCACAAAAACGCCGCCAACAGACACAGCACGGTCATTGTTTTCTTCCTCATACAATCATTTCCTCAAACACTTCCTCCGGCACGGGCTTGCAATAGCGGTAACCCTGCGCCACATACGCGCCGATTTCCATCATCAGTTCGGTATCTCCCTCGGTCTCCACGCCCTCGCATACCACCTGCGCTTCCAGATCGCGCGCCAGATTTACGATATTTTTCATAATCTGCACCTGTCTCGTCCGGTTCTCATTGTTTAACAGGAAGGAGCGGTCCAGCTTGATGACCGATGCGGGTATCTGCTCGAACACGCCAAGCGACGAATAGCCGGAGCCGAAATCGTCGATGGAAAGATGCACGCCCTTATCTTTCAAAATCGCCACGTTCTCTTTCACCTTCTGCTGCTGCATCTCCTCCACCACAAGCGTCTCCGTAATCTCCACCTCGATCAACTCCTTGGGCACCTGATACTTTTCGATCACGGACACAAACCGCTCCGGGAAGCCGTCCCTCACAAAGTGCGACCTTGAGAAATTACAGGACACGGGCACCACCGCAAGTCCCGCGTCGAGCCGCCTGCGCAGCATCTTACAGACGCTCTCCATCACGAAGAAATCAATCTCTGTAATCCTGCCCGTCTGCTCATAATAAGGCACAAAGAAACCGGGCGCGCGGATGGCGCCGTTCGCGGAAGGGTCTTTGAATCGCACCAGCGCTTCCGCTCCCACCACGCGTTCGTCGCGGATATCCACCTTCGCCTGATAGTATGCCACGAAATCTTTTTGAAAATCCACCGAATCGAGCAGCTTTTCCCGCTCGTGCTGCTCCCGCAGCTTCTTGCGCAGCTCGTCGTCGTAAATGCTGATGACGTTGCTGTGGCTGTCCTTTAAGGGGTCTACCGCCTGAATCGCATAAGAAAGAGCAAGCTGGATATCCGTATCGCCCTTTTCCACCGCGCAGATGCCCATCGCCTGCGTCATGCGGATTCCTTCCTTATCATGGATGTGGTCGGAAATTTTGTCCGCCATTGCCATCATGCGCTTTGTCAGAGAAGACATATCCTCATACTGCACAAAAAGCACGAAGTGGCTGCCGTAGCTTCTGGCATAAAGCTCGCTCTCGCCGACCTCCCCGGACATAACCTCTATGGTAAGCTCTAAAAGCCGCTGTCCCGCATTCCAGCCGTAAAGCGCGTTGTAGCTCTTGAACTGGCAGATATCCGTGTACACGATGGCATACTTTTTGTCCGCAGCCGTATCCAGTATCAGGGATGCCCTGTATTTTAGATAGTTGATATTCCATATATTAAAATCAGAATCTTTGTACATCAGTTTCTGCAGCCGCCTGCTGTTCTCCAGCATACGGTACAGTACGAAAATGGCAAGCGCCGCCGCCGCAAGCAGCACCAGAATAATCACGATGCTGTGGTCCCTGATAAAACCGTCCACGCTCATTCGGGAATAAAAATTATCCTGCAGCATGTAGTCGTTGACCGATTTGTCGGTGACCTCCAAAAGCTCCTTATTCAAAATGCCTAGAAGCAGCGAATCCTCGTCCGTCCGGGCTGCCATGCGAATATCGTGTACATCGCTCAAAACCGTGTGAATCTCAAGCTGCCCGAACCCGAGCTGGGAGCCTAAGAGATACTCCGCCAGATAACCGTCGCACAGAGCTGCCTCTGCCTTCCCCGCGCGCACCGCCTGCAGGCATTCCTTGGGGCTTTCCAGAATCAAAAGCTTCGTCTGTTCCCCCGCGAAGGCGACACCGCCCTCTTCCGTAAGATTCTCCTCCGTCACCGCCAGCGTTCCAAACTCCTCGGTCCTGCCGCCGCTCTTGGTAATCAGCACACGGGGCACCTGCGCGTAAGCCTTTGTCAGAGCAAAGCCTGCCTGCTTACCGTTTCCCGAGCGTTCCCCGCAGTAAGCAATGATATCGATACTGCCGTCCGCGAGCGCCTGTTTCGCCTCGTCCATGTCCTGCATCCTGACATAGGAAAAAGTAAGTCCCGTACTCACGGACACCTCCCCCAGCATCTGCGGCGCAAGCCCTTTGTATACGCCCTCCTCATCCTCATAGGAGAAAGGATAGTAACCGTCCAGATAGCCCACCTTTAACCCTTCATTTTTCCGGATGTAATCCAGCTCCTCCCCCGTCAGAAGAACGGTGTGATCCAGCCGGCTGTCGTAATATTTCACCATCAGCTCATTTTCAAGTTCCGGACGGTTCATCTTTACATCCGCGATGCCCTGATTCAGTTCCCGCAGCAAATCCTCGTTTCCGGGATAGGTAATATAATAAATGGGCATCGGCGCAAAACGACCGATGATCCGCTGCCCTTCCCTGATTTCCGTGAGTGAGTGCACCAGCGCATCGATTTCCCCCACCGAGAGCGCGCCCTGCAGAACCGCCGTGCTCTCATATTCCCGCACCCGGGGATTCTCGATGCCATGCCCTTTCAGATACTCCAGAAATTCCTGTTTCCTGACATAAGTGCCCACCACGCCGTAGGTGATGTCCTTCATGGCGTCAAAATCCTCATAGGCAAGCGTGCTGTCCCCCTTCACGGCTATGGCGCCGAACGTGTAACCGTTAGCGATATCCGCGTATTTGTAAACTTTCGCGCGCTCGGCGGAATACTGGGCGCTGCCCACCAAATCCACCTCTTTGTCCGCTAACATCCGCAGTGCCTCATCCCAGCTTTCACAGGGTACATATTCCACATTCCAGTTTACATAATCACAAAGATTTTCGAGATATTCCACATCCATCCCGGAAAGTGTGCCGTCAGACAGCGTCTCGTGATAACCGTCCATGGGGAAAAAGCTCACGCGCACCGTGCGTTTTTCCGCGCCCTGCACCACATTCATCCTTGCGGAAAAAGCAAAAGCCGCCCCAAGCACGACTATCGCAAGCAGCAGGGCGGTCCTTCTCATCATCCTATTTCTTCCATTACCCATAATCACACTACCTTCCCGTAATCCCCAAAATTTCCCAAACTCCATATATTTAGTGTAACACAGATAGTTCCGGCGCACTACTTCTTTTTCTATAAATATCTGTCCAAAAACGCCCCGATTCTCCCGTAATAATCATCGGGCGCCTTGTCCTGCGCCTGCGCGTGGCCCGCGCCTTCCACGATAAATAGCTCCTTCTCGCACGCCGCCGCGGCAAACAGCTCGTACGACATGTTTACATCTATCATCCGATCCTCGTCCCCATGGATAAAGAGTGTGGGAATGCCGCTTGCCTTGACCGCCCGTAAAGGGGAAGCGTCTTTTAAGTTATAACCGCCCCGCAGTCTTAACATCACACATGCCGAATCCACAAAAGGCGCGGCGGGCAGATGAAACCACTCCGTAATTTTATCGCCGAACATCTCGTACCCTGACGTGTAAGCGCTGTCGGAAACCACCGCCTTAATGTGCCCGGAAACCTCCGGGGACCCTGCCAAAATAAGCGCCGTCGCCGCGCCCATGGACTGTCCGTGCAGCACAATCTGCGCCTCCGGCGCCTGCTCCAAAATATGCGCAATCCAGAGTTCACAGTCGTAGTGGTCTGTCCAGCCCATGCCGATGAAATCCCCCTCGCTTTCCCCCTGGCATCTTAAATCGGGTACGAGCACGGAATAGCCCTGCCTGTGATACCAGCAGGCAAACTGGTACATTTCTTCCTTCCAGCCCGTGTAGCCGTGCAGGAGAAGCGCCCATTTATCGCCTGTGCTTTCCAAATTTTCCGCACTTCCCTCGTCCGTCGCCTGCGCCGGAAACTCCGCCGCAGTAAGTAAATACCCGTCCGCCGTCCGCACCTGTACCTTTCTGCGCTTCGTATTTTTCAGCCATTCCTCCGTATCGGTAAGAAGCTTCGTCCTGTTTTCCTGAATATCCGCCGTCTGCACCTGCTCGCTGTAGCATTTCCTTGTGATATCCTCAAAAGCGTTCAGCTTATCCATAAAGGAGGGCACAAGGCCGGCGCTCACGAGAAAATAGACAAATACGGTATAAACTGTAAGAAGCGCTGCCATAACCGCCGCCGCAATCCGTATTCTCTTTTTTCCGCGCATCCTGCTGTCTCCTTTCCCCGAACTGTCAAAATCTCAATTCCCAAACAACACAGCCCGCCTGCCTCTGCTCATGGCAGTACCGCTCTGGACTGCGCAGACCTTCAGAAAAGCTCCACCGGTATCATACTATAGGCAATGTCCGCGCTGTCCTGCACACAGACCGCCGTACAGTACCCCGCAATCTCCCGATACTCCCTTAGATGATAATACTTTGCATCCACGCTGTGCCGCACTCTGGCACGTCCCGATTCCCCGTCCATATGTATCACAAAATCCTGCAGGGAAAGGGACATGCCCCTGCCGATTGCTTTTACAAAGCTCTCCTTCATCGTCCAGAGACGGAACATCCGCTGCATCCGCCCCTCTTCCCTCTCCGTCTCATAAAGCCACGAAAGCTCCTCCTTCGCGAAAAAACGGTCCGCCACTTTCAGCCGCCCTTCCCTGATGCGCTCGATGTCGTTTCCCACCGGCTTGTCCCCGATAGTACAGATGGCATAGGAACCGGAATGGGACAGGGAAAAACAGATTTCGGGATGGTATTTCAAAGCGGGCTTTCCCCACTCGCCGATTTCATATTCCACGCTTCTTTCCTGCAAGCCGAATGCCGCCAACGCATGGTCCAAAAGCAGTCCCGCCGCCAGACTTCTGTTCTTGTCCCTCTCATGGCGCAGAATCGCGATTTTCTGCTGCCTGTAAGGGGAGAGCAGTTTTAGCTTTTCCCGAAACAACGTTTCGTTGTCAAGGCATCGCGCATCCGCATAGTAGGTGTAAATCATAGCTGCTCCATCTCTCAATCCACGTGTCCTCACGGACTTTGCAGCGAGTGCAAAGTCCTGAGCTTAACCATTTTCTCTCTCTATTCTTCTGTAACAGCGGTCGCAGACCGGATATGTGGCATTCCATGCAAGGGGTCTGCCACAGATACGGCATTTTCTTTCAAACTGCCCCTTGTCATCCTTTAAGAGCTCTCCGATCTCATGCTGCGCCCACTCCCTGTTCGCCGCCACCTCCTCCTTGTCCACCACCCAGTCCATTCTGGCGGCAAACTGAGTATAGAGGTCAAGCTGTTTATAATAGGACTCCAGCCCTTCCAGCGAAAAATCTTTCGGCAGCATCGGACAGTTCTGCTGCTTTTCCGGATTTTCGCAGTAACGCAGCCAGAGCCTTAACACCTCCCTGTCCTTTACGTCAAAAGGGCAGGTAATCAGCGAAAGCACCAGCTTCCTGTCGTCCATGTAAGTAATCTTCTTCCGGTAATCCCGCAGATATCGGTATTTATCCACGCTCTCCTTCATGGAGATTTTATCGTACATGGGCGGATTGCCCGTCTTTTCCCACGCTTCTATGATTTCATCCAGCTCGATATCAATATCGAGAAGAATCTCCGGGAAGCCGACTCTGGCACGCCGCAGCGGATAAAGCGGCTCCGAGAGCTTTTTCCCCACGTAATCCGGCTCCATCGCGGACTGTACATAGCCGGTGTCATAAAAGCCATAGCGCCCCGCCCTGCCCGCAATCTGCCGGATTTCCTCCGCCAGAAGCCGTCTTTTTCCGACGCCGTCAAACTTGGTCGTATTCATAAAAACTACCCGGCGTATCGGCAGATTGATGCCCATGCCGATGGCGTCCGTCGCCACCACCACCTGATTGACTCCTTCGGTAAACAGGCGTACCTGCTCCTGTCTCGTCTGGGGCGGAAGGTTTCCGTAAATCACGCTGGCACGAATGCCTCTGCCCTCCAGAGAAGCCGCGATCGCCAGCACATTTTTCTTGGAAAAAGCAATCAGCGCATCGCCCGGCTCCACATCCTTCGACATGTCAAAACGCTCGGGAATAAACGTAAGCTTCGTGTTCCGCTCGTGGCGTACAATCTCAAATTCGTCACCGCAGCGCCTAAGCATTCCTGTCAGCAGCTTCTCCGCCGTGCCGGAGCAGCACACATGCACTTCCTCCGCGCGGATGCCGAGAATTGCCCTCGTCCAATAGCTGCCTCTGTTTTCATCCGCCATCATCTGCGCCTCGTCTATGACGGCAATGTCATATGTCTCCCGGATGTCCAGAATCTCCACCGTGGAAGCCTGCACGAAACTGCCGGGCGTGCGTATCGTCTCTTCCCCGGTAATCATATTGCAGGGAATGCCGTCCGTCATCATGCGGTCGTAAACTTCTAACGCCAGCAGACGAAGCGGTCCCAGATAGATGCCGTGGTAAGCCTGCTTGAGACGCTGTAATGCCTCGTAAGTCTTGCCGCTGTTGGTAGGACCGATGTGCAGGATAAAGCGCCGCTTCATGGCGCGCGCTTCCGGATACTGTTTTTCCGGCTCCGCTTCCATCAGCTCCTCAATCCGTTGTCCCACCAGATACTGCATGTACTCGTTTTTGTAAATTTCATAGAGGGACTTCGCGCGAAGAAGCACCGCCGTCTTCTCCATCCCGGCGATATCCTCGGGAACTGCCCCTGCAGCCATCCTCTTTAAGAAAGTGATGTCCAGTCTGGCAAGAAGCCGCACCATCCGGCGGTATTTCTTCATCCATTTCGTATCCCGAAGCACGACCGTGTAACCGACCTGCGCCACCTTCTTGTGCAGGTCCTTCATATCCGCCAGCACCTGATGGTTTTCCTGCTTTCTCTTGCGGAGAATGCGCCGCTCTAACTGCCCTAACTGCTTCTCCGTGCTTCTGGTAAATCTGCGGTTTTCCTCCGGCGCAAACGAAAAAAAAGCCTTTTCATAGACTACCCAGAGCTTCTTTGGAATCCCGTCCGGCTCCTGAGTCTGCTGCGCCCTCTTTTCCGCTGTTTTCTCGTCCTGCATCTTACTCTTGCTACCTGTTTCCATAGTTCCTCTGTCTGTAAATTGTTTGTATATTATAGTTTACATAACACTTTATTGAGCAAATTCATGCGGAGAATGCTACACCGCATCTTACTATTTATAATACCACAAACTCCTTCCATTAAGCAAACCCTTCCCCCTGTTAATATCTTCCCTCTTTTTCGCGTTTTTCGCATTTTCGGTTTCTTGATTTTATACCGGGATTGTTTTACAATAAAAGAAGAAATTTGTAAAGGGAGTATTCCGTATGAAAAATGTGATTCTCGTGGTGGACGATGACAAAACCAACCTGTCGCTTGCCCAGCGGATTCTCGGTCCGCAGTACCGTATTGCCGCGTCAAATTCCGGAGAAGCGGCTCTCAAATATCTGGAAAACCACCGTCCCGACCTGATTCTTTTAGATATCAACATGCCGGAAATGGACGGTTTCGAGGTAATGGAAAAGCTTCGCTCTGACATACAGACCGAATCCATTCCCGTGATTTTCCTGACGGCGGATTCTCTGGCGGAAACAGAAATCAAGTGCTTTCAGATGGGCGCCATGGACTTTGTGACGAAGCCCTTTGTGCCGGACATTCTGTTAAGCCGTGTCAGCAAGACGATCGAGCTTGACCAGTACCGTCACAAGCTGGAGACCATGGTGAACATTCAGGCGCAAAAAATCACGGAAAGCGCCCAGCGGCTCGGACGGATTCAGGATTCCGTCATTATCGGTATGGCGAACCTGATTGAAAGCCGTGACGGCAGCACCGGAAAGCATGTAAAAAACACGCAGACCTATGTGAGAATGATAGCTACCGAACTGCTCTCGAGAGGGCTTTTCACGGAAGAACTCACTCCCGCTTATATCGAAGACCTCTGCAAGGCGGCGCCTCTGCATGATGTGGGAAAAATCAAAATACCTGACGCCATTTTACAAAAGCCCGGCAAGCTGACCGCGGAAGAATTTGAGACCATGAAGCTGCACACCACCCACAGCCGCAAAATCATCCAGACCATCATCGGCGATATCGAGGACGAGCATTATGTGCGGCTGGTCGAGGATATCGCCCTCTACCACCATGAACGCTGGGACGGCACGGGGTATCCGACAGGACTTACCGAAGTGAACATCCCGCTCTCGGCGCGGATTATGGCGGTTGCGGACGTATTTGACGCGCTTTATGAAGAGCGGTGCTACAAACCGCCCGTCCGCCCCATCGAGCGGATCATACAGATCATGTCGGAGGGTCGGGGCACCCAGTTCGACCCGGTGATTCTGGATGTGTTTATCGATATGCTGCCGCAGTTAAAAGAGATGCTTCATATTACGGATACATAATGTAGGTAATTGCGAAACGCTTCTTTGTTCCTGATACGTTGTACATATTGTATAATCCATAAGCGGACTCTCAAAAGACGCCAGCACTTGACGAGGTTTTTTCGAGTCTAGTACTGCTGCGTTTTTTGTGAAGCGGAAGCGGGTCTGCGTTGGAATATACAATGTGCACAACGTCCACAGAATCCGTGCAGCGTTTCGCAATTACCTAATACATCATGTGGGGAGAGGAGCGTTGACTACCTTGGACAATTCACAGTTAAAGACCGAACGAACCGAAAGAAGGCTGGAGCGCATCGTGCTCTTTGTTTTAAGTATTTACACGGTGGCTTCCTTTGCCACCGGGCTGCTCTCCGGCTGGAGCATCTATATCAGGGAGCTTCTTTTTCTCCCGACAATCTCCGGCTGGTTTATCTATTTCCGGGAATATTGGGATCACCCCCGCCGGGCAAATTTTATCTGCGTCTCATGCTGGGCTGAGTTTATTCTCTTTGCCCTGTTTACGGACAGCTTCTCCGCCATGCTTGTCACCATGACGGGCGTTATCGTCCTGTTAAGCATTTTCAATATCCAGCAGATTCTCTATCCCGGGCTCGTCATCCCCTTTTTTCTTTTTTTGTATCATGGTTTTATCGCCAGAACCATCACCGCGGACTCCGTTCAGGAAATTCTCCGGCTGTCTGTTCAATTCCTCTCCGTCTATATGGTTTCCGCCGTCATCTGGATTATCCAGAAAAACAGGCAGGCGGCAAACGAGCTTTTGATTGAAAATATTCGGGAACTGGAAGTCGCGGAGCGCAGCAAAGACGATTTTCTCGTGAATGTCTCCCACGAAATCCGCACGCCCATCAATGCGGTATGCGGTATGAGCGAAGCTATTTTACAGGAATACCTGCCGCTTAACGTGCGGCGGGACGTGGTGGATATCCAGACCGCCGGAAGAAATCTGCTCTCCACAGTCAGCAATATTTTAGACTTTTCGGAGCTGGAGACGGGGAAACTTACGCTGGCGGAGGAAAGCTATAATATCACTTCCACCATCACCGATATCATCAATATGGCGATGACCATGGATAACGGCAGGCATCTGGAGCTGATCGTGGACTGCGACGCCGACCTGCCAAGCAATCTTTTGGGCGACGAGCAGAAATTCCGGCGCATTGTTATGAACCTGCTCGGCAACGCCATCAAATTTACGAAAGAAGGCGGCGTGATTCTGCGCATCAAGGGGCGCAAAGAGGAATACGGCATCAACCTGCAGGTCAGTGTCCGGGATTCCGGCATCGGTATCGAGCGCGCCGATATGGAAAAGATTTTCGTAAGCTTCAGCCAGGTCAATTCCAAGAGAAACCGGGAAGCGGGCGGTGTAGGGCTGGGACTTGCCATCACGCAGGCTCTGATCCGCAGTATGGGCGGCTTTCTGACGGTGGAAAGCGAACCTGGCACCGGCAGCGAGTTTCAGTTTACGATCCCCCAGAAGGTTCTGGATGAGACGCCCATTGTTTCCATCAAGGATAAGAGCAATCTCTTCGCGGCTTGTTATATCAATCTGGACAAATATGATTACACTGTGGTGCGTGAAGGCTATGAAAGCTGCATCCAGCACATTGCCGGGCAGTTCGGTTTTCCGTTCCGCGTCTGCAGGAATCTCCCCGAGCTGAAACGCCGGATGGAGCGCGAGGCTTACACCCACATCTTTATCGGCTGGGAAGAATATGACGAGGACCGCACTTTCTTTGATAATCTCTGTACGGAAAGGAACGTGGTGCTTCTTTTAGACTACGACCAGGATCTGCTCGTACAGGGAAATATGCTGCGCATTTACAAACCCTTTACGGTGCTGTCCATCGCCGCAGTCTTTAACGGGCAGAAGGTGCTCTACGGTGAAGACCAGCATTCTAGTTTACATAACAAATTCATTGCACCGCAGGCACATGTGCTTATTGTAGATGATAACGCCATGAACCTGAAGGTTATGGCAAGACTCCTGCTTCCCTACCGTCTTAAAGTCACCCTTGCCGGCAGCGGGCAGGAGGCTTTGGAAAAACTGAATACACCGAATTTCGACTGCGTTTTTCTGGATCACATGATGCCGGAGATGGACGGTGTGGAAACGCTGCATAAAATCCGCCAGAAACCGGGCGCGTACTACCAATCTCTTCCCGTCATCGCCTTTACCGCCAATGCCATCGGCGGCGCGCGGGAAATGTTTATCTCGGAGGGTTTCAACGACTTTATCGCCAAGCCCATCGAGCTGAGCGTGCTGGAGCGTATCCTGCGCCGCTATATCCCTTCCCAGATGCAGGTTCCCGTTGAGGAAGGGAAAACCATCAGTGAAACGTCGGCAGCGGAAACCGCGTCGGCAACAGCAAATTTGAATGGTCAAAGAACGACGGCAGATAATCCGGATGTCCAGAGAACCGAATTAGTCAACACCTCGCAGCCAAAACTTTCCGCCACGTCACCCGGCTACGCCGTTACACAGGAGCCGGACACTGCCAGAGGAAAGCTTCTCCTGACCAGAGCGGGCGTGGATGTGGAACAGGCGCTCGCCTACTGCGGGGACGAGGACGGTTTCCGGGAAATCATTGCCATCTTCCATGCGGAGGGCGAAAAACGCCGGGAGCATCTGGCGCGCTATTTTAAGGAGCAGGACTGGAAAAACTATGTCATCTGCGTCCATGCCCTGAAAGGCAACGCCAAAGGCATCGGCGCGGGCGAATTGTCGGAAATGGCAAAGGCGCTGGAAATGGCAGGCAAGGAAAACCGGATTGACTATATTCTGGAACATCATGAGACAATGATGGCAAACCATGAGCGCCTGTTAGAAGCGCTTAACGGAAATGTGTTTGTCTATCCGGATGCGAAAAAAACAGATGCAAAGATACCCGGGTCGTCCCCTGCGGCGCAGGAAAATGCGTCGCCGTCTGCACCCGCTGCGGACGAACCGGCGACGGATGTCCCCGGCGGTACCGTGGACGAAGATGCCCTGTCCGCCCTGCTTGCGCAGATCGAAGAAAAGCTGTCAGCCTTTGAGAACGAAGGGCTTCCGGCGCTTCTTACACAGCTTGCAGGTTACAGTCATGAAGGCACCTCCTTAGCCGGACTTGCCGACGAATTGCGAAAGCTGACACAGGATTTTGATTTTCTCGGCGCATCCGAGGTTCTGGAAAGGATGGGAAAATAGCGTATGAAAAAGAAAGTACAGCGTTTTATCAAAAATTTTTTCCCCGGACAGCTTGCTTTTAAGGAGAGAATCAACCGGATGGTAATGCTTTTGGTGTTCGCCTCCTCCGTAATCGGCATCATCCTCGTCCTTCCGGGCGCGGATCTCAGGGTTTTATACTCACTGGTGCCCATATGCGTGCTCTCCGGTCTTTCCATCCGCATGACCCTGATGCACGGCGACAGCAAAAAAGCTTCCTGGCTTCTCGCCATCGGCACCAACGTCATTTTCTTTCCCGCGCTCTTTATCAACAGCGGCGGCACCGAGAGCGGTATGCCTGTGTGGTTTGTGCTGGGGCTTGTTTATATTTTCCTTTTGTTTGAGGGGCGGGACTTTTGGATAGCGATGACCCTCTCCCTCCTCGCCTTTCTGGGAACCTACCTGTTCGCTTACTACCGTCCGGAGCTGGTTCCCGATTCGACACGGTTCTACAGCTTTTCGGACTCCTTTATCGCGCTTATATGTGTCAGCCTGTTTATCGGCATTGTTTTAAAACTCCAGAGCAGAACCTACGAACAGGAAAAGCAGCTTGCGGAAGCGCAAAAGCGGGAGGTGGAGCAGATAGCACGCTCCAAGGACACCTTTTTTGCCAATATGAGCCACGAGATCCGCACGCCCATCAACACGATCATCGGCTTAAACGAAATGATTCTCCGGGAAGATATCTCCGACGAGATTGCGGAAAATGCCATCAACATCCAGAATGCCAGCAAAATGCTGCTCACCACGATAAACGACATTCTCGACCTCTCGAAGTTAGAATCCGGCAAAATGGATATCGTGCCGACACAATATGCAATCAGCTCCATGTTCAGCGATTTGGTGAATCTGATCTGGATCCGCGCGCACCAGAAAAATCTGGAATTTAAAGTGGATATCGACCCCGAAATCCCCTCCATGCTCTACGGAGACGAGGTGCGGATCAAGCAGGTGGTCACCAACATGTTGACTAATGCGGTCAAGTACACCTCATCCGGATCAGTCACCCTTTCCGCAAAAGGGGAACGTGTCGCCGCTGACCAAATTCTCCTGCGCATCTCCGTGCAGGACACCGGCATGGGCATCCGCAAAGAAAGTCTGGACGATCTTTTCAGCTCCTTCAAGCGGGTGGATGAAACAGATAACCGCAACATTGAAGGAACGGGTCTCGGACTCAATATTTCCAAACAGCTTATCGAAATGATGGGCGGAAAAATCACCGTGGACAGCGTCTATCACAAAGGCTCTGTCTTTACCGTCGAACTGCAGCAGCGCATCGTCAATGTGCGCCCCATCGGCGTCATAAATTTTGCCGCCCAGAAGCAGTTAAACCAGCGTTCCCGCTATAAACAGAGCTTTATCGCTCCTGACGCCCGCATTCTGGTCGTGGACGACAATTCCATGAACCTGATGGTGGCGGTCAAACTGTTACGCGATACCAAGGTAAAGGTGGATACGGCAGAAAGCGGCAGGGAAGCGTTAAAGAAAACGGCGGAGGGCACATACCATGTCATTCTCATGGACCACATGATGCCGGATATGGACGGCGCCGCCACCCTGCGCGCCATCCGCAGCCAGACAAAAGGCTTCTGCCAGAAAACCCCCGTGATTGCCCTGACTGCTAACGTCATGTCCGACGCGGAACAGGTCTATCAGAACATGGGCTTCGACGGCTATCTGGCAAAGCCCATCAGCGCGCCGCTTTTAGAAGCGGGGCTGCTCAAATATCTGCCGCCCGCGCTGATTGAGTATATGGCACAGGACGACGAAAACGAAACAGACGATATGGAAGGCTTAAACCAGATAAGCAGCGCACGCAAGCGAAAGATTGCGCTTACGGCGGACTGTATCTGCGACCTTCCCAAAGACCTTCTCGAACGGTTCCACATCCGCTTGATGTACTGCTATGTGCACACGAATGAGGGACGCTTCTGCGACCTCTTTGAAATTTCCTCCGACAGCCTGCTCGCCTATCTGCAAAAGGAGGGAAACCACTCCCACTCCTCCACGGCGGAGCCGTCGGAGTATGAATATTTCTTTGCGGAAACGCTTGCCGAAGCGGAGCATGTCATCCATATTACCGCCACGGCAGACTTAAGCGGCGCTTATCCGAACGCCACCCAGGCGGCGAAAACCTTCGATAATGTCACCGTAATCGACTCCGCCCATATCAGCAGCGGTCACGGTCTCATGGTGCTCTATGCCGCCAGACTAGCCGAAGAAGGACGAAACGTAGACGAAATCTGCGAGGCGCTGGATGCATACCGCGAACGGGTTTTCTCCAATTTCCTTGTGCCAAGCACCGCCACCCTCTACCGCAACGGCAAGGTAAGCGGCGCGGTCCACCGGCTTTGCACCGTGCTGAACCTCCACCCGGTTCTGTCCATGTCCAGAAACCGCTTAAAGCTGTGGCGAATTGAATCCGGCAATATGCACCGGGTGGTCAGGCAGTATATTAGAAAGCTGTTTCAGCACAGCAGGCAGATCGACACCAGCATCCTTTTCGTCACTTACGCGGGCTGCAGCGTAAAGGAGATTGACGAGATTGTGGAGATAGTGGAAAAATATATCCACTTTGATCAAGTGATTCTGCAGAAAGCATCCGCCACCGTGTCAAGCAACTGCGGCGTGGGGACGTTCGGGCTGATGTTTGTGAGGAAGGAAAAGCAGGGGGCATGATGGCTCCCTGCTTTATTATAATCTTTGCATTTTATTTTGAGAATAAATCTGCATGTGTCCCCGTTCTTGAAGCCGTCAATATCAATTGTTTCTTATCGACAGCATAAATCAAAAGCCAATCCGGCAAAATATGACATTCACGAAAACCCAGATAATTTCCTGCTAACCGATGGTCTCGATAGTGTTCCTCCAAAGGTTTCTCCTGCAGAAGATTATTTATTACTTCTTCCAGCAATTCCGTGTCATAGCCCATTTTTTTCACACGCTTATAATCCTTTCGGAATTGTCCCGTCGTCACCAATTCCAGCATCACTCGTTCTCCTCTTCCGCATCCAGTTCTTCAAAAAGTGTATGCGCATCGGGATAACGCTTTGCTTTTATCGTCCCTTTCATAATAGCCCTCGCTTCACTCATAGCTGCCTCTGTCTCTACGTTATAGCGCGGCTGTTTCATATCAAAGGGTAAACCTCCCTCCATAATGGATTTCCGAAGAAAGATATTGATTGCATCTGTGATTGTAATTCCAAAACTGGAAAAAAGTTCTTCTGCACTTGTTTTTGTGTCAGGGTCGATTCTAATATTAATATTTGCGGTCTTTGCCATGCCGATCGTCTCCTTTTCATAAAGAGTATATGTTTTAGTATACTCATTCCTGCAGGCAACGTCAACACAACGTGAAACTTTTTGATTTCACCTATCCAATCTGCTTCAGACATGTCTCCAGCGCGCTCTCCCCGTCAGGACTCACAATATCCGGCTCTGTCCCGTGCTCCTCACTCCCCGCGCCGTCCACCGTCACCCCGCACATAGGGCTGTACTGCACCACCAGACCGCTGTTTGGTAAAATCAGGTAAGCCGGATTTGTGCCGATTCCGTCCCCGCTCGTCCTCCTGCCAACCAGCGTGGCAAAGCCGCTCGCCTTGGAAAACATCGCCGCATACTCGGAGGAAGAATAATTGTTTTCGCTCACCAGCAGCCATATCTTCCCGTCAAATCCGGCTCCCGAGGGTTTCACCGTATAGTCCTCCCGCAAAAACCAGTCGCAGTCCGCGGCGTCTTCCGGATTCAGCTTTGGCATCGCCGGAAGTTCGCTAACCGGCTGATACAGCCCGGACGCGACACCCTTCTTTATCCGAAGGAAAGTTTCGTTGTTCTCCCCGCCCTTAAAGAGCTGATATCCCGGCACCGTCAGCGTTTCCTTGATCAGAGGCGCTGCCACCAGCTCATCAAAATACCACATACTGCCGCCTAAATTATTTGTAATATCAATGATTAGATTTTCATAATCCTTAACTTTCTCATAAAAGGGCAGCAGTATTTCACGGTCAGTCCCCATCTGTTTCTGATCAAATGCGTCGATGAAAACATAGGCGGTCTTTCCGGGCTCCAGAATCTTCGTCTCCACATTTGCCGGCATCGCTTCCTCCACCGCGGCAGTTTCTCCGGCTGCCTCTGCAGATTCTCCGCGCGCGCCGCCGTTTTCCTCGGCACGCTTCTCTTCCATCCTGCAGTCTATTTCCTGATAATACTTTGTCATGGAAGCATATGTCCTATGAGATACGGGATTGTCCAACGTCCTGAGATACGGCTCCAGCCGCTCTCGCTCTTCTCCTCCCGACTTTTCAACATATTCACGTTGGTCCGCAAGCTCACTCTCGTAGCGCCGTCCCCAGAGCGCCAGATGTCCCGTGTAGGAAAATGTCCCGACAAAATCCTTTAACACATAGAAAAAGGCATCGTCATTCTCACACTGTTCCACCTTTGACCGATACTCTGTTTCCAGTGCATCCAGATCCGCCCCGACCTGCCGTGCAGCCAGCTTCACATAGGGGTAATTGTCCCGCAAGCCCTCGCACAGGCTCTCAAAATCCGCAAGCCGCTGCTCCTTGGAGAGACCGCCCATCCAGTTTTTCTGTCCGTCGGTCATCTCCGAAAGAACCTGCTCTCTGAGGGCTTCTTCGTTCTGCGTGCCTGTCGTCTCTTGTAAATCCTGTATGGCTGATGTGTTCTGCACATTTTCTGTGCCTTCTGTCTCCTGCACACCTTGCGCTGTCTGCGCATCCTGTCTGTCCTGCGCGACTTCTGTGTCCAGTCCCTCCTGCACGCTCTGAATGTCCGTGGTTTCCCGCGCACCGACATTTTGCCCATCCGTCCCACATGCCGCCACCGCCACGCTTAATCCGAGGCAGATGCCGCCCAGCCATGCTCTCTTCTTTCTCATACCGACTCCACCTCCTCCGGCGTAGTCGTCCCCCTGCTGCCTGTCAGCCCCGACTCGGATGCTCCTGCCGTTACGAAAGAATCTTCTCCCCGTCCGGGCGCATTCCCCGCTCTGTCAAACCGCACGGTCACCGTAAACAGGTCCGCGTCCGTCTCCACGGTCAGCTTTCCGCCGCATGCCTCCGTAAAGCTTCTCGCAATGGAAAGCCCAAGCCCGCTGCCGCCGTCGGTACGGCTCTCGTCGCCGCGCACAAACCGCTCGGTAAAGTCCTTGCCTTCCGAAAGCTCCACGCTTGAGGTATTTTTGACGCGCACTACCGCCTGTCCGACCTCTTCAGTCAATGTCAGATAAACTCTGGAACCTTCCAGTGAGTAGCGCAGCGCGTTCTGCAAAAGGTTCTGGAACACCCGGTAAAGTCTCTGTCCGTCCGCCAGCACAGTCACCGGCGTCTCCGGGATGGTCGTGCGCATCACAAGGGTACTTTGACTAATCTGGTCATTCATGTCTGCAAGAGTCTGTCTCAACAGTTTGCCCATATCCAGCGTTTCCATCTGAATCGGCAGCTGCCCGGACGCCGCCTTGCTGATCTCAAACACATCCTGCACAATGTTTCTCAGCCGCTCGGACTTTTCCCCTAAAATCTGCACGTATTCTTTGACGTGCTGGGGCAGATTCTCCTCCTGTCTCAAAAGTTCCACATAACTGATAATCGAAGTGAGAGGTGTCTTGATATCGTGAGAAACGTTGGTCACCAGTTCCACCTTCATCCGCTCGCTCTTCACCTGTTCCCTGAGCGCCGTCTCCATACCCTTCTGTATCTGGTTCAAACTGTCCGCCGCTTCCTGCAGATCGGTGCCCTCGGACAATACCAGTTCCCCGGAAAGCTCTCCTTCCCGCACCGCCAGAATCCGGTCTGTGAGCATACCGATATCTACCGCCAGACGACGGTTTTTCTTTAAACCCGCGACAGTAATCGCGGTAAAGACAAACAGTGCGCCAAATATGACCTCCGCCATCAGCATGTAGGCATATCTCATATGGAAGGGATAACCCATATCCTCCGCCACCGCTTCATATACATCCGTTTCATACGCATAATTGTAACCGTATCCGCCCGAAATCCAATTGACCAGTTCCCCCTGCAGCATCCAGAGCGCACAGACCGCCCCCGCAAACAGCAAAAGCAGGCAAATTTCCGCAATCAGTGTGTTGCGCTGTCTCCTCACCAGTCTTTTCTGGACCGGGTATATCAAATCCTTCATTTTGAGCAGATCAAAAACCGGTTTCTTCTGCCGTTTCCCATTCATCCGCCAGTCCAGAACGACCAGATAAATGAGCCAGAACCAGAGCGCCAGATAGCCGCCTGCCTCTATCATTCTTTTCATCTCGTAGATGTAATCGCCGCTCCAGTGATAATACCCCAGCCCGTTTCTGATCCACCAGACGAACTGCCCGAGCACATCCCCGCCCATTCCCATAAAGAGAATGGTCAGAACAAGCAAAGCCGCGAGCTTGATTTCCAGACAGATTTTTGCCAGTAAATCCGCAATCCATTCTACCGCCTGCCTTCTGCTCTTCCGCATAAAAAGACCGACCGCCAGCAGGAGTACGCCGATTCCCATAAAAATTTTAATCCGTTCTACGGCGCTTGCCAAATATATAGTATTCCACCGTATACGGTAGAGTCTGCCGCCATACTGTGTGGCGCCGCTTCGCCCATCCTCACTCACCAGATAGAGCTGGGGATATTTTGCCGCCGCCAGAAAGACCACCGCATCCTTTGCAGACTCTCCCATCGTAAAGTTCGCATACCCGGGTACCTGCCAGCGGCTCCTGTCGCTGTAGACGCCATCGCCGTACACATCTTCCTCGTAGCCGTCCTTCTCGATCTGCACTTTGCCGTCGCCAGCCCTGTTGTACCAGAGGGTAAAGTTATACGCTTCCGCGTCAAGTGATTTGGAAAAGTCCTCTCCCTTCCACTCCTCCCCCGCTTTGTCCGCAAAGTCGTCAATGTTGGAATACAGCAGTTTGTTCTGATAGATTACCGCATAGCGGAGGTTTTTGTTCTGCGCCATGTCCGACATATAGGCATCCACACTCTCTTGATCCCCGCCGCCGCTGTATCCGCCGCCATATCCATAATAAACATCATAATCATCCACGTCTCGAAAGCCTGCTTCTGCCGCAATCTCATCATAATGTGCCTGCTGCTCTATCAGATATTCCTGATAGTCGTCAAAATTGCCGTCAAAGTCCTCCAGAGTCGCCAGCCCGCCGACGGCATCTGACGTATAAGCCGCAGACTCCTCCACGACAGCCTCCTCCTGCACCACAGTCGTCTCATTTAAGAACCGGTCCTCCCACTCCACGTAGGATTTATCCGCATACTTGTATGCCGGACCCGTGGAATCCGGGTTATATCCGGCATATGTTCTTCCGCCGGTTGCCACCCCGAGCAGATCCGAGAGTCTGTTGCTGATCAGAATCCGAAAATCCCCGCTCTCCTGATAGTCCGCCTGCCCCTCAAAGACATCCACACCAAATGCCGACACCATGCTTACCGCGGGAACCAGTTGAATGACCATCATGGTCAATCCCGCCGCAAAAGCCAGCGAACTGCCTATCGCCTTACTTTTTTTCCATCTTGTATCCAATGCCCCACACCACCTTTATATATTCTGGCTCTTTCGGATTGAGTTCGATTTTCTCCCGGATGTGCCTGATGTGCACCATCACCGTGTTCTCCGGCGCAAAGGACGGTTCCTCCCAGACTCTCTCGTAAATCTCCTCCGCCGGGAAGATGCGCCCCCTGTTTTTCATCAGAAGCTCCATGATCTTCGTCTCCGTGGCGGTCAGTCTGACCGGCTCCCCGTCCGCATAGAGCGTGCGTTCCCGAAGGCGGTAACAGAGTCTGCCGTTTACGATCTCGTCCGCCTCATTTGGCGCGTTGATGCCGCCCAGCATTGTGTACCTGCGAAGCTGGCTTTTCACCCGTGCCGCCAGTTCCTGCGGATTGAAAGGCTTCGCCACATAGTCGTCCGCCCCCATAGAGAGCCCTAAGATCTTGTCCGTGTCCTCCGTCTTCGCGCTGAGCACAATAATCGGCAGGTTCTTCCTCTCCCTGATCTTCATCATGGCGGACAGCCCATCCAGTTTCGGCATCATCACGTCCATGATGATAAGCTGCACCTCCTGTTCCGCCAGAATCCGCAATGCCTCCATGCCGTCATAAGCCTTCAGCACGCGGTAGCCTTCCTTTTCCAGCAGAAGAGCGATCGCCCGCACAATCTCTCTGTCATCGTCCACCACAAGCACACATGCATCCATCTGAAAATCTTACCCCCTTTTTCCTTTAAGCCTGCACTTATCTTAAAAATAAGTCCTTATAAAAAAGTCGTGGGATTTCTTATAAAAATCTTAAATATCCGCGCATAAGCAGAGTCAGAAAACGACAAAGACAGGCTACATACTCGTATGCAAGACTGCCTGCGGCGGTTTATGGCGAGCAACGCGAGCTTGGAATGCGAAGCATTTCAAGCCTGCTTATGCCCTACAACTGTCAATTAATATAGTTCTCCCGCATCTCCTTCTCCGCCGCCCTTACCTCCTCGAGAAGCTCCCTCGCGGAAGCCCGGATCGCGCCCGCTCCCATAATGATAATCTGCTCAAGCCCGTCGGAAGTCGCCACCCGCACACGGTGGTTTTTCCGGCTCATCTCATGGGTCACCTTCTCGATATACTGATCCGCCGTCTCCGCCTCCTTCGTGTAGACCACGTCTATATTATGGTAATGCTCCACGTTGCCGGGGTTTCCCTTCACACGGTATGCGTCAAAGACCAGAATCAGATGCATTTTGCGATAAGCCTGATAGTTGCAGAGGATATCCATGAGCCTGCACCGTGCCGCATTTAAATCCGACTTTGCCAGACTGCTCAGTTCCTCCCACGCAAAGATAATGTTGTAACCGTCCACCAGAAGATACTCCTCCTGTCTCGTCTGCCCGCCGCGGTATTCGACTTCAGCGGGCGCAGCCGCCTTGGGGCGGATTGTTCGTGCCCATCCCTGCTTTTTCGGCTCCTTTGTGCCGAAAGTACGCGCGAAGATTTCCTCCACCTCGTCTTGACCTATAAAGTCAACCGTCGACTTGCAATCAGCGGACCGTTTCGCATAGCGTTCCGCAAAATCACCCGCTCCGGCGCCGTTTCCTGACTCGTTATCCCCGGCGCCGCCTTGTCCGTACCAGGAATATTGACCATCTTGGTCGTTTTCATTATCCACGCCGTAAAGGCTGCCGTCCGACAGCCGCCACCCCGGTTTCAGCACCGGCTCCAGATGCATGTACGCCTCTATCCGGTCCCACTCCACCACAAATCCCGCGCCGTGGGCACAGAACACGGAACCGCACGGATTCTGCGTATCATGTTCCGCCTCGTAACCAATCTGTTCCACAACCTCATCCGTGTTATGGCATGGCTCATAGCCCTGCAGTCTCGTAAACAGCCGCCCTTTTCCCCCGGTATAGGCGAGCAGCTTCGTCTGGTAGCCGCCAAACTCGGAGACAGGCACCGTGCCTTTAAGCACCGCCTCCTCGCCTGCCGTCTCCGGCGCGTCAAAGCGTCCGCTCATCGCCTGCACGTCCGTCATGGCCCGCCCCACAAACAGGGCGGGCAGTTCCATGCGAAAAGCATAGACAGGCTCTAAGAGCACGCTCCCCGCGCGGCAAAGCCCCTGCCTGAGCGCGCGGTAAGTCGCCTGCCTAAAATCGCCGCCCTCCGTATGCTTCACATGGGATTTCCCCGCCGCCAGCGTAATCTGCATATCCGTGATCGGTGAGCCGGTCAGCACGCCGAGGTGCGTCTTCTCCTCCAGATGGGTCAAAATCAGTCTCTGCCAGTTCCGGTCCAGCTTATCCTCGCTTAAACAGCTTCGGAACGTAAGACCGCTGCCCCGCTCCCCCGGCTCCAAAATCAGATGCACCTCCGCATAATGGCGAAGCGGTTCAAAATGCCCTACCCCCTCCGCCACATCCGCAATCGTTTCCTTGTAGAGAACGCTCCCCTCGTCAAAGTCCGCCTCCACGCCGAACCGCTCGAAAATCAGCTTCCTTAAAATCTCAATCTGCACCTCACCCATCAGCCGGACATGGAGTTCCCCGCTCTGTTCCTGTCTCACGAGGTGAAGCTGGGGCTCCTCCTCTTCAAGTTTACATAACTTTTTGTATATCTCATGGATATCGCAGTCTTCCGGCAAATTAACCCTATAAGTCATTACCGGTTCCAAGACAGGCAGCACGCTCTCCCTCTCCACACCCAAACCCTGCCCGCAAAAAGTGTGTTCCGGTCCAAGAAGGGCACATATACTCCCGGCTTCCGCCTCCTGCACCGCCACGTATTTCTCCCCGGAATATTGACGGATCTGGTCAATTTTTTCCACGCAGGCGCCCGCCGCTCCATCCGGTCTGCCCGATTTTGCCGGCGCGCCCGTTCCTCCCCCTTTCGGCAATTCCACTTCATCCGTCCCAGCCCCGTCCCGTCCATGCGTCGTCGTTATCGTCTGCTTGACCTTAAGACTCCCTCCCGTCACTTTGACATGCGTCAGCCGGTTTCCCTGCGGATCCCTCGTAATCTTAAAGACACGCGCGCCGAACGCTTCCCCGTACTTTGGTGAAGGCGCATATGCCAGAAGCGCATCGAGCAATGCCTCCACGCCGTCCCCGTGCAGAGCGGAACCGAAAAAGCAGGGAAACAGTTTCCGTTTCTCTGCCAATGACGCAATCTCTTCGTCGCTCACCGGGGGCTGCCCGCCCTGTGACACGTCCGCCGATTGCCCCTGTCCTGCCGCTCCCTGCTCCATCCGCTCCAGATACCTCTCCAGCAGCGTCTCATCGCAGACCGCTATGTTTTCATAAAATTCATCCGTCCGCACCCCGCCCGGGCACACAAAAGACACACAGCGCCCGTCCAGCTCTTTCTGCACGCCCGAAAGCAGATGCGCCCTGTCCGTCCCCGGCTGGTCCATCTTGTTAATAAAAACAAAAACAGGCACACGGTAACGCTCCAGAAGCCTCCACAAAGTCAGTGTGTGGCTCTGCACCCCATCTGCGCCGTTTATAATGAGCACCGCACAGTCCAGTACCTGCAGCGTCCGCTCCATCTCCGCCGAGAAGTCCACGTGCCCCGGCGTATCCATAAGCGTCACTTCACAGTCCTTCCATGAAAAACGCGCCTGCTTGGAAAAGATGGTGATACCCCGCTCCCGCTCCTGCGCATCCGTATCCAGAAACGTATCCCTGTGATCCACACGACCGGGATTTCTGATCTCTCCCGCCATATAGAGCATACGCTCCGCCAAAGTTGTCTTCCCTGCATCCACATGTGCCAGCAGACCGATCACTGTCTTTTTACCGCTCATTTTAACCCCCGATACGCGAACATGTCCCGCCGATAAGCGGGACATGCCAAAATTGTTACCTAACTTATATTATTTTAAACCTGATTCAAAATATTTGCAAGTCTGTCGATGCCGGACTGCACCTTTGCCATGGAGGAAAGGATCGTCTCCACTCCTGTCACCTGCTCCTCTGTGGAGGAACTGATCTCCGTCGTGCCCTGCACCGAAACCTGCGAAATCTTCTCAACCTGCTGCATCGCCTCCTGCAGCCGTTCCTTAATCTCCACGATACCGCCCAATCCGTCTTTCAGTTTTTCCGTCTCGTCAATGACTTCCTCGGACGACTTCAGCATGGTGTCAAAAATTTTTACCGTGTCGTCCAGCTTTTCATTGGACTCCCGCACAATCACGGTATTGCGGTCAATCACCTTGTTCGTATCGCCGATGGTAGCGATGATATCCTTCAAAATTGCGTCAATCTTCTGCGTCGCTGTCGCCGACTCGCCGGACAGCGCGTTGATCTCGTCCGCAACCACCGCAAAACCCTTGCCCGCTTCGCCCGCTCTCGCCGCTTCAATCGCCGCGTTCAGCGCGAGCAGATTGGTCTGTTTCGCGATCTGGCTGATGCTGTCTATAATCTCTCCGATGGAACTGGACTTCTGCTCCAGCGCCGCCATACCTTCGGATGCCACCTGCGTCGCCTTGATATTCTCGCTGAACTTTTTGGAAAGTTCCTCGATCGCGACAATGCCTTCATTGTTCTTTTCTTCCAGCTTCTTAACATTTTCAACTGTCTGCAGAACTCTCGACTCAGAATCCCCGATCCGGCTGTCCAGATCGTTGAATATCTGGATACTGCCCTCCACCTGCTCAATCTGCTGTTCCACGCTGGCGGAAATCTCCTCCGTGGACGCCGCAATCTCGGAAGAACTCTGTTCAAAGCTATGTAAGGAATCGTAAATGGACTGTGAGGACTCCTGCAGTCCCTCGAAAGCGCCTCTTACGTTGTTCAGGAGCTCTTCCACCTCCCCTTCCTTCTGCTCTACCGCCGTAAACAGGGATCTCGCCCTGAATACGATGAAAACAGCCGCGGCAATCGCAAGCACATATACCATAATGATAAAGACCCAGATAGACAATGTGTACATACACAGATATGCCTGTCTGAAAATAAGCAGCGCCACAACATTGACCCCTACGGTCACCCCTGCGCATACCTTAATCACCGATAAATCATAATAGGGAATTGCCAGAAACAGAACGAGAAAATACGCTTCCACCATGGCTCCGAATACACCGGGCGTCCCCACCACGAGGGTCACCGCACCGAAAAACGGAAGAACCGATATATAAAGATATTTTGCAAAAGAACCCAGCTTCTTTTCAAACACCTTGATCAACACACTCGCCGCCACCATCAACAGGACGATCGCATCCCTCCCGGACGCGCCGTTAAACAAAAGCACATAGACAACGGCAACAATAGGAATCACCACGAGAAACAGGAACATAATCATGTTCATCCGTTTCTCCTCATTTTTAAGAATTTCTAGTTCCATACCCGCCTATCCTCCTTCTCCTGCGTATGAGAGTATATAACTCCGTTTCTATTATATCATACCCCCCCCCTAAAAGTCAAGAGAAAATACGCTTCCGAAGGGCTTGAAAGCCGCTATTTTCCTAGCTTTCCTCCATCATGGCAAGGCTCACAAACCGGTCGTAATGCTCCGGCTTAAACATCTTCCGGTAGAGGGTATCCAGCGCGGTCAGGGAAGCCTTCTGCCCCCGCTCTCCGACAGGTTTGTAAAGAACACTGTAGTCCACGCCGAAAAGAACCGACCTCAGCGCCGTCATCTCGCAGCCGCAGGAGAGGTAGAACGTAATCCGCCGCTCTCTGGTCAGACGCTGTTTTTCATCAGCCGCCGCCGAAATGCGCTCGGACTCGATATAAAGCCCGTCCACTTCCGGCAGGTTTTCCACAAAGTAGGACACAAACAGGGAAAAGGCGTGATGCCCCAGCCCGCCGCCCCTTTTTCCGCGCAGAATCGCAAAATAATCAAGCAGCGCGCACCGCGTCTCCTTGCAGAGTATGAAAACGGCATAGCCCACCAGTTCCTCCCCTCCATAAATCCCCAGAGAAAAACCGTAGCCGCCATCCATGCTCCTTGTGATATGGCTTAACGGCTTCAATTCGTCGGACGGGAAATCCTTCCTCATATAAGTCTGGTAGATATGCCCGATTTCTTCTTGCGTCAAACTTTTTACGGTATAAGCCGCCATTTTCCTGCTCCTTTTTCTATCTTCTACCGCTCTGCACATACACGAAGGAATCCCCGTCGTTTTCCCTGTCCATGCAGTAATCCGGATGTAACGCCGCCTCCACAAAATCTCCGCCGCCGGAATCAATCACCGCCACCGGCATCCCAAGCGCCCGCTCCACGTCCTGCACGGTGACGTCGTCCAGAAAGACCTGCTCCCCGCTGCGCAGCATATTCGACGGAATGAGCAGGACGTCGCCAAGGCTCTCCCCTGCCTGCTGCCGCTCCCTTAACTGAGAGATCAGATCCTGCCCCGTGACCAACCCGGCAACGGTGATCGTCTCCCCGAAAAAATCGTTCCTGATGGGAAAGACATGCACGGCAAGTCCCGGACAGGCGCTGCACAGCTCCTTCGCCGCATCCCGTATCAGAGGATACGCCAGTCTGCCCGTCGCCACAGCGATGGTTCGGTTCCCCTCCGACAGTCTGCATTGACCATCTCGGTCGTCTTTAATCATCCTCATTTTCTCCGCGAACTCCTCCCGGAAAAGCCGCATCATGCCCACGCCGTTTTCCAGCTGGATGTACCCGTCGTAACGCTCCTCCTCCGGGAAGTCCCGCTCCGCCAGCATGTAAAATTCATCACTGGCATGAACAAAGTGTAGACCATACTGGTCAAAACAGACTTTCTGGTACGCCTCGATCATGTCGATGATCTCTCCCGCCTCCTCCTTGGTAAAAAGCTCCAGAGGACAAAGCCCTTCCCGGTATTTCGTAATCCCTGCGGGCACCACCGACACACTCCGCATAAAGGGCAGATACTTCATCAGGTCCGTGATGCTTCGCTGCAGTTCTTCCCCATCGTTAATTCCCTTGCAGCACACGATCTGCCCGTTCATCTCCACATGCCCCTCGTAGAAACGATCAAGAAAGCGCAATTTTTCCCCCGCGAAACGGTTGTTTAACATCCTGCACCGAAGCGCCGGTTTTGTAGTGTGCACCGAAATGTTGATGGGCGCAAGCTGCATCTGGATGATGCGCTCCACGTCCCGATCGTCCATGTTGGTCAACGTGATATAATTGCCCTGCAAAAAGGAAAGCCGTGAATCGTCATCCTTAAAGTACAGCGTCTCCCGCATCCCCGGCGGCATCTGATCGATAAAGCAGAAGATACACTTATTGCTGCAGGAACGATAATCGCTCATCAGACCGTTCTCAAACTCCACGCCCAGATCCTCGTCATAGTCCTTGTCGATCTCTAAAAGCCACTCCTCGCCGTCCGCCTTGCGCACAAGCGCCTCCACATATTCGTCCTTCATCAGATACCGATAATCGAACACATCCTCTATTTCGTTGTCATTAACGGAAAGAAGGACGTCGCCCGCCTCAATCCCCATCTCTTCCGCGATGGAACCGGGGGCTACCCCCTTCACTACATGTTCTGTCTTTTTCACATTAGCTTCCTCTCTACCAGTCGGAATCCCAGTCATCGTAGCTGCTGTCCCAACTGTCGCTGCTATCCCAGTCGTAATCGGAATCCCAATCGTCGCTCGCCCACTCCTTCTCGCTGTACCAGCCGGACTCGGTGAAATCCCCCACCTCGTATCCGGCGCGCCAGCTGCGGGACTGATAATAGTCATCCGCGTTCTTTTCAAGCTCCCTGTCCACCTGCGTGGGCGACCAGTCCTCGTCGTAGTCGTCCCACTCATACCAGCAGGAAGTGTCATAATAATATGTAGTATCCTGATAAGAATAGTATCCACCGGAAGGTCCCGCCGCAAACCAGCCCGCCAGCAGTATCACCATAACCAGACCAAAAATGACCATCTGGTAAATAAAGGTTCTCTTCAAGGCTTTGGCAATCCCGTCGGACAAGTTCGCGCTTTTCGTGCCCTTCGCGCCCCGGTAATCCTCTCCGAGAAACACCCGCATGTCCTGAAGCGGCAGGTTATGCCGCTGACAGTATTCCCTCAGTTCCTCAATCGTCGTTGGCACGCCGTAAGCCGTTCTCTTTACCCGGCTGTTTGCCGCGCCGCAGTTCGGACAGGTCTGCGCCGTCTCCGGGATCATCTGCCCGCAGTATTCGCAAGGTATTTTCATGGGTTCCTCTCCGTGTTTTTTCTGTCTCAATTATACAGGGAATCTCTCACAAAAAGCAATACCGGAAACATATCCTCGCGCCTATATGATTTACATAACTTTCTGCTGCTATTTACTCGTCCATGATGGAGTATTGCAGCATCTCGTACAAAAGCTTCGTCCCCTCTTTGATCTCCGGCGGCAAAAGTGCGCGCGCCACCAGCTTATACCCCTCCTCCGGCGCGTCTATGCGCTCTAAATTCGCGTAGTCCCCGTCAATGCTCGCCACCCGGTACTGAAATGTAATCATGTCTGTACTCCTCTCTTTGCCGGGATTCCCGCCTTTCCGATGCCAAGCCGCCGCTGTTTGTCGCAGTATATCTCATTTCTACCGCCCCGGCGCCGTCTCCGCAGACTATCCCTTCATCACAGTATACCCCATTTTTTCAAGCAGCGCCATATCCGTCTCCACGGTAATGCCCGCCGTGGTCAGCATGTCTCCGCTGATCGCCGCGTTCGCGCCTCCGGCAAAGCACCCTTCCCCCTTGTCCCCAAGCAGCCCCCTGCCGCCTGCAAGACGGATAGATGCGTCGGGAATGATAAAGCGGAAAACCGCCACGATCCGCCGCACCTCGTCGTTTGTCAACACCGGGTTATTCTCGTAGGGCGTGCCCGGAATCGGGTTTAATACATTGACGGGAATGGATTTGACCCCAAGCTCCCTTGCCGTAAGCACCATTTCAATCCTGTCTTCCATCGTCTCGCCAAGCCCCATAATGCCGCCGCTGCAGATAGAAAGCCCCGCCCGTTTCGCCGCCCGCAGCGTCTCTATCTTATCTGCATAGGTGTGCGTCGTGCAGACTGAGGGGAAATACCGTTCTGATGATTCCAGATTACAGTGAACCCGGGACGCACCCGCCTCTTTCACCTTCCTAAAATCCGCCTCTGAGAGCAGACCGAAGGAAACGCAGACCTCTATGCCCGCCTCCTGACGCACCGCGCGAATGCTCTCGCAGACCTGTTCCACCTCCGCCTCAGAAAGCCGCCTGCCGCTTGTGACGATGGAATATCGCAGCACGCCTCTCTCCGCATTATTCTTTGCCTGAGCCACGATTTTTTCCGTGGAAAGCAGCGGGTAGGACTCCTCGCAGGCGGTCGTATAGTGTGCGCTCTGGGCACAGTACTTGCAGTCCTCCGAGCACCGCCCGCACTTTCCGTTTATAATCGTGCAAAGGTCAAAGCGATTCCCGCAAAAATGCGCCCTGATCTCGTCCGCCGCAAGACAGAGCTGCTCTAAAGGCTGTTCCGCCAAGGGCATAATCTCCTCTTTTGTGAGAAGTTCGCCTCTATATAATTTTTCCTGCAATTCTTTTATGTAGTCCATCGTCTGTCCCTCTTTCTATCCATGTCAAAATTTCCAGCCGCGTCTTATCGGTTAACATAACTCCTCGGTGAATCACATACTTCTCGCCATAAGTTTACATAACTCTTTCCCTGTGTTATCTACTCTCGTTTTTGGTTTACATAATATTCTCAAACCACTCCCGCATAACAGACAGCACCTGTACCAGCTCCTCCTCCGAGATCACGTAGGGCGGCATAGCGTAGAGATACTTGAGAAACGGTCTGGCAAATACGCCTCGCTTTGCCGCAAACTCCTGATACCCCGAAAGAACAGCGCCGTCATACACTTCCAAGCAGATACAGCCGCCCATGATGCGCACCTCTTTCACCTTCGGGTTGGAAAAATCCGCCATCTCCCGCCGCATAATCTCCGTAATCCTGTGAATCTTCGCCATGTAATCCTGCCCTTCAAACAGTTCGATGGAGGCGAGTGCCGCACTGCATGCAAGAGCATTTCCCATAAAAGTCGGACCGTGCATCAGCGCGAGCGCCGGATCGTCCCCATAAAAACCCCGGTACACCTTCTCTCCCGCAACCGTCACCGCATGTCCGATATAACCGCCCGTCAACGCCTTGCCGAGCACAAGAATGTCCGGCAGCACCTCGTCCGCCACAAACCGGTATCCCGTCCGCCCGAATCCCGTCGCAACCTCGTCAAAAATGAGCAGCACGTCATATTGGTCGCAGAGCTGCCTGGCACGCTTTAAAAAGTCCAGCCCGTACATCCGCATACCGCCGGCTCCCTGCAAAAGCGGTTCTACAATAAAACAGTTAAACTCCTCGTGATATTTCTCAAACGCCTCCTCCAAAGCCGGTATCTTTGTGGGAATATGAATCACGCCCCGTTTCTTCTCAAAAGCAAAATGATAATCCTCGTCATCTCCCACTTCCATCGTCTTGAAGGTGTCCCCGTGATAAGAGTAGGTGAGGGAAAGCACTGTTTTCCGCCCGTCCTTCCTGTTCACGTTAAACTGCAGCGCCATCTTCAGCGCAACCTCCACCGCCACCGAACCGGAATCCGAGAAAAAGCAGTAGTCCAGATCTCCTGGCAGCCAGTCCGCCAGTTTATCCGACAGCCGCTGTACCGCCGGGTGGGTCAGCCCTCCCAGCATCACATGGGAAAACACGTCCGCCTGCTCCTTGATCGCCTTTGTGAGAGCTGGATGCTTGTAGCCGTGGATCACACTCCACCATGAGGAGATGGAGTCGATCATTTTATTGCCGCCCTCTGTGTAGAGATACACGCCCTCCGCGTCCACGATCTCGTAGGGCGGTTTCATGGTTTTCATTTGTTCGTAAGGATACCAAATCATTGCATTTCCTCTCTTTATTACTTTATAAATTGCGAAACTCTATCATGGTTATTGAAATTGTACAAATAGCATAACCAACGCAGACGCGCTTGCGCTCCGTTCCAGCCGTAACAGCGCTAAATTCGAAAATACCTCATTAAGCGCTGACGGCTTCCAAGGGTCTGCTCATGGTTATACTATTTGCACAATTAATATAACTCTGAGAAGAGTTTCGCAATTATCCCATCAACGATACAACACCTTCAACTCCTCCACATCCATCGAAAGCTCCCAATCCCCCTCCCGCACGCGGGCAAGGGTTTTTAGCCCCGTCAGCTCCTCGCACATGCGGATGTTGTCCTCCTCCATCACGTCGCCGGGATGAAAACGGTTAAAGATCATCCCCACAAGAGGAATGTTTTTTGCGCGCATGTACTCTGCGGTGAGAACCACACTGTTGATCGTGCCAAGCCCCGCGTCCGCAATGAGCAGGCAGGACAGGTCGAGACATTTTATCACATCTTCCAGAAAAATCTTCTCCCTGTCATAGCGGATAGGACAGAGAATGCCGCCGCTGCCCTCCACGGTCACATAGTCGTATTTTTCGCTAACTCTCCGAAAGCCTTCCCGAACCACGGACAGTTCCACCGGTCCCCCCTCCAAACGTGCCGCCAGATGGGGTGAATACGCGTTTTCGTATATGTAAGGGCACATCTCCTCTAACGGCTGGGATATCCCCGAAACCTCCTTCACAGACAAGGCGTCCCCCGGAATCAATGTGCCGTCCGCCCTTCTCTCATTGCCGCTCATTGCCGCTTTATAGTAAGCGATTTGCGCGCCGCTCTCCGCCAGTTTTTTAATGACCAGTCCGGTCACATATGTCTTTCCAACATCCGTACCTGTTCCCGTTATAAAGAGATTCCTGCTCATACTCCGCTGCCTCTTCTTTCATCCATTTTCCTGTCTCCGACACTTTCACATGACTCCATCTTCTGACCATTACAGTCAGTTTTCTGTTTTTTATCTCTTCGCAGCGTTTCCCCGCATCCTGTCAAATACAGGCTTTACTCTCACGGTCAATATCGCCGCCAGAATACACAGGCAGATGTCCCCCGGAACTGCCAGCACGAAACAGTACAGAAACAGCGGTCCCAGCGCAATCGGCGTATCAATCACATAATTGCATATCACATAATAGTAAATCATCCCCGCCGCATAGACGATAAAAAGCCCCAGAAAGTTCACAGCCATGACCCAGCCGGTCGATAAGCGCCCTTTGCGCTCCACCATCCTGCCCGTCACATATGCCGCCAGCATAAATCCAAGCAGATAGCCAAAACTTGGTTTCAATATGTACCAGAAGCCCCCGCCCTCCGCAAAAATGGGAAGCCCCACCAAACCGAGCAGAATATAAACGCCGACGCTCAGTGCGCCTTTCCTGCCGCCCAACAGAAGTCCCGCCAACATGGTAAACAGAAACTGCAGAGTAAACGGCACTACCGGCACAGGAACCTTGATAAAAGCCCCCACCGCAATTAACGTGGTAAATACCCCGCAAAGCACCATATCCTGCGTGTTGATTTTTGACCTCACGGCGGTTCCCCCATTATTGTCGGACTTTACGCCAAACTCACACGATTTTTGTTTTCCCATACTATCCCTCCGTATTGACGACAAACGCCGTTTTTCATTGTTAACCTTTGTTGATTATCGGTTGACATCAAGAGTATAGCATATTACAAAGGAATGTCAAGATTTCTGCCTGGCAACTTAATTATCTTAAGGTGTTAAAACTAACTCCATATATTTTTTATCATTCCTCATTCTCTCAATGAGCTCCCGATTCTTCTCCCTGCTTTTCTGCAGTTCTTTTTCATCGCATTCCTCACTATCAGTAGGCAGTATGATATTAAACGGAATGTTATCAAACTCCAAATCATTCAACACATAATTTCTGCTCATAAAAACCCCTCCCTAATTATAAAATAGTCCTGTCTCACTACACCTTGCTAAAAATGCCAATGCTCTATGATATCGCTCACTGACCATAGATGAATAGCCCAATCCTTCTACACACTCGTTAAATAATTGTATCGTTTCTTTCTCAGAGTATTTCTTATCTTTGTACAAATAATGAACTTTTCCTTGATTACTGACCACAACCAAAATGGAAATCCCTCTGTTTGCCACAAAAAATCTGATATCATCCAATGAAAATGTCTGTAAAGATGGATGATTATGAAGAATTACAACCGTACACATTTTTGCCGAGACAATCAGGTGATTGGATTGCGTATCCGAACAAACATCCACGCTATGCTCATCACCCAAGCAGATTCCATAATTCTCCAACGGATTCGATAATGCCAAATCACAGGTAATCGCAACCTCATTACTGTCATTATATGTCTGGGAAAGGAACAATACCTCTTTTGCTAACCGTTGCATAATCGCATTCTGCTCATCCGTCAAGTCTTTGTATTCAATATATCGCACCTTTTTAATTGCGATATCTGTAATCCAAATCTTATTTCCATATTTCCCTGCCTGTTCCAATTCATTCCTTATTTCTGGCAAGAAACCACCCCTTTACTTTTACAAACCTTCATATCTTTTATTTATATCCACTTAAAATATACATTTTTCCAACTCCTCCGCCCATTTCTTTAATGGAACATTAATTACTTCCGAACTCGTCAGTTGTTCCTTCATCAACTTTAACATTTGTACCTTTTTTTCTGTAAAAATACTTTTTTGTCTGCTATCAAATTCATTTACATAGTTATTGAATACCTCTGCATACTTTGCTCCTACTCTAAATACATATCCAACATTATTATCCGGATGATAAAAATGCTTCATAAGCCTTTCATGGCACTCATTCAAACAATAGATTGCCTCTTCCGCAGATGGGCGTTTCCCAGTAATAATATCAAAAAGCAATTTTTCCAATATATATCTTGCTTTTATAGTTTCAACATGATATGGGATAAATTGGGGATTTTTTTTTGCTATAGCAAAAGCATTTTCTATACACTGATTCGCTGTATTAAAATCCCTTGCTTCAATACACGCTGAAGCAAATTGCTCCCAAAAAAAAGTATTTTCTTGACAAAAAGACAGATTTCGTATGCTATCATAAAATGAAGAAATTATTTCCCTACTTTTTGCATCCTCCCTAAACAATCTGAAATGTGAATGTGAAACCAGATTTTTTAATAACTCAAAATGTCTTCCGCTTACACGATACTCCTTATCTGCTTCAATTATTGTTGCTTTCATTGTATCTACCAGAGCTTCTAAACCAATAACAGATTTTAATAATTCTCTTGCTACTATAGAAGATTTTATAACAACATCGTTCTCATTAATATTAAAAAACTCATTTATAAATTGACTTTCTCTGGCAACAACAGCTGCATAATCCAACTTCAACAAATTTAACATCTCTGTAAAATTAAAATCTATTCCCATCACAGACTTCATAAGCGACAAAATTGCAAGACGCTTGACTGCCAAAGAATTATTTTCGTCATTATTCCATATTTTTGATATACGTTCTTTTATATCTGAGGATTCATAAAAATCTAAAAGCATATCCGCAAAGCGGCAATGGCATTTACTTTGAATATAATTTTCTATTCCTGAGTATGTTATGTCTGTCATATTACTTGAATACAACTTGTTATCCGCAATTATACAACTTAATTTTTTTGTTTCCTCAGAATTAAATGTATCCAAATATAATGGCTTTATGTCTGTCTCCGCAATTCCTAATTTATCCATAAGTACACGATAACTGGGATTTACTGCTTTTCTTGCAGTTAATACAAACGTCACTCTACTAATACCATTGTACTTAAATCTCTTTAATATTTCCATTTTATTCTTATAATCATCAATAATTACCACACTATGACCTCGATTACTGCAAATTCTTTGTATCTCATTATCGCAGTCGACATATTGGTGGTCAAATAAAAACACATCAACATCATAATTTCGTAATTCATTTCTAACTAATTGACAAAATATAGTCTTTCCATTCCCTAAATCTGATGTTACCAAAAAAACCTTCCTATTTCTATACTCTCTAATCACTTTATCAACAGCAGTTCTTAACAACAAATATTGATATTCCCCATGATTTTTTTGAGAAAGTGCATCTTTATATATACCTTCGCGATAAAAGCTGTTTAATTCACTAAAAGAAATTGCACATGGCGCAAGGGTTTGTCTATATTCATGCAAAAAACTATAGAACCTTTCATCAGTCAAACTGGGCACAAACGTTTTCTGAATTTCTTCTACTTTATCTGCGAATCCTTGAATCCCTATAAACTCGCATGTCCCATGATTCTTCAATATTGTTTCGTCTATTGGGTCTAGCGAAGGTGCATCAATAAAAAGAACTTTTTCTTTTACTGCCGGAGCACCAAGAAGGCGCTTTATATCAATATCATATTGCATCGAATAGCCTATAATAATTATTGCTTTAGCCGATTGCAAATCACCTTTAAATAAGTCAAACCATTCATTTCCTTCTAACTCCTCACATTCATAACTTTTATCAATCAGCCTAAACTCATTATTTAATGTGTTTCTATCCAGATAATCAATATGACCATTCAAATGAATGCAAGCACTATTAATATCTGCATTTGAAATTTCTTTTGATAAAACAATTGGTGTCCATTTTTTAGAATTGTCGGTTGCAGCAGTTTCAATCACAGAATCATAATTTGTAGTATAAATTCTCTTCCATTGAATTGACATAATAATCTTATGCCATACTTCTATACTTGATAATGTAAATTCTTTTTTTTAAAATTCAATCAATTCATCATCGGATTTCTCCGAAATATAAAACTCAGATACTACCGACAATGGTCGCGAAGATGTTATCCCGCAATCTTCCGCAATAATATCTCGCAGTCCATCTCCCGTATGAAAACCTTCGCCATTAAGATTTTTCGCACCAAACGAAAATCCTGATCCTGCAAAAAGTATTGCATTTCCTTCTAACGCTAAATTTATAGCAGTATATATATCCATTATTAATCCCCCTGTTTTCCCTTTCTAACATCTACAAAAACAATTCTGCCAACAACTCATTCTACATACAGTTCTAAATCTATTACAAGAAAAATCTTCTCTTTCTTCATCACTTCTGCTGTTCAACATATCTATAATTATAATCGAAAAAAACCAAATATACAATAAAAAGCAGGCTAGCAAATCATTTCATTCGCTACCCTGCTCATAATGCACATAACTTTTGTGTGCCTTTCCTCACACAATCCCCACCATCTTCCCGATCCAGTACGCCACGCCCAGCACCCAGCTGGTAAAGATTCCATACAGAATCACCGGTCCCGCAATCGTAAAAATCTTACAGCCAATCCCAAACACCTGCCCTTCCTTCTGGTACTCGATCGCCGCCGAGGCAACGGAGTTCGCGAAGCCCGTGATTGGCACGAGCGCACCCGCCCCGCCCCACTCTACGCACTTATGGTAGAGACCAAATCCGGTCAGCAGGACGCTTGCGAGCACCAAAAGCATAGAGCACCACGAACCCGCTGTCTCCTTATCAAGCCCCATGCTGTTTGTGGCATAGTTTAAAATGCCCTGTCCAATCACACAGATGATGCCGCCGACCAAAAAAGCTTTCGCCATGCGCACGGGCATACTGTATTTCGGCGTCGTCTGCTCCACGTGCTGCCTGTAAGCCTGCTCCCGTTCCTGCTGTGTCATCTCTTTTTCCTGATTCCTTGTTTCATTTTGTACCTGACTCTGTGCCATGATCTGCCCTCTCCTTTTTTGTCTTTCTTCCCTTTATTCTGCCTATTCTTCCATCCCTCTGCTCTATTTTTCACCCTTCCGGCAGTTTCTTTTCAGCCTGCATTTCCGCGCCGTTTCGAATGTTGCGTCAGTTTTCCGATTTCATCCGTTTTTACTCTCGCCTCATTACCGGTTCTCACAAAAACACCCGCTGCGTAAAATAAATGACGCTCCCCGTTAGTTTCCCCAGCGCCACGGAAAGTATCGCAATCCCCAGCCCGTGACGGAAACCGATCCTTCTGGCAAAAACGGGAATCGTGTTTAACATCTCCGCAATGGCGAGCGCAAGACACCCCACAAAGATGCCCGCAAACAAGCCGAACACAATCTGCAAAAGCGTCCCCGCGAAATTCCACACGCCCTCCGTCGCCGCCCCGAAAACCGCATGTGTCCGCACCATCCTCCCGATCATGCCCCATTCACTGAACACACTGAAAAAACTGCCGATCAGCGTGCCGAAAATGACCATCTCCTCCAGCACGAACACCTTTTTCGCCACATGCATTTTGCCCGCGAATCTCGGGATCAGCCCAACCGATATCAGCACGGTAAACACGCCCGCCGACACGATCAGTCCCGCGCTTGCCCCGAGCACCGCCAAAAGAATTTGCTTAAGAAACATCAATGGTCTTTCCCTCCCTGTCCGCCGTCGCGATGAGCGCCTGATTCACATCCTTTTCATAGACGCGCATCTCCACCTCAATAGGCGTGGGGTCCTTGGTGATCCGCCTGCCGCCGATATGGTTGAAAAACACGATAATGCCGACCGCCAGCCCGAGCGAATAGGATAGTTCTAGAATCCCGTACCCGTCCCCCCGATAACCCATCACCATCTCGTAAAGCTTTGAGAAAACCTCATTGATCCCGATATCGTTGTGAAAAGCCATGATCGTGAAAGCCGTGCCAAAAAAGCTGACGAGAGACACAAAGGCAAGCTTGCACCACTGTGCAAAACCCTTATGCCTGTCCACGCTAATCCACTCCACAAGCACGTCCGTCTCCCCCAGACTCTCCACACTCACGCCGGGACATGCCTTCTCGATCTCCGCAACAACCTTGAGCACACTGATAACCTGCCGCTTGCTCTCCCCCTCCTGAAAAGTCCACAGTTTAAGAGATTTCGCCTTCGCAAGCACATGGGAATCCGCGCAGGTAAGCGTCGCGATATCCTTGACGCACACCTCCGGCGTCTGCACCTCCACATTCTGTTCCGCTTTCAGATAAATGGTTGTACTGTTAGTTAACATAACTTCTCCCACTTCCACCATTTTTGTATATGGGTATTATAAGGAATTTTTTCTATTTTATACGCCAATCGCCTATGCTATACTTATGTTAAATTTTTAAATGTTTTCTAAGGAGGAATCCCACATGAAAATCACCGTCATCGACGGACAGGGCGGTCGCATCGGCAAGACCGTCATTGAACAGATTAGAGCAAAACACAAAAATTTAGAACTCTACGCCATCGGAACCAACACCGCCGCCACCGCCGCCATGTTAAAGGCGGGCGCGGACTTTGGCGCAACCGGCGAGAACGCCGTGCTGGTAAACGTGACCGATGCAGATATCGTGATCGGTCCCGTGGGCATTGTCTTCGCAAACGCTCTGCTGGGGGAGATCACTCCCGCCATTGCCACCGCGGTCGGCGCAAGCAAAGCCTTTAAAATTCTGATTCCAGTCAACCGCTGCAACCACTTTATCGCGGGGTGCGCGGAAAACTCTCTCGGCGAATATATCCGGCTGGCAGTGGAGAAATTGGAAACCATGCTGTAAAGAGCATGCCACCAACGTAAGTCCATCGAAATGCCTTTTAACACCAGAATCTTATCAACAGAAAAAGAAGGGATATCAGTATGAAAACAAATAAACTTCTCTACGGCGCAGCGTACTACGACGAATATCTCCCCGTAGACCGCATCGAAACCGACATGGAAATGATGAAAAAGGCGGGTATGAACGTGATCCGCATCGCGGAGTCCACATGGAGCACTTGGGAACCGCAGGACGGCGTCTTCGATTTCACCCATCTGCACCGGATGCTGTCCTGCGCAAAAAAACACGGCATTCAGGTGATCGTTGGCACACCCACCTACGCAGTCCCCACGTGGCTTGTCCGCAAATACCCGGATATCATCACCGAAACCCACGACGGACCGGGGCGTTACGGTCACAGGCAGAATATGGATATCGCCCATCCCATGTACTTAAAACATGCGGAACGCATCATCCGCCGTCTGATGGAGGAGGTACAGCCCTACGACCATGTAATCGGTTTCCAGCTCGACAATGAAACCAAATCCTACGACACATGCTCCGCCTACGCCCAGAAAAAGTTCGTGGACTATGTGCGGACGCTTTTTCATGATGACCTGACGCTCTTAAATGAGGCGTGGGGACTGGATTACTGGAGCAACCGCATCAATGCGTGGGAGGATTTTCCCGACGTGCGCGGCACGATCAACGCAAGCCTCGGCGCGGAATACCATAAATTCCAGCGAAAACTTGTGTCGGAATTTCTCGCATGGCAATGTGCCATCGTGCAGGAATACGCCCGCCCGGATCAGTTCATCACACAAAATTTCGACTACGACTGGCGTGGCTACTCCTTCGGTCTGCAGCCGGAGGTTGACCAGTGGGAAGCCGCCAAGCCCTTGACCGTGGCAGGCTGCGATATCTACCACCCCTCCGCGCAGGACCTGACGGGAAAAGAGATTGCTTTCGGCGGCGCCATCGCCCGCTCCTTAAAAAAGGACAACTACCTCGTTCTGGAGACCGAGGCGCAGGGCAACCACGGCTGGCTCTCCTACCCCGGGCAGCTCCGCCTGCAGGCGTTCAGCCATCTGGCAAACGGCGCGAACTGTGTGGAATACTGGCACTGGCACTCCATCCACAACGCCATTGAATCTTATTGGAAAGGAGTCTTAAGCCACAATTTGAAAGAAAACGCCACCTATCGGGAGACATGCCGCATCGGCTCGGACTTTGCCGAATACGGTACTCACTTGGTCAATCTGAAAAAGCACTGTCCCGTAGCAATCCTTCTGGACAATGTCTCTCTGGACGCCCTGCAATGGTTTCCCATCAAGGACGGTCCGGCATACAACGACGTGTTCCGCTGGGTTTTCGACGCCCTCTATGAGATGAATGTGGAATGCGACATCCTCTCGGCGGAGGACGATATCGACTTATTTAGTCAATATAAACTGCTGATTACCCCCGCGCTATACAGCGTCTCCGACCGACTGACGGACGCTCTGAAAGACTATGTGCGGACGGGCCGCGTCCTGCTCTCCACCTTCAAAACCGCGGTGGCGGACAGAATGCTGAAAATTTTCCACGACGACCTGCCCCACGGGCTGACCAAAGTGTTCGGCATGACCTACGACCAGTTTACGGACGCTGTGCGGGTGGGGCTGCGCGGGGAACCGAACTACTGTGTCCACAGCTGGATGGAACTTCTCCTCCCCAACGCCGCCGAAACACTCGCCCTCTACGACCACCCCCACTGGAGCGACTGCGCTGCCATCACGGGTAACCGGTTCGGTCAGGGCTATGCCGCCTATCTGGGCTGCTACACGGATGCGGACGTGCTCAAAAAACTGCTCGATTTTCTCTGTGAAAAGGCGGAGATCGCCAGAGAAGAAGCCGCCTATCCCCTGATTGTAAAGCGTGGCATAAACGACCTGCAAAAAGAAATCATATACTATTTTAATTATTCCGAAGAACCGCAGGAGACAACCTACCACGGACCCGACGCCCGTGTGTTGCTTGTAGAGCACGAAACCTCAGACAACAACAGCACTTCCCGCAGCAACGGTGTGGCGGCATCTGCAAACACGGCTCCAAACGAGACACCGACTGTCTTAGTCAAGGACGGTGACAGAATCTCCCTCTCCTGCTGGGATTTCCTGATTCTGGAAGAAGTGTAAAATAATGGGGCGGCGTTTTCGCGCCGCCCTAAACCGGCACGGATATCTAGGGAAACGCTGATTAATTCATTCATTTCCTCATGATTTTTGATATAATACAGGTATCAACTGAAAGGTCGTATACCT
>CAJUMV010000020.1 GCA_910587715.1 uncultured Lachnospiraceae bacterium | reverse complement strand
AAAAGGTGTTATGTATGGGGAATGGAATGATAACGGAAGATTGATAGAATGAGGGTTCACTTAATGGACAGACCCAAGTCATAGGCTTCCTTCAATGCTGCATTTCCTCTAATATCCCCCTTATCCTTAACTCCTCTTACAAGAACCATGCCCGCATCTTCCAGATGAAAAAAATTTAGTACCAACTGATATTGCAATTTTATTGCGTCAAACAATTCCGGCAGTTTTGCTGCCCCAACCAGCAGTAACGCAAGTTTTTTGATGGGAAACTCATTTCTCATAGGCGTATGCAGTCTGTCAATTACCGCTTTTAGTTCTGCACTAATGCCATAAAAATATACCGGGGATGCCACCACCACAACATCAGCCATTTTCAGCTTTTCATAGATTCCATCCATGTCATCCTTTTGAAAGCACTTATTCCCTTCCCTCGCAAAACATGAATTACAGCCAACGCAGGGATTAACCTTATAATCGGCAACAGATACCATGTCCACAGAATTATTTTCCCGGGCTCCCTCTGCAAATGCTTGTGCAAGCAAGTCTGTATTGCCCTCTTTTCTCATACTTCCAACCAAAATAACGATATTGCTCATTGAAGATTCATCCTCCGTATCTTTTAAATTTGTTATAAAAAACAGGACCTCGCAGAGATATCCCCGCAAGGTCCTATATCACGCTTCATAATATCTACTGTATTTCTCCCTACTTCTTCTCCGAAATCGAAGCCTGCGCCGCCGCCAACCTCGCAATCGGCACACGGAATGGTGAACATGACACATATGTCAGCCCCACCTTATGGCAGAACTCCACGGACGACGGGTCTCCGCCGTGCTCGCCGCAGATACCGAGCTTGATGTTCGGTCTGGTCACGCGCCCTTTCTCAGCTGCCATCTGTACGAGCTGTCCCACGCCGCTCTGGTCAAGTCTCGCGAACGGATCGGACTCGTAAATTTTATTCTTATAGTAGTCGCCTAAGAACTTCCCTGCATCGTCACGGGAGAAGCCGAAGGTCATCTGGGTCAGGTCGTTCGTACCGAAGGAGAAGAACTCCGCCTCCTCTGCGATCTCGTTCGCCAGAAGCGCCGCTCTCGGAATCTCAATCATCGTGCCGATATGGTACTGGATGTCGGAATTTTTCTCTTTCTTCACAGCTTCCGCCACTTCCACGACTACGTCCTTGACAAACTTAAGCTCCTTCTTCTCGCCTACGAGAGGAATCATAATCTCGGGTACGATATCATAACCCTTCTCATTCTTCACTTCGATTGCCGCTTCCATCACAGCCCTGGTCTGCATTTTGGCAATCTCTGGATAGGTCACCGCCAGACGGCAGCCTCTGTGTCCCATCATAGGATTGAACTCATGGAGAGAATCACAGATTTCCTGCACCTCCTCAGCCGTCATCATCATCTCAACCGCCAGATCGTCGATGTCCGCCTGCTCGGTGGGCACGAACTCATGTAACGGGGGATCGAGGAAACGGATGGTAACAGGTCTGCCTTCCATCACCTCATACAACGCCTTGAAGTCGCCCTTCTGGAACGGAATCAGCGCGTTCAACGCTTTCTCTCTCTGCTCCTGCGTTCTAGCCAGAATCATCTGACGAATCTTCGGGATTCTGTCAGGATCAAAGAACATATGCTCCGTTCTGCAAAGACCGATGCCCTCCGCGCCGTATTTCACGGCATTTGCCGCATCGGCGGGAGTGTCCGCGTTGGTGCGCACCTGCAGCTTGCGGTACTTGTCCGCCCACTCCATAATCCGTCCGAAGTTTCCGCTCACGGAAGCCTCCACGGTCTTGATATCGCCTTTATAGATCTTACCGGTGGAGCCGTCCAGCGAAATGAAATCGCCCTCATGGAACACTTCACCACCCAGTTCAAATACTTTCTCCTGCTCGTTGATGGCAATCTCGCCACAGCCGGATACGCACGCCGTACCCATGCCGCGCGCCACAACTGCCGCGTGGGAGGTCATGCCGCCGCGCACGGTGAGAATACCTTCCGCCGCATGCATACCCTCAATATCCTCAGGGGAGGTCTCGAGACGCACAAGCACGACTCTCTCACCTTTCTCGTGAGCTTCCTTCGCCTCGTTGGCGGTAAAGTAAACTTTACCTGCCGCTGCACCGGGGGAAGCGGGAAGAGCCTGTCCCACTACCTGACCCGCCTTCAGCGCATCGGGATCAAAAGTCGGATGTAAGAGCTGGTCCAAGGACTTCGCCTCAATTCTGAGAACCGCCTCCTCGGGCGTAATCTTTCCTTCGTCCACCAGGTCGCACGCAATCTGCAAAGCCGCGGGTGCGGTACGCTTGCCGTTTCTCGTCTGTAAGAAGAAGAGCTTGCCTTCCTCGATGGTAAACTCCATATCCTGCATATCGCGGTAATGCTCCTCAAGGCGGTTTGCAATCTCCATAAACTGCTTGTAGCACTCGGGAAGATCCTGCTCCAATCTGGTGATGGGCTGGGGTGTACGGATACCCGCCACCACGTCCTCGCCCTGCGCATTGATCAAATACTCGCCGTAAATGCCTTTGGCGCCGGTGGAAGGATTTCTTGTAAAGGCAACGCCCGTGCCGGATGTATTGCCCATGTTGCCGAATACCATCGCCTGCACGTTCACCGCCGTGCCCCAGTCGCCCGGTATATCGTTCATACGTCTGTATACAATCGCTCTCTCGTTATCCCAGGAACGGAACACCGCCTTCACCGCTTCCATAAGCTGCACTCTGGGATCCTGCGGGAACTCTTCGCCTTTGTTTTCTTTGTAAATATTTTTGAAACGGACGATGATCTCTTTCATGTCCTCGGCGGTCAGGTCAGTGTCGTACTTCACGCCCTTGGACTCTTTGATTTCGTCTAAGATTCTCTCAAAATAAGATTTGGGGATCTCCATAACCACATCGGAGAACATCTGGATAAATCTGCGGTAAGAATCATACGCAAAACGGGGATTTCCCGTTTTCTGTGCAAAGCCCTCCACGGCTGCATCCGTCAGACCCAGATTCAGAATGGTATCCATCATACCCGGCATAGATGCCCTTGCACCAGAACGAACCGACACGAGAAGCGGATTTTCGGTATCGCCGAACTTCTTGCCCTGCTTTTCCTCCAGTCCTGCAAGTGCGGTAAAAATCTGCTCCTTAATCTCGTCTGAAATCTGTCTGCCGTTATTGTAGTAGTCTGTACATGCCTCCGTTGTCACGGTAAAGCCCTGCGGAATCGGCAGCCCCAGATTCGTCATCTCTGCAAGATTGGCTCCTTTGCCACCCAGAAGATTACGCATGTCCGCGTTTCCTTCTTCAAATAAATATACCCATTTCGCCATGTTATTTGCTATCCTCCATTTCATTGAAAATTAAAGCCACTCGGCTAGCATTTATTTTACCATATATTTGCAATTTTAACACTGGTTTTTTGAAAATTTTCACAAAATAAAGGACAAATATTGCAAAATATTTGTCACATTAGCGTGCGAAAGCGCAACAATATTCTTATACAGACTCAAAAACGTCACATCTGATTGGTCCTGACGGGAAGAAAGCTGTCAAAAATAAACACGTCATACTCTCCCTTAAGCGTCTCCAAATCCTTCTCGCTGCGAACCGTCCACGCCGCCGCAGGATGTCTGTAAAGACGCTTGCAGATTCTTCTGCCCGGCTCCTCGCTGAACTTATGGTTATAGGCGATAAAATCAGGCTTGGTCAGAAAATTGAACAGAAGATGCGTCATCGCAAAATAGAGAATGTTCCAGTATACGCCCTCTTTGCGAAAATTCGAGGAAAGCTGCCCCCGCACCACATCACCGCGGTTTATGCGGAACCACCAGAGCACCATGGGATTAAAAGATTCAATACAATAAGCGCCGTGATAGGCGCGCAAAAGTCCGTCAATAACAGCGCAGCAAGAGACATCAGCCGTCTCCGCCTTGATCTCCACAATAAGGGGCACACGTCCGTCCACCATGTCAAGCAGCTCGGACAGCTTCGGAATCCGCTCTTTTGAATGACAAAGCGTATAAGCCTGCAGCTCGTCATATGTATGATTCACAACCTTACCCTCCGCGCCGCATATCCTCTCCAGTGTAAAATCGTGGAAAATGACCGGCACGCCGTCCTTCGTCACCTGCACATCCAGCTCCATACCAAGCCCGGCATCCACCGCTTTCTTAAAAGCCGACATAGAATTTTCGGGCGCATCCCCGTCATTGTCGTGCAGACCTCTGTGGGCAAAATATCTCTTTTTAAAGAGCGAAGTATCGGGGCGTTTTAACATGCGCGGCATGATTGCCAGCAGATATAAGACAGCAAGCGCTGCGATACTACACAAAATAACTTTAATAACCGCCAGAATCATCTGAGTGTCCGTCCCCTTTGATGCAAAATGTCAATCTTCCTGCTTTTTCTATTATAGCAACCTCACCAATATTTTCAAGACACATCCGACAGCCGCACCACATCCCCCTTCTTAATCTCCTTCGTGGAGGACTCTATAATCCGGCTCCCCTCCGACACTGCGCCCTCGATTGCTGCCAGCTTATCGTTCTTGTCCGCCACGCTGACGATAATTTCCTCCACATAATATTCCGTACCGAGAATCCCCTCCCGCTCGCTCACCACATACACGAAGTTCCTGTCGTTCTCCGCGTGCAGCGCCAGAAGGGATATACAGTTCGGATATTTCTCACCCACCTTGGAGCAGGTCATTTTTCCGGAAAGACCGGGCATCCCCGTCTCTTCCGGCAGCCGCAGGATCGCCGTATAAGTGCCCGGCGCGTTCTCGTTTTCCTCGATATAATCCACTTTCGCGTCAGTCTTTTTGCTCCCGTCAAGCTGCAGCTTCACGTCGTCATTTAAGTTTACATAACTCTTCTGTTCTTTGGTAAGAGACACTCGGAACTGGCAGGGCACGCTGTCATCTGCCAGCAGAAAAGACGCCGTGTCCGGCACCCTGCCACCCGTCTGCACATAGACGTCCGTCACCATTCCGCCCATGGGACTGGTAATTTTCCCCTCCTGCTCCAAAATCGTCTTGTATGCGGCAAGCTTATCCCGCGCCGCCGCCAGCTCCTCCCGATAAACCGCCAGCGTAGCGTCCACGTTCTCCTCCTGCAAGACATCCTCCACCTTGCGCCCCGCGTCCTTTATGGTGTTGTCCCGGTTCCACCTGGCGTCCGCTTCCGCATAGGCCGCCGCCTGCAGCTCCTGTTGCAACCGCTCCTCCTCCTGCTCTCTCGCCTTCCGCTCCGCTTCCAGCTCCTCCTCGCTTTTGGACTCGCCATCCTCCTTCTGCCAGTCGTTCTCATGCTCCCTGTTCTCCGCCTGCAGCTCTTCCAGCGCTTCCTCCGCCTGCGCCACGCCCTCGGCAGCTCTTCCCACCAGTGTATCCTGATATCTGACAAGCGCGTCATAATCCTCCCTCGCCCTTGCTTCCTCCAACGCCTTCTGGTTTTGCGCCAGCTCCTTATTGTGGACAATGGCGTCAATCTGAAGCTGCACCTTTGACGCCGCCAGCTCCTGCTCCTCCATAATCCGCTTCATATCCTCCAAATCCACAGTAAAGAGAAGATCCCCCTCCTCTATTTTATCCCCGGTCTGAACGGCAAGTTCCTCCACCCGCAGACCGCTTAAGACTGTCACCGGCAGCTTGGCTCCCGCCTCCACAATGCCCTCCGCCTCCACGATATGCTCGATATACTTGGAATCCGTGCGGGTCGTCGAAACCATAGGCAGTCTGGATGCGTATATACTTTTTGACACCAGCGTACACAGCCACATAAAGACCATAAAAACCGCCAGCCCCGCGATAATCTTCTTTCTCCGCTTATCCATGAAACCATCCTCCTCGCACTACTCTTTTAGACCGGAATACACAATCCCCTGCTCCAGATAATCCTGTCCCAGCACAAACACAAAAGCCGCCGGAATCAATGTGACAAACGAGGCGCAGAGTGCAAAGCCCGCCTGCAGCCACGAAATCTCCGGCAGATATAAGGACAGCGGCCACAATGCCTTTTCCTCCAGAAACGCCAGCGGCTGCTCCATCAGATTCCAGTATTCCAAAAACCCTAACACTATGGCAGACAATATTCCACTTTTCCCCAAAGGAAGCCCCATAGTCAGAAATATCCGTAATTCACTCGCCCCGTCAATCCGTGCCGCCTCAAACAGCTGCGGCGGAATCGCCCGGAAACCGCCGTAGGTCAAAAAAATCGGCAGAGTGGAAAACACCGCCGGCAGAATAATGGCGGCATGGGTATTCATCAACGCCAGCCGGTCAAGCACCAGATAGCTGGAAAGCATCGTCACCTGAAAAGGCAGAAGCATCAGCACCACATACAGAGCAAACAGTGCCCTGCTCCCCCGCACCTGATAAGCCGCAAACGCCCACGCCGCGGGAACCCCCACCAAAAGCTGCCCCGTCAGAATGCAGATTACCAGCTTCACAGAGTTCCAAAACAGCACAAAAAACGAGGGCGTCAGAAAAAGCAGCCTGCCATAATGCTCGAAAGTGGGATAATCCGGCATCAGCTTCCAGCGGATATACCCTTCCCCGTCCCCAAACACAGGAAGCAGGTACTGCTTCATTTCCAGACTGTCCATCACCGACCCCGTCAATATCAGCAGTACCGGCAGACAGATGAGCAAGGCAGGCACCATCAACATAACGACCGCCATATAATTTTTTATGATATCATATATCCTTTTCTGAATCTTTGGCATCCTCATCTACCTCACTCCGCCTTATCCCAGACCCTCTGCAGACCCATAATCGCCACAAACAGCACCGCCCCCACGCACACCGCCGCAGCCGCCATCTTGTCAAACTCCAGATTGACGAACCAGTTATTGAACAGGTGCTGCAGCAGATAAATGTCCTCCTGCGGATAAGAGCCCGCCACCAGATAAGCCTCCCGGTAAATCTTAAAAGAATTTAAAAAAGACAAAATCACAATGGTGTAAAAACTGCCTTTCAGATTTGGCAGGATAATATAGCGGATGCACTTCCACCGTCCCGCCCCGTCCACTTTTGCCGCCTCGATAAACTCAGCCGGAATCGCCAGAATGCCCGCCAGCCAGAGCACCACCGTGTAACCCGTATTCTTCCACAGGTAACTTGCCACCAACACCCAGAAGGAAGCGCCCGTCCCCAGATAATCTACCGCCACACTCCCCCACAGACCGGTAAACTCTCCGATCTTTGTGAGAAACAAATTCAGGAATCCCTTTCTGTAAAAAACCATCTTCCACACAAGAACGATGGTCGCCGTCGGCATAGCAAGTGGAAACAGATACACCGATTTAATCAGCGACGCGTTAGGAAAGTTACTCAGAGTAAGCGCCACCAGAAGCCCAGCCAGCACCAGAAGCGGTATACAGACCACCGTAAACCGCGCCGTATTTTTCACTGCCAGCACAAACGCCTGATTTTGAAAAATCACGCCGTAATTTTTTACGCCCGTAAATTCGCCCGTCACCGCCGTCCGAAAGGAACGGTTCACCACATCCAAAAACGGCAAAAGCACAAAAAGCGTCACTCCCGCCAGGCTCGGCAGAAGAAAGAACAGAAAAGCCCTCTGCCTGCGTCTATATTTCTTCCCGCTTCCCCACGCCTGTTTATTCCGCATAATTGGGTTATGTAAACTATTGCATACTCTCCGCGTTTTCGTCATCCCTTTCAAAAACTCTCCTGTTATAGTATACTATTTTGCATTTTCCAACATTTTAGGCAAATTCACATATACGGAGAATGCCGCTTTTGGGCATTCTCCCGCGTGAAACTTAGTACTTCTCCGCGAAGCAGCCTTTGCTGCGAGTGGTTAGAAGTACTTTTCACGCTGTTATTCGGATGTATAAATCGCAAGCTTCTCCTGCACCAGCTCCACCGCCGCCTCCAGACTGCACTTTTCTTCCAGATACCACTTCCCGGCTTCCCGCACCGCGTCCTCCACGACCACATCAGCCAGATAAGGTGTCCTCACGGAAGTGAGCAGCTCATACAGCTCCTTCGTCTCCTGCTCTGTGGGCGCATAGATGCTCATGGATATTACCGTGCCGTCACTATTGGATAAGCCGTACCCGCCGTAAGGCTCCCCCGGCCTGGCCTGGTCGGGGAGCTGCCCGCCCAGCGTTTCCAGATATGTCTGCAAGCCCGCCTCGTTGATAGGAAAGCCGACCGGGTAAATCAGGCTCTGCATATCTTTGGAGAGCGCTTCCCGCAAAAGACCGCCAACCAGCTCGCTTTTTTCGGATGCAGCGCTGATTCCCATCAGGGCATAGGGACGGAAAGAATCTTTCACATTCCCCGGTGTCGGCGCCATCTGGCAGTTTAAGCCGTTCTCCCCGTTCTCTGCTTTATTGATGGACTTCATAAAGGCATAATTATAAGCGTTTTTTAGTTCCCCCAGAGCCACCTTCTCATTGCCCGCCACAATCTGCACACCGCCGCCCTGCAAATCGTTGTAAGCGCCGACCTCGTCGCTGCTGGTGACCCAGTTCTGCTCTCTCTCCAGATACCGCTGCAAAGCCTCCTCCGGCAGTCCTTCCATACAGGCATCGTAAATCCGCTTCGTCTGCTCCAGATAGACAGTCAGCTCCTCCACATTAAGCTTCCCTCCATCCTCAATCCAAAGTGGCGCGGACACGGGCATCAAAGCATTCAGTATCATTTCCTCGCTGTAAGTCTCCATGATACCTTCCCCCGGATGCTCACTTCTGAGTTCTTCTATCATATCCGCCAGAGAAGAAAGGTCAGACACATCTATCATATTTTCTTTATCAGTCATATACATGGATACGGTTACCGCCGCCGGAAGCATACAAATCTTTCCGTCCGCCGTAAAGCATTCCTTGATATTGGAAAGGAGTTTTTCCTCCTTCTCTATCTCCGTCAGATAGGGTGTCAAGTCTGCAAGCACGCCCTTTTCCACATAGGAATCCACCGGAAGTCCGTCCAGGAGAAGAAAATCCGGACCTTTGCCTGCCATAATCTCCGTGTTCAGCTTTTTCACCGCGTCCTCTCTGGTTCCGCCGCCCTCCTCGTCCATGCCGGTCTTATATTCCACATAGACGTCGGGATGCGCTCCCTGATAGCGGATGATTGCCTGCCGCAGAATATCGTTTTCCGTCAGACTGTATGCCGTGAGCGTCTGCGAAGGCACGGTGCTGATATTGGGATCATAGGTGAAGGACGATACCTTTCCCTCCAGGAAAGCCGCCATAAATCCATCCCCAGCCGTGCGGATTATCTTCGTCACATGCTTCATGGGGTCGCTTAAGCTGGATAATCCACCGTTAATCACCTGCTCCATAACCGTACCGCCAATTACATGGCGGTATACCCCTTTATTGCAGACCAGATAAATGCCCGCCTCCTCCGCCGGAAAAATACTGTAGGTAGATGCCACAACCTGCTCATTGACCGCACAGTTTTCTATCACAAAATCCGTAATCACGTCGTCCGCAATCCGTTCCGCCGTGTCCAAATCGTACAGGGCAACGCCTTCCCGCTCGTTTTTAATCGCTATATAGTTTTCCCAGACGCAGAACATGTCCGGCATGATATCCGCCGCCAAAACCAACTTACTCGTTCCCGTCGCCTGGTCAATCTCATAAATCTTCTGCTCAGGCGACGCCACAAAAAGCCTGCTGCCGTCCTCCGAAAAGCATAGGCTGGCCGCTATTTCATGTTCGTCAGTGGGCACATCAAACCACCGCGTATCGCCCTGCGCGGGAATAAGGCAAATTTTGTTCTCCGCTCCGTCATCAGACTCCCCGTCGTCCTCATCCCCACTCATCGTACCAAAATTCTTACAGAGAATTGCCACGCTGCCGTCGGGAGCCGCCTTCATATCATAGATATAATAATCCATCGCAAGGTCATTCCACCCCGGCAGCGCATCCGGCTTCCACGTCGCACCCTTGTCCTCGGAAACCCACCGCCCGTCCGCGCCGTTTTCCAACAGAATAAACCGCCCGTCCGCAAGCTCCTTCAAATCCAGAAGCTCTCCTGTGTCCACATCCGTCATCGTCTCCACATAGCGCCCCATGGCAACGCTGCCGCCGGACGCCCCATCCTGATTCGCGCCCCCGCCGGTTCCGTCCTTCCCGTCTCCGCCTTTACCGCCACAGCCCGCCAGAGACACCACCATCACCCCCGCCAACCACAATGCCGCCGTCCTCTTCCAGACCTTCTGTTTTCTCATCCCGCTCTTTTGCATCAACACTATCCTCCGCTTTCTTCTCACATTGTTATTCTGCCATGTAAAGTTCCACCCTCGCCTTAATCTTCTGCACCGCCTCATCCAGCGACATCTGCCCCTTCAGATACTGCGCGCCGATCTCGATCACCGCATTCTCCACCACGGTGTCCGCCACATAGGGTGTCTTCACCTGACTGCAGAGCGCGTAGAGCTTCTGAAACTCCTCCTGCGTCGGCATATAGATATCCATGTGGAACTCCCTGCCATCACTATAACTGCCGCCCACGGAACTGCACGGCTCGCCGTACGCTTTGTCCGTGCCGCCGTTCTTAAAAATCTTCCATTGATTGCTGAGCTGCTCTTTAAGCGCGCTCTCGTTCACCATGAATCCGTCGTAGAGAAGGCTCTGCACCTGCGTGCCCATAATGATGTCAAAGAACCGCTCCGCCTCCTCCTGATGAGTGGAAGCTGCGGAAAGCCCCACCAGCACCGACGGCTCAAAGGCGCCCTCGCTCATGCCGTCAAAAAATTTCATGTCCACATCCTCAAATCCCTCGCAATATTTTAAGGATAATCCACTCTGATAGTTGTATACGCTCTTCAGCATCCCGAAATTGAGTTCCATGCCCTGCATCATGAAATCGTCATAATCCAATCCCACGCTGTTAAAATGCTCATACGCGTATTTCTCTTCCTTATAATAATCCTTCTGCCATCCGTAAGACTCTGCAACAAAATCCGGGATTCCTTCCAGCGCAGTCGTTGAAATCTGATTCATCGCAGATAAATATTCCGAGAGCGCTTCACCATCGATACCGCCCGACTCCCCGATAAATGTCGTAGCCGCCACGGGAAGAAGCCACCGCACCGTCGCCTCCTCGAAAAAGAATCGACAGATTTCCGCCTCTGGCTTCTCGGCTTTGATTTTTTCCACCGTGTCCACAAGAGACGCAAGGTCCGTAATTCCCGCCAGATCGTCCTGCCTGCCGATCACCATGGGAATCTGGAAATATACCGGCACCGTATATACGCCGCCCCCGTGGTTAAACGCCTCCACGATATTAGGAAGAAGCGCCGCGTCCCCCGTCAGGCTGTCAATGTGGGGCTTCAAATCTTTCAGAATCCCCTTCTCCTCATAGGATTTCACGGGAAGTCCGTCCATGATAATCACGTCAGGACCCTTGCCCGCCATCAGCTCCGTGTTTAACTTCTTGATCGCGTCCTCCGCCGCCTTGGCGTCCAAACCGCGCACGCCAACTTCATACCTGACGAAGGTATCCGGGTTTTCCGTCTGGAACTGGGCGATCGCCTGCCGCACAGCGTCCTGCTCCTCCAGAGAGTACACAGATATCATATTCTCGGGCACTGTTGGCACATTGGCGTCATACTTGTAAAGCGCCACCGTTCCGCCGGAAAACAGCGCCGCAAACTCATTCTCCCCGTACGCGGTGACACCGATCATATTCATGGAAGGGTTGCTGAAACTGGTGAGCGCGCCGTCAATGATCTGCTCCATTACGCTTCCGCCGATCACATGGCGGTACATCCCGCCCTTGCCCGCCAGATAGAGCACTTCATCTTCGCCCGGCATCATATACACCGAGTAGCTGTCGTTCGCATAGTACTCGTTCTTATAGTTTTCCTCCATAAAGTCAGCGAGAACGCTGTCCTCTACCCACTTTTCTTCCTTTCGGTCGTAGATGGAAATCCCCTCTCTGGAGGTGAGGAAAAACATCTTGTCTCCCTGACATTTCACCAGATCCGGACGCCACTCCATCGTCACCTCTTTCGTCAGCGTCCCGCTCTCCACGTCCACCCGGTAGACCATACCCCCGCCAACCGTTGTGGCAAAAAGCTCCCCCTCCGGAGAATAAAAGACGCCGTAAACATAACTTTCATCCTCTTGTACCGGCAGCGAGTCAATCTTCTGCACCGTGCCGTCCGGCTTCGCTATATGGAGCCACGGGTCAAATTTTTCCGTCTGTTCGAACGCTGCATTGTCCGAGGACAGCACCGCCACCGTACCGTCAGGCGCAGCCGCCATGCTGAATATATAGTTGTTTTCCGCAAAGGTCTTCATGTTGTCGATTCCCGGAATCGGAACCGTCTCCCAATTTGCGCCGCCATCCGAGGAGATGAGCTGTCCCGCCGTCTCATCCAGAATGACCAGACGCCCGTCCATCAGCACCGTAATGTTGTAGGAGCGGGAAGTGCTTTCCGAGATATCCACCGTCGTCTCCACGTAACGCCCCATAGCCGTCGGCTCATTGTCTGCCGTTTCTCCGTCTGCCTGTGCCTCTCCGTTTGACGCATCTTCCTTCCTTCCCGTGCCATCCTCCGCGACTGCATCCGGCTTGTCGGATGCCGCCGGACCGCCGCCGCAGCCCGCAAACGTCCCCGCCATCATAATCACCGTAAGGCAGAGCGCCAGCAGTCTTTTCACACTGTTAATGTATTGCTTTCTTGTATTTCCCTTTTGTTTCATATATCTCAATCACCATGCCTTTCTTTTCTGTCTTATGACCTGTTCTTTCTTCTCCTACGCCTTTTTCTTTCCAAATGATTAACCACCATAACGCATCTTCCATTTCCTTCCCTCAGAAGTCTGCCTCACATGCATTACACAAACACGAACATCTCTATGCTATCCGCAAGAAAACTCCCGTCCGCCTGCCAACTTCCTTTGATGGTCACCGCCAGTCCTTCCTTCACATCCGCAAAGCTCCCTTCTCTCGATGAAACATCCTCCGGATTCATACCGCTGTTCTTTACCGTCTTATACTGGTAAACACAATTTTCCGCCATATGTATGGTAACCAAATCGCTTTCTTCTTCATTCCCCGGCGCAGAAGCAACCGCATAGCTGGCGTCATCCTCAACCCATGTCTCATGCTTACATATGACGAAGCTGTCCGACTCTACACGCCGCACGTCGCCCTCCAGCTGCTCGTTTCCGGCAGACTGCACATCTGCACTGTTTTGCTCTGCCTGCCCGCCATCATCCTGCGCTGTCGGACTGCCGTTTTCCCCGTCTGCGTTTGTTTCATCCGGCGCATCATTCTCCATACCGTTTTCGTCTTTCCCGGACACGCTGTCCGCCCCGGTATCTTCCGCGGTCTCGTTTTGCAGCTCTTCCATATCCCCCGAAGATAAATCCACGGAAACCGGCTCCTCCGCCTTCCCGCATCCCGCTGCCATAAACATCATCAAAGCACAGACAATCGCCAAAATCGCTCTGCCTCTGTTTCTTTTTCCAGTCCTCCGTGTCATCTTGCCGACATCATGTAATCTCTCCATCTTCTGAAAATTTACCATAATCATTCACTCTCCTTATCATACTAAAATTATCTCTAAAGAATCTCTAAGAATCTTTAAATATTTCTGAAGCCGCCTTCATAAATTATTAAATTATTTTTTCTGCTGTGCCGGAACGGGCGTCTCTCTTTCCCACTCGCCATCCTGCGTCGCCAAAGCATCCGCGCCATCTTCCCCGTTTCTCACATCCGCCGCGCCGCCGTCTGTCTCCGCCCGTCTCTCCGAAACATCCGTCTCTCCCGTTTCCTCCGAAACGTTCTCCTGTGGCGTCCCCGACGTGTCACCGCTCCCTGCGCACCCCGTCACGCCCAGCATCATCGCCAGCCCAAAGGCTGCCACCAGCCGCTTTTCCCTCCTCATGCCACATTCTTTCTCTTCTTGCTTTTTCTTCATTCGCCGCAAAAACTCTCCCATTATGACATAGTTTTTCCTTTTTCTCCTTTGTGTTCTCATCCTGCTGCATCCTTTCCGGGTCACCATTGTTTTTATTTATGTAACCCTCGTTTTTTCATTTCCTCATCTTAGCAGGCATTCCTCTAAAATATCTCTAAACTTTCTTAAGGTTTTCTTTACCTCCACGCAAAAGAGCCTGCAACCTGTGAACACCTCACACCCTGCAGACCCTTTTTCTGATTCCTGATTATTTTTTAATCCTTATGACAGCACCATCTGGCAAGATCCATGACCCGAATCCCCTCATATTGATAAGTCTCATGCCTCGTCCTTGCAATGATGACCTTCGGATACGCGTCTCCAATCGCCAAAAGCGGCGCATATTCTCTCTCAAAGGTCTTTTGTTCCAAAATATTATCACTCACCTGAATATAAATGAGTTCATCCCGCTTTTTTGCCACAAAATCAATTTCTTTTCTGTACAGTTTTCCGACATATACCTCATAGCCTCTTCTAAGCAGTTCCAGATAAACAATATTCTCATAGACTCTTCTAAAATCCATATTTCTTGTTCCATTGACCGCATACCTGAAGCTTGGATCACACAAATAAAATTTACTGGAATTCTCTAAATACTTTTTCCCTTTCAAATCATACCTTTTTGCCTCGTAAAACAGAAATGCGTTTCTCAGATAAGCAATATATTTGGAAACAGTCTTTCTTGTGATAGCGCTGCTGCCTGCATTTAAGGTACTGCATATATTGTTGGGCGATAAAATATTCCCGATATTGTCCATCATAAAAGACGCGATATTAAGAAGCTCCGCCTGATTCCTGATTTTATATTTAGCAACCAAATCTCTGATTAACACCGTCCGAAACACATCGCCAATATAATCATATCTCTGCTCCGCCTCATACTCGTAAGATCCCGGCATACCGCCAAATCGGACATACTCGTCAAACGCCCTGTCAAACTCTTCCCTTTCGCCAAAATAATCCATATATTCCGCAAAAGAAAACGGGTATACTTTTACTTCCATGGTTCTTCCGGTAAACAAAGTTGCCAAATCCGAACTGAGCAGAAAAGCATTGGAGTCGGTAATATAGATATCGTAAATATGTTTCGTGTAAATGCTGTTGATTGCCAGCTCAAATCGTTCGCATAGCTGTATCTCGTCCACTACCAGCACATTAGGAATCCCTTCCACATAATGTTCCATAATATAAGTATGAAGCGAGTGGTATTCCAGCAGCCGGTCGTATTCCAGCTCCTGTAAATTAATCATTACAATATTTATATTTTCCTCCAGGCTTTTCAAATAATTGACAAAATCCTGAATCAACACAGATTTCCCGCTTCTGCGGATTCCTGTTACCACCTTAATATCCGGGGTCTGATACAAATGAATTAATTGATTCAGATAATAACTTCTATCAATATGGCGCATCGCTTTCCTCTATTCCCACTTTTTGAAACATTTGAGATCCCCACGCCTTTTCTTGCGCCTCTCCCTATTTTGCAGATACCCGTGACCTTTTTGCCCATTTTTGCATCTAACTATTGTAAAATGAAATGGCCGTTTCATAATTCAACGATAAGGAACTTGAAACAATGAACAAAAACCAGTTTACGACACAGGTACTTAATGCTGAAAAAAGCTTGTATCACATTGCAAAGTCCATTTTAAGAAACGACGAGGACTGTGCGGATGCGATGCAGAATGCAGTCTTACATGCTTATGAGAAATTATATACTTTGCGGAATGAAAAATATTTCAAAACCTGGCTTACCCGAATACTGATTAATGAGTGCAACCGTATTCTTCGTTCCCGGAAAATATCGGTTCCCTATGATGAGTATTTCGAAAAGCAGGAACAGGAGCAGCAGGAAGACTATCCGGAAGTGTACGAAGCAGTCATGGAACTGGCGGATACATACAGAATACCTCTTGTGTTGTTCTACGTGGAAGGATTTTCAGTCAGGGATATCTGCCGGATTTTAAAGCTGTCGCAAAGTACGGTAAAAACAAGGCTGTATCGGAGCAGAAAACTTTTAAAGGAAAAGTTAACGGGAGAATATGGATATGAAGAATGAAAAATGGAACCGGGCATTTCCCGAAGTGCCGGATTATGTGCATCAGACTGTATTAAGTACCCTTGCCGGACTGGATGAAAGAAAGGGCAAAAGGGTGAAACGCATGAGGAAAAGAAAAACCATCATTTTGATCGCGGCGGCAGTCGCCATACTGGGAACAACCGTCAGCGCGGCGGAGATTTTCAAATGGAACCGCAGAGCCGCGGAAGTGTTTGTGGCGGATGAAGTGCAGCAAAACAAACTGGTAACCGAACAGATCACACAGGATGCCAGCCAGACGGTGACAGATGCCGGACTCACCATAGAGGCTGTTCAGACCATACAGGACAATAACTGTTTTTATGCGCTATTTAAAATTACGGCAAAGGACGAATCCATACAGATTACCCAAGATCACAGCATGAGCTTCCTGTTTGATTTTCAGGACGGCGAAAGCCCCTTTGGCGCTCTTGGCTGGCACTTTGTAGATGAAGAATCCCAGACCGTCTCAAACAGCAGATACTTTGAAATAACAGGAATCAAAACACAGCCCCAATCGGAAGACCTGCATATGAAAATACAATTTACATCCCTGAATGCACCGGGCGCAAAGGCTATGGACGGAGAACCCGTTCTTAAGGGAAATTGGGAATTTGTACTCGATCTGCACCCCATAGAACCTGTCCGCTTTGACCTTAACCGGAAATATCAGATTGCCGGACGCCCTGTTACGGTAAAGAGCGTGGAGCTTACGCCCATCAGCGTGAAACTTTCCATCGATGAAGAAGATGCCAGGCAGCTGGAACAATGGGAAGGCGTAAATCTGGATCAAACGGACAGCCTCTCTTCTCTCTGCATTACCGGTATTAAGTATCAGGACGGCACTGTGATAGCGGAAGAGGGTTACCCGGAACTACAGGTAAGCTGTGGGGAAGGGCTCTATACCAAGACGGCAAAGTTTACCAATGTCATCGACGTTGACAAGGTCAACGCCCTCCTGCTCGGACCTGATAGGAATGATGAGATACCCCTCCCCTAAGAGGGGCATCTCATCTATTCCCACTTTTTAAAAAATTTTCATTTTTTGGCAATACCCATCACACCTTAAACGACGCCACCGTCTCCTTCAATTCCTCGCTTAAGCCCGACAGTTCCTTCATCTGGGAAAGCACCGCTTGGGAGCTTTCATTGGAGGTCACTGCGGACTCTTCCATCTTCTGCATAAATACCGCAATCTCGCCCACCAGCTCGTTGATCGCCGCAAGGGACTCGCTGATGCCCGCCATACTTGCGCTCATCTCCTGGGAAGAAGCGCCCAGCTCGCCGGATATCCCGCTGTAAAAAGCCGCATCCTGCTCATACATACCCGCCAGCTCCGTCATGCCCTGATAATCCTTCATCACCTTCTCATTCATAAAGGCGAGCAGCTTTTCCGCGCTCTCTGAGAGAAACGCCACGCTCTGCACCACATCCTCCGTCACCTTTCGTATCTGGTCCACCGCGTTCTTGGAATGGTCGGCAAGCTCCCTGATCTCATCCGCCACCACAGCAAAGCCGCGCCCGGCTTCCCCTGCCCTCGACGCCTCTATGGACGCATTTAACGCCAACAGGTTCGTCCGGGAGCTGATGGAGAGAATCTCTTCCGTCAGCGTGTCAATCTCCTTCACTTTCTGGCTGCCCTTTATCGCGTCGCCAAGCTCTTCCATCGTAGCGCCGCAGAGCGCCACCGCGTCGTCCGCCGCTTTCTTTGACTCCTCATGCTGTCTGCCGGCGCGCTCCATGATATCCCCGGACTGATCCGCCGCTTCTCCCGCCTTCGCCGCCACATTCTCGATGGCTCTGCCAAGCTCTTCCCCGGTGCACTTAATCTGCTCTGCCAGCGACTTCGCCTCCTCGGTCTGTCTCATCACCTGCCCCGCCGTCTCCGCGATAAAGGAGATATCTCCGCTTAGCACATGCATCTTATCGGAGGTCCCTTCCGCTATATCGCTGATGCTCGCCGCCTCGTCCTTGGTATTTAAAATAATGCTTCGTATCTGCTGCTTCACCTCGACCGTCGCCTTCTGAATCTGCTCCGTCTCGTTCTTATACTGCGCAGGAATCCCCTGATCCACCACCGGATTCTCCGAAAAATCACCAGAGGCAAACTGCTTGAGCATCTTTACGGGCGCAAGCGTCCTGCCGATCAATCCCGCCATAAACACCGCCACCAGCACAATAATCACAAGCGCCGTCACCACAGCTACCAAAACCATCGCCACAAGCGAGCTCCACACATGGGATGTAGGACAAACCACGCCCAGCCTCCAGTTGCTGCCGGAAATCCGTGCCGCTGCGAAATAACACGCCGTACCGTCATAATCCACTGTCTTGATGATAGTCTTCTCATTTCCCTCAATCAATCCCTGTAAGGCGGGCATAATATCCATCACCGCCACCGCCGCATCTTCCGAAGGCTCATACTCCTTGTTTTTGTGCGCCACATACTGTCCGCTGCTGTCCGACAGGAAACCGTATGCGCCCTCCGCGTAATTGATGCTCCCCGTCAAGTCGGTCACCGTGCCGAGCGTCACATCCAGACCAATCACCGCCGCAAGCGAACCATCTATGTATACCGGCGACGCAATGGTCGTACACATCTGCCCTGTAATCACATCCCAGTAAGGGTCTGTCACAATGGTCTCCCCTGCCGCGTCCGCCTGCTGGTACCAGCCGCGCTGTACCGGGTCATAGCCTTCCGGGATTGCCGCCTCCCTGTTGGACTGGATAAACGCGCTGTCTTTCGTGCCGCAGTACAGATTCAGAAGCTCGTTCCTTCCCGCCGCATGCACATCCACCACCGACTGCAGAAACGCCGTATCCAGACTGCCCGCCGCCTCGATGCTGTCCGCCGTTCCTGCCGCCAGCATCTTTTCATTTTCAATCCAGGTATTGATCTCCTCCGCGTACTTATCCGCATAGAGCTGTAAGATATCCTTCTGCTCCGCCATCATACGCTGCCCGGCAATCAGAACAATCCCCAGCGTGGTCAGCAGGATGCTTGCCGCCACAATACAGATTACGCTAATCGTCAATCTGCCCTTCATCGTCTTTGTCATTTTTGATGCACCTCTCTTCAGTCAATTTTCCAAAGACCATTTTACGACAAAATTTCTCCTTTTTCCGTTTTCTGGTATAGATTGTCACTTTTTCGGTACAGATTGTCGATTTTAGTTTACATAACACTATTCTTAGGTTATTTATTCAAATGCTTGCTTAATACCTCCATAAACAGTTCAATGTCAAGGGGCTTCGCAATGTGGTCGTTCATGCCGCTCTTTAACGCCGCCGCTTTATCTTCCTCCAACGCGTTCGCCGTCATAGCGATAATCGGCAGCGTCCTGACATCCTTTCTCGGCAGGGAACGGATGGTCCGCGTCGCCTCGTAGCCGTTCATAATCGGCATCTGCACATCCATCAGCACGACATCGTAATAATATTCCTCCGAGCGCTTCACCATATCCACCGCATCCGTGCCATCCGGTGCGGACTCCACCTCGAAGCCGCTCTCCGTCAGAATCACCTCCGCAATCTCACGGTTCATTTCGATATCTTCCACGAGAAGCACCCGCTTGCCGCTGAAATCAATCTTCTGCCATGCGGCGGCCGTTGCCTCGTCCTTGATATCCATCGTGTTTGCCGAGAGAAGCGCGGACTTCAAATCGGACATAAACAGCGGTTTCGCACAGAATGCCGTGACGCCTGCTTCCTTTGCTTCCTCCTCGATATCCGACCAGTCATACGCTGTCAGAATGATGATAGGCGACTCCTCGCCGACTACACTCCGAATCTTTCTCGCCGTCTCAATACCGCTCGTCTCCGGCATCTGCCAGTCGATAATGTAAGTGTGGTAGGAATCCCCGTCATCCCGTGCCACCTTGGCGCGGTACACAGCCTCTCTGCCGGAGGTGGTCCACTCCGAACGCATACCAATGGTCTTTAACATCTTGCTCACGCTGTCGCAGACATTGAAATCGTCATCCACCACCAGCGCACGCAGTCCCTCCAGTTCCTTGATCTGCGCCGCGTTCTTCTCCACATCCTGCAGCTTCAAAGTCAGATTCACGGTAAAGGTGCTGCCCTTGCCTACCTCGCTCTCCACCGTCACCGTACCGTTCATCATCTCCACAATATTCTTGGTAATTGCCATACCGAGCCCCGTACCCTGAATACCGCTTCTCGTCGTGGTGGACTCCCGCTCAAAAGGCTCGAACACATGCTTCACAAACTCTTCCGACATGCCGATGCCGTTGTCTTTGATAATAAACACATAGTCCCCGTACCCGTGCTTAAATGTGGTGTGCTGCATAATCCGGAAGGTAATCATACCGCCCGCCGGCGTATACTTCACCGCATTGCTCATCAGGTTGATAAAAATCTGGTTGAGCTTTAACGGGTCGGTAATCACATCCTCGTTCACGACCTCGAAGGTATCAATAAAGAGCTCAAGCTGTTTCGCCTTTACCTGCGGCTGGATGATATTGACCAGATTGTGCATCAGCTCGGAAATATTGCACTCCTGCTCATGAATCTGCATCTTGCCGCTCTCGATACGGCTCATATCCAGAATATCGTTAATCAGGCTGAGCAGATGGTTGCTGGAAGACAGCACCTTCTGCAGGCACTCCCTCACCTGATCCCTATTGTCAATACGGCTTGCCGCAATCGTGGCAAACCCGATAATCGCATTCATCGGCGTGCGGATATCATGGCTCATGTTAGAGAGGAACGTCGTCTTTGCCTCATTCGCCTGCCTTGCATGCATCAGGGCATCCTGCAGCGCCTCCGTCTGCTCCTTCTGTTTGATCACCTGATCCGTAACATCCTTGGAGACCACCATGGCAATCAGCTCATCCGTCATGTCATCCCTCGTCATAAGGAAGGACTGGCGCACGCACATCCGCCCTTCCTCATCCTCCGTCCTGCTCCAGTAATCCACGTCCACTTCCGCTTCTCCCTGCTCAAAGCAGCCCTTCAGATAATCAACGTCCACAACGTTTGCGTAGTCCTCCATAGACTCCGGAAGCACAAACTCCTTCCATTTTTCAAAGCATACCGACGCGCTGCAGGGTGCCTGCAGACCGACCTTGTCAAGAAGGGAAAGCTTCTGACCGCTCCTTGTGCTAATCACATCCTGCTCAATCAAATCCTTGGAAAGATTCAGTTCAAAGGTACTGAACGCGTTCGAGGTAATCGCAATCTGATACTGCCGCTCCTTGCGGTTCATCACCGAAAGCTCCTCTTTTCTGCGCAGTTCCCGCTGCTTCATCTCCGTAATATTCTGGCGGACATACAGAATCTTGCTCGCCTTCCCCTCCCGGCGCTCCAGACAGACCGTAATGAGCTGCTCCCATGCTTCTTTGCCGTCCCGCATCACATGACATTCCAGAGTAAAAGTATTCTGCCCGTCCAGATTCGCGATAATGGATTCCGGCTTCAAGGTCTGCCGGAAGTTCTCCTGCGCTTCCTCCCCGATAATCTCCCTGCTATGGTTTTCCAGAACATTGGAGTAGCTGCCTTCCCTTGTCATCTCATTGTCTAAAAGTTTCACCCCTGCGGTGTAGGTGTAGACGCCGGTCTCCAAATCCACCGTCAGATAGCTGGACGAGAAGAGCGTGTTCAGTCCGTTCAGTACATAACTAATCTGGTGGTTTTCCGTCTCCAGCGCCTTTCTCTGCTTCGCCGCCCGCACTAAGGCAAATGTGAAATAAATTACAAAGAGGACAATCAGGGCAATCTCCAGCCGGACACCCGCCGTATTCGCCCCCCTTATCATTCTCTGGGTCACATTAGGCGGAAAGAGCTGCACCATAACGCAGTCCCTATCAGGAAGATAGGACACGCAGATATTGTCCGTCAGGCTGTTCTCCTTGCAGATAAAGGCTCCCTCACCGCCGTTTTCGAATACGCCTTTAGCAAGCTGCGCCGTCTCGCTGTCAATCAAACCGGCGCTCTGCAGATGATCCAGCAGATGCCCTTCCTCGTAAGTCTGATCGTCGGAACTGGCAATCACGCTGCCGTCAGGCTGACACAGCCAGATAGTGGAAGGCTCCCCGAAATAAGTAGTCTGGAGAATTTCCTTCAAATACAGCTCCGCCACATAGGAGCCGCGAATGATACCGGCAATCTCCCCGTTCATCCGCACCGGCGCATAAAAGACAAGCCGGGTCTCCTCGTCGGTAAGGCGCTCGTCTGAAATCACGGAAATGCCGTTCTCCCCCTTCATGCCGCTCGCGTAATAATCCCGATCGGCGGAATCGACGGTTCTGCCGTCGGAAAGATGCGTGATTCCCTCCGCATCCGTAAACCGTATGGTGTCAAACACGGAATTTTTCTCCATCTCCGCGAGCGTCTGCGCCGGAACCGTCCCCTCCTCCAGAGAATCGTTAAAAAAGTAGGCGTAGGCGTTAATGATGCGCTCCCCGTTATTCAGCTCGCCGGATACCTGTCTTGCCTTCTGGCGCATCGAATCCTCCGCGTAATTTTTGTTCTGCTGCGCAATCCTGTCCTCGTTCTGCTTCGTATAGGAATGAAACAAAAGAAATACGACCACCAGTAACAGGATGGTATATCCAACCGAATGTAACACTTTCTTCCCACGCATAACCAAATATCCTCTCTAAAACATATTGGGCATTCGCCGCCCTGTCTATTTCATTCTTTCTCTTCCAGTATTCCGTTTATCAGCTCCTGCAGCGCGTCAATATCAAAGGGCTTCGAGACGTGCGCGTTCATACCCGCCGCCAAAGATTTTTGCCGATCCTCCTCCATGGCATCCGAGGAAAGCGCGATAATCGGTATGCTGCATACGCTCTCCTGCTCCAGCCTGCGGATGGCACACGCCGTCTCATAGCCGTTCATCCCCGGCATCTGGATATCCATCAGCACCAGAGAAAACCTGCCCGGTTCCGCAGCCTTCAACATCTCATAGGCGCTTATGCCGTCACATGCCGTCTCCACCCGGTACCCCAGATTTTTGAGAAGCTCCTCCTCAATCTCCCGATTAATCCCGTTATCCTCCACCAGCAGGACCGCGCCCCTGTTTTCCTTGATGTCCGCCGCCTCGCTGACAGCGCTTTCATGCTCCATAAAGGAAGCCTTTACCGGATATTTCAAAGGAAGGCTCACCGTAAAGATACTGCCCTTCCCGACTTCACTCTCCACGCTGACCGTGCCGCCCATGGTCTCCGCATAGCTTCGCACCACCGCAAGACCCGCTCCCGGCATACCGTTGTAAATCGCGCTTTTCTCCTGTCTCGCCGGATGAAAAATGGCCTCCAGCTGATTTTCCGGTATGCCGCAGCCGTTATCCTCAATGATGAACCGAAACAGCCCGCAGCCCTTCCGCTCGCTTTTGCCTTCCCTGACGGTAAGACTCACCCTGCCCTTTGTCGGCGTATACTTGATCGCATTGTCGAGGAGCTGGTTTAAAATCTCCCGCAGCCTTATGTAATCGACCTCCACCGAAAAATGGGAAAGCCCTGTCTTATCCATAGAAAACTGTATATTCTTCGCCTTAATCGGACGCGCAGCGCTCTTTTCCACCTCCGCAAGCAGCTCTCCGAGATGATACTCCCGCTCTGTCAGCTCCGCCCTGGCGGGTTCATTTAGATTATCCTTCAAAAACTCGTCGAAGACGGCAAGGAGTTCCTCCCCCGAAAGGTGTATTTTCTCGATACATTCACCCACCTTACCCGGGTCGCCGACGCACCCCTTTAAAAGCTCCGCATACCCAATAATAGCATTTAAGGGCGTCCTGATATCGTGGGACATATTGGCAAAAAAAGTATTTCTCGCAAGCCGTTCCATCTCCGCCTGCCGCAGCGCGGATTTAAGAAGCGACTGTCTCTCCACCTGCTCCGTTATGTCCTGCGACACGGAGAGCGCGATCACGTCCCCCGTGTGCTCGTTTTTCTCCAGAAAGAAAAGGTAATGGCTTAAACGTCTCCGACCATACATATCCGTCACCCAGCCGTCGTAAACCTGTACCCGTTCCCCCTCCTCGTAACAGCCAATCAGTCTTTCGATATCAAAAAACTTCCAGTATTCGGCAAGCCCGTCCGCTTCCGTAAAGTCCGCCCAGAAAGCGGTAAAATCGGAGTACTTTTCAAAGGGCGTGATACCCATAAAGGTAAAGAGGTTTTTTATCTCCCCCTCCCTGTCCAGCAAAGATGCGGAAATAAACTCATCCCTCGTCAGATTGACTTCCACAAAAGAAACCGCGTCATAGAGAAGCGCCTTCTTTAAATAATCCTCTTTCAGATGCGCATCGTAAAGCGCCTCATTCACCCGCTCAAGCTCTGCCATCCGCCGCTGTATCCGCTCCGTGGCATCCTCTATAAAAACATAGAAAAGATCCCCGTAAGTTTCGGTATGCACAAAATGCCCATAATCCTGCACCCAGCGCACCGTGCCGTCCTTACGGATAATCCGGTATTCCACATAATCCAAGTCTTCTCCGCTGTGCGCAATCTGGGAGTGAATGCTTGCCTCCACCTCATCGATATCCTCCGGATGAACAAGCCCTTTAAACGTGTAGCCCGTCAGCTCCTTAAACTCCTCCAGCGTGCCGCAGCCAAAAATACGCAGCATGGCATGATTGATATAAATCAGTTTCTCATCCCCGTCGGCATGGTAAATAAAAAAGCCGCCGGGCATCCCTTCCGAAATCTGCTCAATGATGGGCAGCGTGCTTTCGTCAAAACTGATTGTAAACTTTGATTGGTCTCTGTATGCTTTCACCGCCTTGCCTCCCAGAATGATTATACAATCTAATCCGAAAAAAGAAAAGGGCTTAGAGGTTTTTTAAAGAAATCTGTGGTAAACTATTCCTAATAGATATATCAAAAAGGAAGAAACCAACATGCGTATACTCCTTGCGGAAGATGATGAAAAATTGAATGAGACGCTGGTTTACGGGCTGACACAGGCGGGCTTTATCGTGGATGCCTGTTTTGACGGGGAGGACGCCCTCTTCTACGGGGAACAGAGTATCTACGATGTCATTCTTTTAGATCGTATGCTGCCCTGCATGGAGGGCACGGACGTGCTTGCCTCCCTGCGGGAAAAAGGGATTCTGACGCCCGTAATCTTAATCACTGCCCTCGGCACCCTCTCCGACAAGGTGGAGGGACTGGACCTGGGGGCAGACGATTATCTGGTGAAACCCTTTGCCATCGAAGAGCTTCTCGCCAGAATCCGCTGTGTGGCAAGAAGACCGCGCCTCATTGTGGATGAGGAGACGCGCACCCTTGCAGACATTACCTTACTGCCCACGGAAAACCGGCTCACCGGTCCCGCCGGAAGCTGTACGCTTTCGAGACGGGAAGCCACGCTTTTGGAAACCTTTTTAAAAAGCGGCGGCGCCACCCTTTCCAGAAGCCATCTGCTCTTAAAGGTCTGGGGACCTGACAGCGACGTGGAGGAGGGCAATCTGGACAATTATATCCATTTTTTGCGCAGACGCTTAAAAACGGTCGGCAGCCGCCTGAACCTGAAAACAATCCGCGGTGTGGGCTATGCCCTGACAGAGCCTTCCTGATGCCTGCCGATATATGAGGAGAAAACATGTTTCGAAAAGTACATCTGTATCTGACCGCACTCTGTGCCGGCATTACCACCGCCATCCTGATTGTGATGTCCCTACTCTATCTCTATCTCTCGGAAAAGGCGTTGTATGAAAACCAGTTCCGCTCTTTCCAGAACGATATCAATACCATCGCCACCAGCTTAGAGCAGCAGTCCGTCATCTCTATAGAATGGCTGTCAAAAATGGAAGCGCGCGGCGGCTATACTTTTTATGCCCTCGATAACGGCATTCCGTTTCTTTATAACCGGCTCGCAAATTTTTCCGAATCTTCCGAACTCCGCGGTCTTCTCGATTCCTGTCTGGAAATGTACCGGAATCAATACGGATATGCTTCCACGGAAATAGACGCTGCAGGCGACAATCCCTACAATACATGCATCCACGCAGAGTTTCCCTTTAACCCCACTGGCAAAAAACACGAATATCATGTCAGCATCATTGAACTGAATCGCGGGAACTCTTCCTTACAGCTCTTGGTGCTTGCCCCTCTGGACTTTCTTCAGGAACAGATCGCAAGGCAGAGAGTGCGCTTTCTGCTGATTGATATTGCCGCCCTCCTGCTTTTGACTCTTTTTTCCTTTTTCTTTACCGGAAAACTGCTTCAGCCTGTGATTGAGAGCCGCAAAAAGCAGACGGAATTTGTGGCGGCAGCGTCCCATGAGCTGCGCACGCCTCTCGCCGTAATCCTCTCCGCTGCTGAGTGCTGCCGGGATGCGGACGCGGAAAAACAGAGCCGCTTTCTTGATACAATCAAGCAGGAGGGCGATATTCTGACTTCTTTAGTCAACGATATGCTCACCCTAAGCGCTTCCGACACCCAGCGCTTCTCCTGCCGTCCGGCGCCCGTGGAACTGGACACGCTTCTCATCAATACTTACGAGGCATTTGAACCGCTGGCGGCTGAAAAAAAACTGTCCCTCTCCATCACCCTGCCGGAAGAATCCCTGCCGCCCTGCACGGCGGATGCCGACCGCATCGTCCAGCTTCTCTCCATCCTGCTCCACAATGCGCTCAGCTACACCCCGGAGGGCGGACGCATCGACCTGGCTCTTTCCCATAAAAAGAACCGCTTTTACCTGACTGTCTCGGATAGCGGCGTAGGGATTCCCCCGGAATACAGAAAGAAGATTTTCGAACGCTTTTACCGGGCGGAAAAAGCCCGAAGCGCCAAAGGACACTTCGGGCTGGGGCTTTCTATCGCCGCCGAAATTGTAAAGCTGCACCACGGCTCCATCCATGTGACGGAGCGTCCCGGCGGCGGGAGTGTGTTTACAATAACGCTCCCATAACACTAATTATTTCACTTCCCCGTTTTGGGCTTTGGGTTTAACAGCGCGCTGGGTATCTTGAAGAACATATAATTCTGGGCAAGCTCCGTCGCCGCCTGCGAGAGCACGTCGGGGTTTACACCAAGCTCTATTTTCTCCCCTGTGGCACGCTCCATCGCCTGCTGCCGCAGAAGCGCGCTGCTCACTTCCTTTCTGCCGATATCGATCGTCTCCTGATATTCCCGCTCGTTCTCCCGTTTGTACCAGGCCTTTGTGGCAAGATCCATATACAGCTTGTGCCGCTCGGCGCGCTTTTCCCAAAAGCTTTTCTGTTTCTTTTTCCTGGCGGAATCCGTGTGTTTTCCGCCGTTACGAAACCCCATCTGAAAACTCTCGCCACGGTATTCCTCCTTCGTGGCTCCGAAATAATGCACCCGGTAACTGCCGCCCGCGTAAGCGCTCCACGGATTGTTGTAAGCAAAATCCCGCCGCAGCGTATCGAGCACCCACTTTTCATAAGCAGGGTCAGCCTTCATCGCCGCAAAACCCTCGTCGGAAATGTTGACCGATACCGCATCCCACTTCTGGGTCGGGCTGGTGGGCAGCGCCGATATCTTCTGGTAAATATACATCTTGTACTGATCCATGGACATGGCATGTACCGCCTGCTCGTTGCGGTCCCCTGCACGGGAAACACTGCCCGCTGTCTGCGTTTCCTGCCCCTTCTGCGCAAGCTGCTCCTGCACCGTCCCCACAAAACTGCCCGTGCCGCCGGTCGTTTTTCCCGTCGTTTTGTCCGCCGCGTTTTTCATATTCTGTAATGCCTCCGCGTAAAACCGCGTCATCGGCGTAAATAAAAAGCCGCTCATGGAATCCGCTCCTCTCCGTTTCCTGTATCATTTGGCAGCATACCCTCTGCCGCCCGTTGCCGTTTCTTCCACATATAAATAATACGAATCAGAAGGGCAAAAAGTTTCAAAACTTCCCCATTGAAAAAAAATCCCTATTATGTATAATGATATGAGTAACCGAAACACGTAAAAATACAGAAAACATGAGGATGTAACATGATTCAGGCAAATAACGTAACCTTACGCGTAGGAAAAAAAGCCCTCTTCGAGGACGTAAACATCAAATTCACCGAAGGCAACTGCTACGGGCTGATCGGCGCCAACGGCGCGGGAAAGTCCACCTTTTTAAAAATCCTTTCGGGCGTTTTAGAAACCACCAACGGCGACGTGTCAATCACGCCCGGTCAGCGTCTCTCGGTTCTGGAGCAGGATCACTTTAAGTACGACGCCTATTCCGTTATGGACACGGTCATCATGGGCAACGAACGGCTCTATCAGATTATGAAGGAGAAGGACGCCATCTATGCCAAGGAGGATTTTTCCGACGAGGACGGCATCCGCGCCAGTGAACTGGAGGCGGAGTTCGCGGAGATGGACGGCTGGGATGCGGAAAGCAACGCCGCCATGCTCTTAAACGGTCTCGGCATCGGGACGGACCTGCACTATAGCCAGATGGCGGATTTAAACGGTAACGAAAAAGTCAAGGTGCTTCTCGCAAAGGCGCTTTTCGGCAACCCGGATGTCCTGCTTTTAGACGAGCCCACCAACCATCTGGACTTAGACGCTATTGCCTGGCTGGAGGAGTTTTTGATTAATTTTGAGAACACGGTAATTGTGGTCTCCCACGACCGCTACTTCTTAAATAAAGTCTGCACGCACACGGCGGATATCGACTACGGTAAAATCCAGCTCTACGCGGGCAACTACGATTTCTGGTACGAGTCCAGCCAGTTGATCATCAAGCAGCGCAAAGAAGCGAATAAGAAGAAAGAGGAACAGATCAAGGAGCTGCAGGAATTTATCTCCCGCTTCTCCGCCAACGCGAGTAAATCCAAGCAGGCAACTTCCAGAAAGCGCGCCCTTGAAAAAATCGAGCTGGACGACATCCGTCCTTCCAGCCGCAAATATCCTTACATCGACTTCCGTCCCGAGCGCGAAATCGGCAACGAGGTGCTCACCGTAGAGAGCTTAAGCAAAACCATAAACGGCGAAAAGGTGCTGGACAACATCTCCTTTATCGTGGGGCATGACGACAAGATTGCCCTTGTGGGCGGCAACGAGTTGGCAAAGACCACTCTTTTACAGATTTTAATGGGCGAAATCGAGCCTGACGAGGGCACCTACAAATGGGGCGTCACCACCTCGCAGGCGTACTTCCCGAAGGATAATACCGCGGAGTTTGACAACGATTACACCATCACCGACTGGCTCATGGGCTACTCTCCCGTGAAGGACGTAACCTACGTGCGCGGATTCTTAGGGCGTATGCTCTTTGCAGGCGAAGACGGCGTGAAAAAGGTGAAGGTACTCTCCGGTGGAGAGAAAGTACGGTGTCTGCTCTCGAAAATGATGATAAGCGGCGCCAACTGCCTGCTCTTTGACGAGCCGACCAACCATCTGGACATGGAGGCAATCACCGCCTTAAATGAAGGCATGAAAAAGTTCAAGGGCGTGGAGATTTTCTCCTGCCACGACCATCAGGTCGTGCAGACCACGGCTAACCGCATTATGGAAATTCTGCCGGACGGCACCCTGATTGATAAAATCACAACCTACGACGAGTATCTGGAAAATGATGAAATGGCGAGAAAGCGTACCGTTTACACAAGCACCGCCAACGAGGAAGAAGACGATTAATATGAGAGCCATCGACCTGCACACCCACACCTGCAAATCGGACGGCAGTTACACGCCCACGGAGCTGGTGGATTATGCCATAGAGAAGAACCTTGCCGCCGTCGCCATAACGGATCACGACAGCATAGAGGGTCTTGACGAAGCCGTGGCTCACGCGGCAGCTCTTAAGGAGCGCGGGCTTCCCTCCGTGGAGGTCATTCCGGGTATTGAATTTTCCACGAAATACGAGAAGCAGGATGTGCACATCGTAGGGCTCTATATCTCTTATGATGGGCAGGCTTTCCAGGACGCGCTCGGCGGCTTCGTGGACTCCCGCATAAACCGCAACCGGAAAATGTGCGCGAATCTGCAGGGCGCGGGTATCGACATTACCTACGAAAAGCTGCTTGCCATGTATCCGGACGCGGTAATCACCAGAGCACATTACGCTTCCTACCTGTTGGAAAACGGTTATGTGAAAAGCCGGCAGGACGCCTTCGCCAGATACCTGGGCGACCACACGAAATACTTTGTGCCCAGAGAAAAGGTAACCCCCTCTCAGGCAGTGGAACTGATTGTAAAAGCAGGCGGCGTTCCCATTCTGGCACACCCGCCCCTCTACCATATGGGAAACGACAGGCTGGACGCGCTCGTCTCCTTCCTGAAAGCGGACGGGCTTATGGGAATCGAAGTTTTTTACAGCACCTACAGCAATCAGGATGTGCGGGACATGCAGCGGCTGGCTGACAAATATGAGCTGTTTGTGAGCGGCGGCTCCGATTTTCACGGCGCGAATAAACCCGGTCTGGACCTTGGATGCGGCTACGGCAGACTGTTTGTCCCCGAGGAAGCGCTCTGGAAAATCAAGGCGGCGCTGCCACGCACTTCATGAAAAAGGTACGTTAGACAAGCCTGGCACAAAATACCCGGCACGGAGGATGCTTTGCAGATGAAAATATTATTCACGGATTTGGATGATACGCTCTTAAACAACCAAAGTCAGGTTTCCCCGGAAACCAAAGCCTTTCTGGACGAATTTCTGGCGGCCGGAAACCGCTTGGCCCTTTCCTCCGGCAGACCGCTTATGAGCGTAATGGAGGTGAAAGAGCTGGCGGGATTGACGCAGCCCGGCATCTTTTTAAGCTGCTCCAACGGCACACGCATCTACGACTGCGACAAACAGCGCACCATCCGCAAATTCGGGCTTCCGCTTGCCTATGTCTCCTATCTTCAGGAGCAGGCAGAGGCGCACGCCCTCCATATCCAGACATACCGTGACAGCGACACGACCGACGCCATCGTTTCCCCCGCCGAGGATGCAGAGATTCAGTATTATCGGAGAAAAATTCACTTACCACTGGTGATTTCCGAAAACCTTCGTGATGCCCTCACAGACGAGCCGTGTAAAATGTTGGCTATTAGTTTACATAACTTTGACAAGTTGGAAGCATTCCGAAAAAGCATTGCCGACTGGGCGGAAGGTAAGGTCCGCACCATCTATTCCAGCGACAAATATCTGGAGATTTTTGACTGGAACGCCGGTAAGGGCAGTTCCCTGCTCTTTCTCTGCGACTATCTGGGGATTCCCGTCTCCGACTCCTTTGCCGCCGGGGATGCGGACAACGATATCTCCATGTTAGAAGCGGCAGGCTGCGGCATCGCCATGAAAAATGCCACAGACAAAGTAAAAGCCCACGCCGACGTTGTCACAGACCTTGACAACGACCAGAATGGGCTCGCGGATATGATGCGCAAACTGCTCAGATAACGCTCTGCGGAGAATGCCGTATTTCACGCTTCGACTATTAAGTATCTTCCGTCGCCAATCTCAAACACCTCGTCCGCTTCCAGAATTTCTTCCTCGTCGGCACCCTCCATATCGACGCCCTCCTCCTCGAAAAACTCCCACACTTCCTTCACGGAGTCCACTACAACCGCCATGCACTCCTCCAAAAAGTTCTCCGCCTCCTCGTAGGTTTCTGCTACCTTTTCCGGGTAAAGCTGCAATTGATTCTCTAAAAAACACTGCACTACCTTCTCGTCAAACATAACTCTCCTCCTTTTTGGGAAATATAGTTTACATAACACCACTATCCTGTCGCTCTGCACAACCGGCTTCCTGTTACACGCCTACAACAGCCCTCTTCTCTTCATTTCCTGACAAAGCCGTCCCACCGGCAGCCCCACCACATTGTTATAATCCCCGCAGATACCCTGAATATGCGCCGCGCAAAGCCCCTGAATCGCATACGCGCCCGCCTTGTCCATAGGTTCCCCGCTGTCCACGTACTTTTGTATTTCCTCATCGCTCATGGCATACATAGTCACATCCGTACACTCGGAAAAAACAGCGTACATAGGGGACATATCCTTATACTTCCATGCAAGGGTAACACCCGTATAAACCTGATGGCTGCTGCCCTGCAAATCCTTTAACATACGTGCCGCGTCCGTCTTATCCGCCGGCTTGCCAAGTATTTTCCCCCATGCGCTCACTACCGTGTCCGCACCAATCACGACAAAATCCTCTTTTCCTTCCGCTACAAGCCTTCCGCAGACATCCACCACCTTCTGGTAAGACAGCTCCTCCACCACCTCGTTCGGCTTCTCTTTCGTAATCTTCTCCTCCACCGTACTCGGTACGACCCTAAAGGAAATCCCCACCTGCTTTAAAAGCTCCTTCCGTCTCGGCGACGCCGAGGCAAGATAAATTTTCATATTATTATCCTCTTTCGCTTTCCTCATGATGCATCTTCGGAATAAACACCCTCTTATGCACCGTCCCCGCCTTCTCCTTCGCCGCCGCCTTTGCCTCCTTACAGAACGCAAGCTGGGCATTGAACACTTCCTTCCCCCGCTTATCCACCTTCGCATAACTGCCGTCGGGCTGCAGAACCGACGCTTTTACCGTGTCCTTTAATTGATAATCGAGAATGGTTTTCAGCTTCTCCTGCAGGGCGGGCTTCTCAATCGGGAAAAGGATTTCCACCCGCCGCTCTAAGTTTCTCGGCATCCAGTCCGCGCTTGCGCAGTAATATTCCGGCTTACCGTCGTTTTCAAAGTAGAAGATACGGGCATGCTCCAAAAAGTTCCCCACAAGGGAGCGAACCGTTATGTTCTCGCTGACACCGGGTATGCCCACCCGAAGACAGCAGATGCCGCGGATGATCAGCTCAATCTTCACTCCCGCCACGCTTGCCGCGTAGAGCGCTTCGATCACGTCCTTATCGCAGAGCGCGTTCATCTTGGCAATGATGCCGGCCTGTCTTCCCGCCTCTGCATGGGTTTTCTCTCTGGCAATCAGTTGAATAAATCTGTCTTTCAGCCAATGCGGCGCCAAGGAAAGCCGGTTCCAGCTCCTCGGCTCCGAATAGCCCGAAAGCATATTAAACACTGCCGTCGCATCCTCCCCGATCATTTCCGAACAGGTGAAATAACCGACGTCCGTGTAAAGTTTCGCCGTGGAATCGTTGTAGTTGCCCGTACCGAGATGCACATAACGGCGAATGCCGTTCTCCTCTCTTCTCACAACAAGTGTTATTTTACTGTGCGTCTTAAGTCCCACCAGACCGTAAATGACATGACAGCCCGCCTTCTCCAGCTTTTTCGCCCATACAATGTTATTTTCCTCGTCGAATCTCGCCTTCAGCTCCACGAGCACGGAAACCTGTTTGCCGTTTTCCGCCGCCTGCTCCAAAGCCGCTATGATGGGGGAATTGCCGCTGACGCGGTAAAGCGTCTGCTTGATGGCAAGCACCTCCGGGTCGCGCGCCGCCTGCCTGATAAACCGCACCACCGGCTCGAAGCTCTGATACGGATGATGCATGAGGATATCTCCCTCCCTGATTTTCGCAAACACGTCCGCGTCCTCCGGCAGCTCTGGCACAATCTGGGGCGGCAGATAACTATGCTCTTTCAGATGCTCAAAACCCTCCATGCCATAGAGTTTCATCAGAAAGGTAAGGTCTAACGGTCCGCCGATGGCGTAAATATCCTCCTTCGGAATCGCCAGTTCCTCCCGAATCAGCTTGAGAAGACGGCTGTCGATGCCCTCCTCCACCTCCAGACGGATCACCTGTCCCCACTGTCTCTTTTTTAACTGCTTCTCAATCTCCTGTAAGAGATCCTCCGCTTCCTCCTCCTCAATCGTCAGATCGGCGTTTCGCATAATCCGAAAAGGATAGGAGCAGACAATATCATAATTTAAGAACAGCTTGTGGATGTTGCGCTCAATCACTTCCTCCAGAAGAATCAGCCGCCGTCCCTCCTGTGAAGGAATTTCTACCAGACGGGAAAGGACGCTCGGCACCTGCACGGTGGCAAATTCCATCTCCCCGCCGCCGTTTTTCTTCGTCATCAAAGCCCCCAGATTCAGGGACTTATTGCGGATTAACGGAAAAGGACGGGAAGAGTCCACCGCCATAGGCGTGAGCACCGGGTAGACATTATCCGTAAAATAGCTGTCCACGTATGCCGCTTCCTCCTTCGTCAAATCCTCATGATGGGTAATGATGCGCAGCCCGTTCGCCGAAAGCTGCGGCAAAAGGGAACGATTGTAAGTATTGTACTGCTGGTTCACAAGCTGATGGGTCTTCTCGTTTACCAGAACAAGCTGCTCCGTTGCCGTCATGCCCGCAATGTCCCGCTTCTTATAACCCGCGTTCACCATATCTTTTAAGGAAGCCACGCGCACCATAAAAAACTCGTCCAGATTAGACGCCGTGATGCTTAAGAATTTCAGCCGTTCAAATAACGGCAGCTGCTTATCCCGCGCCTCCGCCAGCACTCTCTCGTTAAAGAGCAGCCAGCTCAACTCCCTGTTTGTATAATACGCTTCCTCCGAAAAAACATTTTCCTGTGCCATAACCCCACGGTCTCCTTTTTCTTTATATATGCCGCTGCCTGATTACCGGACGGACGCTGTAAACCTCCTCGAAGAAATTGGAGCGTTTCGTAAACAGTCCTTTCTCCAGCGTGATATCCACCGACTCGTCCACGGTAATCACAAGCTCCCGCTCCTTTAACACCGCCTTTACATCCTTAAACTTCTGCTTATGGCTGCGGTCAAGCCCGTTCGCCACCTTTAATATGGCAGTCAGCTTCGCAATCGTCAGATACGCGTCCCTGTCAATCGTGACATTTCCGCCCATCACCTGCCAGTAATCAAAATCCATGTGATTATACTTTACCACATTCGCCACAATCTCCCGCTCTGTGTGGGACAGTCCGATGATTTCCGTGGACATGATGATATTGTAGGAGCACTCGCCCAGATTCACCAGACTGATATACTTGCCACAGTCATGTAAGAGCGTGGCAATGCGCAAGAGCAGCCGCTCCCGCTTCCCCAGACCGTGCACCTTCTTCATGCTGTCAAAGATGGTCAGGGCAATCTTTTCCAATGTCTCTCCCCGGCGTTTACTGCCCATATACCGTTTGCTGATATTCTGTGCGCAGGCAATAATATCCTGCTCGAAATCATGCTCTTCCCTGATGATTTTATGCTTTTGAGCATACTCGTATGCCATGCCGTCACAGAGCGTCACGCCCGGCGCCCAAATCATATTGGCGCCCATCATCTTGGCAATCCGGTTGATCAGAATGCCCGAAATATAGAGAAGCGGAATGTTTTCTTCCGGCATGTCCAGTGCTTTTGCCGCCTGCTGGTTTGATTTGGATCGTATCCGCTCGAGAAACTTTTCCACGGCAGGCGCTTCCACGCTGCTCTCCTCTAACCCCAGCACGTTCTTCCCGACGATGGCGGAAATATAGTCGTCCACTACGATGATGTTCTCAATCTGCCCCTCCTTCAGATACAACTTTTTAAAAAGCTGTATCTGGGAGCTCACCATCTCGTCCAGAATCACCTCGTACTGCCTCGGGCTGATATTTAACCGCCCGAGCCGGTCCTGCAGTCTGAGCACCCCCAGACGCATATTCTGGGTGGTCACGAGCGTATCCTTGTCAAAGAGGGATATCTGGATACTGCCGCCGCCGATATCTACAATCGCGGTTCCCTTCTCCACGATTTTATTGAAGCGCCCTCTGGATGCAATCGCCTTGTAATTTAAGAAACGCTGCTCCGAATTGCTGAGCACCTCGATACGGATGCCTGTGCGCTGAGCAATCTGGTCCAGCACAATCATGGTATTTTCCGTCTCCCGGATGGCGCTCGTGCCGTAAGCGGTGTAATCGTCCACCTTGTAGCTTTTCATAATATCATTGTAATCCCGCAGCACCCGGGAAAGCTCGTCTACCCGGTCATAGCTCATCTTCCCCGTGGCAAAGGTATCCGTCCCCAGATCAATCCGGTGCCTGATATGGTCGATTTCCCGCAGACCGTTCTTTGACGAAATCTCAAATATTTTCATGCCCAGCTCATACGAGCCCACGTCTATCGCTGCAAATGTTTTCATGTTTTATCCCCCACACCCTGACCCAATAGGAAGTCAATGAACTGCTGCGCCGTCCTGCCGGAGAGCCCGCCGTGGGAAAGCTCCCATTTATTCGCCAGAAGGAGCAGCTCTTCCTCCGGCACATTCAGTCCGTTTCTCACCGCCAGCGTCTTTACAATCTGCTGGAACTGCTTCTTATCCGGCGAGCCGAAAAAGATGGTCACACCGAAGCGGTAGACTAACGACAGCTTCTCCTGCACCGTGTCCCCCGCGTGCATATCCTCGTCCCGCCTGTCCGCCTTGTCGCTGTAATTCTCCCGAATGAGGTGCCGTCTATTGGAGGTCGCGTAAATCAGCACGTTTGCCGGTTTTTTCTCCAGCCCGCCCTCAATCAGCGCCTTTAAGTATTTGTACTCCACCTCGAAGTCCTCGAAGCTTAGGTCGTCCATGTAGATGATAAACTTGTAATTCCGGTTCTTGACCTGTCCGATCACCGCGTTCAGATCCTGAAACTGATGCTTGTACAGTTCAATAATACGTAGCCCCCTGTCGTAATATTCGTTGGCGATTGCCTTTACGCAGGAGGATTTTCCCGTGCCGGCATCCCCGAACAGCAGGCAGTTGTTGGCGCGCCTTCCCGCCACAAAGGCTTCCGTATTCTCCGTCAGCTTCTTTTTCGGAATCTCGTAACCCACCAGGTCATCCAAATGCACATGAGCGATATTGCGTATTGGTACAATTGCCGCACCGTTCTCCCCGTGCTCCACCCTAAACGCCTTGTGCAGTCCCAGATCTCCCACGCCATACTCTCTGTAAAACTGCGTGAGCGTAGCCTTCATCGCCTCCGCACTTTCATTCTTTACGAAATGCTGCGCCAGCGTACAGATACGGTCACGTATCCGCCGGTTATAAATCTTGCTGTTCGCCAAAGACCCTTCATAGGCGAGAACCACGGCAAACTCCGGCGCCTTTAAGACCACCATCATCTCCGTAAAGTCGTAATCAAAAAATTCCTTAAAAATAGCGATGTCGTGCAGCACCAGCTCGTTGATGCTGCCTTCCACCTCACCGCGCATCTCGCAGGCACAGCTATAGCTGTTTTCATTGTTCACCAGGAGGTTTGTCAGATAACAGTGCCAGAGATTCCCGTAAAACCCGTGATCCGCCGCCAATTCGGAAAGTCTGTGCATACACCGATAAAAGAGCGGTCTCGCTCTGCCGTCCCCGGCACGGTAATGCTCCATCAGCCACACTACATCCCGCAGAACGTCCCCGTCCGCAAACTCCTTATAGATAATCAGTTCCTCTTCCCGCATTGTTATTTCCTCCAAAAGTGCTGCGGAGAATGCCTGCTTTTGGCATTCTCTCGCGTGAAACTTAGTATTTCTTAACGAAGCAGCCTCTGCTGCTGAGTTTTAGAAATACTTTTCACGCTTCACATTCTAGTAGTTTCCCAGTATTCTCAGGTTCCGCGCCTCGTCCCGCAGTCCCCGCAGCGCGTTCTTCACCGCACCGTCCGCAAAATTCCCCTCAAAGTCAATAAAGAAACGATACTCCCAGTTCCGATCCTCAATCGGGCGACTCTCAATCCTCGACATGTTCAGATTATTATAGATAAAATGGGACAGCATGTGATAGAGGGAGCCGCTCTCATGGGGCACCTCCAGACAAATGCTGATTTTTCCCGCATCCTTCCGAAATATCTTCTGGTTGGTAACGATGATAAAACGGGTGGAATTGGTATCCGACTGGTTGACGCCCCGTTTCAGTATCTCCAGACCGTAAATCTTCGCCGCCTGCTCACTGGCGATAGCCGCCTGCGTTTGGTCCCCCTCCTCGCTCACCTTGCGGGCGGCGAAAGCGTTATTTTTCAGGCTGACCTGTCTCCATTCCTCATGTTCATTCAAATATCTGGCGCTCTGCATCAGCGACTGCGGATGCGAGTACACCGTCTTAATCTGTGAAAGCTCCGTCCCCGGCAGCCCCATCAGGCAGTGCTCGATTTTTATAATCTGCTCCCCCACGATATAATTCTCAAACTCCACCAGCAGGTCATAAATCTCACTGACGATTCCCGCCGTGGAATTTTCGATGGGCAGCACCGCGAAATCCGCGCTTCCCTCCTCTATCGCCGTCATGGCGTCCCGAAAGGTCTCCACATGGAAGCTGTTCACCTGCTCCCCGAAATAGCGAAACATCGCCATCTGGGAGTAAGCGCCCTCCGCTCCCTGAAAGACCACTCTGGCGCTCTCCGTCTCCAGCCTGTCCACCCTGATAAAAGGCAGCCTTCCTAAAGAGCCCGCTTCCACCAGCTTCTTATACTGGAGCTTCCTGCTCATAGACATAATCTGTTCAAACAGCTCCTGCACGCCATGGGCATTAAAAGGGTCATGGGTGAGAGAACGCACTGTCTTAAGCTTCTCTTCCTCCCTGACCCTGTCAAATACTTTCTTTCCCGTCTCGATTTTATAGTCGGCTACCTGAGAGGAAATTGCCATACGCTCTTCATAAAGCGCCACGATTTTCTCATCAATCTCGTCAAGCTGCCCACGCAGTTTCAGCAAATCCATGTTTTCTGTCCCTTTCAATAATTTCGTTCAGTCCGCGCCATGGGCTGTATCCATCTGTCAAATTCGTGCGAGCACGATTTGCCCGACGGATGCAGCTCTGACTGAACTGATAAGTAAAGTTTACCGCAATTTGTTCTTGATAGCAAGCGGCTTTCCAGATATAATAGTACTGTTACGAATGTGTGATTCGGGGAGGGGAGTCCTATGTCAAGCAGAGCAAAAAATATTCTTATTTTTTCGATAACAGGAGTTATTTTAATAGTCCTGTTGGTGGTGGTCATCCTGAGCAGCCGCATTCCCTTAAACGACGACTACGCCACGGGAAACACGCCCGGGAATCTGAACAACGGCGGGTATTTCTGCGAGATGGACGGGCGGGTATATTTCGCCAATGCCTATGATAACTTCGCCCTCTACTCCATGAATCCGGACGAGACAGACCTGATCAAGTTTAACGACGGCGCAGTCTCCGCCATCAACGCGTCGGGCAATTATCTCTACTATTCCCAGAGCAGCGGAAGCACCGGCTCCGGCGGCATCGGCGGCGCCGTAAACATATCCGGCATCTACCGGAGCAATCTGAAAGGGAAATCGGTGACCGGGCTGGATCGCTGTAATATCGTCAACATGCAGCTTTGCGGCAGCTATCTCTATTACGAAAAGTACGACAAGCAGGCGGGCACCGCTCTGGCAAAGATACGGATCGATAAAAAGGATGCGCAGATTGTAGCGGAGGGAATTATCAACCCCAACTGCTTTGTAAACGGCAGAATCTACTACAACGGCACGGCGGAAGACCATTACCTCCACGCGCTCGACGTCTCCACAGACAGAAGCTCCGTGGTCTGGCAGGGGAATATCTGGAATCCCATTGTGCAGGACGGGTACGTCTATTATATGGATGTGTCGGAAAACTACCGACTTTGCCGCTATAATTTATCCAACAACGTAGTGGAGGTTCTGACCAACGACCGCATCGACATGTTCAACGTCTACAACAATTACATATATTATCAGGTGAGCTCGGCGGACTCTCCGGCTCTCAAACGAATGCTGACCGACGGCAGTTCACAGGAAATCGTGCGGGAGGGCGTATATCAGAATATCAATATCACCTCCGAGTATGTGTACTTTAACTCCTTCAATGAGTCCACGCCGGTCTATAAAACCTACACCTACGGTCCCATCAACGTGACCACCTTCGATGCCGCAAAGGAAGCGGCGCTGAAAAATATGGAATAGTAGGAAACTGGCACAAAAGAGGCTGCCCACGCAGCCCCTTTTTTATTTTCACCTGCTATTTAATTTGATAACACATGTGTTTCCCCGTCCCGCTCCACATCCGCCAGAAGCTCCATCACCGATTTTTCCAATACAGGATGTCTCTCATACGGCGCGATCTGCGCAAGCGGCTTCAATACAAAATCACGATTTTGCATATCCTTATGGGGAATCGTCAACTTCTCCGTATCCATCACCCTTCCCTCATAAAGAAGAATGTCCAGATCCAGCGTCCGCGGTCCCCAGCGCTCCTTCCGCTCCCTCGCTTCCGCCTTTTCAATCCCCTGCAGCAGCAGAAGAAGCTCCTCCGGCGTATAGAGCGTCTCGATGGACAGCGCGCCATTCAAATAATCCGCCTGCTCGACGCCGCCGTAGGGCGTTGTCTCCACCCAGTCAGAAACACGCAGCACCCGGCATCTTTTATCTGCAAGCAGCGCGTCCACCGCCGCGCTTAAGTGCGCTCTTTTGTCACCGATATTGGAGCCACAGGCGATATAGACACGCCGCCAGCCCCGCGTAATCTTCACGGAAACCGACCCAAAGGGAACCGTAATCGGCGCTTCCGGCTTTTTCAGTTCCATGGTAACCTGTCTTACATGAGGGAACTGTAAAAGCAGCGCTTCCGAAGCCCTCTCCGCCGCCGTCTCAATCAGCTTGTAAGTATGCTCCGTGAGGAACGTGTGCAGGAAGCGGCATACGACGCCGTAATTCGTGGATAAGCCCAGCTCGTCCGCCAGACCCGCCGCTCTCGTATCCGTATCCAGCGTCACACTGACATAAAAGTTCTGCCCTTTCTCGTTTTCCTGCTGATATACCCCGTGATGGGCGTATACCTGCAAATCCTCCACAATAATCTGGTCAGCCATCATGGTCTCCTCTCCCGCCTAGTTCCTGTAGCCGTCACGGATTGCCTCCGTCATTTTAACGGCGCGGGCATTTTCCTTCACATCATGCACCCGCACGAACATAACGCCGCGCTGTACGCCGTAAACCGTCGTTACTAACGTTCCTTCCACGCGTTCATTCACGGGAAGATCCAGTCCCATGCCCACCACGGACTTCCGGCTTGCGCCAAGAAGCAGCGGATAACCGAGGGAATGGAACTTCTGCAGATTATCAATGATCTCCAGATTGTTCTCGTAGCTCTTGCCGTAGCCGATGCCGGGATCCAAAATGATCTTATCAAAAGCAATGCCCTTGCTGTTCGCCAGCTCCAAAGATGCTTCCAAATCCCAGAACATCTCCTCGATCAGATTCGTGTACTTCGCCTCCTTGCGGTTGTGCGCCAGACAGCAGGGAAGTCCCGACTCCGCAATCACCTGCGCCATGTTTTCATCATATTTTAAGCCCCAGATATCATTGATCATGTCTACGCCTGCCGAAATACCCGCCTTCGCCACCTCGGACTTATAAGTGTCCAGAGAAATCGGTACATTAAATCTGGATTTAATCGCTTCAATCACCGGAGCCACTCTGTCAATCTCCTCCTGCACGGAAATCTGCGTGTAACCGGGTCTCGTAGACTCTCCGCCCACATCCACGATATCCATACCATCTGTTATCATTTGTTCTACGTGATATAATGCCTGATCCAGCTCGTTATACTTTCCTCCGTCCGAAAAAGAATCGGGTGTTATGTTGAGTATTCCCATCACATAAGCATGTCCTTTTGTTCTGAAATCCCTCTGTCCTATCCTCATTTTCCTATCCTCCGTATTCTTTATGATATGATTACCTATCCACAGGATTTTCATTTGCTAAACCCTGATTAAATACTTTGCCTTCTCCCAGCATCTGGAAAAATAACGCCTGCCACTTCGCATCTTCCTGAAAGCATCCTCTGGATGCCAGCGTCATCGTCCTGCTCCCGGGCTTCTCCACCCCCCGCATAGTCATACATAAATGCTCCGCTTCCAGCATCACAATCGCGCCCTGCGGCTTTAAGTGCTCCATAATGGCATCCACGATCTGAATGGTCATCTGTTCCTGAATCTGCGGTCTTCTGGCGTAAACCTCCACGGTCCTCGCCAGTTTGCTAAGACCCACCACCTTCCCGTCGGGAAGATAGGCGATATGCGCCTTTCCGTAAAACGGCATCAGATGATGCTCACAAATAGAATAAAAGGTGATATTTTTTACAAGAACGATCCCGCTCTCCTCCACGGTAAATGTCTTCGCCAGATGCTCTCCCGCATCCTCGTCCATTCCCGCGAAAATCTCTCCGTACATGCGGGCAATCCTGTCCGGCGTCTCCCGCAGTCCCTCTCTGTTCACATCCTCGCCGATGCCCTCTAAAAGAAGTCTGACCGCCTGTTCAATTTTTGTCTGATTTACCATGGGTGTCTCTCCTGATTGTGTCTCTGTGCCCGACTATGTCCATCAGTTCTCCCAGATAGGAGAGAGAGCCGAAAGCCACAATAACGGCATCCTTATCCTTTCCTGTCAGAAGGTAGGCGATTTCCACCGCTTCCTGCACACTGTCCGCCGCCGTCACAGCGTTGTGATACGCCCTCGCCGCCTGTGCCAGTTCAAGCGCCGGCAGCGCGCGCTCCTTGATGGGCGGCGTTACGGTAATGATATGGGACGCCAGTTCAAAAGTATGCCGAATCACCTTGTCATATTCTTTGTCCTGTAACATTCCCATTATATAAATTATTTTCCTGTTTGTAAAATAAAAACGCAGACTTTCCGCCAATTTTTTAGCGGCATCCTCGTTATGCGCGCCGTCCGCGATAAAAAGCGGTCTCTTCGCGATCACGTCGAAGCGCCCATACCATTTCGCGGTAAAGAGTCCCTGTCTCAGCTTCTCTTCCGGCACCTTAAAACCGCATCTTGTAAGCGCCATCACCGTCTCTACCGCCAAAACGGCGTTCTCTATCTGAAACTGCCCAGGCAGGGATATCTCCAGCCCCTTGTACTTATCGTAATCAAAGCTCTGCTTCGTCACGCCGTACCTGATATGCTTCGCGCGGGATACATCTGCCGTGAGAAACTTTCCTTTTTTGATAAGGGCGGACTGACGCAAAACCTTCATCACTTCCGGAGACTGTTTCACTGATATAACATAACACCTGCTTTTTATAATGCCTGCCTTAGCGAGCGCAATCTCTTCCAGACTGTCCCCCAGAATATCCATATGATCCATACTGATGGAAGAAAAGACCGCCACCAGCGTCGTACTCACTATATTTGTGGCATCCAGCGCGCCCCCCAGCCCGGTCTCCAGCACCACCAAATCGCATTCCTTGTCCAGAAAATAAAGAAAAGCAACCGCCGTTTCCACCTCAAAGAGCGTAGGGCGGGGAAGCTCCTGTGCCGCCATCCGCTCTGCTGCCGCTTTCACCGGCTCCAGATATTTGCAAAGCCCCGACTGTGTAATCTCACGCCCGTTCACCTGAAACCGTTCCCGATAATCCTTCACAGCAGGGGAAATATATCTGCCGACCCGGTATCCCGCTTCCTGCATGATCGTGGAAATATAAGCAAGCGTAGAGCCTTTGCCGTTGGTGCCGGCGATATGTACAAATTTTAACTGCTCCTGCGGATTGCCAAGCTCCGCGCACAGCCGGCGCATGGTATCCAATCCCATCACGCTGCCAAGCGGTCGCAATTCCTCCACATACTGCATGGCTTCACGGTAGTTCATGGCTTCTCCTTTTCCTTCTCCGATTTCGTCCCGCCACAGAAAGAGCCGCGCCGAAACAAGTATAAACCTGCCGGGAGCGGGCAACACTGTCACTATGAGAAAATTCTTACACAACTTCATTCACTGCGGACTGCTGGGGTGGTTTCTGGAAATCACCTTCACGGCGTTTCACGCCTTTCGCAGGCGCGACTGGAAGCTCCCCGGTCAAACGTCCGTCTGGATGTTTCCCATCTACGGTCTCGCCGCCTTTCTTGCGCCCGTCTGCCGCCTGTTAAAAAACCGCTCTCTACTGTTTCGGGGACTGACCTACACGGGACTGATCTTCACCGGGGAATTTCTCACCGGCATATGGTTGAACCGTCGGGAACTCTGCCCGTGGAATTATGAGCGCTCCCGCTGGAATCTGGCGAAAGTGATCCGTCTCGACTTTGCCCCTGTCTGGTTTGTCACAGGACTCCTTTTCGAACGGCTTCTTCGGGAAAACGATTCGTCTCTGCGCCCAGACTGAACCCTCGGCAGCCAGAACTTATGTCAACCATTAAAAAGTCCTTACTCAATCGATATCAATATCGTCCGCATCAATATTTAAGGTGTTCAGCGTGCGCCGCTTTCTTCTCGCCACCTCTGAAGCATGTAAAATATAGTCCTTGACTTCCTTCGCGTGTTTGATATGCTCCAGATACAGCTGGGGGTGCGTATTGTCCCCCGTGTAGCACGCCACCGTGCCCAGCCCGAACATGCGCTCCGCCAGACTGGTCTTTAACTCCACATCCTGCACCTTATATAAATAACAGTCGTTTTCTGTCGTGTTGAGCAGACCCGCGTTAATGGTAATCACCCGCTCGTTCACCGTATACTTCGTAAAGGTAAAGGGCAGACCGAAAAACAGCCACCGCTTGCGCTCCACATACTCCCGCGCGTCTTCCTTCTCCTCATTTTCTTCTATATCCCGCATATCCTCTCTGTTTTCTTCCATATTTTTTCTCCTCCATCCCGCTTTCCGGAATCTCCTATGTTTAGATTAGTGTACCACATTCCCCCCTATTTCACAATCTTCACATTTTTTCCGCTGAATGCCACGCCGTACTTGAAAATGGTTTCAACGCCCCTCACCTTCATCTCCGTATCATATTTTCGATCATTGATCTGCCAAAGCGCCTCCTGCGCCAAAGTCTCCAGCTCCGTTTCACTAAGATGTTTTCCCGCTTTCAGCTCAATCAATATCCCCGGTCTGTCAACCTCTTTCGGCATAAGCTGAATATCAAAGCGCCCCTCCCCCGATTCCTTGTTTGAGGTCAGATAATATCTGTCGTCAAACATAGCACAGATTCCGAGAAACAACCCATGAAAAAACATCTCTCCCGCCGTATCAAAACTGCTTGCGGACTGCAAAAGCAATTTTTCCACACTCTTTTGCAGGCGCGGCACGTCATTGGCATAGACTGCCTCCTGAATGGAAACCGCTGATGACTGGGATACAATGCTGTCCAGCTTCTGCAGAATCTCTTTGTTGTAAACGGCTTTGATTTCCTTATTCGGCAAAGAGACCTCTCCCATAAAATCGCCGCTGGCAGAAACGTCCACATTCTCCGCCTTCAGATATCCCGCCACCAGAAGAAAGCTGTAGATAGTAGAAGGATTCTTCTGTATCTGCGGATAAATAACACCTGTATCTATTAAAGTGGTGAATTTTTCTCCCTGCAAAAGCTTTTCCAGCCGCTCATAGATATCCTCGTCCGCCCCCGCAATCACTTCCGAGATAATCTCATTGCTGCCCGTCGCCTGCCAGAACGCCCTCGGCTTACAGCCGATGCTGAAATAATTAATCACAGACCATGGATTGAAAATTTCGGTATCACCGAATCGGTAGCCGTCATACCACTCGCTCAGTTCGTCAAGTTTATCTTCCGCATGGTAATACGCCGCCATCTTCTCCACCTCATCCCTTGTAAAACCGAAATACCGGCTATACTTATCGTCTATGACGGAGTGAATGACCAGATTGTTCAGTCCGCTGAAAATACTCTCCTTGGCAACACGCAGGATCCCCGTCAAAAATCCATAAGCCAGGTACTGGTTATCCTTTAGCCCGCCCGAGAACAGATTTCTCATAAAATCTATGACCTCGTCATAAAACCCGTGTGTATGCCCCTGCTGAATCGGAATGTCATATTCGTCGATGATGATAATTGTCTCCATGCCATAATGCTGGCAAAGCATCCTCGACAAAACCTCAAAAGCTCTCGACAGCGCAACAATATCCGCCCCGCCCCCTGTCATCTCCCTGTAATAGCTCTTATCTGCATCGCTGCACCTCTCCGACATTTCCAGTTCTCCATGTCTTACAAACTCATTGCCGATAGCGGCCTTCAGCATCTGAAAGGTTTCCTCCCATGTATGGAATTTAATGTCCTTAAAGGAGACAAATATGACGGGATATTTCCCCTGATACGCACGATACTCCTCCCCGCAGCCCCAAACCTGTTTGTCCTGAAAAAAGACCGAAGTATCTTCCTGTGTCTTTTCAAAAAATGTCCGCAGCATATCCATATTCAGGGTTTTCCCGAAACGGCGCGGTCTGGTATACAGGGAAACCATGGGACGCTCGTCCAGAAAATCCTTGATCAGCATCGTCTTGTCAATATAGTAATACTGCGTCGAAGCCAGACTATATTCCGAAATGCCAATCGGCAGCGGCAGTCTTTTTTCATCCTCCGCGAAACTGTCCCCCCTTGCGCGCCTCATCCTGCCGTCCGCAGGCTTTACCGCATCCTCGGGAATCAGCCATGATTTGCCGTCCTTGACCGCGCCCGCGATCTTCCCGTCCCGGCACAGTTTGGCAACCCGCGTCGCCGAAACCCCCCACAATTCAGCCGTAGCCTTTACATCACGCATCGTATCACCCCTCCCTGTTTCTTATAGTATATCCCCTTTTCGAAACAATATCAATCGTTTTCGAAACAATACATCCATTTTTCGAAACAATACAGCTCATTTGCGAAACAATATATCTCATTTTCGAAACAATACACTTCGTTTCCAAAACAATATACCTCATTCCAAAAACAATTTCACGTGTTATTGAAACAATATGGTTCTGTTTCTAAACAATATGCCCGTCAGATATCGTCCTTTTCTCCCACTTGCGCCGCCCACACCTTTGTGCTATGATATACAAAATATAGTAAGTAACTCGTAATCATGCCACATGATAAGGAGGATGCTGCATGACTGCTAAAGATTGTATTTTAGGACGCAGAAGTATACGGAAATTCAAGGCAGACGCCGTTTCCCACGAGCTTTTGTCCGAAATCGTTGAGACCGCTTCCTACTCGCCGAGCTGGAAGCACACACAGATTACCCGCTACATTGCCGTAGAGGGCGCGTTAAAAGAAAAGATAGCCAGAGAGTGCACCACCATGTATCCCCCGAACGGCGATATCATTGCGGCAGCTCCCGTGCTGATGGCTGTTACCATTATCAAAAACCGCAGCGGTTATGAGCGCGACGGTTCATTCAGCACCCCCCGCGGCGACGGCTGGCAGATGTACGACGCCGGTATCGCGTCCCAGAGTCTCTGCCTTGCGGCATACGAGCAGGGGCTTGGTTCCGTGATTCTCGGTCTTTTTGACCAGAGCGCAGCAGAAGCTCTGTTACAGCTTCCCGAGGACAGAGAACTTGTTGCCCTGATTCCGATTGGTTATCCCGATGAGACGCCTGTTGCTCCCCGTAGGAAACCCGTGGAAGAATTATTATCCTATCTATCATAAACCGGAAAATAGAAGAGATTTTTCTCTTCTATTTTTTTGGACCACACTGCAAAGGAGTGATACATCGCTATGAGACATTTAATGAACCCGCTTGATTTTTCCGTAGAGGAGCTGGACAAGCTCTTTGATCTGGCTAACAGGATTGAAGCAAATCCCGCAAAATACGCCCACACCTGCGACGGCAAAAAGCTGGCGACCTGCTTTTACGAGCCAAGCACGCGCACGCGCTTAAGCTTTGAAGCAGCCATGCTGAATCTGGGCGGACAGGTTCTGGGCTTTTCCGACGCCGGATCTTCCTCCGCCGCAAAGGGCGAGAGCGTTTCCGACACCATCCGCATTATCTCCTGCTATGCGGATATCTGCGCCATGCGCCATCCCAAGGAGGGTGCGCCCATGGTGGCGGCAGAACGCTCCAGCATTCCCGTCATCAACGCGGGAGACGGCGGGCACCAGCACCCGACCCAGACCCTCACGGATTTGCTCACCATCCGCTCCTTAAAAGGACGGCTCGGCGGCTTTACCATCGGTCTGTGCGGCGACCTGAAATTCGGCAGAACCGTACATTCCCTTATCAACGCCCTGATCCGCTATGACGATATCCGTTTCATCTTCATCTCTCCCGAGGAGCTGAAAGTGCCCGACTATATCACCGACATGCTGACGGAAAAGGGCATTCCCTACGAGGAAGTCATCCGCTTAGAGGATTGTATGCCGGAGCTTGACCTCCTCTATATGACAAGAGTGCAGAAGGAACGTTTCTTTAACGAAGAGGATTATGTGCGGTTAAAAGACTTTTATATTCTTAATAAAACCAAACTTTCCGCCGCCAGAGAGGATATGCTGATTCTCCATCCTCTGCCGCGCGTCAATGAGATTTCCGTGGAGGTGGACGACGACCCCCGCGCCGTCTATTTCAAACAGGCGCAGTACGGTGTCTATGTACGGATGGCGCTGATACTGACACTGCTCGGTATCGAGGACTGAGTCATAAAAAAACAACCGTTATGAATGTAATCCGCTGGAAGCGGCTCTGACTGCCGCTGTCTCTTAGCGCATAAAAGAAAGAAGGTATCGCACTATGTTAAATGTAGGAAAAATTGAGGAAGGCTTCGTGCTCGACCATATTGAAGCGGGCAAAAGCCTGGAAATCTATCATCATCTGAAACTGGACAAGCTGGACTGCACGGTGGCGATCATCAAGAACGCCCGCAGCAATAAGATGGGAAAAAAAGATATCCTGAAGGTGGAGTGTGATATCGACACACTGAACCTGGATATCCTTGCCGTGATTGACCACAACATCACCGTCAATGTCATCAAGGACGGAGAAATTGTAGATAAGAAGGAGCTGGTGCTCCCCCGTGAAATTCATAACGTACTGAAATGCAGAAATCCGCGCTGCATCACTTCCATCGAGCAGGAACTGCCGCATATCTTCGTGCTGGCGGATGAAGAAAAGGAAATCTACCGCTGCAAATACTGCGAAGAAAAGGCAGGCAACTCCTCTACGTGGTAAGAAGCGCCCTGCCGCATTTGGCTTTCTCCTCAAGCTCTTCTCTGGCTTCCTCCAGACATAACAGGAGCTTGGGGGAAAACTGTCCGCATTCCCCGCGCATGATCATGTCATACGCCTGCGCGGGCGTGTACGCGCTTTTATAGCAGCGCTCGCTGATCAGCGCGTCATATACATCCGCCAGTGAAACGAGCTGCGCAGACACGGGAATCTCTTCCCCTTTCAGACCTTCGGGATATCCTCCCCCGTCGTAACGCTCGTGATGGTATCTGCATATCTCATAGCCCGCCCTGCCATATTCCCCTTCCTGTATCTCTCCTAACAGCGCAAGGATTTCACACCCTTTCGTGGTGTGCGTTTTCATCACTGCAAATTCCTCTGTCGTAAGCCTTCCGGGCTTTAAAAGAATGGCGTCCGGAATCGCGATTTTTCCTACATCATGCAAAGCAGCCGCCGCTGTAATCACATCGACGGCTTCCCTATCCAGTTGATATTCCGGGCATCTTTTCGCCAGATGCTCTGCCAGAATCCTTGTAAAATCCTTTACGCGCTTCACATGGTCGCCCGACTCCAGATTGCGAAACTCTACCACGTTGCTCAGGGTTTCTATGATGCGCTCATTCATACGCTGCAGACAGAGCGCCTGTTGCTTAAGCACGCTCGTCTGCAGCTTTACCAGTTCTTCCAAATGGCGTCTCGTATAAGTCTTTTCGCCATCCTTATCATTCGTGCGTGAAACTACGCCCGAATTATTCATACACACCTCATGTTTTAGACTTGAGCTACATCCTTCATGGAGAAGCTGATTCTGCCCATCTTATCCTTGCCAAGGCATACTACCGTCACCTTGTCGCCGAGGGTGAGCACATCCTCCACGCGGTTGATTCTCTCTTTCGCAATCTTGGAGATGTGAACCATGCCTTCCTTGCCCGGTGCAAACTCGATAAACGCACCGAACTCCTTAATGCTCACTACGGTGCCCTGGAAAATCTGTCCTTCCTCAAAGTCCGTAGTAATCATCTTGATCATATCCACAGCCTTGTCCATCATTTCGCGCTCGGTACCGCATACGGAAACCTGCCCTTCGTCGTTGATATCAATCTTTACGCCAGTGCGGGCAATGATCTCGTTGATGGTCTTGCCGCGCTGACCAACCACATCGCCAATCTTGTCAGGGTCGATCTGGATGGAAATAATCTTAGGCGCATAAGGACCCACCTCTTTGCGGGGTGCGGAAATCGCCGGACTCATGCAGTTTGCCATAATGAACTCTCTCGCTTCGCGGCATCTGCCGATTGCACCCTCCACGATAGGCTTCGTCAATCCGTGAATTTTGATATCCATCTGAATCGCGGTAATGCCGTCATGCGTACCGGTCACCTTAAAGTCCATATCACCGAAGAAATCCTCAAGACCCTGAATATCTGTCAGCAGTACGAAATCGTCATCTGTTTCGCCCGTTACCAGACCGCAGGAAATACCTGCCACCATCTTCTTGATCGGCACGCCCGCCGCCATCAGGGACATGCAGGACGCACAGGTGGAAGCCATGGAGGTAGAGCCGTTGGACTCGAAAGTCTCGGATACGGTACGGATTGCGTAAGGGAACTCCTCCTCGGAAGGAAGCACCGGAAGAAGCGCTCTCTCCGCCAGCGCGCCGTGACCAATCTCTCTTCTGCCCGGACCTCTGCTCACCTTTGTCTCGCCTACGGAGTAGGACGGGAAATTATAGTGGTGCATATATCTCTTGCCCGTAATATTCGGGTCTAAACCGTCAATCTTTTGCAGCTCGGAAAGGGGAGCCAGCGTACATACGTTGCAAATCTGCGTCTGCCCTCTCGTAAACATAGCGGAACCATGCACTCTGGGAATGATATCCACCTCCGCCGCGAGCGGTCTGATTTGATCAAGCGCTCTGCCGTCGGGACGCTTGTGGTCTTTTAAGATCATCTTGCGCACGGTCTTTTTCTGATACTGGTACACCGCCTCGCCAAGCACCGCCAGATATTCCTCGTTCTCCGCGAACGCCTCCTCCAGTCTCGCCGTGATATTTCTGATATTCTCCTCGCGCACCTGCTTCTCGTCGGTGAATACAGCCGTCTCCATCTCCTCGGGTGTCACGATCTTTTTCATGTCCTCAAACATCTGCTCGGGAACCGCGCAGCTCTCGTAAGTGTGCTTCGGCTTGCCTACCTCGGCAACAATCTGGTTGATAAAGGCAATCAGTGTCTGGTTAACCTCATGCGCCTTGTAGATTGCTTCTAATACCTTCGCTTCCGGCACCTCATTGGCGCCAGCCTCAATCATCATTACCTTCTCCGCGGTGGATGCCACGGTCATCTTTAAGTCACCCTTGTCCCACTGTTCTTGGGAAGGGTTCACGATCAGCTCGCCGTCCACCAGACCCATCTGCGTCATCGCGCAAGGTCCCGCAAAGGGAATGTCGGAAATGCATGTGGCAATCGCCGTACCAATCATTGCCACCAGCTCCGGGCGGCACGCGGGGTCAACGCTCATCACCAGATTGTTCAAGGTCACGTCGTTACGGTAATCCTTCGGGAACAAAGGTCTCATAGGGCGGTCGATCACGCGGCTCGTGAGAATCGCGTTCTCGGAGGGCTTGCCCTCTCTCTTGTTAAAGCCGCCGGGAATCTTGCCTACGGAATAAAACTTCTCCTCATACTCCACGCTGCAGGGGAAGAAATCAATGCCATCCCTCGGTTTATCGGAGGCCGTAGCCGTGGATAACACGGTGGTCTCACCATACTGCATGAAAGCGCAGCCGTTTGCCTGTTTGCCGACTCTGCCGATGTCTACCCGAAGGGTACGCCCGGCGAGTTCTAAGGTGTAACTCTTGTACATAATTCTCTCTCCTTCTTCTCTCTTCTCTTCTTCTTTGTTCCTGTTTATCCGCGCCATTCGTAAAACGCGATAAACTATTATATGAGAAGAGCGGATTTAGGGTCGGACCTGCCAACCCTATCTCCGCTCATCATCCCTTATTATTTACGAAGTCCAAGCTTCTCGATCAGTGCACGATATCTCTCAATATCCTTCTCTTTCAGATAGCCGAGCAGTCCGCGTCTCTGACCTACCATTTTCAGAAGTCCTCTTCTGGAGTGATGGTCCTTCGGATTCTCTTTCAGATGCTCTGTCAGCTCCTGAATCCTTGCTGTCAGAACCGCTACCTGTACTTCCGGCGAACCGGTGTCACCTTCTGTTCTGGCATATTCTTTGATAATCGCTGTCTTCTTTTCTTTAGAAATCATACTTTCTCCTTTCCTTCAGGGGTCTGCCCTGACAACCGCCTGACACCAAGAAGGGGTCGGAGTGTCCCGCCTCTGCGTGTCGGCTGAAATTCATACCGTCATATTTTACCACAGCGCCACTGTCTTGTAAAGCCCATTTTCGTCTGGATTAATCGCCCTGGCGGTAGCCTTCCCCCAGCTTTGCGATAATTTCATCATACTGCCGGTACATTTTCTGCACTTCGTTCTCCAGAATATAATAATGGCGCACATATGGCACGAGCAGCACCAGAAACGCCGCCACCACAAGAAGCCAGCTTCCCGCGCCCTCGGTTCCAAACGCCATCAGCAGAAACGCCATGCCCACGGACAGCACGGCAAAGAGGGCGAAAATCACCGTAACAATCAGATGAATCAGCCTCTCATGCTGGAAAAAGCCCACCTGCACGAGATGTTCCCTGCGAATCTGCTCCCAATCGGCATTCTCCCGCAAAAGCAGCTCGTCCATATATTTTCGATATGTTAAAATACGTTTCTCCATCTTTCATGCCTCAGTCATACAATATCCGTACCGCCTTGAAGGGCGTGCGGTAAGATATGTTGGAAATCTTAATTCCCGTCTTGGGGCTGCTGGCGTGAACCACCTGCCCGTTACCGATATAAATCGCCACATGGTTGATGGTCTTGCCCTTTGCGTAGAAAATCAAATCGCCGGGCTTTGCCTCCGACACCTTGATGGTGGTGCCGCAGTTTGCCTGCGCTCTGGAGTTCCGCGGCAGCTTCACGCCGTACTTCTGAAAGACCCTCATCACGAAGCCAGAGCAGTCCGTCCCTTTCGTCAGGCTGGTGCCGCCCCACACATAAGGGTTCCCGATAAACTCCTTTGCATACTGGCAGACATCCACGCGTACATCGGAGACGCCCTGCCCGTAAAGCAGCTCCGTCATCGTAACAGCCGTCCCAAGCTCCGCGCTTACCTCCACATACTCCGCGGAGACATAGACCTCGTCATTGTCCAACAATACTTTGACCCAGTCACCCTCCACGGCTGCCACTTCCAGCTCCTCGCCCATGGCGACCAGCGTAATCACTTCTGAATCCGTATTTGCCTCCGCCCGAACCTTCAAACTGTCCGTGGCCACCTTCGCCACGGTAACCGCCAGCTCCTCCGCCTTAAACTTCGCGGGAACGCCCGTCAACAGATAGTCCAGACTCACATATCCCTCCACACTGCCGGATTTGATATGCGCCCAGGTGTCGTCCGCGTCAAGCACCTCGCAGGCAGCGTTTCTGGGCAGCTTCCCCACAAGTCTGCCGTCCTCCGCGGCAATGGCGCGGATATTCAGATTATCGCTCACATCCGCAATTCCCAGATTGGTATAGCCCCAGTTGGCATTTTTCGCCCGCTCATAGGCAAGCTCGTAATCCTCCGCCGTCTTATCGGAAATAAAAATCGCGCCCGATCCTATGGCATCCTCATTAAGCACATCCTGCGCCGTCTCCGCATCATTTTCAGAAACACTCTCCTCTGCGCTGTTACCGCTGATCTGCTCTTCCTCCTGCGAAGCCTCCTCCGTTTCGTCCATATCCAGTTTCAGCTGCCCGAACGGCAAAAGATCAGGCACAGGCATGGAAGCCTGTACCACAAATGAAGTCAGCAATAAAGTAACGCCCGCTATTATTAATAAGTTCTTTCTTCTTTTCATGTAAAGCCGTATCCTTTTCCCCGCACGTCGCTTTTTTGTAACATTTTTGTAACAATTACGGGGTTATTATAACAATCACACTCCTCCCTGTCAAGCAGCGTGCATCTAATTCGGCTCAAAATAACTGTTTGCAAAAGCAATATTTGTGGCATGATCCGCCACTCTCTCGAGCCCCGACACGATATCCGAGAACATCGCACCCGCTTCCGGCGTACATTCGTTGTTGGAAAGCCGCTCGATATGCCGCTGCTGCAGCTCCTTTTCCTTCTCGTCGATCGCCTCCTCCAGATTCCTGATATCTTCCTCGTGCTCCTCCGTGCTCTTGACAAACATTTCAAAGGAGAAGCGCAGGAGGGTATTGACCATATTCATCATTTCGCCCAGCTCCCGCTGTGCCATCTTGGAGAAACCGACACCGGTTTTTTCCCTCTGCACCGCCGCATCCGCGATGTTTTCCGCATGGTCGCCAATCCGCTCAATGTCATTGACCACATGGAACAGCGCGCCGATGCTCTTCAAGTCCTCGATTGGCAGGGTTGTCTGGTTGATTTTCACCAGATAATTGGTGATGGCATGGCTTAAAAAGTCGATATTCTTCTCCACCTCGTAAACCTCGTCAATCTCCTCCCTGTCAAGTGTAATCAACGCATTCATGGCACGATTTAAGTTTTCATCCGCAAGAGAACCCATACGGTCAAGCTCCTTGATGACCTCCACCACTGCCGTTGCCGGATTTAGAACAACCTTCTCACCGATATACTTAAGCTGGTAACTGTCCCGGTAGCCAATCTTCTTGTCGTCGCCGGGCACAAGCAAATACGTCAGCTTCACGATCTGCTTGATAAAAGGCATCATGATGATAACCTGAAATACCTTAATCAGGATATGGGCATACGCAACCATCCTGCCCGGGTCGCCATGTGCCAGAAGCGAGAGGCCGCCAACAATCTGCTCCACCGCCAGCGTGAATATTATGTAAACTATTATGGTTCCTATCACATTGAAAGTCAGATGAATCGCCGCCGCCCTCTTCGCGTCCTTCTTACCGTTCAGGGAAGCCAGCAGCGCGGAGGTACAGGCGCCGATATTACAGCCGAGAATAATAAACATGCCGATATCCATACTCATCAGCCCCTGATTCGCCAAAAGCACCATGATACTGACCGTCACGGAGGAGCTCTGGATGACCGCCGTCAGTACGGTTCCCAAAAGAACCGCCAAAAGCGGGGATTTCAAAGAAGAAAACATAAGCAGCACCGCCGGGGAATCCTTCATGCCCGACATGGCGCCCGACATCGTGCTCAGTCCCATAAAGAGAACACCGAAGCCAATGATTACCTCTCCCCACTGGGAGACCTTCTGTTTTTTCACGAACATGATAATGAGTACGCCCACAAGCAGAATCACCGGAGCCGCCTTCTCCAGCTTGAAGGAAACGAGCAGCGCCGTTACCGTCGTACCGATATTCGCGCCGAAAATCACGCCCGCCGCCTGTGTAAGCGTCATCAGTCCCGAGTTTACAAAGCTGACCACCATGACCGTACATGCGGATGAGGACTGAATCACCGCCGTAAAGAATACGCCCACTAAAATCGCCGTAAAACGGTTGGTCGTCAGCCGCTCCAATATTCCTCTCAGCTTCGCGCCCGCGACCTTCTCGATACTGTCGCTCATAATGCGCATACCATACAGGAACAACCCGAGACCGCCCGCCATGGACAGAATAATCGATATACTCATCTTGGTTTAACTATCCTTCCTTTGTTCTTTTCCCCATTGAAAAGCTACACGGTTCTATTGTATCGAAAAAAAAATCCTCTTACAACCCCTTACGACAAAAAAAGACTTTTGAAAAACGTCTACGAGAAATTCCTCCCCGCTTCCACATCAGATGCAATCTGCCGCCGCAGCGCTTCCACGCTCTCAAACGCACGCTCCTGCCTGCGAAAGGCGAGAAGCTCCACCGTCATATCCCTGTCGTAGACCTCCCCCGAAAAGTCGTAGAGATAGGTTTCCACGCCCATCACTCTCTCTTCCGAGACAGTCGGCTTATACCCCACATTGGAAATCCCCCGGTAAGTCTTTTCCCCGATCTTCGCACGGGAGTAATAAACCCCGTTCGGGGGCAGCAGCTTTCTCTCATCCGGCAGAAGGTTCGCCGTAGGCATACCAAGTTTCCGCCCAAGCTGCCTGCCGTGCACCACCTTTCCGCTCACACGGTAAGGCGCACCCAGCATAGCGGAAACTTTCTCCATCTCTCCCGTCCGAACCGCCTGCCGCACGCGGGTAGAGCTGACCTCCTCTCCGTCCACACGGACTTTTTCAATCAGCTCCACCTGATAGCCATATATCTCGGAGAGAGCAGCAAGAAGCGTATAATCACCCGCGCCGCCTTTCCCGAAGGAAATGTCATGCCCCGCGCACAGATATGCCGTCCGCATCTGCCCGGCGAGATAATCTGCCACAAAATCCGCAGGCTCCGTAGCCGCCGTCTCCCGATTTAGGGGAAATTCGATCAGCACGTCAAGCCCAAGCCGTGCAAACGCTTCCCTCTTCTCCTCTCTGGTGGACAATTCCTTTGTCTCTCCGCCGAAAAAGGAAGCCGCAGAGGTATCAAAGGTAAAGACTACCGTCGAAAGCCCCCGCTTCTTCTGCTCCAGCACCCGCTCCAGAAGCCGCCGGTGTCCCAGATGAATCCCGTCAAACTTTCCGAGAGCCACGGCGCTTTTGTTTTTCAGTTGAAATTCCGTCGTGTTTTCTATAATCTGCATATTGCCGTCCTAAAAGTATTCTATAACACCCATTATTTTATTCGGATAGGAACATCTTCACAGGTCTTGCTTCCTTCGCACCCGCATGATACTCATAAATACCGTAAAACCGTCCCTCTTCGTCGTACATCCGCAGCCGCTCTTTTCCCCGCAGTAAACTGCTGTCCGCAAGCATCCCTGCCGGGATTTTGTTCCCGTTCTCCAAAAGCCTGCGCGCCGCAGATGTCACCTTTACTTCCCTGCAGTCGCCAAAAACAACGTCAGGCGGAACAATAATATTCGATATTTTATTCTCATCCCGCAGCTTCTCAATTTCCGAAAGCCGCAGCGCCTCCTCGAGCCCGAAAATCCCCACCCTGCTTCTTATCAGGGACGCCATCGCGCCGCCGCATCCGAGTTTTTCTCCGATATCATGACAGAGCGTCCTGATATAAGTGCCCTTCGAGCAGACCACCCGGAACCTGACCGTGGGAAGGTTCATTTGCAGAATTTCCAGCTCCCGAATCCGCACCGCACGGGGCTTACGCTCCACTTCTTTCCCCGCCCTTGCCAGCTCATAGAGCTTTTTCCCGTTTACCTTGAGCGCTGAGTACATAGGCGGAATCTGTTCGTAATCGCCGAGAAAACCGAGAATGCACTCCCGCACCTGCTCCTGCGTCAGCGCCGAAAGTGTCTCCTCCTCCGTATGAAATAACACCTGTCCCGTTAAATCCTGCGTATCCGTCACCACGCCGAGCCGGAGCGTGGCGATATACTCCTTATCCCAATCCGTCAGCATATCGCACAGCTTCGTGCCCGAACCAAAACATACAGGAAGCACGCCGACCGCCTCCGGGTCGAGTGTCCCTGTATGCCCTATTTTCTTCTGTTTACAGATGCCGCGGAGCTTCGCCACCACGTCGTGCGACGTAAAACCCGCTTCCTTATAAACGTTCATAATCCCGTTGTACATATCTCTTTTGGTCTCTCTAAGCCTCCCAGTTTAACTGGGCTGCAATCTCCCGCGACAGGTTGTTGATATTGTCATGGTATGTACCGTTCATCGTGCACCCGGCAGCGCGCACATGTCCGCCGCCCCCAAATTTCACAGCCACCTCCGCCACATTCACAAGACCGTTCGAGCGCATACTCACCTTGTATTCTAACGTCCCCGTCTCGTACATAAAGATGGCGCAGTCCACGCCCTTTACTCCCTGTAAATAGTTGACGATGCCGTCCAAATCCTTCGGACCCACGCAGTAAAATTCCATCATACGCCGGCTCACCATGCTGACAATACACCTGTCATCCATAAAACGCACGCTGCCCAGAATCGCACGACCCATAATCTGCGTCTGGAAATAGGTCTTTTCATAAAAGGTTTCCTCAATCAATGCTGAAAAATCAAATCCGAATTTAAGTAAATGTGCCGCAATTTCCATCGTGCGGGGCGAGGTGTTGGAGTAGCGGAACACGCCCGTATCGTGAGCAATGCCGAGATAAACAGCCTTTGCGATTACCTCATCCACAAGCTCCGGCTCCATCAGCTCATAGAGAAGCTCCGCCGTAGAGCTTTTGTCAGGCTCTATTACATTCACATCCCCGCAGCCGGTATTGCTGACATGATGGTCAATATTGACGCGTCTTTTGGCGCGCTTAAAAATGGGCAGCGCGTCTCCCAGCCGCTCGTCATTGCTGTCCAGCGCAAAGAAAACATCATAAACTTCCTCACCGTTAAATTCTGACTTAATATCTTCTATTCCCTCTAAAACGTGGAACGGCGCCGGCGGCTCCTCCAGATACACGTCAACCCTCGCTGCGGGCAGTTCCTTTTTCAGATAATGATACAGCGCCAGACACGAGCACACACAATCCCCGTCAGGTCTCATATGCCCGCCGATTGCCACCGTCTTTATATCCTTTAAATCATCAATTCTCTTCATTTTCGCTCCCCTTATCAAACTCTGCGGCTTTTCGGTCCGATGCCACCACTTCCTCGATCCGCTTCGACATATTCACCCCGTAAGCGATGGACTGGTCCATAATGAAATGAATCTGCGGCGTATTGCGGAGGTTGACGCTCCGCGCAAGCTGCCCGCGAATATATCCTTCCGCGCTCCGGAGCCCTGCCAGCGTATCCGCCTGCGCCTTCTCATCACCAAGTACGCTGATCCACGCCTTGCAGGTCTTTAAATCCGGAGCAACCTCTACCGCAACCACCGAGGTCATCGGCGCAATTCTGGGGTCCTTGATCTCTCCCCGGATGATTTCCGCCAGCACGCGCTGCACCTCCCCGTTGATGCGGGTATTCTTAACACTGTTTTTACGCATTCTCAAAAATCCTTTCCTCTGCGCCTTATTTGTAACACTTGCTATTTTATATTATCTCGGCACTTCAACCATGATGTAGGCTTCCACGATATCCAGCTCCTCCATCTTATCGAAGCCCTCAAACACAAGACCGCACTCGAATCCCGCCTTCACTTCCTTCACATCATCCTTGAAGCGCTTCAAAGAAGCGAGCTCACCCTCGTAAATCTGCTCTTCGCCCCTGCGGATGCGAATCTTGCATCCTCTCTGGAACTCGCCGTCCAAAACGTAAGAACCTGCGATATTGCCGATTGCGGACGCCTTGAATATCTGGCGCACCTCCGCGTGTCCGATGATCTTTTCCTCGAAAATCGGATCTAACATGCCCTTCATCGCTGCTTCGATATCTTCAATCGCCTGATAGATGACCTTGTAGAGACGCACATCCACGCCCTCGCGCTCCGCCACTGTCTTTGCGGTAGCATCCGGTCTCACGTTAAAGCCGATGATAATCGCCGAAGACGCGGAAGCGAGAGACACGTCGGACTCGTTGATGGCGCCCACGCCGCCGTGAATGCACTTCACGACCACTTCCTCGTTAGACAGCTTCATCAGGCTCTGCTTCACCGCTTCCACGCTGCCCTGTACATCCGCCTTGACGATTAGGTTCAGCTCCTTTAAATTGCCTTCCTGAATCTGGTTGAACAGATCGTCGAGGGACATCTTCGTCTTAGTATCTGCAAGCATCTCCTCTTTATGCTGCGCCATGTAGGTCTCCGCATAAGATTTCGCGCTCTTGTCATTTTCATGGACAATAAACACCTCGCCGGCGCTGGGCACGTCGGATAAACCGAGAATTTCCACCGGCGTAGACGGCGTCGCTTCCTTCACGCGCCTGCCCTTGTCGTCAATCATGGCACGCACCTTGCCGTGGCTTGCGCCCGCGGAGATAAAGTCGCCCACATGGAGCGTACCCTTCTGCACCAGCACAGTGGCAACAGGACCTCTGCCCTTGTCAAGCTCCGCTTCGATCACCAGACCTCTGGCGTTTCTGTCCGGATTCGCCTTTAACTCCAGAATCTCCGCCGTGAGCAGAATCGTCTCCAGCAGATTTTCAATGCCTTCTCCCGACTTTGCGGAAACCGGCACAAACTCCGTCGAGCCGCCCCAATCTACCGGAATCAGCTCGTACTCCGTCATCTCCTGCTTCACACGGTCGATGTTCGCGTTTGGCTTATCAATCTTATTGACGGCTACGATAATCTCAATCCCCGCCGCCTTGGCATGGTTGATCGCCTCCACCGTCTGGGGCATAACGCCGTCGTCGGCGGCAACTACGAGCACCGCGATATCCGTGGAGTTTGCGCCGCGCATACGCATTGCCGTGAACGCCTCATGACCCGGCGTGTCAAGGAAAGTAATGCTCTGTCCTTTCGCACTTACCGTGTACGCGCCAATCGCCTGTGTGATACCGCCCGCTTCCTTATCTGTTACATTGGTCTTACGGATTGCGTCAAGCAGGGAGGTTTTTCCGTGGTCTACATGCCCCATCACGCAGATAACCGGGGGACGCGCCACCATCTTGGAAGTATCCTCTTCTTCCTCGCGCAAAAGCTCCTCAATCACATCTACCTTGACTTCCTTCTCGCAGATAATCTCGTACTCGATAGCGATATTCTCCGCTTCCTCGAAACTGATATCGGAGTTTAAGGTCACGACCTGCCCCTGTAAAAAGAGCTTTTTAATGATCGCGGAAGGCTGAATCTTCATCTTATCCGCCAGCTCTTTAATGGTCAGGGTATCCGGAATCGTGATGACCTTAATCTGCTCTTCCTTGGACTCCTCGGGCTTTTTCTCCGGCTTAATGAAGCGTCCCGCCTTGTTGCGGTTCTTCACCGCAGCGTCGTCCTCCTCATAGATATGGTCCTTCTTAGAGCGTTTATCCCGCTCCTGATTTACCCTGCGTTTCTCGTCGTCCCTGTGCTTTTCCGCGTCCTTGCCGGGCGCCTCAGCGATAAAGTCCTTCGAACCGTTATTTTTCCTAAATCGATTGTCCTGCCCGCCATTTCCTCTCTGAGCGCGGTCACCACCGCCGCTGTTCCTGTTACCAGCGAAGGGAGCGCCGCCACTTTTACGATCACCCTGACCGCCGTTATAATTCTGCCTGCCCTGACTCTCAGGTCTGCGATTTTCTCCTGCACCTGCACCTGCCACTCTCTCCTGTCCGGAAGCCGGTTTCGTGCCGGCCGCCGTGTTTTTACTGTTTTCCCGTTTTTCCTGCTGCCTCTGCTCCAGCCGTCTCTCCTGCTGCTGTTTCTGCCTTACGTCATAAGGCTCCGCCGTCACGGGAATCGGCTTCTGCGTGGGACGTATGATTTTATGAGGCGCGTTCTGAGGCTGTACAGGACGCGCGCCATTAGACATCGGTCTGCCGTTTCCGCCTCCCCTGTTCTGCCCGTTTCCGCCTCCCTGGGACTGTCTGCCGCCCATCTTGGAGTTATGGGGATTGCTCACGAAGATGATACGTTTTTTCTTGGGCGCTTCGCCCTTTCCTTCTTTCTTCTCACCTTCTGCAGCAGGCCTTTCGGGCGCCGGCTTCGCTGGCGCTGCCTTCGCTCCCCCGGCTGGCTGCGCGGCTTTCTCCTTCACGGCAGGCTCCTCACTGCGCGGCTTTTCTTCCAACTTCTGCGGTTTCTCTTCTCCGGCGGCGGGGGCTGCCTTTTCCCCCGAAGGCGCAAATTCCTTCCTCACCAGCGCGATTTCCTCATCCTCAATCGAGCTCTGCGCCACCTTCACATCATATCCTTTAGCCTGCAGAAAGTCGATCAGCTCTTTGCTCTTCCTGTCTACCTCTTTTGCAAGCTCATGTACCTTCATCTTCGCCATACTTACTACCTCCAACTATTCCGAATCTCCTAAATGCTTCCGTATCGAATCTGCAAATCCCTCATCTGTCACCGCAAGAACCGACCTCTCATCCTTGCCCATGGAATGTCCCAGCACCGCCTTCGTCCCATGGAACGCATAGGGAACCTCATAAAAATTACACATGTTACTATACTTTTTTCTGGTATTACCCGACGCATCCTCAGCTATAATGACCAGTTCTGCCTTGCCGCCCTTGACAGCCTGTTCCGTTGCAAATCCGCCACTGACAACATTTCTGGAGCGTGCGGCGAGTCCCAGCATGGATAATACCTTATCTCTTCTCGGTATCTGATTCATGCCCGCCCTCCTCAAACTCCTTCTCCAGATTCTCGTATATTTCATCAGGTATGCACATCTTGAAAGAACGTTCCAGTCCCTTGTTCTTTCTCGCCTTCAAAAGACACGCCCTGTCTTTGCAAAGGTAAGCGCCTCTGCCGTTTTTTCTCCCGCTCATATCCAGAAGAATCGGCCCATCCGCGCTCTTCAACACGCGCATCATCTCTTTTTTGTCCTTCATCTCTCCGCAGCCCACACACTGGCGCAGTGAAATCTTTTTTGCCATTCCGCTCCTCGCTCTTACGCCTCTTCCAGACTCTCTTCCGCTTCCTCTGTTACCGCTTCCCGCTCATCCGGCCCGTCGGCATATGTTTCCTCCGTATACTCGCCCTCGTCGTATGATTCTTCCGCATACCCGCCTTCGTCGTACTCTTCCTCGTCATACTCCTCATCGTCGTAGACGTAATCCTCATAGCGGAAGCCGGGCGCATCCTTGGCCTGCGTCTCGCTCTTGATATCAATCTTATAGCCCGTCAGTCTGGCCGCCAGTCTGGCGTTCTGTCCCTCCTTACCAATGGCAAGGGACAGCTGGTAGTCCGGCACAACGACCTTTGCCGTCTTTTCATCGGGATCGGCGAACACCGCCACAATCTTTGCCGGGGAAAGCGCGTTCTGGATCAGGTTGCCCGGATTGTCGTCCCAGTTTACAATGTCTATCTTCTCCCCGCACAGCTCATCCACAATGGAATTGACTCTGGAACCGTTGATGCCCACACAGGCGCCGACTGCGTCAACGTTGGGGTTATTGGAGCGCACCGCGATCTTCGTCCTGCTGCCCGCCTCTCTGGCAATACTCATGATTTCCACCGTGCCGTCCTTGATCTCCGTCACCTCTGACTCAAAGAGACGCTTCACCAGCTCGGGATGGGTTCTGCTGACTAAAATTCTGGGGCCCTTCGGCGTGTTCCTTACCTCCAGAATATACACCTTGATTCTCTCCGTAGGCCGGAAATGCTCTGTGCGGACCTGTTCGTTTTCATTTAAAATCGCATCCGCCTTGCCCAGATTAATGGATATGTTCTTCCCCATATACCGCTGGACGATACCCGTCACCACATCCTTTTCCTTCTCAAAGTACTGGTTGTAGATAACGCTTCTTTCTTCCTCGCGAATCTTCTGTAAAATCACGCTCTTGGCATTCTGCGTGGCGATACGTCCAAACTCCTTGGAGCGGATCTCCACCCGAACGATATCGCCCGCTTTGGCGTCAGGATCTATCTCCCTTGCCTCCTCAGGAGAAATCTGCATCACAGGATCCTCCACCTCTTCCGCCACCTCCTTCTCGGCGTAGCAGTAATAGTCGCATGTATTTCTGTCGATCTCCACCTTCACATTGTCCGCTTTGCCGAAGTGATTTTTGTAGGCGGTGATCAGCGAATTTTCAATCGCCTCAAAGAGAGTATCCTTGCTGATTTCCTTCTCTCTCTCCAGAATATCCAGCGCCTCCATTAATTCCTTATTCATTTTCCATTGTCCTCCTATGTTTCCTTACCTAATGAAAAAATCGTCGCTTTAAAAATCAAGTGCCAGTCTGACCGTCGCGATAGCAGACCTTTCAAAGGTACGCGCGGTGCCATCCTGCTCAATGGTGATCGTCCCGGTGTCAAATGCCTTTAAAATCCCGGCAAACTCTTTCTGTCCCTCTATCGGCTTGTATGCCTTCAGCTCCACCATCTCTCCCAGACTCTTCTCCATGTGCCGGTCTTTCTTCAAGACCCTGCCAAGCCCCGGGCTGCTGACTTCCAAAATATAAGCATCCGGAATAAAATCTTCCGCATCAAGGGCATCCGATAGGGCGCGGCTCACATTCTCGCAGTCCTGAATGTTTACGCCTCCTGTCTTATCGATATAAACCCGCAGATAATAGTCCTTACCCTCCTTCACATACTCCACATCATAAATTTCCACACCATACTGCTCCACGATGGGAGACAGAAGGTGTTCCGTCTTTTCCTCGTATGTCTCACGTTTTGACATAACAACCTCCTGCACGGAAAAGAGCGGACTCGCAAGTCCACTCTTTATCTTGGCAATTATTCTTAATTCTTCTGTATTATAGCACCCTTTTTCTTCCATTGCAAGTGTTTTTAAATAGCAGACTATTTGACAGCGCGGCGGATATCCTTTACTCTATAATTAGTTTGCAATTACGGGGGAGAAAAAACATGAGTCACAAACCGGACCGCCTTTTACTGCTGCACCTGTTTCAGAGCTTCGTCACCACATGGGCGCTGATGAAAGCGTCGCGCATGGAACCGGGCAATATCCTTACCATCGTTTTTTATCTTCTTGTATTTTTCTTCTATCGGCATGTAAACCGGCGGATGGATCTTTTACAGGTTTCTAACCGCATAGCGCTGCTTACCGCAGTCATTTTTACCACCCTGTATATGCTGGTGGATTATCCCCATTATGTAGAGCTGCTCACAAGCCGTCTCTACCGTTTCGTCATTCTGGCTGTTATCTTCATAGGCTTTGTCTGCCTGTTTTACTATCTGCTGCACTTTTTATATTCCTATGCCTGCAATAGAAAACGGCTGTACCGGATGCTGCTCACCCGCTATCAGGACATGGCTTATACTTATGAAGGAAGCCGTCCCCACCTCTCCGCATGGTTTTCGGCATTTGCGAATTTTATCCGCAGCCATACTGCCCTGTGCGCTTTCCTGTGCTGCCTGTTCTGCTGGCTCCCCTACTATCTCTATCAGTATCCGGGCGTTATGACTCCCGACAGCATTAACCAATTGGAACAGATCCTCGGCGTCATTCCCTGGTCGAACCATCACCCATGGGTTCACACGCTTGTTTTTGGCCTTTTCTACCATATAGGATTTGCCCTGACAAGAAATATGGTGACTGCCGTCTCCGTCTACACCTTCTTCCAGATGTGCCTGCTCGCGGGAAGCGTCGCCTACTTTATTTCCACGCTGCGCTCCCACAAAATCCGCCCCTTTGTCCTTCTGCTGATTATGGCATTTTACGCCCTGATTCCCTACCATGCCGTTTTTTCCGTCACGGTCTGGAAGGACATTCCTTTCGCGGCAGCGGTGCTTTTTTTCAGCTGCGCCATCCTGCGCCTGTCTGTGCAGAATCAGGTATGCGCCAAAAATCTTTTCGTTTTTATGATATCAAGTGTTATGATATGTCTTTTCCGCTCAAACGGCTGGTATGCCTTTCTTCTCGCACTGCCCTTTCTGCTGTTCGGTTTCCACAGGAAGGCAAAAGCTGTTTACCCGCCGCTATTTGCCGCGCTCCTTCTGTCCGTCATCGTCAAATACCCGGTTATGAACGCCTTTCATGTACAGCAGCCCGATTTCATCGAGTCGGTCAGTATCCCCATGCAGCAAATTACAGCCGTTATTTGTAATGACAGATACCTTTCCGAAGAAGAGCGTGCGCTGATAGAACAGGTGGTGGATCTAACCTATATCCATGAACTTTACAACCCCACCTTCGCAGACAACATCAAAGAACTCGTCCGGGCAGGCAGCCAGGACTATCTGACAGCTCACAAAAAAGAGTTTTTCAAGCTCTGGCTCGATTTGGGACTGCGCTATCCCGGCGATTACCTGACTGCCTATGTGAACCAGACTTACGGTTACTGGTATCCCGACTCTTTCTATCTGGTAGCGGAAGCGGAGGGCGTCAGCGCCACCGATTTGGGCGTTTCCCACACCCCGCTGATCGGCGGACCCTTAGTCATTAAAACCAAGGAAATCGCCATTAAACTGGGCAGCATGGTACCCATCTACGGCACACTCTGGAGCATGGGTGTTGCATGCTGGGTTCTGCTTTTCAGTATCAGCGTCTCCGTCATCCGAAGAGATTACCACAAGTTGATCTGCTACCTGCCGGGAGTTACGCTGCTTCTCTCCGTACTTGCCGCCACACCCGTGGCAACGGAATTCCGCTACGTCTACTTTATGGTACTGTGCCTGCCCTTTTATCTGATTACGGCGATCCTGCCGGAAGAGACCGACGCGCCTGCCTGAGACGGTTTCATGGAAAAAACATGTAAAGACCTCCGAAGAATCCGAAGGCTGAATAGTTACAGAAACACACAATCCCCCGTCTTCAGATGCGTGTAAACCACACCCTCAGCGCCTGCGCACAGTCGTTCCTGCGCCATATCTCCCGTGCAATGGTTAAAACCAATCATGCCAAGCTCCATATCCCGAAGCCTGTCCAAAGTGACGTTCAGCCGCTCTTCGTCCGCTTCCACCAGATGAGAGCCGCCGAAAACCGCATAAATGGGCTTTGCAAAGCGTTCCCGTATGCTCTCGAGCATATTTAAGATGCCCGGATGGCTGCATCCCGCAATGACAACCAACCCGTTCGACTCCTCAAGCACCAGACAAACCTCGTCCGGAAAATCATCCTCTACCATACCGTCCGCCGTCAGACGCACAAAACGGGCAGGTGGTTTCTCAAACGCATATTTTCTCTCGAAACCGCCCACCACGTGACATCCCTCAAAAAGCGTGAGCTGCCCTTTACAGACAAGGCGGGATATCTTTTTCTTCTCCAGAAGCTCCGGACCGAAGCCGCATCCAAGATAAGTATATTTATCGCCGTCACGGGCATATTTCTCCTCAAAAAACCGTTCTCCCGTCACAAGCGGCGCATATACGCCGTGGGACACCATGTCCGGATAGCCGCCCGCGTGGTCGTAGTGGCTGTGGCTTACAATCACATAATCCACATTCTTCAAAGATACATGCATCTTTTCCGCGTTCCTGCGCGCTGCTTTCCCCGCGCTGCAGTCAAACAAAATCTTTTTATTCCCCGTCTCCACCAGAAAAGACAGCCCGTGCTCCGCTGTAAGCGACCTGTTCCGGGAGAGATTGTTTTCCAGTAAAGTACGCAAAACAATCATTTTACACCTTCTTTCTCATCATCCGCCAATGCTTTTCCCTTTCCTATCTTCCGCCACGTCTCTCATTAGTCAAGCCCATAATAATCTCTTATATAATTGATGGTTTCTTCCTTGCTGCCACCGTAAAACTTCTCTATCATCACTTTTTTCTCCATCCACTCCATCAGCTCCGGCTCGCTCTGATTATATTTTTCCATATGATCCTTTAGATACTCATAAATCTCTTTCGACGATTTGAGTTCATACATTTCCGCCAATACCGGCATATCACCTGCACGCTCCTCCTTCGACACCAATTCCAGTTCCTGATTCATATCGGAAAGATCAACCAGTTCCTCATTTTTTATGTATTTCTTTGTGACAAGGGTTACATTTTTTAGCAGGGTCAAACTCTCACAGGGAAGCGATACCGTTGTGTAACCACTTACCAGTCGATTCTTCTTTGCCAATAAGAAATCCTGCTGTACCATTGGCAATGACTCCGATTATATCTCTGGAAAACATAATATAACCTATACTGAGACCGACGACCGCATTACCTCCTGCCTGAATTGTCTCCTCCTCGAGCTGCCTCAGCGCGCTCTCCTTAGCCTTTTTCAACTTTTCGGAATACAGCTGACTGTTTGTACCCAAAAAATCCGAAATATCAGAGTCGAGAGAGCTCAGAAAGCCTGTTCCCAATGCACATTCTCCCGAAAAAACTCCTAAATACTGTTCAATGGAATATCCTTCAAAGCAATAGCCTGTTGTCATTAGCATTTTACTCATCCTTTTCCACTCCTCTTTTTCTATGCTTTACGTTAATAAATCAAGTAAGGAAGATTCGTCTTCCCTACTCGCCGCGCCGCCCGCACATTGCATCAGCAACAATATTCCTTGTACGAGCGCGTGCATAAAAAATACCGCAAACCGCATAAAATGAGGTTTCCGGCATCCTTTAGGGTTGGGCTGTTCTAAAACAGTCAACGGCTCGTAGGGGAATCGAACCCCGCCTGTTGCTCTGAAAATCCAGTGTTTTCAAGGGTTTCGACGTTTTCAACTTGTTCCCTCTGTTCCCTCAGATTACAATGCCTTAACCTGATTTAAGATTTGCCGTTTTTCTTCATCATTCATACGATTATAATAATAATGCTTCTTTAGACATGAAATATCTGTATACCCCATCTGCTCCATCATAAAAGACTCTGGAACTTCACCTGAATCATACAGCTTGGAACCATAAGTTTTTCTGATCTTATGCGGCGACTTGACGACTATACCCAGCTTCTTGCAGTTAGAGTACAGCCTTGTCCGAAAAACATAACTCCGTATCCGCTCTCCATCCTGCATGAACACATACTGTCCAAACGGGCACAATCTTCTGATTTTATCGAGAATCCACACACAGTTATCAGGAATGATTACATCTCTGATACCCGCTTCTGTTTTCATAGCTTCCATACTGTTCTGTACATCGTTAAGGTTAATGATACCATTGTCTATGATAAACTGCAATATGTCGCTGTTTTGTGCGGATTGACCGTATTGCAGACTATCTATTGTAATTGTGTTTTCTATAATACGTCACCTCTGCAAATAATTTATATGAAAAGGTGCTGTCATAATTGCGGCAGCGCCTATAAGTTAAAACTATATTTAATTTTTTCGTTTTACTAAAATCTATTGGTTTATACTCTCGTCACAGTTCTCCATAAAATAAGAGCATTCCAATATGCCCTGTTTCATATCATTATAAAATTCCCTGAATGATCGTATAATCCTCGGTTGATTCAATCCCAAGTTGTTCAAGCCGAACTTACAGCTATGTTAGCAGAAGGTGAAGCTGCTGGTATCACAACAGATATGATTTTTAAACTTGTTGCAGAAGAACAAGTGTTTAATAATCAGGGATTATCTGTAGAGGGTAAAGTTTCAGAATTAAAGAAACTTGCTGAAGCGTATGGGCAAACAGCCGTTGCTGCAAAAATAGCAAGGATGGAGGAAGAATACAAAAAGAGCCATCAGCCAATCAACTATAAGGAAATCGCTAAAGCAGCACAAGCTGAAATCAATAATGCCATAAATAGCGTGCATGTTGATTTTTCTGGTCTTGGTATAGGTGCTAAAGCGGCAGGCAAAAAGGCATATATTTAGAGGATTATTTTGCATCAAATTCCATTGTGAACAAAATCAGGCGGTTTCCTGAACAACATTTTTTACCCGTTTGATATCACTTGTAAAAGATACCCCTATCACTTATACTGTTCATGAAGGGAGTTGATCAGAATAGACTTAGAACTAAAAGACCGTAACCGGCTAAAAGAATTTTTCCAGAATTTCCATAGTAAAAGCGAAGACTTATTATTCGCAATTATTTCCAAAGTACCAGAACGCTTTATTCCGTCCCCGATTATGCAATGGCTCTCGCGGTATCTGGATAAACGACTCAACGAACTAAAACAAGAATCCATCAAAACGGTCTGGAAGAATATGTATTTACAGGATGCCATTGAGGAGATTCACACTAGGCAGCAGGACGCAAAAGAAAAGGAAGCATCTTCAGATAATTAAATCCGTTGGTGCTTCTTGCGTTTTTAGCATTTTAATTTCCAAATAAACAGACTACTCCAATTCATCTACTGTAATACACTTTATTTCTTTAAACTGCCTTAACTGCTTATCATTCGTCAAAAACAAATCACATCCAGACAAACACGCTGTCGCAAGCTGTAAGGCATCCATTGTCTTAAAAGATTTATATTCCGCACGAATTTTTGCTGCCTTTTCCGCTATTCCCCTATCAATGCATTTTATATTTATTTCCATTCCATCAATAAAAGCATTAAAATCATTTATCAACTTTATCTCATTCTGTTGATATGGATATGTTAGATATTCTGTAACCGTCACAGCCGATGTAACATAGTCACAAGTTTCAAAACTTTTCCAAAACCTTTGCATGACAGGGTAATACAATTCATTATTTTCCAAGTAATATACAATCGGAGCCGTGTCTAAAAAATCTTCTTAAAATCTGTCATCAGAGCGCATCTCCTTTATATATTTATCAATCTCCTCAGCAGTTCTTCCCGTAGAAGTTACAAAAGCCTCTGATTCAATCAAACGTCTCCTCTTTTCCGCTCTCGTCTCTGCTTTTGGTCTTGCAATCTTATCTAAAATAGTAATAATCAATTCATCGCCAACACTAAGATTTTTACGGTCATCCTCATTTACGATTATTTGATTACCATCATAAAATCCTTTTACCGCTGCTAACATGATAGTTACCTCCTATTCCTCATTCTATATATGTGATTTAGATTATCTTTCCGTAAATTTATTACTTATATTATACGGTATTCTCTCCACATTTACAATCGGCACTGGTAGAAAAGATTGATTGCGCTGCCTTCAAACTTACTATCTAAACAATTCCTTTTCCAACTGCTCCATAAAATACGCTTTAAACTGCACATATAAAGGATCATCCCTTCTTATACTATAGCTTCTCTCAATCCATATATTGTCAAATTCCTCCATATTACCCGAAATCACCACAGCTATTTCATATATCCAATTACCATTATTACCCACGCTCACGGCTTAAAGTCCTGTTTATAGTCGCCGTGACGACTGTTATTTAATCCTCAGAACGCTATATTCTGTAACCTTTGTGTACGCCTCCAGACTGCCAAGGTCTTCCTCAAGCCGCTTCTTGTCCAGAGTCGCCCGTGTCTGCAAACGGTACGTAATCTTCGCCGTGTCGGTTATCTCTGTATCCAGCCCATTTTCTACCATATAGGCAATTACTTCTGCTTCAAGCGATTTCTGGATTTCGGCAGCTTCCTCTGCCATTGCCTTGTACCTTCTGATCTCCTGTACCTTGTTTTCCAATTCCTGTTTGCTGATACACATATGTTTTGCCCTCTCTTCCTTATTAGATTGGTAGCAACCTCTGTATCGCTTGCGTGTCTATTGATAAAATACACAAATATGTGTACTTACTTCTGGCAATGGTGTACATATTTTTGTGTACAATTATCTTATCAAATCAAACAATCCACAACCTAAAGCACTTTGAAAACTGAATAGACTTTGCACTCTGGATGTGATATACTTACAGTAAGTAAAAGCAATACCAACAATCACAGTAAAGGCGGTGATAATATGACAGATAGCGAAAAGCTTGATTTATTACTTGAAAAAATGATTGGGCTTGAAAAAGACATGATTGATGTAAAATCCGATTTAAGGCGATTACATCGTGATGATGCCTTAATTCTTGACGAAGTCGAGAGAGTACATGACATCCTCGACAAGCATAAGGAAGATAAAACCGCACATACAGCATAAACACAATTACATAAATATATCACAATAACAAAGTGTAACGTCTATTGAATCATCAAGGGCTTTACACTTTTTTATTTTGGAGGTTATGACTATGGCAAGATATTTTAAAAATTCAGAAACACTGGAACAACTAAGAAGGCAATATAAAGAATTGCTTAAAAAATATCCAGTATTCTCTCTGGCTTGATTTCTTTATAATGTCTTTCTATGAGTATTTCGAGATCATCCGAAAATTCGATTTTATTCTTTTCTTCTAAGTATTCACGCTGATATTTATACTTTCTCTCCTTAAACGTCTTCATCTCAAACTTGCCAATGCCTGTAAACACCACCTTCCTATCCTATAATCCGCAAGAGTCTCAAAGAACAGGTCAACTCCCTGTCTTGCCGCTTTCTTTGTGATCCCGCCATTTTCTGCCATCCTGTCTATAAATTCTTTCTTCAATACTGACATAGCCTGCATTCCTCCTTCTGCATAATAATTTATTTAGTTGTACGGTTATCGTCTATCATTCGCCTCCCTGACGCTCTGTGAGGCTCATACAGCCGTTTTGAGATTGTTTGTGGAGATTCCCGTGATTTATTGCTAAACCACATAAATAAGCCCTCTGACAATCCTATTTCACAACTGACAGAGGACTTATTTACATGTCCTAACAACATATGAACTTATCACGATGTACAGAATTTCTCCTTTCTCTGCGTCCTGTTTGTTCCCTCAGAGGTTCCCTCGCTTTTTTCATGCCTTAACAGCCACCAAATTTCAGCACATAAAAAATGCCTAAAACCGCATAAAATGAGGTTTCCGGCATCCTTTAGGGTTGGGCTGTTCTAAAACA
>CAJUMV010000019.1 GCA_910587715.1 uncultured Lachnospiraceae bacterium | reverse complement strand
ACCTATGACCCTCTGCTTGTAAGGCAGATGCTCTCCCAGCTGAGCTAAGACCCCGATTATAAGCGGGCTACTCACGCAACCCGCTCTGCTAGTATACAATTTATTCCTATCGCTTGTCAACCCTTTTTTGGGAATTGTTTCTTCAATTTTTTCCGAAACAGTTCATCTGCGCTCATTCATAAGTAGTCGAGCGTCCGCCCTGTTTCTCACATCCTCTCCGGAGCAGAAAAACCGAGCAGGTCAATGCAGGTCTCCAGCACATCCTTAGTCAACGCAAGCAGCGCAATCCACCCCGCCTTTTTCTCCGCATCCTCCTCGGTGAGAATCTTCGTCTCGTGATAAAAGTGGTTGAACGCATTTGCCAGATCATAAATATACGCGCAGATTTTATGGGGCGCGATCTCCTCACATGCCGTCTCCATCATGGCGTTAAACTTCGTCAGCTCCAGCATGAGGCTCTTCTCTGACACGCTTGTCGCTTCCTCGATAACCGCATCAGTCAATTTTCCGCCCTGCTCCTCATACTTAGCGAGAATTGACTTAATCCGTACGATTGTATAGAGGATGTACGGTCCGGTGTCTCCCTCGAAGGAAGTGAACCTGTCCATATCGAAAATATAGTCCTTGGACGCCTGATTTGACAAATCACCGTACTTGATTGCAGCCAGCCCGACAATCTTCGCCGTCTCTTCCGCCTGCTTAACATCAATCCCGTAGCCCTTTGTCTCCGCGTTCTCCTGAATTTTGCGGACCATCTCCTCGTTTATCTCACGAATCAGATTCTCCAGACGCATGACGCCGCCCGCTCTCGTCTTAAAAGGCTTACCGTCCTTGCCGTTCATGGTACCGAAACCGATGTGTATCAGTTCCGTATCGTCATTGACCAATTTGGTCTTTCTTGCACAGCGGAATACCTGCTCAAAATATAAGTCCTGTCTCTTATCGGTCAGGTAAATCAGCCTGTCCGGATGATAATTTTCCATACGATCCATAATGGTCGCCAAATCGGTCGTGTTGTAGAGTGATGCCCCGTCGGACTTTAAAATCATGCACGGCGGCACTTCCTTAGTGTCGGTCTCCTCCTTCACATCCACTACCAGCGCACCGTCGCTCTCGTAGGCATAGCCGCCCTTCTTCATCTCCTCCACCATGCCGGGAATGATATCGTGCACGTCGGACTCGCCTTTCCAGAGGTCAAATTCCACGTTCAGATTGGCATAGTTTCTCTTCATATCCGCCACCGACACGGCAATGATATGATCCCACAGCGCGCGGTACCCGCGCACGCCGCTCTGCAGCTTATAGGTCGCCTCCATGGCGTCCGCCTTGTACGTCTCGTCCTCCTTGGACTTGGCGCTCGCCATCGGATAGATTTCCTCCAGTTCCGATATGGTAAAAGGCGCCTCCTGCGGATATTCTCCCTCGTAGGAATCGTCGAAATAGACCAAATCAGGCTGTCTTTTCTGCAATTCCGTGATGATAAGTCCCATCTGCAGCCCCCAGTCGCCCAGATGAATGTCTCCAATCACGTCATGCCCCGCATAGCGGCAGATACGCTTGATGCTCTCCCCGATAATGCCGGAGCGCAAATGTCCTACATGGAGCGGTTTCGCCACGTTTGGACCACCGTAGTCAATGATAATCTTCTTTGACTCCGGCGTCTGGAAACCGAATTTTTCCGCGCCGGACATATCCCGCAGATAATCCCGCACAAAAGATTCCTTCACCTTCATATTTAAAAAGCCGGGCGCCACGGCGGAAACCTCCGACAGCACCTCGCTCTCCTTAAGCTCCTCCGCCACCTCCTGCGCAATCATCAGCGGCGCCTTGTGGTATTTCTTCGCGCCTGCCATCGCACCGTTGCACTGGTACTCGCAAAGGTCGGGTCTGTTAGAGAGAGTCACCCTGCCAAGATCCGGCTCGTAACCTGCCGCTTCAAACGCTTTTTTCATTTCCTCCGAAATCAAATCCAATATTTTCTGCATGTTTTCCTCCATATTAAAGCATTTCATGCATTGACTATTTTAGTCATTCCACGCCATACGATATTTATGCCTGCTCCTTCTTCCGCTTCGGGAATACGGGCGGCAGAATACCAATCTTCGCACCAATCATATGGGAACCGAAAGTACCCACCCAGAATAAGACCACCGCTGCGATATCAAACTTAAACTTGATATCATCTTCATTAGCGGAATCCAACGCTTCTCCGAACATGTCCACATAGAAGGTCGTATCCGAAAACGCCATGCCGCTCCTCTCATCCGCCAGCTGACTGATAAGGGTCTCAGGAATCTCAAACGGTACGATTCTGCCTACCGGCGTCTGCTTCTTAAATCCGTCCACGGTCTGACTCGCTTTGGAATTGTTGCGCACGCACACCACCTCGCCGGAGGGAAGCTCCAGGGGATTCCACTCCTTGTCATCATAAAACAGATGATACATTTCATAGTTTTCGTCGTCGGTTACCACATAAAACGTGTCGTTCTGCTGCATTTCAGCGATGCTCGCTACAAGGGGCGTATCTGCCGCCGGCTCCCCGCCGACCTCACCCTGCGGCAGCTCCTGCGTCTCATAGCGCTCATCCGCCATCTCCACATACTTCTGTCCCGCAAAGAGTGTCGCGCCTAAAAGAAGCCCGCCAATCAGCAGACAGGGTACAAAGTCCATTCTTATTTTTGTCATAATCTCCTCCGTTTCAAACGCCCTGTGCCGACAGACGTTGTTTCCCTCATAATCATTTTCCTATTGTAATATGTAACCGGGCACTCACGCCGTTTATCGTAGCACCCCACCTTGCCATATGTCAAGCCCTATTCCTTTCGGATTCTCTCATTACTTTTCACAACAGATAATTACAAACAAAGGATTTTACTTTTTGGCAGATTATGTTACACTTTTGATGAAAGTAAGAGGGAGGAAACAGAGATGAAACATACGAACGCATCAAACAGCAAAACCGCTGCCCACAAACGGCGCGGCATCGGAATTACCGTCAAGCTGGTGGCAGCTATCGTTATCAGCGTTGCCATTGCCGGTTCAGCGCTTTTAACCATCGTATTTAACCAAATGTCGCAGACACTTCTTTCCAAAAGCGAGGAAATGCTTGTCACCACTACCGACAAGACGCTTCAAGAGACAAAGGCGTGGATGAACCGGACTCTTTCCATGCTGGAAACCCAGCGGGATACGATAGAATATGAAAACATGGATATCCCCGAAATGGAAGCGTATATCAAACACACGGCAGGACAAAACGACGCCTATCCCGCCGGCATCTATGTGGCGCTGACGGACGGCTCGCTTTACCATGCGTCTTTTGTACCGGGACCGGATTTCGATGCGCTGAGCAAAAGCTGGTATCAGAACGGCATCGCTTCCGAGGACTTTATATTAGGAGACGTTTACTTTGACGAAGACAGCCAGTCCTATGTGGTGGGCGCTTCGGGTATGCTGACGGACGGAAACGGCGCAGTGCGCGGCGTTGCGGCAGCGGATGTATATCTGGATTCCATTTCCCAGATCGTCAGCAATATCCAGATTGAGGATACGGGCGGTATTTTTCTTGTGGATACGCGGACGGATGCCATCATCGGAGACCGGAATGAAGCAGTAGTCGGAAAAATTTAAGTGAGTCAGGCGGTCTGTATGCCTATGCCGAAGAGCAGATTAAAGCCGGGAGGACGGGTCTGGCACTGTATGGCAATACCTATGTGCAGATTGCAAAGGTCGAGGGAAGCGACTGGATTGCGGTCGCCTATGTATCCCAAACAGAAGTATTATCGGAGCTCTATGAGCTGACACGCACGATGACAACGGTGTCGGCTGTTGCTATCGTTGTGCTGATACTCCTTGTAATCATACTGACACAACGCATTATCGGCAGACCCGTAAAAGAGCTGAGCCGGGTAGCTACCCGGATTGCGGAGGGTGAGCTTGACCAGACTATCCGCTATCAGTCAGGAGACGAGCTGGGAATTTTGGCATTTAACTTTAATCGGGTTACCGAACGGCTCCGCGATTACATAAAATATATTGATGAAATTTCCGACACCTTAAATGAAATCGCGCAGGGAAATCTGGCATACGAGCTGAAAAGTGACTATACCGGCGAATTTGCGAAGATAAAGACCTCTCTGGAGGGCATATCCGTTGAGCTGAATGCCGCCATGGGGCAGTTGAATGCTTCTTCCAGCGATGTTGCCGCCGGAGCCGCACAGATTTCCCAGATTGCCGTAAACCTGTCCCAGGGCTCCACAGAGCAGGCTGCCGAAGTGGAAACACTGGCAGGACATATCGGTGAGGTTTCCGATAATGTACAGCAAATTGCACAGGATGCGCAGCAGACGAGCAGTCTCTCAAAGGAAGTCAGAGAAGGGCTTCTCTTAAGCAATACCAAGATGCAGAACATGACGGAGGTCATCCAGAAGATCAGTGACAAATCGAGCGAAATTCATAAGATTGTGAAGACCATCGATGACATCGCATTCCAGACCAATATTTTGGCACTTAACGCCGCCGTGGAAGCAGCGAGAGCCGGAGAAGCCGGAAAAGGCTTCGCGGTAGTAGCCGGAGAGGTGCGGACACTTGCAGGGAAATCTGCCGACGCAGCAAAGGAAACCACGGAACTTTTGGGTGAAACCATAAGCTCCATGGAAGAGGGCGTCAATGCCGCCGAGGATACGGCACAGTCCATGCTGACAGCTGCAGAGCTTGCCGACGAAATGGGCAAACTGATAGACAATATTGCCGCCAACACAAAACAGCAGGCGGCTACCACCACAGAGATTCGTCATGGAATCGACCAGATTTCCGTTGTAGTGCAGGGTAATGTAGATACAGCGGAATCCAGCGCAGCCGCCAGCGAGGAGCTTTCCGCCCAAGCTGACACCTTAAGCGGGCTGGTAGCAAAATTCCACTTAAAATAGAGTGAAAAATGCGGATGTGTGTATTCCCTATTTCCGCCTCTCCCGCTCTATGCGGGAATACACACATCCGCAGTAATCCTGCCGGTACAGGTCATATTCCCTCGACAACTCGATGGAACGTTTATAACCGTCTTTCTTCTTAAAGTCCGACGGCAGCCACGCCACACCGTACACCGCCGCCAGTCTCTCCCCGATTTCATTTAATTTCGCCGCATTCTTTAACGGACTGATGGAAAGCGTCGTGGTGAAATAGTCATACCTGCCCGTCTGCGCCTGTTTCGCTGTCTCACGGAGCCGCAGCTCATAGCAGGCAAAGCATCGCTCGCCGCCCTCGGGGCACCGTTCCAGCCCTTTCGCTGTCTCAAAGAAACGCGCTGGCTCATAGTCACCCTCTCTCACCTCAATCGGATAACCGGCATCGGAAGCTTCATTATATGCCGCAATCAGCCGTTTCTGCTCCGCCACCCGCTTGCAATACTCTGCATCCTCCGTAATGTTGGGATTATAATAAAAGACCGTAATCCGAAAATACCGCCGCAGATACGCCAGCACATAACTGCTGCAGGGCGCGCAGCAGCTATGCAGAAAAAGCGTCGGCGCTCCGCCTGCCACGCCTATGCCGTCTATGATTTTATCCAGTTCCTTCTGATAATTTCTGATTATATTCATACGTCATACCTGTACGGAGAATGCCTGTATTTCAGGCATTCTCCCGGGTGAAACTTAGAAGTTCTCCGCGAAACAGCCCTTGCTGTGAGCGGCTAGAACTTCTTTTCACCCTGTCCTCGTCTCGCAATCGATGCGATATCAATCAGCGTCATCTCCCCCTGCGTCGCCGCATTTTCCAGACTGGTCACAAGAGCCGCCGCGGTGTCCATAGCGGTGATACAGTTGACACCCGTCTCGATGGAAGTCCGGCGAATCAGGAAACCATCCCTGCTCTTATCCCGTCCCTGCGTGGGCGTGTCAATCACCAAATCAATCTTATGTCCCAGAATCAAATCCATGACCGTGGGCGATTCCTGCGAAATCTTATTCACTTTTCTCGCCTTCACGCCCGCTTCGTTCAGCGCAGCCGCCGTGCTTCTGGTGGCGTAAATGATATAGCCCAGCTTCTCAAAGCGGCGCGCCACCTCGATGGCTTCTCCCTTGTCCGCATCCTTCACGGTAATGATCATCTGCTTATGCTTCGGCAGGTTAATACCAGCGCCGAGAAACGCCTTGTAGAGCGCTTCGTTGAAAGTCTTTGCAATGCCAAGGCACTCGCCGGTGGACTTCATCTCCGGTCCCAGACTGATTTCCGCACCCCGAATCTTCTCAAAGGAAAAGACCGGCATCTTGACCGCAAAGTAATCCGCCGCAGGCTGTAAGCCCGGCTCGTAGCCCAAATCACGGATCTTTTTCCCAATAATCACCTCGGTGGCAAGATCCACGATCGGGATGCCCGTCACCTTGCTGATATAGGGCACCGTGCGGGAGGAGCGGGGATTGACCTCGATCACATACACCTCGTCGCCCATGGCGATAAACTGGATGTTGATAAGCCCGATGACATGAAGCGCTTTCGCCAGCCGTCTCGAATACTCGGCAATGGTCTCCTTCACCTTCTCGCTGACCGTAGGCGCAGGATAAACGGAAATACTGTCGCCCGAATGCACGCCCGTCCGCTCGATATGTTCCATAATGCCCGGAATCAGGATATCTGTGCCGTCGCAGACCGCGTCCACCTCAAGCTCCTTGCCCTGCAGGTATTTATCCACCAGAATCGGGTGCTCCTGCTCATAGCGATTGATCACCGCCATAAACTCTTCTATTTCCTGATCGGAAATGGCAATCTGCATCCCCTGCCCGCCCAGCACGTAGGAAGGGCGCACCAGCACGGGATATCCCAGCCTGTTTGCCACCGCTTTTGCCTCCTCGGCGGTGTAGACCGTGCCGCCCGCCGCGCGCGGAATCTCCGTCTCTTCCAGAATCTTATCGAAAAGCTCCCTGTCCTCGGCGGCGTCCACATCCTCCGCCTTTGTCCCGAAAATCGGCACACCCATCTTCATCAGGCTCTCCGTCAGCTTAATCGCCGTCTGCCCGCCAAACTGCACCACCGCGCCGTCGGGCTTCTCCACATTGACAATATTCTCCACGTCCTCCGGGGTCAGCGGCTCGAAGTAGAGCTTGTCCGCAATATCAAAGTCCGTGCTCACCGTCTCCGGGTTGTTGTTGATAATAATGGTTTCATAGCCTTCCCTGGCAAACGCCCATGTCGCGTGCACAGAGCAATAGTCGAACTCGATGCCCTGCCCGATGCGGATAGGACCGGAGCCTAAGACCAGCACCTTTTTCTTCGGATGGCTCTCCACCACCTCTGTCTCCGAACCAAACACCGAATAATAGTAAGGCGTGCTCGCCGCGAACTCCGCCGCACAGGTATCTACCATCTTGAAAGCGGCAACGATGCCGTTTTCATAACGCATGTTCTTTATTTCATCCTCGGTTTTTCTGGTCAGTCTGGCAATCACATTGTCAGGAAACTCGATCCGCTTCGCCTCTTTTAAGAGTTCCACCGTCAGCGGCTCTCTGGAAAGCCGCTCCTCCATCTCCGTCAAAATTGCAATTTTATCGATAAACCAGTGGTCCACCATAGTAATTTTGTGAATCGTGTCATAATCCACGCCCTTGCGGATGGCTTCCGCGATAATGTAGATTCTCTGGTCATCCACAATCTCCATGCGCTCCACCAGCTCCTCCGCCGTAAGCGCCGAGAAATCATAGCTGCGCAGGCAGTCCACATGCTGCTCCAGCGAGCGGATTGCTTTCATCAGCGCGCCCTCGAAGTTGTTGGCAATACTCATGACCTCGCCCGTCGCCTTCATCTGGGTTGTAAGTGTTCGTTTTGCCGTAATAAACTTATCGAAAGGCAGCCTCGGTATTTTCACCACACAGTAGTCCAGCGTTGGCTCGAAACTGGCGTAGGTCTTGCCGGTAATCGCGTTTTTAATCTCATCCAGCGTATAACCCAGGGCAATCTTCGCCGCTACCTTGGCAATCGGATAGCCCGTCGCCTTACTCGCCAAGGCAGAAGAGCGGCTCACACGGGGATTCACCTCGATCACACAGTATTCAAAGCTGGTGGGATGGAGGGCAAACTGCACGTTACAGCCGCCGGTAATCTCCAGCTCATTGATGATGTTTAAGGCAGAGCTGCGAAGCATTTGGTATTCCTTGTCCCCCAAAGTCTGGGAAGGCGCCACCACAATGCTGTCGCCAGTGTGTACGCCCACGGGGTCAATGTTTTCCATGTTGCAGACTGTGATACAGTTGCCTGCGCTGTCACGCATGACCTCGTACTCAATCTCTTTCCAGCCCGCGATACACCGCTCCACCAGCACCTGTCCCACACGTGAAAGGCGCAGACCGTTTGCCAGAATCTCCTCAAGCTCCGTCTGATTGTGGGCAATACCGCCGCCGGAGCCGCCAAGCGTGTAGGCGGGACGCAGTACCACCGGATAGCCGATTTTTTTCGCAAAGGCAACGCCATCCTCGATATTTTCCACCACAAGGGAGGGTGCGCAGGGTTCCCCGATCTTTTCCATGGTCTCCTTAAATTCCAGACGATCCTCCGCCTTGCGGATGGTTTTTGCCGTCGTACCGAGAAGCGTCACGTCGTTCGCCGCGAGAAACCCCGACTCGTCCAGCTCCATACCAAGATTTAAACCTGCCTGCCCGCCCATGTTGGGAAGCAGGGAATCCGGCTTTTCCTTTCTGATAATCTGCTCTAACACCTTCGTCGTCAGCGGCTCGATATACACCTTGTCCGCAATATCGCCGTCCGTCATAATCGTGGCGGGATTGGAGTTTACCAGAATGACCTCCATGCCCTCCTCTTTTAAGGAGCGGCACGCCTGCGTCCCTGCGTAGTCAAACTCCGCCGCCTGCCCGATCACAATCGGACCCGAACCTATCACTAGCACTCTTTTTACATTTGGATTTTTAGGCATGGCGCTGTCCCCCCTTTACCATTTCTATAAACCGGTCAAACAGGAATCCCGAATCCTGCGGTCCGGGACACGCCTCGGGATGAAACTGCACCGTAAAAATGTTCTTTCCCGTGTAAGAAAGTCCCTCGTTCGTGCCGTCGTTTACATTGACAAACGCCGGAACAGCCACTTTGGGGTCAAGCTTGTCCATGTCCACTACATAACCGTGGTTCTGGGAGGAAATGTAAACCCTGCCCGTTGCCAGATCTTTCACCGGATGATTGCCGCCCCGGTGTCCGTATTTCATCTTAAAGGTGTCCGCCCCCGTTGCCAGCGCCATGAGCTGATGCCCGAGGCAGATGGCAAAAATCGGCGTGTCGGACTCATAAAGTTTTCGGATTTCTTCTATTATAATAGTGCATTCCTTCGGGTCGCCCGGACCGTTGCTGAGCATAATGCCGTCCGGCGCATCTGCCAGAATTTCCGCCGCCGTAGTCGTTGCGGGATAGACTGTCACATCGCACCCTCTCGCCGCAAGGGACCTTGCAATATTATCTTTGGCGCCGAAATCGAGAAGCGCTATCCTAATTCCCGCACCACCTAATTCCCGCACAAGACTTGGCTTCTTCTCCTTGATGCCCGCCTCGTAATCCTCTCTGTTGAAGGATGCACTTCCTGAAAGCGGTCCGTTCTCCGTAAGTTTTCTGCTTCCCGTCAGGGTATATTTCTCCCCGCAGGTCACCCGCTCCACTACCTTGCCTGTCGTATACGCTTTTAATTTGGGAATGATTTCGTCAAGATGATAAGTTTCGTCGGTCGTGATCATACCGTTCATGGTACCCTTCTCCCGAAGGATTCTGGTAAGGGCTCTGGTGTCGATTCCGGCGATTCCCGGCACGCCACCTCCCTCTAAGAATTGCTGAATTGTCATATCGCATCGGAAATTGCTGGGAATACGGGATAGCTCCCGCACGATAAATCCGTCCGGCCAGGGTTTCTTCGACTCCATATCATCCCTGCATATCCCGTAATTGCCAATCAACGGATAGGTCATACAGACTGCCTGTCCCGCATAGGACGGATCCGTCAACACCTCCAGATAACCAGCCATAGAGGTATTAAAAACAATTTCGCTGATAATCTCCCTGCGCGCACCTATATGTGTTCCCTCGAACACGGTGCCGTCTTCCAGTATTAAAAATGATTTCATCTTACGCCCTGTCCCTTTCGCCGCGTCTTTTTCTCTAAATCTATAATCGACTAATTATAGCACAAGCGGAAAGCGGCTTCAACTGAAAATCCTACAAAAATAATGGCGGTATTTATTTGATTACATATGTTATTTCAAGCAAATACTATTCCCTCTTTCATCTCCCGCACATATGCTCCGACATAGGGAGCAGCTTCCCTGCCGTATTTTTCAATAATCTTTACAATCGCCGAGCCCACGATCGCCCCGTCCGAAAGACCTGCCATCTTCCGTGCCTGTTCCGGCGTGGAAATGCCGAAGCCGATGGCACAGGGAATGTCCGTATTCTGCCGTATCACCTCTACGATGGATGTTAAATCCGTCTTGATCTCGCTTCTCGTGCCGGTGACGCCGAGACTGGACACCACATAGAGAAAGCCTTCCGCCTCCTTCGCAATCATGGCGATACGATTCTGGGACGTGGGCGCGATCAGGGAAATCAAATCCACCCCATAAGAATGACAGCTATCCAGAAACTCCTCCTTCTCCTCATAAGGAAGGTCTGGCAGAATCAAGCCATCTATGCCAATCTCCCGACATGCCGAGAGAAACCGCTCCGCCCCGTAGGAATAGATCACATTGGCATAGGTCATAAACACCATGGGAACCGTTACGTCCTGCCGCAGCTTTTTCACCATCTCAAAAATCTTATCTGTAGTGACCCCACCGGTCAACGCCCGCAGATTTGCCCCTTGGATGACAGGTCCCTCCGCCGTCGGGTCAGAAAAGGGAATCCCCAGCTCAATCAGGTCCGCCCCGTTTTCCACCGCCGCGCGCACACAGGACATCGTCGTCTCTAAATCCGGATCCCCACAGGTCACAAAGGCAATAAACGCCTTCCCGTTTGCAAAAGCCTCTCCTATCTTACTCATGGATATCCTCCCCTCTGTAACGCGCAATCGCCGCGCAGTCCTTATCTCCTCTTCCCGAAATCGTAATGACAATGATTCGGTCTTTTTCCATAACAGGTGCAATCTTTCTGGCATACGCCACCGCATGGGCGGACTCAATCGCCGGAATAATCCCCTCTGTCTTTGCCAGATACTCAAACGCTTCCACCGCTTCATCGTCCGTCACCGGCACATACTCCGCCCGCCCGATATCGTGCAGATGGGCGTGTTCCGGTCCGATTCCCGGATAATCCAACCCCGCCGAGATAGAGTAAACCGGCGCAATCTGCCCGTACTCGTCCTGACAAAAATACGACTTCATGCCGTGAAAAATGCCAACCCGCCCTGTATTGACGGTAGCCGCCGTCTCAAAGGTATCAATGCCTCTGCCCGCCGCCTCACAGCCGATCAGCCGCACATTCTCATCCTCGATAAAATGGTAAAAACTGCCGATGGCGTTGGATCCGCCGCCCACACAGGCGATCACCGCATCCGGCAGACGCCCTTCCTTCTCCTGAAGCTGCGCCTTTATCTCCCGGGAAATCACCGCCTGAAAATCCCTCACAATCGTTGGGAACGGATGGGGGCCCATCACCGAGCCGAGACAGTAGTGGGTATCCGCAATCCGGGACGTCCACTCCCGCATCGCCTCGGACACCGCATCCTTGAGTGTAGCCGTCCCCGTCTTGACGGGAACCACCTCCGCTCCTAAAAGCCGCATACGGTAGACATTGAGCGCCTGTCTGACGGTGTCCTCCTCACCCATAAAGACCACGCACTCCATGCCCATCAACGCAGCCGCCGTCGCGGAAGCCACGCCGTGCTGCCCCGCCCCCGTCTCCGCAATCAGACGGGTTTTTCCCATCTTCTTCGCCAGAAGCGCCTGCCCGAGCACATTGTTAATCTTATGGGCGCCGGTATGATTTAAATCCTCTCTCTTTAAATAAATCTTCGCGCCGCCCAAATCCTCCGTCATCTTCTTTGCGTAGTATAGTCTGGAGGGTCTGCCCGCATAATCGTTAAAAAGCGCCGTAAGCTCCTCGTTAAAAGCCGGGTCATCCTTAAAATGATTGTACGCGGCTTCCAGTTCAATCACCGCATTCATCAAAGTCTCCGGGATATACTGTCCGCCGTGGATACCAAAGCGTCCGTTTTGATTTGTCATAGTAACTTTCTTACCTCCATTCTGTTATCTCTTCCCATACTTTTACTCACCGCATATCAAAATGATACCGATATTAATAGCATGTGCTATTTTATTTCGTTATCCTTTCTTACATTTCTCACAAATTCCTGCATCTTCTCCGCGTCCTTCAACCCATCCGTCTCAATTCCGGAACTCACGTCCACCGCATAGGGCTGCCATCGCCTCACAACCTCTCCCACATTAGAAGCGTCAAGCCCGCCCGCCAGAAAATAGGGACGATTCATCCCCGCCAGAAGCTCCCTGTCAAAAGCCGTGCCCGTGCCGCCGTCTCCCGCATCCAGCAGCACAAAGTCCGCCGAACTTTCACATGCTCTCTCAATATCCCCTTCACTCCTCACCGAAAAGGCTTTGATAATCGGTTTGTCTGTCAGCTCCCGCAGTTTCTCGATGTAACCTTCGTCCTCTGCGCCGTGAACCTGCGCCATGTCAATCATTCCGGATGAGAGCCAGACCGCCACCGACTCCGGCTCCTCATCCACAAACACCCCCACCGCCAAAATGTCCGGGTGTAAAAGCTCCTTTAACGTTTTCACCCGCTCCGGCGATACATAACGCCCGCTTTTTTTCGCGAATACAAAACCGACATAATCCGGATGTAATAAATTCGCCACCTCAATATCACTCGGACGGGTCAATCCGCACAGTTTAATCTTGATTTTATTTTTCTCTTTCGGTTGCATTTCTTTTTTCTCCCATATATTTCCATCTTCGTAACTGTAAAACTTCTTCAGTATCCTACGCGATTATGACATTTCCACAATCTCAACACCCACGAAGATTTAATAACATCCGTTTTTTATCAGAAGCCCGCATCAGCGCCTCCCCCACCAGCACCGCGTCCGCACCAATCTGTGCAAGTCTCCTCACATCCTCCGGTCCGCTCACACCGCTCTCAGAAACAAACAGCACATCTGCCGGAATTCGCTCCCGCAGTCTGCGGCTGTTCCCCGTGTCCACCGTAAAGTCCTTCAGATTGCGGTTATTCACCCCGATTACTCTCGCTCCCGCCGCAAGCGCCTGCTCCACCTCCGCCTCGTCGTGCGTCTCCACCAACGCGGACAAGCCGAGCGCATCACAGACGGCAAGGTATTCCCGAATCTGCACTTCGCTCAAGATGGCGCAAATCAGGAGCACCGCCGACGCACCGAGCAGCTTTGCCTCATAAATCATATATTCGTCCACCGTAAAGTCTTTGCGCAGGCAGGGAATAGAGACAGCCGCCGCAATTTCTTTGAGATACGCGTCACTGCCGAGAAACCACTTCGGCTCCGTCAGCACGGATATCGCGTCCGCGCCCGCATCCTCGTACGCTTTCGCAATATCCAAATACGGAAACTCTGGCGCGATCAGCCCTTTTGACGGGGACGCCTTCTTGCATTCGCAAATAAAGGAAATCCCCGGTTTTTGCAGTGCCCTCTCAAAAGCAAAATTTCCTTTTTGAATAGATAACGCTTGGTCTTTAATCTCCGCAAGCGGTAATTTCTTCTTTGCCTGCTCGGTACGGTATGCCGCATGTTCCGCCAACTGTTCTAAAATATTTGCCATCGTCTTTTTCCATTTCTTTCCCGGTTAAATCTCGTTTTAACCGCAACAGTTACTCATTGCTCAACCGAATGAATTTCTCCAGCGTCTCCGCCGCCTTCCCGGAGTCGATCATCTCCGCCGCCAGCTTCACGCCGTCCGCCATGTTCTCCGCCTTACCGCCAATATAAAGAGCCGCTCCCGCGTTCATCAGCACGGCGTTTCTCTTATGCCCCTTTTCACCATTTAATATATCGCGTGTTATTTTTGCATTTTCCTCCGGGGTACCGCCCTCCAGATCCGCTTTTGTGCAGCGTGCAAACCCAAAGTCTTCCGGGCAGACCGTGTAAGTCTTAAACCAGCCGTCCTTAAATTCGCATATCGTCGTGGGCGCGCTCATGGAAATCTCATCCAGCTTATCCTTGCCGTACACCACCATGCCCCGCTCCACGCCGAGACTGATCAGCACCTGCGCCAGCGGCTCCGCCAGATATTCGTCATACACACCCAGAAGCTGCCGTTTCGGGCTGCCCGGATTCGTCAGTGGTCCGAGAATGTTAAACACCGTGCGAAACCCCAGCTCCTTACGGATAGCACCCACATACTTCATGGATGTGTGGTACTTCTGCGCAAAGAAGAAGCACATGCCGACCTCCTGCAAGAGCTTTACACACAGCTCCGGGCTCTGCTCGATATTGACGCCCAACGCTTCCAGACAGTCCGCCGTGCCGCACTTGGAGGATGCCGCCCGGTTGCCGTGCTTTGCCACCTTCATGCCGCCCGCCGCGCACACAAGCGCAGAGGTGGTGGAAATATTGAAGCTGTGAGCGTTGTCCCCGCCGGTTCCCACAATTTCAAAAAGTTCCATGTCTGTCTCCACCTTCGTTGCGTGGTCGCGCATAGCCGCCGCGCAGCCGGCGATTTCATCCGTCGTCTCCGCCTTTGCGCTCTTGGTGGAGAGCGCCGCCAGAAACGCCGCGTTCTGGGTCGGAGTCGTCTCGCCGCTCATAATCTCATTCATCACCGCATATGCCCCGTCGTAGGTGAGATCCCCTTTGTTTACGATTTTTACAATTGCTTCCTTAATCATAGTCTTACACTCCTTTTTTATCTCTATATTATGTTAACTTACTCATCTTATGCTGTGTATTTAAGCTTATGTCAACCCTTATTTCTATCAGCATATGCTGCCCCACTCATACCGTCATAAAGTTCTCCAGCATCTGCTTCCCCTCCGGCGTCATAATCGACTCCGGATGAAACTGTACGCCGTAAATCGGGTACTCTTTATGCTGTACCGCCATCACTTCCCCGTCCGCCGTGCGCGCCGTCACGCGCAGGCAGTCCGGCATCGTGCGCTCATCCGCCGCCAGCGAGTGGTACCTCGCCACCATCATCCTATCCGGACAGCCGCGAAACAGCGGGCATTCCCTGTCAAAGGTTATCTCCGACTGCTTGCCGTGCATCAGTTCCTTCGCATAGGTGACAACCGCGCCAAAGGCGGCACAGATTGCCTGATGTCCCAGACAGACGCCCAATGTCGGAATTTCCTTTCCCAGCGTTTTTGCCGCTTCCACTGTAATTCCCGCAGCCTCCGGGCGTCCCGGTCCTGGCGAAAGGATAATGCGCTCTGGCGCGAGCGCCCTGATTTCCTCCACCGTCATCTCGTCGTTGCGGATTACGCGGATATCGGAATTGATTTCCCCCACAAGCTGATATAGGTTATAAGAAAAACTGTCGTAATTATCAATCAACAGTATCATGTCTGTCTCCCTTCCGAAGCGTCGCTCACTCCTCGTCCTGCCCAAGCTCCAATGCCGTTATCACCGCTTTCGCTTTGTTGATACACTCGTTATATTCCTTTTCCGGGTCGGAATCGGCAACAATGCCCGCACCGCTTCTGACGAACACGCGCCCGTTCTTCTTGTAGGCAATGCGAATCGCAATACAGGTGTCCATGTTTCCAGTAAAATCAATATAGCCGATGGCGCCGCCGTAAATGCCCCGCTTGTTGTTCTCCAGCTCCCCAATCAACTGACAGGCACGGATTTTCGGCGCACCGGACAACGTTCCTGCCGGCAGTACCGCTTCGATGGCATCAAACGCGTCAAGCTCCTTTCGAATCTCTCCCCGCACCGTGGAACCGATGTGCATGACATGGGAATAGCGCTCTATGGAATGGAATTTTTCCACCGCCACCGTGCCGAACTTACTGATTTTTCCTAGATCGTTGCGTCCCAAATCTACCAGCATGTTGTGCTCCGCCAGCTCCTTTTCGTCTGCCAGAAGCTCTTTTTCCAGCCTTTTGTCCTCCTCCCGCGTCTTCCCCCGCGGTCTTGTGCCCGCCAGCGGAAACGTATGCAGCACGCCGTTCTCCAGCTTAACCAGCGTCTCCGGAGACGCCCCCGCCACTTCCACGTCCGTACCCGAAAAGTAAAACATGTAGGGCGAAGGATTCATGGTCCGCAGCACCCGGTAAGTATTTAACAGACTTCCCTCAAACGGCGCCTCCAGCCTGTTCGAGAGAACAATCTGAAAGATGTCACCCTCCCGTATATGCCGCTTGGCACGCTCCACAATGCCGCAGTACCTTTCCTTATCAAACAGGGGAGTCACCTCACCGAGAAGCCGCCCTGCCGTCTCCTCCTTTTTCTCCCCCGTGCGAAGCAGGTCCGCCATCTGCCGCAATTCCCGAACCGCCTTATTGTAACCGGCTTCGCCCTCCGCCAGAGACATATTTGCCATCAAAATAATCTTTTGTCTGAAATTGTCAAAGGCAATCACCTTGTCAAAAAGCATCAAATCTACATCCTTAAATTCCTCCGTGTCCTGCACGCCTACCCGGATCGACGGCTCGCTGTAGCCCAGATAATCATAGGAAAAATAGCCGACCAGACCGCCTGTAAAGGAAGGCAGATAATCGAAACGCGGACTTTTATACGCGGAGAGAATCTGTCTAAGCTGTTCCGAAGGGTTCTCCGTATGCAGGCTCACATCCCCCACCTTCATTTCCCCGTTCATGCAGGTGATTTCCAGTTTGGGGTCGTATCCCAGAAAGGTGTAACGCCCCCACTTCTCCTTCTCCGCCACCGATTCCAGCAGATAACAGTGCGTGGACACATTTTTCAGAATTTTAAGCGTCTCGATGGGCGTGCGGATATCCGAAAGCATTTCACAGCTTATCGGAACTACCTTGTATTCCCCGGTGTCCGCTATTCTTTTTACTTCTTCCATAGAGGGTAAAAATTTCATAAGTGCTCCTTTCCGGCTCCGCTCATGCGCGCAAAAAAATATCCTTGACAAAACCTAAGTCTTGTCAAGGACGAATCATTTCAATCCGCGGTGCCACCTTGATTCACGGAAAACTCCCGTGCCCTTAGCAGGATACCAACATATCCCCGGCAACTGACGTATGCCACACGTTGCAGAATACTCTGCGCTCACGCACATTTGACTGCACCCTCAGCGGTCCATTTGATGACTTGTTTCTTACCTGATCTCAGCAGCACAGGCTCTCTGTAAAGGCATCATCACCGTTATCTCCGCTTCAACGGTTTAACTCGTTAAATTTTCTATAGAATACCACTTGGAAAAGGAACTGTCAAGGGGTCACCTGCAATTTATCACCTAAAATACCCTACCCCGCTCTCAAAAATCTTCATATCCTGCTCGCCGAAGATATTCACCGCCACGGACTCTCCTATTCTCTCGGCATGCGCCATCTTGCCCAGACACCTTCCGTCCGGTGACGTGATGCCCTCAATCGACGCGTAGGAACCGTTGATGTTCCACTCCTCATCCATGGACACATTACCGTCTGCGTCCGCGTACTGGGTCGCCACCTGTCCGTTCGCAAACAACTTGTCAATCCACGCCTTCGGCGCCACAAACCGTCCCTCGCCGTGGGACGCCGGGTTTACATAAGTCTGACCAAGCTCCGCTCCCGCAAGCCACGGCGACTTGTTGGACATCACTTTCAGATAAACCATCTTGGAAATATGGCGGTTCACCGTATTGAAGGTCAGCGTCGGCGAATCCTCCTCCTGCCCGCAAATCTCCCCGTAAGGCACAAGCCCCAGCTTGATGAGCGCCTGAAAACCGTTACAGATGCCGAGCGCAAGCCCGTCCCTCTCGTTTAAGAGCTTCCTCACCGCTTCCTTCATCTTCTCATTCTGAAAAGCGGTGGCAAAGAATTTCGCGGAGCCGTCCGGCTCGTCGCCCGCGGAAAAACCGCCCGGAAACATAATAATCTGCGCCTGTGCAATCGCTTTTTCAAATGCCTCCACGCTCTCCCTGATATCCGCCGCGTTCTGATTCTTAAACACCTTTACAACCGTTTCTGCCCCGGCTCTCTCAAAGGCTTTCGCACTGTCGTACTCACAATTCGTCCCTGGGAATACCGGAATAAACACCATGGGGCGCGCCACTTTATGCTTGCAGACATAAACGCTGTCCGCGCGGTACGGCTCTAGCATTACCGGACTCTTATCCTTTCCAGCGGTGTAAGGAAATACCTTGTCCAGTTTCGCGCGCCATACCTGCACCGCCTCGGCTCCGTCAATCTTCATGGAACCATAGGTAAACGCGCCGTCCGCCGTCACGGTGCCAATCTCTTCATAGGAAATTCCCAATGTCTTTAAAGCATGTACTTCCTTTGCGGGCATCTCCGCCACAATATCACCGAGACCGTTGTCAAACAGGGACTCCATCTTATAAGAAGAATCTACCGCCACGCCAAGCCCGTTTCCGAACGCCATCTTGCTTACGGCTGCCGCCACACCCTTCGCGTCAAGCGCATACGCCGCTACAATCTTTCTCTTCTGAAACTTGACAGGCATCTCGTTTATGACCTCTACGTCAGTATACTCTGACATTAATGTCATAATCTTGTCGTAGAGTGTCATAACCTCGTCATATACCGGCAAATCGTAAGAATCCCTCGGGATACGGAACCGCACAAGTCTGTCCCCCGGATATTTTAATTCGGGTGTCACAATATTGCCGCTCTGATTCACATTGACCGCAAAGGACACCAGCGTGGGCGGCACATCGATATCGTTGAAGGTGCCGGACATGGAATCCTTGCCGCCGATGGAGGGCAGCCCGTACTTCATCTGCGCGTCATAAGCGCCAAGCAGCGCCGAAAACGGCTGGCTCCAGCGGGACGGCTCCTCGCTCATGCGCCGGAAATACTCCTGAAAAGTAAAGCGGATCGTCCGATAATCTCCGCCGTTCGCTACAATCTTGGCCATGGACTCCGTCACTGCGTAAACCGCGCCGTGGTACGGACTCCAGCTTGACAGATAAGGGTCAAAGCCATAGCTCATCATGGTTACGGTGTCTGTCTTTCCCTCCAATGTGGGAAGCTTCGCCACCATAGCCTGCGTCTCAGTCAACTGATACTTGCCGCCGTAAGGCATATACACACTGCCCGCGCCGATGGACGCGTCGAACATCTCCACAAGCCCCTTCTGGGAGCACACATTCAAATCATCGAGAAGTGAAAGCCACGCCGCCCTCACATCCTTGCGGGAAAGCGCTTCCGCCACTGCGGGCGTCGCAATCCTCTTCAAATAATTTTCCCTCTCATCCGGCATGTCAACATAGACGTCCGTTTCCTGATGCGCGCCGTTGGTATTTAAAAACGCTCTGGACAAATCCACGATTTTCTTCCCGCGCCATTTGAGCACCAGCCGGGGTTCCTTTGTGACTACCGCCACAGGCACCGCTTCCAGATTTTCCTCCGCCGCAAACCTAAGGAAGGTATCTACATCAGCGGGCGATACCACTACAGCCATACGCTCCTGCGATTCAGAAATCGCCAGCTCCGTCCCGTCCAGACCCGCATACTTTTTCGGCACCTTGTCCAAATCCACCACAAGCCCATCCGCCAGTTCACCGATCGCCACGGACACACCGCCCGCGCCGAAGTCGTTACATTTCTTAATCAGACGGCTCACTTCCTCACGTCGAAACAGCCTCTGGATTTTTCTCTCCGTGGGCGCGTTTCCCTTCTGTACCTCCGCGCCGCATGTATCAATGGACTTCTCCGTATGCACCTTGGAGGAACCTGTCGCGCCGCCGCAGCCGTCGCGCCCGGTTCTGCCGCCCAGAAGGATGATGATATCGTCCGGGTCAGAATTTTCACGGATCACATTTTTTCTCGGCGCCGCACCCATCACCGCACCGATTTCCATGCGCTTTGCCACATAATTCGGATGATAAATCTCTTTGACCAATCCGGTCGCCAGACCAATCTGGTTTCCGTAAGAAGAATACCCGTTTGCCGCGCCGCGCACCAGCTTTTTCTGAGGCAGCTTTCCCTTTAAGGTATCCGCCACCGGCACCGTAGGATCCGCCGCGCCGGTCACACGCATCGCCTGATACACATAGCCCCTGCCGGAAAGGGGATCGCGGATGGCGCCGCCAAGACACGTTGCCGCACCACCGAAAGGCTCAATCTCCGTGGGATGGTTGTGGGTCTCGTTTTTGAAAAAGACGAGCCACTCCTCCGTCACCGGACCGTCGCCGTAATCCATCTCCACCGGCACCACCACAGAGCAGGCGTTAATCTCATCGGACTCCTCCATATCATCAAGTTTCCCATCCTTCTTTAGCTTCCGCATTGCCATCAACGCCAAATCCATCAGGCAGACAAACTTATCCTCCCTGCCCTTAAAAATCTCTTCCCGCACCTGCAGGTAATCCTGATAGGTTTTCTCAATCGGCTCCCGATACCTGCCCTCCCCGAAGCTCACATTTTTAAGCTCCGTGGAAAAGGTCGTATGACGGCAGTGGTCGGACCAGTAAGTATCGAGCACGCGAATCTCCGTCATCGTCGGATCCCTGTGCTCCTCGCCGCTGTAATAATTCTGAATATGTTTAAAATCCTTGAACGTCATCGCCAGTCCGAGAGAATCATAAAGTTTGCGAAGCTCGCTTTCCTCCATAGATGCAAAACCGTCAAACACCGCCACATCCGCAGGCTCCTCATAATCCATCTTAAGCGTCTCCGGTTTCACCATTCCTGTCTCTCTGGAATCCACAGGGTTAATACAGTAAGCCTTGATCCGTGCCAGCTCTTCCTCCGTAACGTTTCCGTTGACCAAATAAGTCACCGCCGTCCGGATAATCGGTTCCTCGTCCTCTTTCAAAAACTGCACGCACTGTACGGCGGAATCCGCACGCTGATCAAACTGCCCCGGCAGGAATTCCACGGAAAAGACATGCCCATTCTCTGGAACTTCTATCTTCTCTTGGTATAAAATATCCACAGGCGGCTCTGAAAACACCGTCCTGCAGGCTCTCTCAAACACCTCGTCGGAAATATTCTCCACATCATAGCGGATGAATACCCGCACCTGAGCCACGCTCTTTATGCCCAGAAAGCTTTCTATCTCTTCCTTCAGCTCTCTCGCCTTAACCGCGTACGGCTCTTTCTTCTCCACGTAAATTCGTCTGACATTTCCCATAACCGACTGTCCTCCCTCTGCTTCACACAGACTCGAAAGCCCGTGCTTACAAGCCTTATATCTCTGTAATCAGCCCCTGCATAATATAAAGCAGCTGCTCGTCCACCATCTTCTCCGTAATGCCAAAGGTCTGCGCATTGATCTTCAAGCCCTCCAGCACATACATGATATTGGCGGCAGCTCCCTTTGGATTCTCACAATAAAACTCGCCGCTGGCAATCCCTGCTTCAATCAGTTTTTCAATCACCCTGACACCCGCGTCAAACTGCCTGCGCAGCATATTATTCTTGTCGGTCGATTTATGCGCAAAGAAATACTCATAGACCGCTACAGTCAAATTATCTTTATTCTGTAAAAGCTCCTTTTTCTGCTCCTTTAAAAACAGCGTCAGAATATCCGCCGCCGTATCCTCTTTGGCAATCCGCTCCGTGAAGACGTCGTCCGTTTCGTCCGCTTCCATCTGCAGCACTTCCATCAATATCTGATCCGTGCTTTCAAAATATAGATACAGACCGCCGCGGCTGATTTCACACGCCTCCACGATATCCTTCATGGTCACGCTCTTAAACCCTTTTTCCACAAACACCTTTCTTGCCGTATCCAGTATGTACTTCTTTTTCTGTGCCGATTTTTCTCCCATCGTTTCCCTGTCTCCCTAACAAAGTATCTTATTCCTGCTTTTCTTCTTCCCTGACGTTGACCACTCTGGTCTGTATTGGATGGTCCCAGAAATCCAGATTTTCCTTCATTTTTTTAATGACTTTCAGGAAAATGCCGTTTTCCACTGCCTCTGACCATCTCCTGCCCTTTGTCATGCCCTCCAGCACATATCTGGAAAGAATGCCTTTCAGCACATCCATCTCCCGGATGTCCGCCCTCTTGATGGCAAGAAGCTCGTCCTCCAGCACGCGAATCCTGTTTCGCGAATAAACATATCGGTAATTTCGGTCCATAAGTTTCGTCCGCTGCGCTTCTTTGACAAAATTCATCAACGTGCCGTCATACACCGGAAAGGCAACGGAATGCTCCGCAATCCCGGAGCCGGAATAGCTCTGCTGTACGCTAGTGCCTTTCTTGCTCTCCAGCCAGGGCAGATACCTCGCCAGTTTCTCCACGTCCGCCCTGTATTCATTTACTACCTGCTGCCTATAGGCAATATCCTCTTTTTCTATCTGTGTCTTCTCCATAATACTTTATCACTCGCTTCCATTTTTCAAATCACTTTTTACCCCTTGTTGACCCGCCGGCAGACTGTAAACTCCCGACAAGCCTGTCATTTTCAATTTTATCACAATTTTTCGAAAAGTACAGTACCAAGTTTGCTGTTTTTCTGCGCAAACCATGTCATATAAATGTATCTGCCTCCCCTTTCATTGACTTTTCCCCCAAAAAAGCATAAGATAGATACAGGCTTTTGTATCATTTTGTATAAGGGGGTATTCAAATGGCAGTAAAAGAATTTCCTGCGGGCACGCAGCTCATCCAGAGTGAGCAGAATCTGACTGCCCTGCATGTCATCGCGAAAGGAAGCGTATGCGCCTCTTATCCGGGAGGCACTTTTTATCTGAAAAAAGGAGATGTTATCGGCGTCTGTGAGATTTTTTTTGGTTCTCACTTTATTACCTATGAAACGGATGACGCTACGGGGATTGCTTCCTATCCGTGTACCGCCGCGCAGCTCTCCACACTGATGCAGAAAAGCATAGATTTGGCAAACATGATCGTCTCCTCGCTCTTTCGGCAGTTTCGCGAGATATACGACCAGTATGAGCTGATGCGCTTTGACTGCGAAAATATTTACCATTTCCTGATGGACCGCTACGAAGAGTACAAATCCTTCTGCGTCAAACACGGCATTACCCCCAGGGCGCTGCCTGATATGGAAGATTTGGCGCCGCTTACGCTGGAGGAAGATGTGGAAAGCTGGCTGGACGGCTACTACGAGCAGTTGACCACTATGGTCACCGGAAAATCCTCCAAATTCCACGAGCCCGATTTTCTTGCAGGCGTAGTGCTGAAGACAGATCAGGATATCCACCGTATTTTTTCTATATGCCGCGTTTTTTACGATTACAAGGCAGAGATTGCGAGCCTGTTGATGAACGAAAACCATCTGGACTTTTTCGATCTTTATGCAAGCCTTCTCTATAAAATCGGGGCAAATGACACAGATTCCACTACCCTGAGTGCGAAAATCTCCACCATCATGATTCAATTAGAGGATCTGCCTTCGATCGACAAGGAAATGTACCGGCATAGGGTCGCAGAATACCGGACAAAGCTGGAGACGCTCGGGGACGGTTCCGAAGAGGAAGCCACCACGGTGGACGATGTACCCGATGTGGAAGACTCCATGAACAAGATTCTCTCCTACGCGGAGATAGACGGCGAAGCAGCCACCGCTTTCCGCGAAGCTGTGAAGACGTTTGCCAAGATGACAGATAAGAACGCCTCCGACGATGCCGCGAGAAAGCTGCGCATGACTATCACCAAACAATTTTATGTGATATATGAGAAAGCTTTCTTAAAGAGCATGAAAGAGCCTTCTGCCGTTCCCAAAGTAGTGAAAATGTTCTTTAATTTCGGTTATATAGACGAGCACCTGGCAGGTCTTGAGAATGCCGCCTACCTGTACAAGATAGTCGATAAACTTCCTACGGACCCGAAACGCAAGGTGTATACGGCATACGAATGGTTTACCGCCATTTATAAAGGTGTCAAGGAGCCCAGCCGCAACGAGTTTGACTCTGACTTTCCTACTTTCCTGCGCGAGCAGAAAATGTCCGGCAATATCACCGCCGCAGACGAGGCGCGGATGCAGAACGACTCGACAGAAAAGGTGCTCTTCGAGATTCGCAACATGTTCCAGACCGTCAACAAGATTACTTTCGGACGCGTATTGAGCTTTTGCCCGATTTTCTCGGAGCATAATGTCTTAAAAGAGTTAGACGGCACGCTGGTATCCGCGGACAAGGTGGAAGAGGCTTTCCGGAAAATCCGGGATATTGACTTCAGCGCTTACTACCGCGACGTCATTTACACGAACCCCGACCTTGGTATCGGCAAGGAATCCGTCGGCGTCGAAGTGCTTCCCGACATTATCCTCATGCCAAACGTGGGAACCCGTGGCATTGCTTGGCAGGAAATTGAAGGACGCAAGCGTACCACCCCTGCGCGCATGATGGTGTCCATCTTCCAGATGGAAGATTTGACAAACATTCTCGTTCGTCTGACCGGCGATTTCCGCTGGGAGATGTGCAAACGGATACAGGGTGCCCGCTGGAACGATATTTCCGAGGCTTCCCTTACGAGCGAATACTTCGACTACATCCAGTTCTACCGCAAGAACCGCGAACTGTCTGCTGATGCCAAGGATAAGATTAAGCTCAGTATGCAGAAAGCGAAAAATAGTTATAAAGAAATGTTCATCAGAGATTACGAGGCATGGGTTCTCTATGAGGGCGCCGGCTCACCGCGACTCAATAAGGTGTCCCGAAACATCATTTTCACATATTGCCCGTTCTCTAAGGAAATCCGCACAAGGCTGATGGCAAACCCGCTCTACAAGGAGACTATGTCACGCTACGATATTAAATTGGCGCAGAAAATACATCATTATGATAATGTCTTCCAAAAGCTGAAAAACACGGGCATTCCCATTCCTCCGGAGCTTCAACGGCAGCGTGATTATTTGAACATGTAAAGCTCTCTGGCTAATATAGTGTTATTCTTTTGTAATATAATTATAGACTGTAAGAGGGAAGTACGGTATATTGAATACAGACTTGATTACGGAAGTCAAGTCGGCAATAGCAATTCCGAAGAATTCCCCTTTTACACAAGCAAGACCCCCGGAGGCAGCACCTTCGGGGGTCTTGCTTTCCTTATTTTTTTATCCTTACTTCCTGTCCGTGCTCGCGGGCTTCACGAGGAACAGGCTGATCAACAGTGCGATGATATAAAGCACTATCGTAAAGTACAGCACGTTCTGATAGCCCACGGGGTTAATCTGACCGCCGTGTCCGTCGTCGATAAAGCTGCCTGTATTGCTCACGATCAGGGTCGCTATCTGGTTGCCGGTAAGACCCGCAAACGCCCACGCGGAAAGAGTGATACCGTGAATCGCGCTGATGCTGCCCATGCCGTAGTGGTCGGAAAGCAGGGTCGGCACATTGGAGAAGCCGCCACCGTATCCGGCATTTACCATGAATACCAGCGCCAGCACAAGAACAACCAAAAGCATGTTGCCTTCACCGTTCTTGATACCGCCTGTGAGCATAACCGCGCCGGTAAATACAATCGAGAGCACGAAAATCAACTTGTAAATCGTATTTCTGTCCTTCAGGTGGTCCGCCCACGCGGAGAAGCCGAGACGACCGCCCGCATTGAAGATTGCGGATATCGTGGAAATCACGCCGACCACGCCGGCAAGACCGATACATTTCACAATCATCTTCTCCTGCGAAATCAGCGCCAGACCGCAGGTGATATTGATGTAGAACATCAGCCAGATGCCGATATAATTGCTGACCGGACGGGTTTTGATGGTAGCCATGATGCCCTGTCCTTTTTCCTTCTTCTGCGGCTCATGCCAGCCCTCGGGCTTCGCCAGAAGAAGATGACCCACGAACATCATTACAAAATAAACCGCAGCGAGAATCCAGAACATCTTATAAATGCCGCCCTCACCCAGATTGGAAAGGAGCGCCTGCATAATCGGGCTTGCAATCGCCTTCGCGCCGCCAAAGCCCGCCACCGCCAGACCTGTCGCCAGACCCTTCTTATCCTCGAACCAGAGCATTAGGGTCTTTACTGGAGACAGATAACCTGTTCCGAGACCGATGCCCATGATAAAACCGTAGCAGACATAAATACCTACCAGAGCCAGCGGGCTGCCGGGGTGGTTTCCTCCATAATATATGAAGAAACCCGTGCCTGCCATACCGAGGGCAAAGGTAATCGTGGCAATCAGAGACGACTTGTGAATATCCTTCTCCACCACATTGCCAAGGAATGCCGCAGACATGCCGAGGAAGAAAATCGCAAAGCTGAACGCCCACTCCGTAGCTGCCTTGGAGAAGCCTATGTAGTCAGCGATCTCCTGACTGAAGATAGACCAGCAGTACACCGTACCGATACTGAAGTGCAGGAGCAGTGCCGGGATCGCGGCACGCACCCATTTGTTTTGACTTTTCATGTTAAGTACCTGTTATCCTTTCGTTAATTTATTAAATATTTGTACTTTTAATAACTTTAATAATTTTATAATATATTCTTTAGAATTTCAAGACGTTTCAAGCTGTTCTCACTACTTCAACACCAGCACCGAAAACCCGGGCATCACAGCCTTTCCATTCTCAAAGCTGATCTTCTCCTCCCCGGTGACAAGCGCTCCCCGGATCTCTGTATCCGCGCCGATATTTTTACCGTTTAAGGTAATGCCTGTCAGATCCAGTTCCTCCGTCTCCGCCCCCGTCACAAAAATGAGCAGAAGCTCCGAGTCCCCGTAAGTCTTCTGGATGGCACAGACGCTTTCCCGCGTATCATCCGCCAGAAAATCCCCCACAAGGACGTATTTTGCATCCCCTCTGGCAATCTCCGGATTCTGGTTGCGGATCCTGATAACCTTCTTATAAAACTGATAGACGGAAGTCCCATCCTTTTCCTGCTCTTCCAGACTCTCAAACTTCATCTTCACGTCTTCCATATCCGCCGGACCGTCGCACATGCCTGCCGCGTCTGGGTTCATGCTCCAGTACATGGGCGCGCGCTTGTTCTCGTCCTTGCCGGAGCCTTTCATGCCAAGCTCCTCCCCGTAATAGAGGAATGCCGACCCGCCCATAAACAGGTTCATGGCGCCCGCCATCTTCGTCTGGGCGGCGGAATTGTCCCCCGCATAGTAGCCCGCACTCCTGCCCATGTCGTGATTGGTATAGAAAGGCGCATCAATATAATCCGCGTTGTAGGCACCGAACGTCTCCTCCAGACTGCTGACCGCCGCGCCGTATTTTGCCGCGGAAGCCCCGTTTAATACCTTGGAAATAATACCGTCTTTGTCCGCAAAGGCGAAGTTGAAAACGCTGTCGATGCCGCTCCCATAATAGGGCGCGTAGTCCGCCATATCAAGCCACGCCTCGCCCACAAGGTAAGCGTCTGGTTTCTGCCCTTTGACCGTATCGGTCAGCCACGCCAGAAAGTCAATGTTGGACTGGGGCGCGCCGGAATAAAACTCTTTCACCGCGTCCAGACGGAAACCGCCCACCCCCATGTCCAGCCAGTATTTCGTGATTTTGGCGATCTCCTCCCGCAGGGGCTCACAGTCTAAATTGAAATCGGGCATCTCCGACCAGAACTGCGCCTCGTAAAACCAGTCGGTCCCCTCCACGGGATAGTAGCCGCCGCCCTGCTCCTTGGAAAAATGATAATAGTCAACATAGGGACAGTCCGCCGCGTCCGGCTCGCCGCCATTCAGCCCTTTCAGATACGTGCACGCCTCCTGAAACCATGGATTCTGCGACGAGCTGTGATTTAACACCAGATCCATGATAACCTTGATGCCCCGCTCATCACACGCCGCAAGCAGTTCCTTGAAATCCTCCAGCGTGCCGTACTCCTCGTCTATGGCGTAATAATCCGCCACGTCATACTTGTGATACGTGGGCGAAGGGTTCACGGGCATCAGCCAGATGCCATTGCATCCCAGGTCCGTGTCTGTGGCGTCGTCCCCGTCGTTGATGTAGTCCAGCTTGGAAATCAACCCCTGCAAGTCTCCCACGCCGTCCCCGTCGCTGTCGCAGAAGGAGTAGACGAACACCTCATAATACGTCCTGTAATTGTCGTCGATGATCTGCAGCGGGTTGTCCTCCCACGGCTCCTTGGCAGATGCTTCCGCCGCCTGCTCCCCTGCGTCACCGCCGCCCGCGGTCGTGCTCTCCTCATCGGCATCTGCGCCTGCCGCCGTGCCATCCGCCGTGTTTCCCCCGTCTGCCGACGAATTGTCCGCTCCTATCCCAGACTGCTCCTCCAAAGCCGCCCCGTCCGGCGCTGCCGGATTCTCCGCGCCCCCGCAGCCTCCAATCACCAGAGCCGCCGCCAGCATCCCCGCCACAATCCTTATATATTTGCTCCTCATTTCAATACGCTCCATTTTAATTTCTTTTTCATTATTTTCAATTATGTAAACCACTTCCACAAACACAAACAAGCTGCACCTTTTATCAAGTACAGCTTGCCCCACAGTTGCTCTTAATCTTTATCCCTTCACAGAACCTCCCGTAATACCTTCCACATAGAACTTCTGCATAATCAAAAACAGAATCGAAATCGGCACGGATATCACCACGCCGCCCGCGCAGAATACGGAGAAGTACTTCGCAATCATGGACTTGCCCAGCATATTGAACAATCCGATTGCCACCGTCCAGTCTGTCGCGATACCGGAATTAAGCATCAGCTTCGCGAACACGAAATCGCCCCACGGCACCAGGAAAGAGCTGATAACCGTATACACGATAATGGGCTTCGACAGCGGAATGATAATCTTCCAGAAAATCTTCGCCTCGGAAGCGCCCTCCAGCCTTGCCGCCTCGCTCAAAGATACGGAAATCGTGTCCATAAAGCCCTTACAGATCAGGAAGCCCAGCCCCGCACCCGCGGAGTACACGATAATCATACCGATATGACTGTTCGTCAGGTTAAACGTCTTTAAGATAAAGTAAATAGCGATCATGGAAAGCACACCCGGGAACATGTTCAAAATGATGCTGAAACTCATCAGCGATTTTCTGCCCGGAAACCGCAGCTTACTCATGGTATAGCTCACCATCAGCACAAGGATGGTAGAAATGAGACAGGTAAACACAGCGATTACCAATGTATTCACAAACCACCTGTTGTACTGCACGATGGAATCCGAGCGCAGAAATAACTGCGCATAATTGTCAAGCGTCCACGTCTCCGGGAAGAAGTGAGAAGTGTTGATTCCCTTGTACCCGCTAAACGAGGTAACAAACAGCCAGAGAATCGGTATCAGCCACACCACAGCCAGGAGAAGCAAAACAAGATGTCTTAAAATAGCATTGATCGTCTTTTTCATTATTGAAATTCCTCCTCCTTATCTCCCTTAATGGTTCTTGTAAAGGTAATCAATGTAAACGCCGCGCAAATGATAAATACGATAATACCGATAACGGACGCCATCTTATAGTTGTAATACTCGTTCGTCAAGCGGAACAGCCAGGTAACCAGCAAGTCGATTTCCTTCGCGTTGGAGTTTGCGAGGAGCTGGTCGCTCGTGACGTACACGTCCTGCGTCAGCAGATAAATCACGTTAAAGTTGTTGATATTCTTTACAAAGTCCGTAATCAGGCTCGGTCCTGTTACAAAAAGCATGTACGGCATTGTAATCTTCACGAAAATCTGGAACGGGTTTGCACCGTCGATTCTCGCGCTCTCTATCTGGTCCTCGGGAATGTTCATCAGAACGCCCGTTGCAATCAGCATCTGATAGGGAATGCCGACCCAGATATTGATAATGACGATCATCACCTTCGCCCAACCCGGATTGGTTAAAAACGGAATGTAACTCAGGTTGGCGGGAACAAGCCCCACATTCTTTAGAAAATCCGTCAAACCGATATTGGTGCAGAAGGTATTGACGATACCGCTGTCAGCGAAGAAGTTACGCACCAGAAGCAGTGTCACGAACTGCGGCACCGCGATGGCAATAATAAAAAGCGTTCTCCACATCTTCGGCATCTTCGTCTTCTTATTATTGATAAACTTGGCGAGCAGGATACCACCGATATAGGTCGTAAAGGTGGCAAGCACCGCCCACTCCAGCGTCCAAGTTAATACTTTCCTAAAGGAATACCCAAAAGTCACTGTCACGGAATCCGTAAACAGACTCTTGAAGTTTGACCATCCCACCCATGTAAACAATGAGTTGGGCGGCATATGCTGCTGGTCATAGTTGGTAAACGCAACAGCCACCAGCACCAGAATCGGCAGAATATTCATCAGGATAATACCGATTGCCGGCAGCGTCAGCAGCGTAATATGAAATTTTTCATTGAATAATGACTGCACATCTTCCTTAAAGGTATTGATATGCTCGCCGTTTTCTTTCCGAACCTGCAGGCGGTAAACCGCTTTCATGTTTGCGATCCAGAACATGATAAATACAACAATGAGAAAAAGCGCAATAATGGAATTCAACAGAATCAGGAAAGAGTTGTCGTAATCGTTGACCGTACTGGTCATAGTCAACGGGTCAAACACCTGCTCAAACTGCACCGTACCGAGAGTTCCGAACTTCGCAAGGTTTGGCGCCGCATAGCCGACGCACAGCACGACGAACAATGCTTCCACCAGAAACATGATAATACCGTTAATTACCTGCTTTCTGGCAAAATAACCCGCGCCCATCAGAATCGCTGACAGCTTAACCCATACATCTCCCTTGACAAAGGCAATTCCAATATTCTTAAAATAATTTCCTATCGCGTTTAATGCCTTCTTCATTTGAACCTCCATGCCAAAGTCGTTTTCTACTATAAAACCCCTTATGAAATGAAAAGCAACCGTCTTCTTTCAGAAAGAGGGCGAGTGAATGCCACTCACCCTCTTCATACTGCTCGCTTTGTTTTATTCGACAGGTGCCGTGATACCTTCTACAGTCGTATCCAAAAGCTCCTGTAAATCTGTTCCGTCAGGGTTGCCGGATGCCAGAATCTGTCCAAGAGTCTCTGCAGGAGACCAGAAGTTACCGCCTACACGCTGAGGCGTAGCATATGCTGCCTGCTCTGCCAGAGCCGCGATTGCCGGGTTTGCCTGTACCGCATCAGAACCTGCCGCGTTCAGGTTAGAGGGACCAAGGTCTCTCGCTTCAAATCTAGCTGTCTGTGCGGACTCATTGGTCAGGAACTCTGCCAGAAGCATTGCCCAGCCCACGTTAGCGGAGTGAGGATTTACGCCCACCAGCTTGTAACCGGAGTAAGAAGACATCTGGCAGTCTTTGCCGCCTGCCTTGAAGGTAGGAAGCTTTGTTGCCGCATAGTTGTCGCCCCATGCTTCTGCTGCCGTCTCAGCTCTCCATGTACCGTTCACACATGCAGCCACGTTGCCCTCTGCGATCTGGGTAGCCATATCCTCGTCATTCATGTCCACGAGCACATTGGAAGCCGTCAGATCAAGGATTGCCTGCGCTACATCCGTACCGCCCGCAGCATTCCATGTACAGGTATTGGTAAGACCGTCGTCATTCAGTGTCAGTTCAAGACCTGCGCCCTGGAAGAACGCGTAAATGTACCAGCCGTTGGAAATATCCATTGCAATCTTCTTGCCAGCCGCGTCAGCCACCTCAATCATCTTCTCCAGAGACTGCACATCGCTCTCAGAGAATACGGAAGAATCATAGAACATGAAGTAACCGTTATCAGCCGTCATCGGGTAAGCGTATACCTTACCGTCTACGGCAGCCGCCTCCACAGCGCCCGTTGCATTCTCATTTACTACATCGAAGGTGTAGTTTGCCACTACCTCCTGCAGCGCACCCGCATTTACCAGATCATTGATCTGATCGTCCGCAAACGCGTATACGTCAGCTGCCGCTTCTACGTCCGTAAGAACCGTATCCTTTGCGGTTGACTCACTCTCTGCACCGAGGGTAATGTCAAAAGTTACATCCGGATAAGCTGCCTTGAAATCGTCTAACAGCTTGGTCGTGAGGTCCTGATCCTCCTCAGAAGCCCATACCTTGAGGGTTACCGTGCCTGTGGTTGCCGCAATCAGGTTCGCAACCGGGTCTGTGCCCTCCTCAGCAGTCGCGGGAGCTTCTACTGCAGGAGCCTCCTCCGCTGCCGCATCGTCCGCCGCAGGCTCCTCTGCCGCAGGCGCTTCCGCTGCCGGAGCTTCCGCTGCAGGCTCCTCTGCCGCACCGTCGCCACAGCCTGTCAGACAGCCGACAGTCATCGCTGTTGCCAGTAATGTTGCCAATACTTTCTTTTTCATAATTTTACTCTCTCCTTTCGACTTTCTAAATATAAAGTCAATTTTTGGTTTCTATATAAAACACGTCATCGCGACTCGTGTTTGCCGCAATTCCGTATTTTATACCATTATCCGCCGCGCCATTCCCGCCGCCCTGTTTTTTTGCTCGGTCAGGGTTTTTAGATCCTAATACATTAGGATATAGAGAAAGGGCTAGCCCTTTCCGCGAAAATTAAGTAACGCGTTTAAGTAAAATTTACCACCTTTATATAGTTGTTGTCAATACGGAAAACGTTTTTCTTGCAAAAATAGCGCAATTACGCTCTTTAAAGCATTAATAAATCCCCTTAGCCATCTAAAACTCCGTATTTGCGGACAGAATTACCCGCACTCGTTATGGTCGGTAATCGCGGATTACCTCCAAAGCCGGCAAAGAATGACCGTTATAGTCAAATAGCGCCTGATTTGCCCATTCATTACCGCCGGGACCTTTTTCTTCGATATATTTCAGTGCTTCTTCATTCGCCCAGCCTGAGCCCGGCACCGGAATCCACGCCGGTTCCCAATAGAAAAATCCCCTGCATTTCTTCTCCGGCACCTGATCAATCACGGAAAACAGTGCCCGCATGAAATCCGCCTGCCCCTCCTTCGTCATCGGAAAAGGCAGATTTTCCACCAGCGCGGGTTTCGTGGCATAGCCCTTGCGCTCATCCGCCGCAAGCTTCTCGTACGCACCGTAGTCCTCCATCGTATAGCCCATGGAAACCTCCGCGATCACCAGCTCCTTGCCGTAGCGCACCGCCAGATCGTTCATATTCTTCTGTAAATCCGAAAGACTCCCGTGCCAGAACGGATAGTAGGAAAGCCCAATGATCTGGAAATCCTCGCCCCGCTCGATATAATGGTCAAACCAGTCAACGTACATCGGCGCATTGCCGCCGTTGTCCAGATGAATCATTACCGGCATGTCGCCGTCCAGAGAGCGCACCGCCCGGATGCCCGCGCTGACAAACTTCGCCAGATTGTCGTAATTACCGCATTCCAGCAGCTTCCCATGCGGCCAGAGCATACCGTTGGTCAGCTCGTTGCCGATCTGAATCAGGTTCGGATAAGCGCCCTCATCCCGCAAAGTCAACAGCGTATTCCGCGTAAAAGTATAGACTGTCTCGGTCAACCGCTCCACATCCATCCCGCGCCACGCTTTCGGCACCCGCTGCTTCCCCGGATCCGCCCAGAAATCGCTGTAATGCATACAGAGCAGCACCTCCAACCCGTGCGCCTTCGCCCGCTTCGCCAGCTCTATCGTCGTCGGCAGGTCATTCGTACCCGCTCCGTAAGCCGTGCCGTCCTCCGCATAAGGGTCGTTCCACAGCCGCAGCCTGACCGCATTCGTCCCATAACTTTTCAGGATCTCAAAGACATCCTTCTCCACGCCATGGTCATAAAACTTCCCGCCGAGACTTTCCACTTCTTTGATGGTGGATATATCCATACCTTTATAAAACTTCATATTTTGTCTTCCTTTTCCCTGCTTACCGAATAACAGGACGGAAGATGGAATTCTTAAGGAGCCCCTTGAAATGCGTCAGCACTTAGCAAGGTCTTTTCGAGCTTAGTGCCTGCTACGCTTTTCACGGAGCGGAAGCGCGGCGACGCAGAATTCCATCTTTCGTCCGTCCCTCCGCCATCAGTCGAAATCAAATTTCGTAAACCGCTTCATCGCATCCTTATACCGGAACCGCACCAGCTCGTTCTTTTCGAGCACATCCTCCTCCGTCCCCACATACTGACAGCGGATGCAGTGATACTCTTTCTTATCCTTATCGTAAAACATATCAATGTCCAAATCTCTCATAAAGCAGGAGGGACACCTGTAGTTTAATTTGCCTTTGCCAGATTGAGCCATGTCGCAAATACCTCCTTATCTTTTAACTGGGTGGTGTAGCCTAACGTGAACATCGGGGAGAACGCGTACCCTTCCTTGATATAGCCGACCGCCTCTTTCTTCTCACAACTGATGGACACTCTCGTCCCGATCTCGGGCACCACCGCCACCGCCTCTTTCGCACCCTGCATCTGCGCCTCGCGGCACTTGTAAGCGTAGTCAATGCTCTCCGTTCGGGAACCGTCTGTCACAGACAGCTTCACGTTGCTCATATCCTCGGAATACTCCGTGGTGCCGTAACATGCCACCATATACTCGTTGATCTCCACCTCGGCGTTCGGATCGCTCATTTCAAGAATCGTCCTCTCGATCTTGATGTTGGAGCTGCCCTCCTCGAAATACATCTTCGTCTGCAGTTTCACCGTCAGGTCGTAAAACTCGATATCCACCGGGTCAAGGGTCAGGATTCTCGTATTGCCCTCCTGCGAGAAATGCGCCTTCGTCCGGCACAGACACAGGTCAACCTCCTCGCCGTTGTGGGTCAGTTTCGCGCTTCTCACCGTGCCCTCACCCGCATAGTGGGTAAAGTAGCCCGCCCGGTACTTCTCCTGTATTAAGAAAGGATAGGACGCGTCCGTCACATGCTTCGTGCCGATACCGACCGGCCACTCCAGCTTCGCCGCATAAGGACGTAAATCCACGATTGCGCCGCCCTGGTCCATGTTCGCGCACACTCTCATGTAAGGGTCGCAGTACCAGAAAAGCTGTTTGTCCGATCCGTATAAAATATCACGCCACAGCGCGCACTCCGGCTCCGTCAGCCTTCTGTTCGCACGGTAAAAGTCCGCGAACTCCGCCATGGTCATATCCTCTAACTTGCCCTCTTTTTTCAGCTTCCCGTAATATGCCATGCCGTCCTCATAAGATTTCAGCAAAAGCTCATAAGGCGCTTCCCAGCGGCCCATCTTGTTCATCCAGCCGGGGCCCACAAACATCATGTTGTAGGCGTAGCCGTTGTTGTATTTCGCAAGCGACCGGAACTGGTCGATCAGATTGTACAGGTAAGGATACTCCCACGTCTTGGAATCATAGCACATGCTGCGCAATACATTCTGCGGATGCGTCCCGAAATTGGAGCCGTTACCGTCGTAGCACGCGATCAGGTCACGGGACAGATGAGGAATCGCCACAATGCCGGAATCCTCCTCCTCGTTTGCCGCCGGCGCGTGGGTATTCTGCTTACTCGGAATCCACGGCGCCCACGGACCGCCGTCCATAAACGTATACCAGGAATTGTTGCAGGTGTGGTATGCCTTCGGACCTTCCTCCCAGCAGGTTGCCACGGCGCATTTCACCATGGGATATTTCTCTTTGATATAATTGGTCAAATCCGCATCCATATAGTAGGAACCCGTAGACTCCGGATAAAAGCCGAACCTGTCCTTAAATTTGCCAAACACATCGTCCACAATCGACTTCTTGTCCTCCATGGAGAACATCCAGATACAGAAGTCCTTCGTCTTGTATTTCTCGCGGAACTCCTCGCAGGGAAGCCCAAGCAGGGACAGCGCAATCTCGTCGCCGTACTGCTCGTGATCCGCCTTCGCCAGCGCCACCGCCTCATCGTTAAATAAAGAAGCGTAAGTCATCTGAATCGTTGTCTTCAATCCGTTCTTATGCGCAATCGCCTGCTGCGTCTTAAAGATATCGAGGGACTCCGTCAGAAGCTCCTTCCGTCCGATATCCTCCTCTTTGCCGTGTCCGGTCACCTTCTCCGCATACTCAGGTACCATCTCCGGACGATGGATGATGTTTACAATAAACTTATCCATGTGCCCTGCCCTCCGTTTCTTAATATGTCACTATTTTGCTGCCATTTTCCCGCACATTGCGCTCTTTTCCCGCTGTTCGTTTGGTAGTTTTGTCTTTGCGCAATCGGTTGTTCATATACAAATGATAACAAACTGCACAGAACTTGTCAATGCATATTTTACCAAATTTAAAAAAGATGATGCCTGCTTCGCAAGTCTTCCTTCTCTGCTTATCGCGCAAAACGGACAGCCCTATGAGTTACCATAGTGCTGCCCGTTAATGATACCGTACCCTGACTGTCTTATGAGTGGTGCCTTCCATGGTGACCGCCATGATGACCGCCATTATAATTCCCCGTCTGGCTTCCACCGTTTCCTGTGTTATGATTCATACAGGAATTATCGCAGTAGCCGTTCGCATGCTGATACCCACAATACGTCTGGCTTCCGTGGTTATGCTGCCCTGTTGCCGTGCATCCTTCCACATGACATACCCCAACCACGCCACAAGAACCGTCGCAATACCCATGCTCATGCTCATAACCACAATAAGTCTGACTGTTGTGCGTGTGATAACCCGTTTGGGTACATCCTGCCTCCGCACAGACCGTCACCACACCGCAGGAGCTGTCACAATACCCGCATGCATGATCGTAGGCGCAGTAAGTCCGGCTGTCGTGAAGATGATACCCCGTCTCCGTGCATCCCTCCACCGCGCATACGCTGACAGCCCCGCAGGAACCGTCGCAATACCCGCCCGCATGGTCATATCCACAATAAGTTGTACCGTCATGTGTGTGCAGTCTGGTTCTCGTACACCCCTCCACCGTACACACAGAACAAACCGCTTTCTTTGCGGCACCTGTCTGACTATGATGTCCATGAGCCGACACAGGCATGACTACCATTCCAGCCATCAGTAAACCTGCCGCCCCATACGCAAATAATCTTTTCATCCGCACAGATGCTCACCTCCATAGATTGTTACTTACATCATATTAAAGAAGGATGGGGGTTGTCAATACATAACAAACCATTTCCTATCACCACTAAACCATTTCATAAAATTCACAAAATATTTTATCCCTCACCAAGTCAAAAAACTCTTTCAATATCAAACTGACACTCTCGTCCTGATATTCATTGACAATAGTTTCTGACATCAACAAACCATTCATTCGGTTCATCATAACAATATCTTTCATTTTATGAAACAACTGTCTCAACTGAGATTTTATATCTCTATCCAGCATCGTGTCCTTTATCAGACGATCCGTAACGCCTGCATAATAAAACAGGACATCTGTTTTGGCATCTGTCCTGGCTCTGTGCAAATGTTCCTTTACCGCAAATGCCTGTTGCATAATCTCATGCTCCTCAGTACATTGCACCATTTTTCTAAAATGGAACAATGCATCCCGAAAATTTGTATAACAGGCCACATTTAACTCCTGTCTCCCTACATTTGCGTATTGTTCAAATTCTATCAGATAATCCGCACTTCTGAGAATCTCATCCCGATAAATATTTTGGCATAGATTTTCCTTGTCCGTTATCTGCATTTTAAGATAGCTGCCCATTCCTACACTCACACGTACCATCACAGACAATACTGCTCTATGAACGCACCCTCCGCACATTTTATTTCTTCTTTGGAAACAACTACCGGCTGTGTCTCCCACAGATATCCTCCGCGTCTCTCCACAGAAGGCAGCATCTGAAATGGTTTTTTTCTGGCTTCTTCAAGTAACCTTGCGTATTTTTGTTCAAAATTCTCTATCATAGTTCACTCACCCGTTCTTCCTTTGTACTTATCAGCGAAGCCAAAAATGGATACACAGACAGATACATCTCCGGCGTTTGTACATCTTCCTGCTCCAAAGCACAATAATAATTTCTTGCTTCTTCTCTGAAATCAATCTCTGGCGCCAACTCCTCAAGCTCCTTGATAAAATTATTTAAAATCTCAGCTTGTTCCTGCCTGCAATATGCCTGAAATCTGGTTTGTTCCACCATTTCCATGCTTTCATCCGAATAAATCTCCTGATTATCTTCATAATCTTTTCGTATCTCACAGAAAGAATCAAAGACCTTCCTAAATCCTTTTGGAAAATAACAACTTCTGCAGCTTTCCATACAAATGATTCCAGAAACCCTATGACTGATCAGTTCATCAATCGCAAGTACCATATGCTCATAATCTTTCATTTTTAAACCTTCCTCAGTATATTATATATGACCCCAATAGTCAATCCGTTACCCCAAATTATCGGCTTTAATCCTCCGCCTTATATCTACACGACCGACAAACATATTGGATTGTGCCAAATTCTCGCTCTGGAGATACAATGCAAACAGATTCAGGAGAAACAACCTGTTTGCATCGGCTGCAAAAAATTCCTCCGCTCTGCAAATCAACTTTCATGCCTACCTCCCCCGGCATAACATAGGCCTTTCTCCGATGCCGCACATGCTCATTTAACTTACGTACAACATTCATTCGATAATCACCATTGTTGCAGCAAAACTCTGATGCAATAGCCAGGCGGAACTTCTGTTCGTCATCCTGCAGCAGATTTATACTTCCATCGTATCCCAGATGCGTATTCTTTTGTTTTTTTCCTCTTACATCCTTCTCATAAATATCACTTATATTAAAAATAAGGATGTCACATTCCCGCATAAATTCCGCAAGTTCCAAAAAATATCGAGTATCGGAAGTATATCCAATTATTGTTACCTTGTCAGCCAGCTTTAATTTACACTTGATTCCATATGACTTGTTCCCACTCATATGTTTTGTTTCAATTACCTTAATCGCTACAGCACTATTGAGTTCTTTCCATTCATAGCATTCTGTCAAACATCTGCTCATCGGCACAATTTCACTATTAGCCTTCTGTGTACTTTCATCCAACCACCAGCTTATCTCATGTTTCCGACTTCTTCTATTAGGAAAAAACTGTTGATAAAAACGTTCCTGATTCCTGTAATATCGGTTAATATCATATGACAGTGCAGAAACCGTCCCCATATCCGCATTGTGATCCAAATGATTATGTGTCACAATTACCGCATTGATATCTTCTATAAAAATCCCCTGCTTATGCATTGATTCTACAAAACCAATGCCCGGATCAATCACCACCCCAAAACCATCCAAATTAAAATATATTCCGCCACCAGTACATGCTCCTTCAAAAACCGCTGAATATATAGCCGGCGTAGTCGATGAAAATCCTTTTAAACATATTAATGTGTCTTTTATCTGTCGATATGATTTTAGCAGCTTATATGCCGACAAATAAAAATACATCTGATTCCTGTCCACAAAATATTTATTCCATTCTGTCGGCAAAGGTCTTTCCATTCTCCGATGACTCAATATCTCATAAAAACTTCTGGCACATCTACTGCATATTACACATAATCCACATTCCTCCGATTTTTTATCGGCTTGTTCTGCCGCATGCTGAACATCTCCCCCATTTTTTGAAAGTTCATCATAAAATATCTGTACGTGTAATGGTTTACGCAGACTATTATCTCTGTAAAACCGCTCAAGCATAACACCGATTTCTTCCCTGCATGTATCCTCATCTGCATAATCGGGGTTAGACATCATTTTCTCGTAATATTTTTCCAGCAAAATATCCCACAAGCCTGAAAGACAAGTATTCATCGTTTTCTCCAAAGATAATTTTGTCTATATATTACACCTTATCGCGAATTTTGTCACTATAACAAAAAATATCTTAGAAAGTCCGCTCCTCCCCCGCCCTGCACCGCACCGTCACCCGGCTCGCCCCGCCGTAAGTACAGGTAAACAGCGTCAGCGCATATCCCGCCTCCGTCATCTCCTCCACCGCTTCCGGCGCGAGCACGTCCGTCGTCTCCACTTCATAACGCCATACCGTCCCTTCCGCGTCGGTGTAAGTAATCTCCGCTCCCTGAGACAGTTTTGACAGCCTGCCGAAATGTCTGGGATAATTATGGGCGGCGATCACCAGATTCCCCTCTCTGGCTGTACCATAATAACGGCATGGCGCCGCCTTTAACCGGGGATAGCTCCACTGTGCCATCACGGGCAGCTCCAGTCCGAGCGCGGGAATACACAGATACCCCGCGTATTCATAAGCGCCGACCGTCACTGTAGGGATGTCTGTCCCCTGCTCCCCGGTACCGCCTTCCGCATCCCTGCCGCTCCCGATGGCAGGATCTCCCTCTGCCAAAGAAGCCGCGCTGTCTCCCCATTGTTCCGATAACGCTGCCCCTGCTTCCATCGCCGCCTTCACTTCCGCCAGCGTCTCCTGCGCCCGTCTCCCCGCCAGCTCATCCTCCCGCCTGTTCCACAAAAAAAGACACAATCCCGCCAGCATGAGCGCTATACCCATGCTGACAAAAACTGCGCCTGTAATCCTAATGATGTCCTTCTGTCCTTCTGCATTGCCTGTACTTTCTCCGTATTTGCGCTGCCCGTCTCTCCCCTGTGCCCTCTTTCGCTGCTCATCTCTTCCACTGTTCTTCACTCTCTTCCGCGATCAGTATCTTCTTCTCCCGCAGCGTTCTTCCTGCCGGCAAGTCGCAGCAGAAGCCCTGTCAACAGCAGCGCCGCCCCGCTCACTGCTAACACCGGGACCGGCCAGTTTATCTGTCCGGTCTGGGGCAGTCTGGGCGCCGTTTCCGGTTCCCGGGCTGCCGACGGCTCCGCCAGATACGCCCTCGCCCACTGCTCGATAGGCGGTTCTGGCGCGGGATCCGGCGCAGGAGACGGCTCCGGTTTCGGTTCTGGGTCCGGTTTTGGCTCCGGCTTCGGTCTCGGTCCCGGCGGGTCCGGCGGAACAGGAGGGTCGGGTGGCTCCGGCGGGTCCGGTGAATCGGGCGGGTCCGGAGGTATCGCCATCAGCCGGAACTTCACATAGATCTTCACCTCATAGTCATTCGGGAAAGCCTGCACGTTATAATTGTATTCGCTGTCATACACCGGCACCGATACGAGGAACGGCTCCACGGGGTAATACCCCGGCGACGCCTGCTCCGTGCTCTGGGTGAACAGATACAGCCCCGTGCGCAGGTTCTCAAATGCGGCCACGCCGCCTTCATTTCCCCGTACCGTGTGGTCGTCTCCCCAGATATCCGGCATCTCCTGTCCGCCGTCATCACCGTCAGTTGCCGTAATATTCCCCTGCTCTGCGGGAGCCTTCACATAGACCGCCAGCGCTTTCGCCAGCTTCTCCTTCTGCGCCGCCGTCTCTATCCCGTTTAGCTCACTGCCGCCCAGTTTATCGTTCAGGATAGCATTCAGCCTGCTCTCCGCGTCTGGCTCGTCCCTGTCAATCCCGTTTATCCTGTCTATCTCTTCCTGTCCAAAGCCCATCGACTTCACAAGGGACTCTGTCGGCCAGAAACGGTATGCCTCCCCCGCCGTTCCCGCATCCTGAGAAGGCGCCGCGCTCTGCGCCTTTGAAGGCGTCCTTACCTTGACGATCTCACCGACACGGTACGCCTCAAAGGAGCCGCCCTCCACCGTTTTATCCTCATACACCATCATGATCCTGATGGAATATTTCTTCCCGTCCGTGATATCCGGCGGCTCTGCTGCAGACGCACGCACCGGGAGCGGTCTGACGAAAAAGGTCAGGATAAGGCACAGGGAGAGCGCTGCCGTCGAAATCTTCGACGTCGAATGCACCATTTTTCCCATATATCCCTTTCTTTTCCCTCTGTCAGACTTTCCCATCCTGTTCGTCCCTTTTCTCTCTTCCCGGCTCACATTTATTCAATAACATACGTTTTTATATTTTGTTGCCCGCTATCCTCTGCGCTGCTCACATCCCGCGCCGTCTCCGCCGCACACCATACACAAGCGCTGCGAGCAGCACCACGACCATCGGCACCGCCGCCACCGACACCACGAGCGGCGTTTCAATCTGCACCGCGTCCGCCGTGATACGCTGCGTCATCTCCCCGGACAGGGTGTCCGTCCGCCTGCCCCTCACCAGCAGCCGGTGGGAGTTCACCCCGTAGGGCGTGCAGGTCACCAGCGTGCAGTAATCCTTCCCCGTCTCTATGGCAAGGGCTTCCGTCTCTTCTGGCAGCACCACGAGGATCTGGTCCACCTCATAGGTCAGCGCCTCGTCCAGCACGCACACCATGAACATATCACCTGTTATTATCTGGTCTAAGTCCGTAAACAGCCTTGCGCTGGGAAGCCCCCGGTGCCCCGACAGCACGCAGTGGGTACTCTCCCCGCCTACGGGCAGGGAGCTGCCCTCCAGATGCCCCACGGACGTCTGCAGCACGCCCTCCGTGGTGCCGTGGTAGACCGGCAGGTAACAGTCTATCTTCGGGATATCTATATAGCCCATGACCCCCTGCCCGGTGATATTGAGCTGCGCTTCATACGCCGCCTTCTCCTCCTCCGTCAGGGTAACGCTGCCGCCCCGCGCCGCCAGCTCCCCGTTATAGGCACGTGCCGCCGCCATAACCTTCTCATAATCCGCATCATCCATGGATGCCGCAGCCTCCGCGTAAGCGGTGATGGCGCGGGTCTGGTGCATCCTGTTCCAGCGGTCGCTGACGGTCGGGTAGAGCAGGAAGCCGAGCCCTGTCAGAAACACCAACATAAAAATAACATTTGTTATGCGCCTTTTCATGCCGCTCCGCTCTCCCGCGCCTTACTCATCCGTCGTTTCCGCATGACTGTGCGTCTTACTTCTGCGTTCCCGCCCGTCTCCTGCTCACCACGAACCAGAGCACAGCCGCCGCGAGCAGCACGCCGCCCACGATGTAGAAGATGGTCGTACCGATACCGCCGGTGCTCGGCAGGAGAGAACCTTCGCTGTTGGCTACTTTCTCATGAACCGTGAAATCAGCCGGGTCCGCCGTCAAGCTGCCATCGGCATTTTTCTTGATGGTAGTGGCTATCACGACCTTAACTTCTCCCTTTTCCGTTATCTTGCCATCATCTGTCTTATCGTTTGCTCCCAACAGATTGTAACCGGCAGGCGCCTTAGTCTCCACCAGATAGTAGGTACCGTTCTCCAGACCTTGGAATACAGCCTTTCCGTCGCTCCCGGTTGTCAGGCGCGTTGCGTCATCGATACGGTCACCCATTCTACTTTGGTTACTTTTTGATTCGGTGCATCACCGGTGATAGTCGCCTTATAATACTTTCCGCCGGGAGATATCGTGCCGTCACCCGCAGTCACACTGTTTTGCAGAACAAACTCCGCCCCCTCCAGCGCTTTGCTCGTATCGGCGGCATCCGCTGCGTTTTTCGCATACTTTAACACTTCAATATTTGACGTGAAAACCCGGACTTCCGAAGGTGTCCCATTCGTCAGATCATCAGGGTCATTACCGTACTTTAGCTTCGCCTCGTTCTTGGAAACCACACCCACAGCATTCTCATTAACCGTAGCCGTATAGGTGATTTCCAGTTTTTTCCCTGCTTTGTCGGCATAGTCCTTCATATCCAGCCGCAGGACAAATCCGCCGCCCGAGGCTGCCGTAACCCCTTTGTAATAGACCGTACCCTTTGCCAAATTTTTTTCAGGTGTCGGAATCGTTCCGGAAGTATCTGAAGTCAGTCCCGCAATCTCTGTACCGTCTATCTTTAACTTTACATCATGGTTCATGGTAAGACCCGCATCCATGGTATCTTCCGCTATGTAAACATACTGCTCAAAGCCTTCGGTATCCGGCACCTCGCCCGTAATGGTGTAAGTAAGCGTCGAACCCACCGTTACGCCGTATTCATCCACAGGCGCAGGCAGCGGCGTAGTATCTGTACCATCACCTATCCCCGTCAGCTCTTTGTCAAAGGGCATATCATTTTTATCCTTCACTTCCGCATCCGGGTCCGTGGTGTCCAGACTGCACAGCCCGGCGTTGGTTCCCATTACCAGATAGTACCCTAAAGATAAATCGGTGCCCAATGACAAGGTGGCATCTTCCGCCGCATCATCCGCAAGTTTGCCTGTAACATCCGCCGTCTTGCCGGTGACAGCGCCCTGCAAGGCTTTGGCAAAGTTTGCCGAGCTGAACCCTTCCGCCGCGTTCACCACGTAGATATCACTGCCTGCCGCCTTAACCAGCGTCAACTTGTTCTCTGTCACGTCCGCGAACTGCTTAACCGTGGGATACCATGCAGAATCCCCCGCAATGGTATAACTGTAGGAAGTCTTATCCCCGGCAGCTGCATAAGTCACGTCAAATATCTTGTACGCGCTGTAAGTCACGCCTTTTTGCGGATTGATGATGGTAATGCTTCCTTTCGTGTCCGCATTCGATGTGCCCGGCGTCTCACCCGCCGCCAGCACCGTCATCGACATCACCACCGCCAGCATCGCCGCCAGAACCACTGGCAAAAACCGTCTTGCAGGTCCCATTTTTCTACGTCTCCTCATTCCCCTTTTCAAATTCCTCACGCTCCTTTTCTGTGTCTGTTTTTTCTGTCCCTTTTTCTACCCTTCTTTTTACGACAGTTTATCTGTCCTTGTTTCTCTATTTCCAACTCCCCGATTGACCCGTTCACCGCACCACGCCGATGCCGCTCCCCCACAGCCGAAATGCGATTTTCCCGATTACCTGTTCCTTCGGCACACAGCCAATCTGTACGCTCCTGCTGTCCGCAGTGATGGTTCTTTCATCCCCCAGCACGAAATACGCCCCCTCCGGCACCGTGCAGGGAAATTCCGTGGTGCACGTCCCCGCGCTCTTCTCCGGCAGATAAAACTCCGGCAGAAGATTCCCGTCCACATAGACCGAGCCGTCCGAAACGATATTCACCTCGCTGCCCGATCCGGCGATCAGCCTTTTTACCAGAACCTTATTGTGACAGTGAAAAGCAATGATATCGCCCTGCTCCCAGTTCTGTCCCCTGACTGCCGCCACCACATCCCCCTTAATCAAGGAAGGTGCCATAGCGTTTCCGTATATCTGAAATACCGGCAGGAGGAGAGCCGCCGCCAGGATTCCTGCGGACACAAGTCCCGCAGCCAGAAACAGTACCGCCGTTACCCGCGGCGCTTTCTTCTTTCCCTGCGAATCTGCACCACCCGCACGAGAACCTTCACCGCAAGCGCCGCCGTCAGCGCCACGCCCGCCGTCTTTGCCGGGCCCGCGCTTTTGTTCCCGTCTTTCTTCCGTCTCCGTCGCTCTCCCCTCCTTCCCATAATAATTGTATTGACGGCAACTAAAATAACACCCAATATGTAAAAAGGAATGGTTCCTATTCCGCCCGTATCAGCCAGCCTGGGCGCGGGTTCATTTATAATAACAAACGGCATTTCCGTGGTTGGCTGCACGCAATAACACGTGGTATTTAATTTGCATCCGCGGGGAGGTACCAGCTCCCTCACATAATACTGCTCTCCTTCCAGCTCCTCCCACAGAATCAATCCGTCCTTGTCCGTCATCTGCAGGTCCTTCAGGTACAGCGTCGTATTTTCATCCAGCATAATCTCACTGACAGCCACATGCTTGTACGTCTGATAATAAGGATTGCCCGCAAGCGCCGTCTCGTCCATCCGCTCCTGCGCATCCTCTGTATATAGCCCGAACAGCGCATCTTTCAGCGGCTCGTTATCCACCTCCGCCACCTTCTTGACCGTCAGATTCCATTGTCTGTGTATGTTCGTGTAGACGATTTCCGGCGCCGCACCGGAGTAATACCGGAACTCCCCGTTACCCTCCTCATAGGGCACACCGTTTATGGAAATGCTGTCAAGCGGATAATACTTGGCTCTCTTTGTCTGAACTACTTCATAGAGCGCCCCGTCCTGCCAAAACTCCCGCAGCTTACCCTTACTGTCCGTGTCGTCATCCTGTCTCGTATAGACAATGCCGCTCACCGTCTGGGTGATCTCATCCCGCGTTATCGTCCTTTCCTTCTCACTCTCATCCGTTTCCAGCGTCAGGGTAAAGGAAATCGTCTGCTCCTGATAGGGCATATGATTTTCGTCTTTTCCCGCTTTCTTTCGTATCGTAAAGGCAAACTCCAGCCCCTCCGGACCGGGATTCGGATAAGGATTTCGCTCCTCATCCACCAACATTTCCGTAAAGGTCGGCACGGTGGGAATCCGCACGCCCGTTCTGGAAGAAAAAGCTTCTCCGCGGGTATCCACAAATCGCTTAAAGCGGTAGCCAAAGGCATTCCACGCATATTCCCCCGGCTGGACTGCTCCTTCCACCTTTGCCTGATACTTCACCACAATGGTCCTTCCCGGCTTCATCAGCTCACGGTAATGCGTATTATCACCGCCCTCCGTAAAGGTATCGTTGGAATCCACAAACTCAATGCGGACGCTGCGCGCCTTTTCCAGCCCGCCAAACCGCGTCGCGAAATCCACCTTCGTATACCAGCCAGGCGGCGTGTAAGGCACATCCTTCCCGGTTTCATCCACCTGCAGTTTCCAGTCGTCGCCGTCCTTCTGGTCAATTCCCGTGCTGTCCTTATCGCTGTAGAGCACCCGGTAGTATGCGGCGTCCACCTCCTGCAGGGTTTTCTTCCCATCATCGTAATAATACGCTTTCACATCAAAATCCGGCTCGTCCGACGCAAACCTCATCTGATATTCGGAACCGCGCACGCCGTCGCTCTGGAAAAAGGTCTTGTCCCCCACATGGGGCAGGGAATTGATCAGCACCATATCCTGCAGGGAATACTTTCTCTCCTCCGCGTTCTGGGTGCCCCCTCCACCACCACGGCCTGATTCAGCACGCCCATAGTATAGGTCACCGTGTTCGCCACATCGCTGAGCAGGACCGTCTGGTTTTTCGAGAGCAGCTCCGCCACATCCTCCGGCACGGTCAGACCGCCCGCGCCCTCCTGCAGATCCTCCTCCGCCATGATCCATCCCTGCGTGCTCTGTCCCACACTGATGGTGACATGGCTGGAAGCAAGAATCGCCGCCACCTTCTCCTCATCGCCTTCCACCGCGTTTCCGCCTTCGTTTAGAGGGATTCCCTCGCAGACGTCTTCCCTGTGGTAGGTATGGGAATCGCCCGGCAGGAGCAATGCGCGGTTGATAAAGGTATTGCCCACATTCTCCATCATCTTCGACATGTCAAATCTGGTCCAATAGCTTAAGGTCCTCTTCGCTTCCGTGATCACCCCTCTGTCTACGATGCCCGGAGATGTTCCGTAATACCGCTGACTAAAATCAAGCTCCATAGTCTCCGCGGCACGCTCCCCGTCACTCTCCGCCCCACTGTCAAAGGCACTCTCTTTATAGAACCAGACACGGGCGTAAAAATTTTTATAGGAATAAATCCGCACCGAATAGCGATCCGGATCAGCCATGGCGGTATTCCTATCCGGTGCGATCTCCACCGGCACCTTATTCACCATCAGTCTGTCCCGGTCGATCTTCTCCACCTTCCGCACGGTCTGATCGTCCTGTGTCAGCGTGACTTCCTCCGTATAGCGTGTAATGGTAAAGGACTGCCACTTGAAATTGCTCGACGTTTTATCGGACTCCTTCTGCCAGTTATCGCTGAGCGCCACCTCGCCGTCGAACACATAGGGCCATTGGATGGAATCCTTGATATGGAAGTCGTTGAGAGCATTCGCCCCGTTATTGACCAACTCGGTCTCCCACTTGACCGGATGCTCCATGGCAGTGCCTTCCTGCGGTTTATAGGGATATTCGCCTTCTCCCTCCTTCTGCAGAACCGGCATTCCTTTAATCAGACCCGGTCCCGCTTCCGCCCTTGTCGCCGTAAATTCGGAAGCCACCCACTTTCCCGTGGTATCCACAGGTGCTTCAAAACCCCATTTTTCCTTGACTTCTTCATCTGTCTCAAAGAAGAGCGGCGTGCCCGCAGGCGCATCGGGATATTTGCTGAGGGAAGCGCCCACCGTAAAGGTAAGCTTCGCCGCGTAAAACCTGCCCGGCTCCAGATACGGTTTCCCGATATCCGCATCAAATCCGCCGCCGGAAAGACCGTAACCAAATCCCCTCGGATTAAATTCCAGCACGACCTCTCTATTCTTGCCGTTGTCCCCCGTTTCGCCCTCCAATGCCTTATAGTCCACATAGACCTGATTGGTCCGCTCCACACCCGGCGGCAGCTGTCCGTCTCTCACCGCCATCGTCTCATCACCGGACGTACAGTTATAATAAACAGCATAATCGGAATTAGGTATGTTCAGCGTGAAGCCCCTGGGCACGATCAGATGTACAGGATTTAAGTAGAGGTTACTCTCTCCGTCATTGTAAAGCACCACATAATAGCTGAATGTCCGCTCTTTCTGGTCGCTGTTTGTGAAAATCGCCTGTGTCTTATCCAAATCCGACTGATACACCAGTTTCCCGGTCTTTAAGTAGGCTCGGGGCGGCTTCGCCAGCCTGTGCGTGATAACGCTCTCCGTAATTTCTTCGCTCTTGTCCTCCCAAAACTGCAGATCCGTCTTTCCGCCGCGCTGCCTGAACGCATTGGTGAGCACGCCGTTCACCTCCGGCAGCCCGTCCACCGCCTTCACATACCGATCCCACAGATTACCGTTTTCCGCCGTATTATCGGGGAAATCCAGCGTCACATAAATATAGAGGGTATGATTCACGGGAATCGTAAAATCTCCCCAGTAGAGATACTGTCCTTTGTCCTTTCTGTCCGTCAGCTTACAAAAATCCGCTGTCTCCGGCACATATTCCCGATAGCCGTCAGCCGCCGCCCCGTCCCGGTTATGCAGCAGGTAACGCACATGGACATTTTTGCCGACCTCCCAGTCAAAGCAGCCCGCCGCATCCGGCAGCCGGTCGCAGACCGCCCCCTCCGGCAGCGTATAGGACGCATCCCAGTACTCGTCAAAGGAAAGCCGATAGGTAACGCTTCCTCCCGCACGGATATACACATTGGCGCGTCGTGAATCAAGCTCCTGATCCTGCGGCGCATCATCCAGCGTCTCCGGATTTTTCAGGATATCCTTTTTAATCTCATCCGCACGGTAAACGCCCTCCTTTTCGACCACGAGCCGGGCGGAGTAAGTATTGTCTCCCTCTTCGGCAAGATACCCGTTCTCATAGAGAACACTCTTGATTTCCGGCACGCCGCCCGCCATAACGGGATTGCGCACCTGCGCCAGAAACCGGTACTCCTTCGCGGCACGCTCGTCCACCGCCTGATCGTACCATCTTATCTTCAAGAAAGGACTTGCGCCATCGCCGCCTGCGCTAATCTCCACCGTTTCCGCATAGAAAGCGGACCAGCTTCCCGACAAGCTCTCCCGATACCCCAGCCAGACTCCGTCTATCGTTTTCCGGGTCCCGTCCGCCACGATTGCAAAGTAGCGGTCGCCCACCGGGTCTTCCACGATCTCGTACCCCGCGGACGAAAGCCCCGGGTTCTTGTCGCAGGGCACAAGAAGCGCCTGGCCAACCAGACTCTGCTCGTAAACCAACTCTGTCCGGGTCACATTATTTTTATTGGTATAGCTGTCGCGCCAGCGTATGAAATCACCGCCGTGAAGGGGAATCGCGTTGCCCCGGTAATCCACGCCGCCTATATATTTGCTGCCGCGGTTATCTGCCCAGCTTGTCTACCCTGCCCGGCATGTGGATGTGGTCGCAACCAGTACGGAATTGTCGGGCGCACTTACACTTTCATTGCCGACAAACTCCGGCACCTCATCCTGATACCGATTACGCGGGGAATGGCTTTTCTGTGTTTTCTGTACGCTCTCCCCCTCTTCATCTCTCCCCTCGTAGGTAAACACCGCTTCCGCCAGCCATTGTGTATAACCCCAGCTGTAGCCCGTAAATCCTTTAAACCGGTAACTGCCCGGAGAATCCTCCTCGATATAGTGATGCGCCTGCTGGCAGTCCAGCTTGACAGTCGCCTCGTAGCTGCCGATTTCCCATCTGTCCAGCGCATCCACTGTGTGCGCTTTCGTCTCCGGAGTCGCCTGCCAGGTGATCTGGTACCTGCCGCTCGCCACGGCGAACCGGTAGCCTGCCCCCTCCATCGCTGCGGCAAGCGAACCGGCGAGCGTCTCTTTTGCCGTTAAATCCGCAGGCAGCGGTATGGATATGGACGCATTTTCGTTTATTTTTAGGGTGACGCTCTGCAGCCGCAGATCCTCGTCCCGCTCCGCCGATATGCGCAGAACCGCCCCCGCCTGTTTCGGCGCGGTATAGTGATTGAGCAGATTCTCCGCAATCTGTGTCTGCCCGTCTATGCCAATATGGGTAATGCCGGAAGAAAAAGGCACATCCTCCCCATAGAGCAGCGCATCCGTAATCTGAATTTCCTTTACCCGGATGCCGGAGCCTTTCTCCGCACCGCTCCCGTCGGCTCCATCCAAAAGAATCGCCGCCATCTGCTCCGCCGTGAGATAGAGATAACCGTTGTCCCCGTCGATGAGCGTGTCGATGACCTCTATCAATCCCGTAGGCGCGGGCGCGGCGCTGGCATTGTATGCCCAGAGGGTATTTAATACGGTGCATCCCCTCTTTCCTCTCATATCCGCACCGAACCGGTGCTCCTCGTCCAGTCCGACGCTTCTGGCAAAGGTAATCTCGCCCGGCTCCAGGCCCTTTAAGGTATCCGTTATCTGCTTTGCTGCAAGCTGAAGCGGCTCCGAAAACCGATAATAAACCACCGCGCTGCAGTCGTAGGTAATCTGACTGTCCGTAAAGAAATCGTAGTCCTCCAGTATCACCATGTCTCCGTCAAAGGAAGCCGTCCATTGGGATGGCGTAATGCCAAAATCCCTGCCCAGGGGATTTCCCGTATCACTACTTCCCTCCGTGTACCGGCAGGTCAGCGTTCTCTTATCCTCGCTGACCTCCGCTTCCAGAACGATACGGTTATAAACTCTGCCCCAGCGCGCCACGATTTCCTCCGCGCTCTTCCACTCCATGCCCTCCGGCAGCACGACCCGATACTGCCAGCAGACCTGCTCCACAGGGTCTCTGCCGCGCCACCGCCTGTTATCTGGTTCCTGTGCGCCATCTGTGTAAAAATAGGCATTATAACTGTTTAAATCCGTCTTTAGCCGAAATCCCTGAAAACCCAGCTGAAAGGCGTCGCCGTTCAGGGGCTTAAAGGTAGGTTTTTTGGTGCTCGTATCAAGTCTTGCCGGCACATCCTTTCCCGCTCTCACATTCACCTGATACTCCGTCCGCTTCGTTCTCCACAGAAACATCATATAGTCGTTTTCGCCCGTTCCCGGCGATTCCGAGGGCGTGGACGTATCCTGCACCATCTCAGCCCACACGCACAGCTCTCCGCCCTTCGAAAGATTTAACGTATCTCCTCCGGCATCCACCTTCGCCGGATAAAGCGCTGGTATCCCCTCGCTCCCGGCAATGCCTGCCTTAGACATGGTCGCACCCGCCGGAATGCGGAACTCACAGTAATAACTGCCCGCCACAGCATCATAACCGGTCGTCAGCGTGATGGGTGTACTCTTCCCGGTTACCTTATTTTCCGCGTTTCCTGTCGCATCTCCCCTGATAAAGCCCTCAAAGTCCGAATCGGAAGGCTGGAAATAAATCTTGCATTTCGTGTCCGCATTGGTGTTCACACTGATATCGAAGCGCACCTTCTCCCCGGTCATCAGACGGTAGGCATCATCCTCGTAGGGCGCCGGAAATTTTCCCCGTCCACAAAATATGCCTTGATCTCAAGCATACTGCCCGCTCCGTCCACATACTTGAGGACACGCTGCGGCTGCCCTTTCATCTCCGGATCCTCATCCGGTAAAAGTCCCGTGTTCACAAAGGCATACTTTCTCGCCGAAGTGCCCTCGGGCCCGAACAGGGCATTCGCTTCCTTCTGGGTGGTCACGCCGTTCACCTGCGTAAGTGTCGGGCAGTCCGCAAAGGCGCGCATCCCCAGCGTAATCTTTTCCGGCTGCGCCGCCGTGATCGTCGTCAGATTCTTCGCCTCAATAATGGCGTGGGGCAGCACGGAAGTCACATTGTAAATCCCGTTATATTTCTTGTCGTATACCCCGGTCAGATTGTCGGTGACGTGAAGGGAAGCCGGAATGGTAAGCGCCGTGACCCCGGGCGGACAGTAGGCAAGCGCCGCCTGTCTTGTGTTCTCGTCCAACAGATAAAGCGCGCCCTCCGGTGACACATAGTAGGTGCCCTCCAGATTTTTCAGCGAAGCGGGCGCAGCGTTAAACATACCCTTGTGATCCAGCGTGACTACATTCTCCCCATGGAAGGTCACTTCCTTGAAATCCTTCCAGAACGTGTCGCTTGCAAGACGCTTTACCGTGTCCTCGATATGGAGCTTTTTGGGCGCATTCCTGTTATAGTACTGCTCCTTGATAAACACATCATAAAAGGAGCCCCAGCCCACAGCCGTCCCGTCCACCTCTATCTCATCCCTGTCGTCCACGCCACGGAACCGTATGCTTTCAAAGGTTATTTCATTACGGCTGCCCCGGTACTGTATCTTTGCCAGAAAAGGCTCTGTAGTCGTCCACAGTTCCGTGCGGTATTCTGTTCCATACAGCGTATTTTGACCTAAGCTGACCAGTCCGTCCGGCAGGCGCAGCTCCCCCGAAAGACCGCTGCAGCCGTCAAAGACCCTCTCATCTATCTTCAGCCCTCCGCTCATGGGCGTGTCAAACTCCAGCTTTGTCAACTGGCCGTTTCCCGAAAAGGCATATTTCCCCATCCATGTCAGGCTGTTCGGAAAGCTGACCGCAATCTGCCCGTCCCCGCTCTCTATGCCAAGATTCCTGCAGCTGGAAAAAGCGCGCTCCCCAATCTCTTCAAGTCCCTCCGGGAAATTAATCTGGGAGCCGTCCTCCTCCGGGTTGATTTTTTTCAGGTTGGCAAATCCGTTGCACATCGCAACGGGAATAATCCGAAACCCCTCCGGCAAATAAAGCTCCTCCACGGATGTCGGCAGAATGGATTTATAATCATATATGCTCGCTCTCTCTACCTCTTCCATGCCCTGACCGAAGGTCAGCTTCCTGACCTCCGTAAACTGCGAAAGGTTCATCTCCCGCGTCACCGTCTTAAGCGTTCCGGGAAGGTAAAGCTCCTCCACCGCGCTGCAGCCGCGCCACGCGTTATTTGCCATAACGAGGGATTCCAGATTTTTGGGAAAGTGCAGACTCATAAGCTTCGTGCAGTCTGCAAAAGCCATTCCCGCGGTTCCCGTCAAAGAACCTGCTGCCATATCAAGCGCTTTCTTCCCGTCGCCGAAATGCACCGACTCCAGACTCGTATTCTGGCAAAAAGCATACTGACCAATCGCCAAGCTCTCCTGCGCAGTCGCAGCGTCGCTCATCACGAGCGAGCGGATTGCCGGATTCCGATAAAAGGCATACTGACCAATCGAGGAAAGACTGGCAGGGAAACAAATCAGCCCCTGATTTTCTCCCTCTCCCGCCGTGCCAAGCAAATTGCATCCATCAAACGCCTGATTCCCGATAGCAGTAAGCCCCTCCGGGAAATTCACCTGGGAACCGCCCGCAATCGGATTTATCCGCTGCAGCTTTCCAAGGTTCCTGCACATTATATTTGGTATCGTCTCAAACCCCCGGGGGAGGTTCAGCTCCACCAGCGACACCGGAAACGGCGAATAATTAACATTCCACCCTTCCACGGCGGTGATGCCCTGTTCAAGCGTCAGGATTTCCAGATTGGGAATGGTATCCAGCCTAAGTCCCTTCGGCACCGTCCCAATGCCGCCGGGAATGACCAGCTCCGTCAGGGAAGTACAGCCTGCGAAAAGCTTATTCCACGCACTGGTTCCGCCGTTAATCGTCAAGGATGTAAGGCTGTCGGGAAAATGAAGCTCCCGCAGATTCGTACATCCCTGAAATATGCCGTAATTGTCATTTGTATTATCCAGCTGCAGACCGGTTATCCTGTCGTCAAACTGAATCGACGTAATCTCCGCATCATTATAAAACACGCCATAGCCCATCTTCGACAGACTGTCCGGCAGTCTGACAACACCATAATTGTCCCCTTCGCCCGCTTTAGCGAGAGAAGTACAGCCCGCGAAAGCCCATGTGCGTATTTCCTCCACGCCGGAGGGAATGTTCACCGGCGCGCCGCCCTCCACAGGATTGATTTTTTTAAGCGGCGCCCCCGCACCATCCGTATCAAAAGCGCTCTGCCCGATAACCTTCAGGCTCTCCGGCAGCCAGACCTCTTCCAAAGCGGTAAGATACATAAACGCGCGCTGAGAAAGAGCGGTGACGCCCTCCTCCACCACTACTTTCTCGACACGAGTATAGTACGACTTCCATTCATGCTGACCCTTCGAACCATATACCGCTTTCATGTCACCGCCCGGACTCGCACTGTCCGGATTCGGGCAGATTACCAGCGTCTTCGTATCGTCATAGTATTTCCACAGCAGATTATCGCCGTTTGCCCCGTGTGTGCCGGATTCCGTTAGGGTCCCATATGTACCGTCATCCGCAAGCAGAGCGATTCCGTCCTCCTCAATGGAATTTTCGGAGACGCTGTCAGGCTCCGGCAGGGTATTGTCGGAAACGCTGCCCGGTTTTTCCGGCTCGTCGGGATTCTCAGGCTCCTTCTTCGGATCGTCCGGATTCTCAGGGTTCTCAGAGTCTTTCTTAGGATCGTCCGGATTCTCAGGATTCTCAGAGTCTTTCTTAGGATCGTCCGGATTCTCAGGATTCTCGGAGTTTTTCTTAGGCTCATCAGGTGTCTCCGAGCCGTTCGAATTTCCGGAGCTGTCAGAAGACGCAGCATCACCGGCGCTCTCTGCCTGTCCAGAACCGCCAGACGTCTCCGCATTTATGGAAATACCGAGACTTTCAGCCCACCCGGAGCCGCTTGCCGTCAATAAATTGTCGTCATTGGAATCTGCGCGGGCAGATACCGCCCCCGCTATGCCGGAATGAATCAGACCGGTCTTGAAACGTTCGGCGCGGGCAGACACATCATCCATCCCGCCATAAGAATAAGAATAAAAAGGTGTGAGATATCCACAGCTTAAACCATTCTCAGAGCCCGTTATACCCCCCCCCCGGTATCTTCGCAGAGCTATGCACCGCTCTGTCAGCACCCGGGAGAGAAGCCGCGGAAACCGCGCTAAAAGAAGCCCCCTCGCCGGACAACGCCACCGAGAAAGCCGCTATTACTGCAACCGCTCTCAGAAAAACTCTTCTGTGCTTCATAACCTAATTCCTTTGATTCCCACACACTTGCCACATCTAGCCAAATTGCTTTGTTTAGATTTAAGTATATACTCCTTTCGTTCATTTGTCATCAAACATTCTTGTAAACTATTTTAGATTTGTTTTTGTGCGCCTTACACTTTCACCTCGTGGACTTTCGCATCCGCACCTCATATCCCAGAAGGGTGCGCTCTTCCACCGCTTCCCCGTCCAGCATCCGCAATAACAGCGCACATGCCTTTTTTCCAAGCTCCTCCACATCGAAACGAATAGACGTGATTGCCGGAATGCGGTTTTCCAGCACGGTACTGTCATAAAAGGACACCACCTGCACCTGTTCCGGCACCGCAATCTGCCGAAGCTGCAGGGCATTCAGTACACAGCCGCACAGAAAATCATCCATGCATACCATACACTCGACCTGATCCGCCAGAAGCTCCTCCACGATTTTTTCCACTTCCCGCTCATCGTCTATGTTGAGAAAAGTCCGCCTGCTGCCGTTCCAGTCCTGCCGCTCCCCAAAGGCGTCCTCAAATCCAAGAAAACGGTTTTTCGTCACCACATATTCTTCTCTGCCGCCAATCAGCGCCAGGCTGCGAACGCCTTTGTCTAACAGTCTTCCCGTCAGCTCCCGGCAGGCGCCCCTGTGGTCATTATCAATCTGAACCGCCCCTGCGGTGTCGGTACTGCCAATCGCCACGAACGGCACGCCGTTTTCCTGCAGATAGCGCATGGGCGCGTCGTCCGCCAGTGTCCGTGTGAGAATCACCCCGTCGATTTTGCGGTTTGTCACCGCCCGCTCAAGCTGTGTGATTTTATCCGCAGTCACCATGGAAAGCAGCACATCATACCCTGCGGCGGAGGCTGTCCGGCTGACGCCCATCATACATTTCTGGAAAAAGGGCAGTTCCACGATCTGATAATCCCCGGGCAGCACCAGTCCCAGATTAAACGTTTTGTTCTGCGCAAGCCCCTTCGCCACCACATTCGGGCTGTAATGATGCGCTTCGATATATGCCTGCACCCTTTTGCGCGTCTCTTCCCCAATCCTTCCCTTGCCGGACATGGCTCTGGATACGGTCGTTTTCGAAACGCCCAGCTCCTGCGCAATATCCGCGATTGTAAGATTTCTTTCTTCCATAGGAATGTGCCCCTTTCCCGCTGATTACTCGATTTTAGATTACCAGATTCGGGCCGATTGCGCAACCGGTTTCGTCACAATTCACACCCACGCGCACCCGACTAAAGATTCTCGTCGATATCGACAGGAAAATATGATATACTTAACGCATCCCATATTTTACAACAAAATAACTCTGACATGTCAGACAGTAAAAATGCGCAGAAGAAAGAGAGGTTTTTACGATGAAAAAATTGACGTCAAGAATCTTACATCTGGTTTTGACAGCCGCCGTCCTTTTCGGGTGCGTGCTTTCTGCTCCCGTGCCGGCTTACGCCGCCAATCCCGAACAGATGGACGTGCATTTTATAGACGTGGGACAGGGCGACGCCACGCTCGTTACCTGCGGCGGACACGCCATGCTGATTGATGCGGGCGACGATACCAAAGGCACCGCCATCCAAAACTATCTCCAGAAGCAGAAAATTTCCAAGCTGGATTATCTGATATTGACCCATCCGGACGCTGACCATATCGGCGGCGCGCCTGTGATTATCACGAAGTTTGCTATCGGAAAGGTGTTTGTCTCTAACTTTGAGAAAGACAACAAAACTTACCAGAAACTGATGCAGTCGCTTGATGATAAACGACTGAAAGCACTGACTCCGACAGTCAACTCCAAATATACCCTCGGGACTGCCAGCATTACCATACTAGCGCCAGGCGACACTTACGATAATCCCAACGACGCCTCCATCGCCCTGCTTTTGAAAAACGGGAACCGCTCTTTCCTGTTTACCGGGGACGCCGGCGAGGACGCCGAAAACGATATGTTAAAGACAGGCATCGATATTTCCGCGGACGTGTATAAGGTAGGGCATCACGGCAGCAAATATTCGACTTCCCAAGATTTTTTCAAAGCGATTGATCCGTTTTATGCCGTTATCAGCTGCGGGGAAGGCAATTCCTACGGGCATCCCCATGCAGAAACGCTGAACACGCTGCGCACAAACGGCGTCATGGTTTACCGGACGGATGAAGAAGGCACGATCATTGCGACCACGGACGGCAAGTCCATTTCCTTCAACGTACCTGCATCCGAAAGCTGGAAGGCAGGCGAGCCGACAGGCGGCAGCGCTGATTCTGCGAAATCCTCTGCCGGCGCAAAGACGGATACTGCTACCTCAACCAGAAAAGCGGCACCGGCAACGATACAGCCGAAACCATCTGGTGATTCCGGACAGCCCGCAGCACCGGCGGCGTCTGATCCGGCACCCGCGCAGACACAGAAAGAAACCGCGCCCGCCGTGGAAGAAAAACCGCAGGAGAGCACGCCTGCCGTCACAAGCGAACTGACCTATGTACTGAACGTCAAGACGAAGAAATTCCACAGACCCTCCTGCCATTCCCTGCCTACCACGAACAGGCAGGACAGTTCGGAGAGTCGGGAGAGCATTATCTCGCAGGGTTATGAACCCTGCAAAAATTGTAAACCCTGACAAACTTCCATATTCGGGTCTGCACATAAAAAAGAACTCTGCCTTCTCGATTTAGATCGTTTGCAGAGTTCTTTGCATTCTATATCTGTTTATCCTACACTCGATACCCGCTCAGTTCGCGGTTCATAACCGAAATCGCGGAAAAAGTATCCGCTGCCGTAGTCTCTATGCTCTTCATCTCCTCGTCTATCATCCCGACACGTTCCGAAAGCTGGAGAATCTCCGCACTGTTTTCCTCGGAAGCGCCGCCGACGGACTCCATCGCCATTCTGATTTTTTCCAGTACACCGGCATACTCTTCCATATTTTTCAAAAGCTGTTCCATGGACGCCCTGATTTCTTCGGATTTTTCCGCAAACCCATGAGACAGCCCGCCGAATTTCTGGTAATCCCCGGAAATTTCATTCTCCAGAAATTGCAGCATCTTATCCGCCAGCGCGCCAAGGCCCTGAATGGCTTCCACCACTTCCTTACTCATTTTCTGGATTTCATTGGCGGCGTCATTGGTATTGCCCGCCAGCGCGCCAATCTCTCCCGCTACCACGGCGAACCCTTTCCCCGCTTCTCCTGCCCTTGCCGCTTCTATGGACGCGTTTAGCGCCAGCAGATTGGTCTGTCCGGAAATCCCCAGAATCGTCTCCGACAACTCTTTGATCCGGAGCACCGCTTCCGCTTTTTTCTTTTCCTCTTTCAACATTGCGGACATTTTCTCCACATTTTTCCCGATTCCCGCATAAGAGGTCTGCGCTGTATCGTTCAGTTCCGCGGAAGATGCGTTAATCTCCTGCAGACCAATCGTATTGCCCGCAACCACCTCAACGATATTCTGAATATCCATATATACATATTCCACCTGCTCGCTCACCGTCCCGACGGATGCCGCAATCTGCTCCGTCGCCGCCACCATGGAGTGTATGGTATCGTTGATGCCCGTCACCTGCGCGGCAGAGCCTGACACATGGGTGTTGATATTATCCATTTTCGACTCAATACTGTCGGTTCCGCCCTTAATCTCCCTGACCGTATTGGCAGTTTTCTCCAAAAGACGGTTTAAGCTGTTTCCAATCACTTCCAGTTCATCCCCCGAAGTGATGTTTAACACCTTCGTCAAGTCCCCGTCGTCGGATGCCACCTCCACGATTTTATCGTTTACTTTCACAAAATTGCGCCGCATCCTGACCGCAACTAACAGCGCCGCGGCAACCGCAAAAACCAGAGCCGCGCCCACCGCGAATAGAATATTGCGAATCAGGCTGTTTAAGGAAGTCCGAATAGAAGACGCCTCATAATCCACCGCCACAATGCCAAGCACCCTGCCGTCAAGCATGATCGGCGCATACCCGCTGTAGAATGTGCCCCACTCGTCAGTGAAAGGGTCTTTCGTCACCGAAGATGCGCCCTGCATCGCCTCAAACATGGCGTCCTGCGCCTCGTAATCCTCCGCGTATTCGCCGGGGTCATCCGGGTCTGTGTCCACCACGAACTGAAACAAGTCCGCGTTTTTTGGCATCAGCGTGTAGACGTAAGTGACCGAATCGCCTACCAGAAAGAAACTCAGGCTGTCTTTCACAGCAAGAAGTGCCGCTTCCTCCCCTTCCATCGCTTTCGCAAAAACCCCGCCATCCACATTTTCCGCGGCAATCACCGCAATCTCCATCACGTCATCCTTGCATTTCTTTTGCAGGAAATCACCCATGTTTGAATAGGCAACACTCCCCACAATCAATGCCACGATAATAGCCGATCCCAAAATAAAGAGAAAAAGCTGCGCCGCAATACTGAGTTTCTTCGTCTTCATACGTTCTGTCTCCTCCTCTGTGGAACTAACCGCAAAAGTATCTGTATTATTATAGGGGAATACAGAGGAAATGGGAAGGTGAATGGTATACATTGTCTCTTTTTGGGTATACTTTGCATTTTTGGTTTACATAACTATTCTTTTCCACTCTTTTCCCTTATTCTATTCCTTACATCTTTTTACAATTTCCAGAAAGTCTTCTTTCACCCCCTCATATTTGGAAGGGTCCCGCAGAATTGCCGAAGGGTGATAAGTCGCAGTCAGCGCGCAGTCCTTCCGGCATGTCCAAGTGCCGTGCTGTCTGGTAATTTTAAAATCCGGCGAAATGATTCTCTGCGCGGCGACACGCCCCAGACAGACTATAATTTTGGGCTTTAACAGAAATGTCTCATATTTCAGATAGGGAAAGCACGCCTCCTTTTCCCCCTCTTTCGGGTCGCGGTTGCCGGGCGGATGACATTTTAAAATATTGGTGATGTAGATTTCGTCTCTGCTCAGTCCGCAGTCCTGCAAAAGCCTGTCCAGAATTTCTCCGGAGCGCCCCACAAAGGGAATACCCTGCTGGTCCTCCTGCGCGCCGGGCGCCTCGGCAATCAGCATAATCTCCGCTTCATGGCTGCCCCGTCCCATGACGGGCAGATTTCTGGTGCGGCTTAAGGGACAGTGGGTGCAAGTAAGTATGTGTTGTTCGATGTTGGACCAGGTGGGTTGTATGGGCAGGCTCCTTTTATTTTTCTTTCATCTTTAAGCGCAAATCCATCATGGGAATGCTTTATCAGTATATCATCCACATATTTCACTTTTCCTCCCGTATTGCCTTAGCTGAAATCTTATTACATATATAAAATCATATCATGCTATCGCTACTTTTTCAACCGTTTTGCGAACATATGTTTTTTTCTTGAATTTTCCTATTAATCGAAAAGCAATAATTTACTTTTAGGTTTACCATCCCATTCTACCCCGGCAGACTACTTTCCACACACAGTCCCCCATACCCCGCGTGTGTCAAGTTATTGTCACAAACTTTTTTCACTTTTTTTGAGTGAAAAACGCTGAAACCCGCATAACTTCGTGGGGCGTGTGGCAAATTATTGCTAAGTCGGGATAAAATTAGAGATAAATTATTGTCAAGTTATTATATCTTCAAATTCCCTGTACATTATAAATTTTTTGCTCTTTTAAGAATTTGCTCCTTTTTCCAATACCTTTATTACCAAAAACCATACAAATGTCTTTTCTACTTCTCATAACTATTTTATTTACGCCCAATGCATTATTTTTTAATTTTATATATTCACTCCTCAAATTTTTTATTAAGAAATTTACTCCATTTTAATAATGCATTTCCATACCTTAACTTAGAATACTTCAACCAATTCCTATGAAATTTATCGTTCAATTTTTCGCCCACTTCAAGGCTTTTTATGATATCATTTTCGCCCAACAGTTCCTTAACATAACAAATTGTATCACTTTCATTTATAGTCTCAAAAACTTCATTTAAACTCTTCGAAGTAGTTAATTTATCACCATTTCGCTGCACACTAACAGTAGTTGTTAATATTTCTAATGCATTTCTATAACCTTTATTTTTCAATTCTACATAATTATTTTTTCCACTTTCAATCATCTCCCAAACTTCAACTACTTTTTCTGGTGAAGTCTGTCCCCAAAATAATCCTGTTGTTGATACACTATACCTGCTCCTACTTCTTCGTCTTTCACTATCGAATTTAATATTCGATAATTCTGGCGCTTTTATAAAATACCCCTCTTCCTTCTCCACAAAAAAATTTAATTTTATAAACCAATCAAATATTTTACTAGAGTATCTATTCCTCGTTTTATCGTTTAATAATTTTTCATTATATGTTTTAACAAATAACGCTCTAAAATCTGAATAAGTAAAACCATTTTTGAGTTCTTTTTGGCTTTCGATATATAAAATATGACGTTTAAAAAAATCCCATAATAATTCTATACTTCTATCTAAGCTATCAACCAACAGATATATTTTCTCGCTTTCCCGTTTTGCCAACCCAAACATAACCATATCAATCATAACATTATCAATGGTGGAACTTGTAAGTCCAACTCTATTGCATAACTCATCATAAGACAAAACATTTTCTTTTTCTAATAACACCATGATAACTTTACATATAGTCGAAAACATATATTGTGGAATATAATCTAACGTAATAGTTGGTGTTGTTCCATTTACAATATAATCTCTAAATATATCCCAATAAAGCGTAAGTTTAGAACCGCGATGTATCACAATCCTCTTATTAATTAATAGTTGTAAGACATTATTTCCATATAAATCAAGTATACGATTGTATTCCGCCGGAGTATCTTTGGCAATATCTTTCAAACATGCATGTTCCTCACCTGTCAATTCGGATATATCTTTATCAAATAATTCTGTTATTTCTAATTTTCTTCCTATTACGTTTTCTTGTGTACTTCCTTCTTTAATTAATTCAAATACATGAATACACAATTTCTTCAAAAGCCATGGATATCCTTGACATTGATTTACCAAGTAATTTCTCAAAACGGGATTGATTGGATTTCCTAACTGATTACCGAAAACATTAATAGCGCTTCTAATTTCACTTACACTAAATGGTAAAATACCAAATTCTTTTCTTCTGTCCCTCAAATCAGACCACATGGCGTATGCAGGATGGTCAAGCGGAACGAATGAATCAGTCTTCCATGCAAACCCTAAAATAAAATTTTGCTTCTCTGCATCAATCATATTACTCAAATTTCGAATAGAATCAAAAAGTCCCCACAACTCCTTTTTCGAAAATAACTCTTCAAATTGATCAAATATCAAAACAATACATTTTTCTTCCATTTTCAAACTATCCAACATTTTCGAAATATAACCATCTTCAAAAATCTGCTCAATAGAACTCAATTCTATATCTTTTCTATTATCATTTAATTTTATAAAATTCTCTTTTTGCGCACTATTAAGGCATGCCCGCAAAGAAAATTCCGCATATCGCTGTGACATTGCAGTTCTTACATCAACAGAATATATAAAGTATTTTCTATTCTTTTTTGCTTTATTGGCTATTGCTGATACTTTAGAAATCAGAGAACTCTTTCCCATTCCAGATGGTGCTTTAATTGCAAATAGTCGAGTATCCGTTTTTCCACTTATAACAGCTTCAAAAAAGCTAAATATCTCTTTAATACTTTGCTTTCTACCCACAAAATCTTCTGGTCTTGCCGGTCTATAATCATTCCATGCGTCTCCTGTAATGACAGGTACAACACTTCTATACTCATTTAGCAGTTCTTTAGCTACCTTATCATCTTTTTGCTTATCCAAAATCCATTCATATTCACTATACTTATTTTTTCTACTCTTAAGTTCTTCTATAACTTTTGTATCTACAATACGTTCTCCTGTATTAGCATCAAATACCATCACAGATGTAATCAATCCCGAATTTTTAATTGCTACTGGAACAATCCAATACCTCCCAATATCTGTTATAAATAATACTTCTGTTTCACCCTGTTCATATTCGCCCTGTAAATCTATATTTGAAAGAATACATTTTCTGATCAGTTTAGTATCCAATAATAACTCAATTATTCTTTCTGCAGTATAGAACGAAAGCATCTGCCTTCTTGCATTATCCTCCCTTTCCCATTCTTCTTGTGCCCCCTTTGCATCTTTTGATAATGCTCCTGTTGTAATAAGCCATCCTCCATCAGCATTTTTCATAACTACATTTCCCAGTAATTTTGTAATTACATCTGCTGGCAAAGTACCGTCCCATGCTTTGCATTCAACAAAAATTGTAGAATTACTAATTTTATGTCTGGCAAGCAAATCTATTTCCATCCCGGTAATCCGGACAGTCTCTGTTACTTTATATTGTTGCACTTCAAGAATTTCTCTGGCAAGCTTTTCCAGTAAATTGCCCTTAAAAGTTGTCGAATCTCCTTCTTTAGTACATACTGCAATCTCATATTTCATAGTGTTTTCCTTTCCCATTTTTCGTTAGTTTCTACTTATTATCCTTCAATTTCATCCAACCGTCTTGCTATCTCTTCCGGTTTAGGTAATAATTCACGCATATCCCTTGGTAATTCATTACTGATCTTATAAGTTGCCACTCCCATTGGCACCGTTGCGCTTTTTAATGCATATTCAACTACAGTCCTATTCTTACTGCGGCATATAATAATTCCAATGGATTCATTCTCTTCCGGAAGTTTTTCCTGTTCATTTAAAGCTGTTAAATAAAACTGTAATTGCCCCATATCTGATGGTTCGAATTTTCCTATTTTCAGTTCTATTGCCACTAAACATCTTAATTTTCGATGATACAACAATAAATCTATAAAAAATTCATCACCATCCACAACTATTTTATATTGGTTTCCAATAAACGCAAACATACCTCCCATTTCTGATAAAAATTTTTGAATATGTTGTATTAACTCTTGTTCTAATTCACGTTCACTATGTTCCGCAGACAATTCCATAAAATCAAATGTATATTCGTCTTTCACTGCTAATTTTGCCTGTTTACTATATTCCTGCGGCAATTGTTCTTCAAAATTGGTCTGATTTAAAAGAAATTTCTCATAAGTTTTTATCGATATATTATGTATCAGCACTTCTTTTGTCCAACCATACTTACGTGTCATCTTAAAGTAAAATTCTCTTTCCTGACTATTTTTACATTTTTCTAAAACCAGATATATTTTGGTCCAACTTATTTCTGCCACCAAAGGTGGCACTTCCTTGTTATCCTGAAATGTAATATAAAAATTTCTCATCCTCCATAAATTTCTTGCAGAAAAACCAGATTTCCCCAAAAATTCTTCCTGTAATTCTACCGACAGTTCTTCAACAATAGCTTTACCCCATCCATATTCATTCTGCCTCACACAAATTTCCCTGCCTATATCCCAATATAAACAAATCATATTATAATTAACAAATTTCAATGATTCATACTGGGCATTCCTAATTTTTTGAATAATATCAGAAACAAACTTCCTAAATTCTTCTGTTGTAACAATATTCCCCATATATTTCCTTCCCAATTCTGCCACCATTAGCGGCAGAATTTCATCTATTTTACTTCTTACCCCAAATACGGACTCCACAAGTATAAATTTTATAATCCCTCAATCCATAATTGGCTTTGTTAAGTTAACTTCTTTAAAAAACTTCTTTAACAACACATATGCCTCTTCCCTTTTTATAACATATTTTTCTTTTAATCTATTCAAGTCTTCACTATACCGATCATCAATTTTTTCATTTAAAGTATATGGTTCAATAAGCCAATAGCTATCACTGGAATACACTTTCTTTAATAGATTAATTGCCTCATTTAACACTGATTGTGCGGTTCTTACGTTTGAATTAGTTCTCAATAATATCCTTGCTTCCAATAACTTCGCCCGAACTTCCTGCCGTGTATCTATTACATCCCCTTGAAAATAAAAATCTTTATAAAATTTTCGGATATAGTGCTTTGCATCATTATAATTACCATGACCGTAAAAAAACAAGGCACATATATACCAAGAATGATAAATGGTTGTTGACAATTCAGGATTCATGTTAACGCGTCCATCCACTGCACTTATATACCTTTGAATATCTTGATCTTTATAAAGAAGGACATCCAGTTCAACCTCTACATTACATGATGCATTATAGTCCTTACTAACTTTATCAATAATTTCATATCGATATTCATTTGCCAACTTTATAAAATCATCAGCAAGCTGATAAAACGTCAAATCCTTTGCCAAAAGACCCAAATCAAAAACACCAGTCGCCCACGAAGCCATCAATTTATGCTTCATGTTTTTAATATCAACATGTTTATCTCGTTCATATCGAAGTTCATTTATATCATCATCTATATTGTTTCGTTTTAATCGTATTACCTCAATATATGTCTGTATAGCACTAAACGGATCACATTCTTTTTGATATAAAGCATAATGTCCCATAGAACCGGCATAAAGTCTCGGATTTTCATCAATTAACAGCTTATACTGCAAATCTTTTTTTGCATATTTTACTGCCATTATATAATTTTCATCACGTGCCATTAAAAGAGCTAAATTACAATAACATTTTGAAAGCAAACTGTAGGGTTGCTCCCTTTCATCAAGCGATTCGATAGTTGAAATTGCAAGATTTAAATACTTTCGCGGTTTTTCAGTGTCAAGAACAAACGTCCCCCACGCCCCAATCGTATTGCACAAAATGACACGCTGATGCATTTCAATTCTCTCATAAGCAGTATCTAATAATTCGATTGCTTGATTATAATAATCCATAAAATGACGAAATCCCATCTCATTCTCAAATTGAATCTTACGATTTAATTTGTCAGCAAGTTCCGTAAGTTCCTTGTCGGATTTTCCCTCTATATTTAATGGATTAGAAACATATACTATATGCTGCTTTTGGAGCATCGACCTAATATCTGTTTCCCGCAGAGCTGCATCTGAAAAGCTGTTAATCAGGCACTCTCGAATATCGTGTGCAGACTTGATTCCTGACCTCGACAATATATTGAACATGTTAATACAAATATCATACAAGGACATACTAACTTTTTTAGTCGCATCGATCGCTGCTTTATAATCTCTGACAATATCAATACAATCCTTGCTTAATTCAAGTAATTCCGGAAAATCTTTTGCTGTATTGTAATAGCTTTCATTTAGCATTGAAATGAGAATATCATATGCATCATCTACTAAATTACTATTTAAATCTTCTGAAATGAATTCATTGAGAATTTTTTTTGCTTCTTTTATAAATGAATTGTCCTCAGCAAGATATTCAAGAAGCAGCTCCACTGCTCCATATTCTCCCTTAGGATAGTAAATAGGATCTATTCCGATCGATGTCAAGTAATTCTTCTGCTTGACCTCTTCATCCGGATCCTGAGGCAATTCAACAATAGCATAATGTCTAATCCTTGGATTACGGCTGATACACTTTGCCAAAACGTCAATCGTCCTATCTTTTGTAAGACTGCAGCCTATAAACAGCAAAGACCTACCTGAGAAGAAAGTTTCAAGAAATATCGGCAGCGGCTTTCCATCACTGTAAAATTCATTATACTGGGATTCGCTAAAAACCATTGATGTCGTTTCTTCAACCGAACCATGTATTTTCAAAAGACATCTTTGATTCTCTTGTATAGCCGCTGTCATCTGTCCAGTCAAACAAGGCAATAATACCTTCAATTCAGATTTGTTCCCAAATTTTTTTGCTGATGATTCAAGAATCAAATCATAATTAGTGGTGACAATATTATTTGCAAAAGATGACACAAGCAAATATGGGGCTTTCCCTATACAGATATCAGTTTCTTCAAAAATCTCTCCTATCCGTCTCATAACCGCATCTTGATTTCCAGACGCATTTACTATGGCCTCAGCATACTCAAGATAATCTCCAGCATCCGTAAACTTTTTTCGTTCTTTAAATGTCAGATACTCAACTGCTAAAATATCAAGCAATTTACGCCATGTATATAAGCCACACCCTGCCGATATGCCTGCCCCGACAAACGGAATCGTATTTCTTCGATTTTTACGTATATTATCAAGCCGTTTCCTATTTTGTCTTAAGTTAATCAATTCTGCTATTCTCATAGGTATCTTGCATGATGTTTATAGAAGAAAAAAACATCAAATTCTCCTTCCTGCTCAATATTATTCCAAATAATATGCACTTTTGCATTATGGACTATCTACACTGCTAAAATTCTCTGTTATTGCCTTTTATCTAAAATTATTTATATACTAAATGAACTGGATTTTTTACTACTAAAAAATTTGTACTAAATTATTTCCAAACAATTAATCTCTTTATCCATAAACTTGGGACACAAAATAAATTTCAAAAATAAATATCGTATTATCACCCAAGCATTTCTCTAATAAAAACAGTGCGCGTTATTCTTTCCTTGTCTGATTACATCCTGTTAATCAATAAATTGCTCATTGAACTAAAACCCTTTTTCATTTCCTATATAATCTTCTCTAAAACTCTCACAAACAATGAAAATTACCAACAGTCGTTTAAAACTTTTCAGAGTTCTCCACCATATATTCCCTCATATACAATCTTCCATACTTCTTATTGCTATAATAACATTTTCATATTGCATAAACAACTACATTCAAAATACAATTTACATCGGAATTTACATCTTTTTCAAGTTTCTTATCTTTATTATATTTCTTCAAATAACCAACCGATTTTTCAACTGCCTATTCAGACAAAACTGTAAGTTCATTTATTGAAGCAAAATCTCTGATATTATTCTTTTTTGCCAATTCAGAATTTTCATCCCTCCACGCTTTTGCGGTAAATCCGAATAACGCAACATTCAAAATATCCGCTTCCTCTGCATATGCCAGCCACTCCAGATTTTCTTTATAATTTCCTAACGGAATCAAATAGTTTTTAACCGCGTCTGTTTGGATCAAATAATTATTTTTTGACAGAAATATTTTTGCATCCCACTCAATTTTCTTTGCATCATTCTTACTTTTTCCCATCCTTCTCCTCCCACATGGCACTGATTATAATCTTATTATTCATATAGAAGTATAGCATACTATTTTTACTTTTTCCATCAGTTTCGAACATAGGTTCTATTTCCACTCTGGAAAATCCATGCTATTTATAAATTATGACTCGTTTTAGCCCTACCAAATATTTATATAAAATCCAAACAACGTACAATAAGCACTTTATTCGACAATATATACGCCAAAACAAAGTGCTTATTCCGCTAAAAATCCACTCTCTTCTACCTCGGCAAACTATCCTCAACACACAGCGCCCCATACCCCACCCGCGCATCCGGATACTCCGCCACCCCGCGGATTGGCTGTGCGCCCTTCCTCAGATACGCTTTCACCTTCTCCCCATACAGATAAGGGTCGTTTCCCGTCACAATTCCCCACTGCATCAGCACAGCCGCCGCTCCGGTCACAAAAGGGGTCGCAAAGGAGGTGCCCGTGACGGGCGAATAGCCGCCGTATCTATCGGGAGCCAGAATGCCCACGCCCGGCGCCACTAAATCCGGCTTCACAAATGTGTCCGAAGTGCGGCTGTTTACCTGATCCTGATAGAGATACCCCCTGCCGGAAAAATCCGCATAGGACTCATATACCGGGTCATAGGCTCCCACCGTCACCACCTTGACCGCCGTGGAAGGAATCGTCAGCGTCACATCCGGCGTTGTCCTGACAAAGCGGGTATCCGCGCTGCGGACAGTTTCGGAAGGAAGATAAAAGGTATAATTCCCGGTAATGATCTTTAGCGGACGAAGAAAGAACGTCCATACCCCCCGGTCCAGATACCGGCTGCCTTCTGCCGGGAGAAAATCAAAATAAAGCTCCTGCGCTGTCATATACGGTGCCGGTTCCCCATTGTAGAACAAAATCTGGGTTTGCTGCAGGCGGTAAGTCTGTTTACCGGGACGGTCAGTATCCGCCTGAAACGTCTCCCCGGATGGCGACATGATTGTCACTAAATAGCGGTCGGCATACTCCTTCCACAACTGCACATTTAACCCGCTTTCGTAGGCGCCCACTGTCATTTCCACTCTTGCGCCGCTGTTCATGACATTCGTGTCTATTATATTGACCGAATTAGTCAATCCCAGACTTTCCGTTTCCTGCCGCCGCAGGCTCCCGCCCACATGTCCGCCGGACGCCCCTTCATTTCCGCTGCCCACGCAGATGACACTTCTGCCAATCTCCGAAACATTATCTATAAAACGCTCTAATAGAGATGTCCCATTATGGGCGCCGTAAGTATTGCCGAAGCTTAAATTGACGGCAACGGGCATAGAAAGCTCGACCGCCTTTCTGACTACATAAGTCAACGCCCGCATCAGTTCCGTTGTCCGGGGAAAGGCGTCAGCTCTCGGCGAGCCAAGCCGCACAATGATGAGCTCGCTTTCCCTGGCGACACCCGCATATGCCGGACCGCCTTCTCCGCCATTCCCCGCGGCTATTCCCGCCACCGCAGTTCCATGTCCGCTCGTATCTATGCTTGGTACAAGCTGCTCCGCCGCCTGCCTGCTGCCCGTCATAAGCGCCTCATTAATCTGCGCCGCGTCAAACTCCCGCCCCAGCACCTGATCCCACAGATAACGGATTCTGGTGCTGCCATCCGCATTCCGAAAATCCCGGTTATAATAACTGATTCCGGAATCAATCACCGCCACCAAAACGCCTTTCCCCGTTAACCCCTCATACAGCGGGCTGCCCGGCGCAAAACAGGACGCCGTGTTTCCCATCAAATCAGAGAAAAAGAGCCGCTTAGGCTTTTCGACATACTCAATCTGCTCCGTCTCCGCCAGTCGTTCCATCTGCGATTCCGGCACGGTAAGGATGGCGTAGCCCGCAATCAACTCTTCCGTCAGTATGCCCCACTCAGATAATCCCTGCAGGGAACCGTGATATTTTACTATAACCTCCCATGTCCTTTCCTGTATATCATATCCCACATTCAATTCCAGCGACCGTTCCCTCTCCCCTGGCGCTGTGTCAAGCGCCAGATTCAGCAGATTTTCATTTTTCTGAGAATCCATTTCCGCCCCGCAAAATAGTTTTATTATATAGTATTATAATCAGGGCATGTTTGACCGCGGCACGTATCTATGCTAATATATTTTTATGGCATTTTGCATAAAAACGACTGGCACTGCCAGCCGCAGCCAAATACATAGGAAGAGGACACTCTATGCATACACAACAGACAGCCACACCCAGGGGCGCATTAAACGAAACGAATTTATCCCAGGATTCTATAGATACTTATGACAATCTGTATGCCAAAAACGATTACGGAACGCTGGACTACCCGGTCAACGCCCGCTATCTCGATTTGCACAAGTCTTACCTGAACTGGATTCGCTGGCACTGGCATGAAGAGATGGAAATCCTGATCGTCAATCAGGGCGTTGCGGAAGTTTCCACGGACGACGACACGTATCTGATTCGACCGGGGCAAGGGCTTATTATCAACCAGAACGTCATGCACTGTATTCACGCGCAGGATAAAAAGCAGTGTACCTTTCATTCCCTTGTCTTTCATCCGGATTATATTTTCGGGCATAAAAGCAATTATCTGCAGACGCAGTATCTGCTGCCGCTGCAGAACTACCAGCTTTTTAAGGTGTTTTTTCTGGATGAGAGCGCGCCCTGGCACGAGCGTATGCTGCAGACATTGATGGAAGCGATCGAGGTAAATACGGCAAAACATTTTGGCTATGAAATCGCCACCAAGGGGTATCTCTGCCATTTCTGGGCGGAGCTGCTGCGCCAGCTTCCACAGACGGAAACGCCCCCTCCGCCGCGTGTGCCGCAGGACGAGCAGCGCGTCAAAGAGGCCATGCTCTATATCCGGACCCATCACGCGGAGCCGCTGACCCTGCAGGAAATCGCCGACAGCATCCACGTCAGCAAAAGCGAATGCTGCCGCTGCTTTGCGCGAACCCTGCAGATGAGCCCTTTTGAATATCTGATGAAATACCGGATTTACGAATCCACAAAAAAACTGATGGACCCGGAACAGAATTTCAGTTCCATCGCGGAACTGGCTCTCTCCGTGGGCTTCAATAATACCAGCTACTATAATAAGCTCTTTAAGAAGTTTCTCGGCTGCACGCCCACCTACTATCGGACGCACAAGGTGCTGCATCAGGAGCCGGAGCGGGGCACGTTGTCCTATTTTTTGTAAAAATGTAATATTTATCGTCCAAATGTCAAGTATAATTATTTAATGTAAAATATACTTGACATTTATTTTTTGATGTGCTATCTTGTAAAACGTAAACAGACAAAAAACCTGCCTGTTAAAACACGCTGGAAAGGAGACTGGCACATTGGTATGAAAAATCTGAAACTGAAGCTGGCGCGCATGGAAAAAGATATGTCCCAGACCGAGCTGGCAAAAAAGGTCGGCGTCACCAGGCAGACGATCGGCATGGTGGAATCCGGTGATTATAACCCAACCTTAAATCTATGTATTCAGATTTGCAAGGAACTGGGAAAGACCTTAAATGATTTATTCTGGGAGGACAATGACGATGACATGGTTTAGTAAGAAAAATAATTTAGATGAAATGCAGGAACTGAAACTTTTAAAAATTGAAAGCAAAGGCTTTTGGATTGGTTTTATCGGCTTATTTCTGGCTATCATGGCACAGATATTTCTATTCGGTCAGGAGTACGCAGGGAATACGCGCGGTGAATTTATCGTATTTCTGTGTATGGGTATCTGGCTGGTAGGCGGCTGTCTTCGCAACGGCATCTGGGACAGACACTTAAAAGCGTCTCCGGCGGTCAATATCGGCTTGAGCATCCTTGCCGCATTCGTAACAGCCCTGTTTAACGCCGTTGTTTCCTACCGCAATTATCAGAGTATGTCCGGCGCATTTGCCGTATTTATCGTATATTTCCTTATGACCGGCACAGTGCTTTCCGTTACGCTCCGCGTCTGTTCCGCGCTTTACAGCCGGAGGAAAAGACACCTTGAAGAAGAAAACGAAGACGACGCGGACTGACACATCGCGACGGATGACCTGAGCCCCCGTCAAATGAGAACCAATACATCAAACAGAAAAAGATAGACTAACTATTAAAAGTCAAGTCTAAAAGTGAAAAGTTTTGAATGGATTGCC